>JADLDB010000149.1 GCA_020846875.1 Myxococcales bacterium | reverse complement strand
CCTTGTCCCACGCGGCGCCGTCCTCCAGCTTCCGGCGCTCCTGCACGCGGAACATCACGTACGCGAAGGGCACCAGCGCGCACATCCAGGCGATGAAGTTCACCAGCGGCACGCCGTGGAACCAGCCAGGCAGCGACTCGTGCCACACCCAGCAGCCCGCCGCGGTGGCGATGGGGTCAATCTGCAGGTCGAGCAGCGTGGCGAAGCTGCCCACCGCCAGCGCCGAGACGGCGGCCGACCTCCGCAGCCAGGGCAGGCGCCGGCGCAGCTCCCACACCACGAAGGTGGCCATCAGCAGCACCACGCTCCAGCCCACCATGGTGGCGAAGGGCGCCACGAAGGGCCGCACCACCGTGTCGGTGAGGTTCGTCTCATGGAAGAAGCCCAGCAGGATGCCCCCGTTCTCCAGGGCCGCCCCGTAGAGGAAGGCCACCCCGAAGAAGAGCGCCACGTGCGAGCGCCGGTGCGCCCAGGCGTGCGCGAGGAGCAGCCCGGCCCAGAGGAAGTTCGACCACTCGTAGATGCGCAGGAGCTGCGAGACGTCCAGCGGCGAGGGCCGGTGCGTGGCGAGGATGAGCAGCGGCAGCCCGAAGGCCAGCGCCAGGCTCACCACCAACAGCCGCCGCGACGCCCGGCCGAAGGAAGCCCGCACCCCCTGGAAGAGGACGAAGACGGCCAGGGGGAAGACGACGGTGTGCGCGAGGTCGCTCCGCGCCGGGTGGAAGTTGGTCAGCTCGGTGTTGAGCAGCAGCGCCGCGTAGACGAGGAACATCCACGCCGGCAACTGGCGCCACAGCTCCCGGCCTGCGGCGGTGACGAGGCCAGGGCGCGGGCGGGCGGCGGCGCCGTCCAGCGCGCCCTCCGGCAGGTACGTCTCTTCGGTGATGGGCTGCATGCGGAAGGACTCCCCGAAACGGTCGCGGAGCGTCGGCCGTGCCGGGGCCGGGCGTCAAGGAGGGGGGGCCGCGAAAGTGCCCGTCGGCCTCGAGCCCGGGGGGCGGCCTTCGCGCCGCGTGGGGTGCCGAGGACGATGAACAGCCCGACGCCGGCGAACAGCCCCACCAGCGAGCCCGACGTCTTCACCGCCGCCAGCGACGAGAAGGCGTCCCAGGTGAAGGAGAGCGCCGCGTCGCCCGTCATCCGGTCCGCGTCGCCGTGCGTCACCGCCCGGCTGCCCGCGCCCGCCACCTCGTAGGACGGCAGCTGGTAGCCCGCCGTGCGCGGAGGCGCCGTGAAGCGCTACCGACCTCCGGTGCGCGACAGGACCTCCTCAAGCTCCTGCGCAACGCGGAGGTCCTTCGGCCGCCCGAGCGCGCGCTTGCACGCGATGAGCTCCTTGAGCCCGACCACGCGACACTGGAAGCCACCCAGATCGAGCGACAAAGCGGTCGCGGCCACGGCGTCGTAGCCACCGACCGCGACGATCTCGCCGAGAAGGTCGATGACGCCTTCGTCCGTCACCACGTAGAGGTTCTTGTTGCCGACAAACGCACGTGGCTCATCGCCCAGCGGAGGTCGCGCCGGGTGCATGCGTTGCCGGGGATTCGTTCCGGCCAACGCACGGAAGATGCCGCTCAGGGTCGCTTCGTCGAATCGGATGCACACGTCCACGTCCTCGGTGACCGCGGCGCTGCCGTGCGCGATCGCCGCCATCCCGCCGACGAGGACGAAATCAACCTTCTGTGTCGACAGCCGCCGCAACAGCTCGAGGGTCGAAGCCATAGTGTTCGCGAGAGGCCTTTCGGAGGGCACGCACCAGCTCGAGCGCCGCCTCGTGGCGCTCCATCCGCTGCGCCGGAGTCAACGACTGGAGGTAGTCGAGGAGATCGACGTCCACGTCTTCGAGCGTCGGGCGCACCCGATCGTCTGCTGTGCGCGACATGGCGAACAGTGTGCTTCGAGGCCTCGGCGCCTGCAATCCCGGGCTGGCGCGAGGCCCCGCCAACTGAGACCGACGCGCTCGACCCACCCGAAGGTGAAGCTCGCCCCGCTCACCACCTGGTACTGCACCGGCCCCGACGGGCTGACCGCCAACGCGCCCGTCACCTCGTCGCCCGGGTGCTGCGGATCCGCCACGCCCGAGAGCGTCAGCCGGTAGCGCGGCGGGTAGATGGACAGCCCGTACCTGTTGAAGGCTGGGGTTCGGTCGCAAGACGGGAGCGGTTCGCGACGGAACTGACCTCGGAGGTGAGCGCGAGGGGACCGTCAGAATTCGGCCGGGTGGGCGCCCTCCGGAAGGCCGGCTGGCTGGCGCCCGGCGCGTGGGGCTACAGTGCGCGGGCCACTCCTGCCGCAGCCATGGCCCTTGCACCTCCGCGGAGGTTCGTCCGCGACCGACAGGCCACCATCTGGTCGCCGTCCCAGATGTACTCGTCCTTCAGCGCGCCAGCGCCGTCGTACCGCGCCACCAGCCGGCCCAGGCCGTGGTACTGCAGGGCCTCCGTCAGCGAGCCCGACGTCTTCACCGCCGCCAGCGACGAGAAGGCGTCCCAGGTGAAGGAGAGCGCCGCGTCGCCCGTCATCCGGCCCGCGTCGTCGTGCGTCACCGTCTGTCCGGCTGCCCGCGCCCGCCACCTCGCAGGACGGCAGCTGGTAGCCCGCCGTGCGCGGAGGCGCCGTGAAGCGCGCCGGGGCGCTCCCGTTGCTGCGCGCAATCGACAGGGGGCTGCCCACCGCCGCCTCGCGCGTGTACGCCCAACTGGCGGCGCCCACCGACGACGCCAGCGCGTTCACCTGCGTGGCCGCCAGCGTGTGCGTCGAGACGCCGGACGTGTTGGCAGCGTCGTGGACTCGTACAGCGTCGTGACACCCGGTGTCGCCCTGCGAAGAAGACCGAGCCGCCCCAGCGTGTCGAACTCTTCGTGGCTGCTGCTCCCGTCAGGACGTGCGACATCGCGCTGCACCCCGGCGGGCCCAGACGGCGTCCAACCGGAGGAGAACGTCGAGCGCCGCGGCCGAGGACGTGGTGCCACCTGAGAGCGGAACGAAAGGCTGGTTGGTAGACGGGCACCTGGGCCGCGGCGGGCACGGAGATCGAGGCACGCAGCCCAAGGAGGTGTCGGGAGGAGATCATCGCACTGCCTCCCTACCGGAAGGCGCTTCAAAAAAAGAGGGACCGCCGGGGGGAGAAGTTCCCGGCAGCCCCATCTCGTGGCCGACGGTTTCCCCGCCGCCGGCCTCCTCGTTCGCCGACGGTCATCGCGGAGCGCGCGCCCCTTCGCAAGCGCGAGGCCCTCGCCCGGTCACTCGCGGGTGACACTCCCGGCGCCGACGCGCAGGACGACTTCGGTGATTTCGCCCCGCGGCCCCAGGCGGAACGGCGGCCCCCAGTAGCCGGTGCCGTTGCTGGTGTAGGTGGGCACGCCGGCCAGCACCCTGAAGCCGCTGATGACGGGCTGCTGCAGCCTCACGAAGAACATGAAGGGGAAGATCTGCCCGCCGTGCGTGTGGCCCGACAGCATCAGCGCCACCTGGTGTCCCGCCGCCCGCTTCGCGAAGCGCGGCTGGTGTGACAACAGAATCCGCGGCGCGCCCACAGGCGCCTGCGCGAAGGCCAGGTCGACGCGCGGGGCGTGGTCTTCCGAGAAGCGCGCGCCCTCCACGTCGGTGACGCCGCCGACGACCAGCCGCGCCTCGCCCTCACCCAGCACGCGGTGCTCGTTGTGCAGCACGGTGAAGCCCAGCCGCTTCCCCTCCGCCTCCCACGCCGCGGCCCCGTGGTAGTACTCATGGTTGCCCGTCACGTAGAAGACGCCGTGCTTCGACTCGAGGCGCGCGAAGGGCTCCACTTCCCCGCGCAGCTTCGCCACCGAGCCGTCCACCAGGTCGCCGGTAATCACCACCGCGTCGGGCGACAGCGCGTTCACCTGCGCCACGACGGCTCGCGCGAAGCGCTGGTCCAGCGTCTCGCCGATGTGCACGTCGGACAACTGCACCAGCTTGAAGCCGTCCAGCGACGGGTGCAGCCCGGCGATGGGCACCTCCAGCCGCTTCACTTTGGGGCGCCGCGCCACCAAGAAGCCCCAGGCCAGCGCCGGGCCCACCACCGTCAACACTCCCAGCGCCCTCGCCTCGCGCCACCTGTCGCTCACCACCGTCACCTGCGAGGCCACCCACAGCCCCACGTCCGTCACCGCCAGAGAGACGAGCAGCAGCCCGAAGGCGCCCATCCACACGAAGCCCACCCACTGAAAGACGCGCGCCGCGCCGCGCGGCAACAACCGGCCCCCGAGGAAGCCGAGGAAGATGCTGCCGAACGCCGTCCACAGCGCCGCCCAGCCCAGCGCCCGCCCCTCGCCATTCAGCCCGCTCAACAGCCGCTCGCCCACGTAGACGTGCGCGCCCACCACCACGCCCACCATCACCAGCAAGAGGAACAGCCCCCGCACGAAGAGCAGGACGGGCACCTCCGTCAGCGGCACCCCGTCGCGCTCCGCCACCGCCGCCCCCTCTTCGACTTGCTCGTCCGCCATGAGAGTCCGCCGACTGTAATGGGCGCGGCCGTTTCGCGCCCGCCGGGTCACACTTCTTCAAACTCGCCGCCCAACCGTCCGTTCCGTCGTCTCGCTGGTGTGCGCAGACTCCACTTCGTGTTCAGAGACTTGACGCCAAGTCCTCGAAGAAACTGGGCTTTTATGGCTTCGATAATGGAGCAAGGGGATTTGCTCAGGAGCCGAGAATGCCGTCCGCACTCAGACGACTCAACCAGACGAACGCCGCGCGGCCTTCCTCCAGCGAGCCCGTCCTCGGGCGTGGCGCGATGGGGCCGAAGGTGGCGGAGCTGCAGCGGCTGCTGCAGGCGGCGGGGATTCCCACCGGCCCGGTGGACGGCGACTTCGGGCCGATGACGCAGGCGGCGGTGCGGCGGTTTCAGCAGGCGAAGGGCCTGGAGGTGGACGGAGTGGTGGGACCGCAGACCTGGGCGGCCCTGCGGCGAACCAGCGCTCCAGCGCCCGCGCCCACCGGCAAGCCGACGCTGCGCGAAGGCGACCTCGGCGCGCACGTGGAGACGCTGCAGCGGCAGTTGCTGCGCCACGGCTTCACGCCCGGGGACGTGGACGGGCAGTTCGGCCCGCAGACGCGGCGCGCCCTGGTGGAATTTCAGCGCGCGAAGGGCCTCGACGCGGGCGGCGTGGTGAGCGCCTCTACCTGGCAGGCGCTGGAAGGCCCGGTGACGCCGCGGCCGGTGAGCCCGGTGACGGGCGGAGACGTGAGAACCCGCCTCCTCGACATCGCGCGCGGGGAAATCGGGACGCTGGAGACGGGCAGCAACCGGGGCGCGGTCCTCAAGTACCCCAACGCCTTCGGGCGCGGCGCCGAGGCGTACTGCGCGGACTTCACCAGCTGGGTGTCGCGGAAGGCCGGCCTGTCCATGAACAACCCGTACTGCCCGTCGGTGGTGAACGAGCTCAAGCGGCGCGGCGACTGGAAAGGCAAGTCCAACCCGCAGCCCGGCGACCTGGTGCTCTTCGACTGGAACGGCGACCGCGTGGCCGACCACATCGGCATCGTGGAGCGCGTCAACCCCAACGGCACCATCACCACCATCGAGGGGAATACGGAGAACCCGCAGACGGGCCGGCAGGGCGTGTGGCGCCGCGAGCGCTCGATGGGCACCATCCTGGGCTTCGGCAACCCGTACTGAGCGACCTCAGCGGCCAGAGACGAGCCGCTCGAGGACCGAGACCGTGGGGTTGCTCTCGATGAGGCAACCTCTTCGGGCGTGAGCCCAGGCGCTACGAGCCGCCAGTGGGTGCGCGGCCGAACACCAGGAAGAACTGCTCGGGGAGGAAGTCGAAGGCGCCCACTGGCTGGTAGCCCGCCTCGCCCAGTTCCTTGAGCACCGTGCCCGCGGCCACCTTCTCGCTGTCCGCCGGCCCCTTCGCGCTGCCCTTGCGGAAGTCGATGATGGCGATGCGACCCCCCGGCCTCAGGGACGCGGCCAGCTTCGCGAAGTACGCGGGGCGCTCGTCGATGTGGTGGTAGGTGTCGACCATCAGGATGAGGTCGACCGCCTCGGGGATCTTCGCGTCGTCGACGGCGCCCAGCACCGCGGTGAGGTTGGTGAGGCCTTCCGCGCCGGCGCGCTTCGTCAGGTACTCCACCATCGACGACTCGATGTCCACGCCGTACACGTGGCCCTGCGGCACCGCCTTCGCCAGCCGCACCGGGAAGTAGCCAGTCGCCGCGCCGATGTCGGCCACCTTCGCGCCCGGCGCCAGGTTGAGCGCCGCGACCACCTGCTCGGGCTTCTGCCAACTGTCGCGCGTGGGGTCCTCGAAGCGCTTGGCCCAGGCCTCCGCGTCGTCGAAGCGGTGGCGGACGTGTGAGTGCTCGGCGGTGCACCCGAAGAGCGCGAGGACGAGGGAGAACGGCGCGAAGCAGTGGTGTCGGCACCTCATGCGCCAGCTTCTAACCCAGCCT
>JADLDB010000148.1 GCA_020846875.1 Myxococcales bacterium | reverse complement strand
CTCGGACTTCACGTTCTTCAGCGCCAGGGAGATCTCTTCGTTGGTGGGCCACACGTCCTCGAGGAACAGCGCCTTGCCCCCGCGATCGAAGCCGATGGGCTCGCCGTTTGGATCCCAGTTGGTGTGGCCGGCGATCGCGTACGCCACCACCAGCGGGGGACTGGCGAGGAAGTTCATCCGCACCTGCGGGTGCACGCGGCCCTCGAAGTTGCGGTTGCCCGAGATGACCGCGGCCGCCGCCAGCCCGCTCTGGGCCACCGCGTCGCTCACCGGCTTCGGCAAGGGCCCGGAGTTCCCGATGCAGGTGGTGCAGCCGTAGCCCGCCACGTGGAAGCCCAGCGCCTCGAGGTACGGCATCAAGCCGGCCTCGGTGAGGTAGTCCGTCACCACCTGGCTGCCGGGCGCCAGCGACGTCTTCACCCACGGCTTCGTGTCGAGGCCCAGCTCCACCGCCTTCTTCGCCAGCAGCCCCGCGCCCAGCAGCACCGACGGGTTGGAGGTGTTGGTGCACGAGGTGATGGCGGCGATGACGACGGCGCCGTTGGTCAATTCGTAGCTCTGCGCGCCCTGGGTGACGACGCCCTTCGCGGCCAGCTTCGGGTCGCCGTCCTGCACCTTGAGCACGTCCTTCACGTGCTTGCCGAAGGACGCCTTCATGTCCTTGAGCAGCACGCGGTCCTGCGGACGGGCGGGGCCGGCCAGGCAGGGCTCCACCGTCGACAGGTCCAGCTCCATGGTGTCGGAGAAGACGGGCTCGGGGGAGGAGGCGGTGTGGAACAGGCCCTGCTCCTTGCAGTACGCCTCCACCAGCGCCACCGACTCGGGCGAGCGGCCGGTGAGGCGCAGGTAGCTCAGCGTCTCGTCGTCGATGGGAAAGAAGCCGATGGTGGCCCCGTACTCGGGCGCCATGTTTGCCACCGTGGCGCGGTCGGTGAGCGGCAGCGCGGACACGCCCGGGCCGAAGAACTCGACGAACTTGCCCACCACGCCCTTCTTCCGGAGCAACTGGGTGACGGTCAGCACCAGGTCCGTGGCCGTCGCGCCCGGCGCCAGCTTGCCGGTCAGCTTGAAGCCCACCACCTGGGGGATCAGCATGGTGATCGGCTGGCCCAGCATGGCCGCCTCGGCCTCGATGCCGCCCACGCCCCAGCCCACCACGCCCAGGCTGTTGATCATCGTGGTGTGCGAGTCGGTGCCCACCAGCGTGTCCGGGTAGGCCGCGCCGTCGGCCGACTTGAAGACGCCCTGGGCCAGGTACTCCAGGTTCACCTGGTGGCAGATGCCGGTGCCCGGCGGCACCGCGCGGAAGTTCTTGAGCGCCTTCTGGCCCCACTTGAGGAAGGCGTAGCGCTCGGTGTTCCGCGCGAACTCGATGTTCACGTTGTCCTGGAACGCCGTCTTCGTGCCGAACCTGTCGATCATCACCGAGTGATCGATCACCAGGTCCAGCGGGCACAGCGGGTTCACCTTCTGCGGGTCGCCGCCCATGCCGGCCAGCGCCTCGCGCATCACCGCCAGGTCCACCACCACCGGCACGCCGGTGAAGTCCTGCAGCAGCACGCGCGCCGGGGTGAAGGAGATCTCCGTGGCCGGCTCGGCCTTCGGGCTCCACTTCATCAGCGCCTCGACGTGCTCCTTCTTCACCACCCGGCCGTCCTCGAAGCGCAGCAGGTTCTCCAGCAGCACCTTGAGCGAGATGGGCAGCTTGTCGACGGACGGGAACTGCTTTCCCAGCGCCTTGAGCGAGAAGACGTCGTACGGCACGCCGCCGACGGTGAGCTTGGTGCGGGTCTTGAAGGTGTCGATCTGGGCCATGGCGAAGGAGTTATTCCCTCGCGGCGTCCCTGACGCAACGGAAGAACGCGCCTGCCCGAGGGCACGAAGGAACCGCGTGTCGCCCAGTGGGGGGTGGAAGGGCGGCACGCGGCGGGTCTCCTCCGACGAGCGAGGCCCTTTCAAGAAGATGCCGCGCAGCCGCCCGGGGGGAGGGACGGACGGCGCGCGGCGGGCAGCGCGGGTTTCAAGGCGCCGCCACGAAGCGTCAGGCCAGCGCCGTCGCCCCCCGGACGAGGGCGAGCTCCTTCGGCGTGGCGTGCGGGTTGAATCCCTTGAGTCGCCAGTAGCGGCGGATCACATGGTGTCGATCCAGCTCGTGGGCGCACCGGGCCAGGGTGGCCAGGCTCTTCGCCACGCAGGCCGCGTCGCCGCAGTCGACCACCTTCGCGTAACCAGCCGTCGTTCCCAAGCACATGGAAGTCACCTCCAGTTGCCACGCTTGTTGAGAGAGGCGCCACGTCCGGCGCGGGGGAGGACGCGCCGAAGTGGCGGGCAGGGCGCGACGCGCTCCCGCCTCGAATGAGGTGTCCTTCAGTGCAGGGGAGGCGGTGTCTCCATCTCGTGGAACGTGTCCTGCTCGCTCACCACCGCCGCCACCACCGCCTCGAGCGCCCCCGACGACTCGTAGAAGGCCCGCTGCCGGGACGCGCCGTTGCCCAGGGTGAGGATCAACTGAAGGCCTGCGCGCAGCCGCGCCGGCGCCCAGGTGGCCAGCTCGGCGGCCAGGGCCCGCACCGAGCGGCGCCCACCCACCTCGTCCTGCAGCACGGCGTCGAGGCCGAGGCGGAGCGCCTCGCGGCGGTTGTGCATCCACGTGGCAAAGGGCGGGGGCAGCTGCTCGGGCCAGCGCTGCGCGTCGGCGGCCAGGTGCTGGGCCAGCGCCGCCAGCGTCACCACCTCGGCCACGGTGTGGGGCACGTCGCAGATCCGCACCTCCAGCAGCCACGGCTTCGAGCCGGCGCGCAGGTCGAACCAGAGGTCGCGGGGGGCCAGCGGGCGATCTCCCTCGCGCTCGGTGGGGGGCACTTCGCCGCGCAGGCCGAGATCCAGCAGCGCGACCCGCGCCGAGGCGTACCCGGTGTCGCGCCCGGCCCAGAAGGGCGAGCTGCCGGACAGCGCGAGGAGCAACGGGAGCTGGTGGGCGAGCGACGCCTTCGCCAGGCGGGCCGCTTTCTCGGAGCCCAGGTCCAGGGTGATCACCAGCCCCTGCACCAACTGCCGCTGCAACAGCTCGCGGCGGCGCGAGAAGGCGTCGGCGCGGACCAGCGGATCCATCACCGCGTCGAGGTCGGCCGCCAGCGGGAAGCTGCTGGCCAGGAAGACGTGCGCGCCGGCCAGCCCCGCGGCCACCCGCACCTCGTCCAGCCCGCGGTGCAGGAGCCTTTCCAGCTCGTCCATCGGCGCCAGCGGGCCCACCGAGAGGCCCATGCAGGAGCGCAGCACGCTGGGCCGCAGCCGCGCGCGCGCCCTGGCCAGCACCGCCATCACCTGGTCGCCGATCGGCGCCAGCCCGAAGGTGCGCGCGTCGACGAAGTGCATCCCCACCTCGACCGTCACCGCCGGCAGCCCTGCGTCCTGGTCCTGGGTCGTCATTCCTCTCCTCCGCGCGATGGAACGGGCGGCGGGGGGGGGTATGCCGAGGCAACCGAACTATAGACATGGCATGTCGCTTTAACTGAAGTGTCGTTCCATGAGCTGGCTCAACTACAATCACCTCCAGTACTTCTGGCACGTGGCCCGCGAGGGCGGCGTGGCGGAGGCGGCGCAGAAGCTGAAGCTGACGCACTCCACGCTGTCGATGCAGCTCAAGCAGCTGGAGGACTCGCTGGGTGCGCCCCTCTTCGAGCGCCGGGGCCGGCGGCTGGTGCTGACGCCCTACGGCGAGCAGGTGGCCGAGACGTGCGACGAGATCTTCTCCCGGGGGGCGGAGCTGCTGGAGCTGGCGCAGGGCCGGGCGCTGGAGGGGCGGCGGCCGCCCTTGCGGGTGGGAGTCCTCAACTGCGTGCCCAAGCTGGTGCTGTACCGGATGATCCGGCCGGGCCTGCAGGCGGGGCTGTTCGGCCAGCTCTGGCTGCGGGAAGGCCCGCTGGACGCGCTGCTGGCGGACCTGGTGGCGCACCGGCTGCACGTGGTCCTCACCGAGCAGCCGCCGGGGGAGCGCTCGGGCTTCAAGGTGCACGCCCACCTCCTCGGCCAGGCCAACGTGTACCTCTATGGTTCCCCTGCGCTGGCGGCGAAGTACCGGCCGGGCTTCCCCGCCAGCCTCCAGGGGGCGCCCTTGCTCATGCCCGCGGGGGAGGCGGCCCTGCACCGGCAACTGGAGCGCTGGTTCATCGAGCATCGGGTGCAGCCCCGGGTGGTGGCCAGCATCGACGACTCAGCCACCCTGTGGAGCTTCGGCCACCACGGCATGGGCCTGTTCCCGGTGCGCTCTCCCTCGCGGGGGATGATCGAGCGGGGCGCGGCGGAGCTGGTGGGCCCCCTGGAAGGGCTGCACGAGCGCTACTACGCGCTGACCGCCGAGCGGCGCCTCACCCACCCGGGGGCCGAGGCGATCGTCAGCGCGGCGCGCACCACCTTCGCCACCAGGGACCAGCGCTGAAGCAAACGGCCGTCAGAGTTCGAATTCGTACCGCTCCATCTCGGCGCGCATCGGGCAGGGGTGCGCGCGGGTGGGGAAGAACTCGTTGACGTGCTTCAAGGCGAAGTCGGCCTGCTCGTACTGCTTCAGGTTGTAGGCGGTGCGCGCCTCGAGCAGCAGTTGGTTGCACTTCAAGTCCAATTCGGTCCTCGCCTCGTTCATCTTCTGGCGGGCCAATTCGTAGGTGGCGGGCCGCGACACCGGGGGCAGCGCCTCCAGGGTCAGCCAGGCCTCGCGGAAGTTCTTGTACGCCTCCCAGCGGTTGGTGGCGCCGATGTCCTTCTGGTCCCACTTCTTGCGGCCGCGCTCGAACTTCTCTTCGGCGTCGGCGATCAGCCCCGGCTCGTCCTTCTCGGGCAGCACCGCCACCTCCACCCACACGTTCCAGATCTTCCACGGGTCCGCCTCGGGCGGGTTCTTCACGTTGTCGAAGGTGACCGAGTTGGTGTCGTTGCGCTTGATCACGTTGGCCGGCACCAAGAGCTCGTGGGTGGCCTCGTTGGCGCCCAGGGTGTCGGGGGGCAGCCAGCCCACCTCCACGCCGTTCATCGCCACCGCCACCTCCTCCTTGCTGATGTCGCTGCACTGGTAGTGCAGCACCACCATCACCTGGACCGGCGCCACCACCTGGAACTCGAAGGTCTTCTGGTCCGGGCGATCGAAGGTGACCGTCTCGCCCAGGCCGAAGGAGTGCTCCACCGGATCCGCGCTCAGGACGGTGGGCTCCTTGGGCTTCGGCTTGTGATCGGTGGGAATGGCGACCGAGATCAGCCCGCCGAGGAGCCCCAGGCTCAGCAACCCCACCACGCTGGCGGCGATGATCCGCTTCGGCTTCGAGGCCTCGGCCCAGAACAGCTTCACCGCGCCCAGTGGCCCTTCGCGCTTGAGCCGAGCCCGGTCCGCCGCCGACAGCCGCTCGCCGCCCCTGCCCCCGCGCGAGCCACGGGCCAGGCCTCCGCCATCCTGACCGCCTCCGCCTCCGCCTCCGCCCCCGCGAGCCATCGCCGGATCGGAGCGCCGCTGAATGGGGGCCTTCGAGCCGCTGCCGCGAGCGCCCCCCGGGGTGGACGGCCGGGGCCCCTTGAGCACGGGCAGCACCGTGGTGCCGCGCTTGCCCAGTTGCTCGACCTCCTGGCGATCGGCCCCCTTGGGCAACAGCGCCACGCCCTTGTTCCGCGACTTCTTGAGCTCCGACACCGAGACGATGCGGGTGTGGGCCCCGCCTTCGCCGACCAGCTCCTCCGCGGTGGCGGGCTCGAGCTCGGTGGGCTTGAAGTTGAACACCACCGGACCCAGGGAGATCGAGTCGCCGTCCTTGAGCGGCTGCCGCTTGATCACCTCACCGTTGACCTGGGTGCCGTTGGAGCTGCCCACGTCCTCCACGAAGAACTCGCCGTTCTCCACGAAGATGCGCGCGTGCCTCCGGCTCACCCCCGGATCGTAGAGGATGACGTCGCACTCGCTGGTGCGTCCGATGAGCACCGAGTCCTGATCGAACAGGAATTCCCGGCCGGCCTCTTTGCCCTCGGAGATGACGAGCTGAAACCCCATGAATCACATGGAATGTAGTGAGGCGGCCGCCGCCTGGGCAACTGCGTCTTTCGCCCACTGAGGCGAAAGGACGACGGCGTCGCCCCCGAAGGAGAGGATCCACCGCGTCAGCCAGCGCTCGGAGTCCCCTGGCACGGTCACCTCCACCGCCCCGTCGGGCAGGGCCTTCGCGCCGTCTCCGAAGCGCTCGATGATCCACGGGGCCACGGCGGGCTCGAAGCGCACCCGCACCTCACCGCCGGCGTCGACGATCCCCGGCAGGGCGCGCTGGCCGGACGCGGCGGGGGCGTCGAAGCGCGCGTCGGTCAGCCTTAAGCTGGCGATGCGATCGAGCCGGAAGAGGCGCTGGTCGCCGCGGGTGAGGCAGTGGGCGGCCAGGTACCAGAGGCCCCGGTGGCTGAAGAGCTCGTGGGGCTGGACGCGGCGGCGCTCGGTCTGCCCGCGGCCGGCGGTGAAGTAGTCGAGCTCGGCTTCGCGGCGCTCGACGATGGCCTGGGACAGGGTGGCCAGCCCGTCGGGGGCCTCCATGGCGACGTCCAGCGTCTTCGCCATGTCCCGGTAGCGCTGCACGGCGTGGGGGGGCAGCACCGTCTCCAGCTTGGCCAGCGCCCCGGTGAGCGCGTCTCCTGCGGCGGGCTTGAGCAAGGCGGCGGCGGCGGCCAGCGCGACCCCTTCGGCGGCGGTGAGGCGAGGCGGGGCGGAGAGCCGTTGATCGAGCTCCACGTAGACTTTCCCGTCGTCCACGTAGATGTCCACGAAGTCGTCGGGCTGGAAGGGCGGCCGGCCCACCAGGGTGAGCAGGTCCAGCTCCTCCAGCAGCTCTTCGCGGGAGACGCCCGCTTCCCTCGCCACCTCCTCCACCGACAGGCCCGGGTTCTTCGCCACGAAGGGGACGAGGAAGAGCAGCCGCCGCAGCCGCTCGTGCACCTGGGGCCGGCCTTTGTCCACGTTGATGCTCACCGGGCGCCTCCTCCGTGCGCCTCGAGGACGCGGCGAGCCATGGCGCGCAGGCGCTCCACGGCCTGGGGCGGAGACAGCACGCGGGCAAAGGCGCCCAGCGAGAGCACGTACTTGAGCAGCCCGTCGAGATCGGTGGCGCGGACCGTCACCTGGGCCCGTTCCCCCTGGCTCGCCTGTCCGGGGAAGAGGCGCGACACCAGGGGGGCCAGATCGCCCGACAGCTCGACCACCACGTCCACCGGCGGGTGGAAGCGGAACTCCCAGGGCCAGGTGGCCACGTAGTCGTCGAGGCGGAAGTCCTGGGGCACCTCGAAGTCGGCGCTCCTCGGCTTCTGGGCGTTGACGGTGAGGGCGCGGATCCGGTGGACGTGGAAGGTGCGGGGGGCCGCGCGCAGGTGGCAGAAGCCCACCAGGGTCCACAGGCCGCGGCGCAGGGCGAGGCCCCAGGGATCGACGCGGCGGGTGGTGAGCGCCTTCGAGTGCGGCGAGTAGTACTCGAGGTCCACCGACTTCCGGGCGTTGATGGCGGTCCACAGCGCTTCGAGGCGGGCGGGCAGCTCGCGCGCGTCGGCCACGCCGCCCAGCTCCAGGCGCACCTTGGGGGCGGGCAGGGGCTCGTCGGAGAAGAAGCCCACCTTGCGCAGGGCGTGGGCCAGATCCTGCCGGCCCGGGAAGGCGCCGGAAGCCAGCGCCGCCGAGCCCGCCGCGTACAGCACCGCCAGCTCGTCGGGCGTGAGGCCGACCTCGGGAAGGTAGTACGCGCTCTTGTCGATGACGTAGCCGGCGGCGCGCTCGTCGTCGGCCGGGACGAAGGAGATGGGAATGCCCAGCTCCAGCAGCTCGGCCTTGTCGCGCTCGAACTTGCGCTCGGCGGAGTCGGCGGTGCCGGCGCCGTAGTCCTCGGGGAACGCGTCGCGCAGCTCGCCCCAGGGCATCGGCTCCTGCGCGTCGAGCAGCAGCGCCACCAGGTCGAGCAGGCGTTCGGTGCGTTCCATCCAGTCCGGCCGGGGAGAGTGGGAGAGCGCGGGTGTACCACTTCGCGCGGGTCAGCGGGGGCGCACCCCGAGGCGATCGACGGCCGCCAGCAGGCGCTCCACGTCCTGCGCGGTGTTGTAGGCGTGGGTGGAGATCCGCACGCCGCCGCCCCGCGCGGTGGTGACGACGTTCGCGTCCTTGATCAACGCCCGCACCACTTCTTGGGGAGCGCCCTGCACCGGGACGACGCAGATGCCGGACAGGGACGCCGGCTCGTCGGGAGTGTTGGGGGAAAAGCCGCGCCGCCGCAGGCCTTCGCGCAGGTGGAGCTGCAGCCCGACGTTGTGGGTGAGGGTGTGCTGCACGCCCAGCGCCTCGTGCAGGCCCAGCGCCGCGTCCACCCCGTGGAGGCCCACCCACGCGCCGCCGCCCGCCTCCAGCGCCGAGGCCTGCCGGCGGAACCTCGTGCCCCGCGCGGTGAAGCCGTGGGCGTCGTCCTGTCTCTGCGCGTGGATCCACGCGTCGAACTGCTCCTGCGGCTCCACCGACAGCCAGCCGCCGAAGGGCAGGGGCACCGCGTCCAGCCAGTCCTTCGCCACGTACAGCACGCCCACCCCGTAGCCGGCCATGAGCCACTTGTGGCTGGTGGCGGCGAGGAAGCTGGCCCCCAGGCGCTTCACGTCCACCGGCGCCTGGCCCAGCCCCTGCGCCGCGTTGAGGCACAGCGTGAGGCCCTTCTCGCGGCACAGCCGCGACACGCCGTCGAGATCGACGCGGAAGCCCGAGGCGAACTGCACCACCGACATCGCCACCGCCTTCGTCCGGGGGGTGAGGGCGGCCTCCACGTCTTCCACCGTGAAGCGCCCGTCGGGCCGGGCGCGCACGCCGCGCAGGGTGAGGCCGTCGTACAGGAGGGGCAGGGTGGTGGAGGGGAACTCGGCCTCCAGCGTCAGCACCTCTTCGATGCCGCGGGCCTTCAGGAGCTGGGCGATGACGTGGAAGCCGAAGGAGGTGGACGGGGTGAAGGCGACCTCGTCCGCGGTGGCGCCGAGGAAGCGAGCCAGCCGGGCGCGCACCTGGTCCTTGAAGGCGGCCCACCTCGGGTAGGAGAGATCTCCGCGCTCGGCCGTCTCGCGCAGGTGGGCGGTCATCGCGTCCAGCACCGGCTGGGGGGTAGGAGACGAGGCCGCCGCGTTGAGCCAGGTCCAGGTCTTCAGGGCCGGGAAGAGCTCCCGCAGGGCGAGCGGCGTCATGGGGGAGGTTTTCCAACAGGTTGGCCCCCACGAAAAGGCCGGATGTGCGGGAAGAGACGAGGCCGGGGAGCCGTTCCTGCTTGAACGGGGAGTCCGGCAATCGCCGGCAGAACCCGTCGTCTGGCCACTGCTGTCAAAGGGCCGGCGGGGCGCGTGTCGTTTTGTCCACGCGGGCCTCTGGGGTTGGGCGGCAACCGCGCGGAAAGAGCCGGGCGGGGCGGTAGGTCCTGAAGTTGCTGTGGGGAGTCGAACAGCCATGCGCCTGCGGTTCTTCCTGAGCGGTTTGTTGGTCCTGACGGCGGCGCTGGTGGGCTGCGCCTCGGCCGCACCCACCACGCGGGCCCCCGAAGCCCTCTACCTCGCGGTGGAGGTGCAGCACGACGGCCAGACGGTGGCCTCGCCCAAAGTCTTGGGCTTCGAGGGACACCGGGTGGTGGTGGAGCGGAAGGCGCCGTCGGCGGCCAGCCCCGACTACCGGCTGACCCTGACGCCGCACGAGGAGGGGCAGGGGTACAGGGTGCTGCTCGATCTCGATCTTCCCAGCGGGCACCGCTTCGGGCGGGTGGGCCTGCTGCACGGCGAAGAGCAGAAGGTGGCGCTGGACTCGAACACCGAGCTCAAGGTGATGCTCATGCGCGTGGACAGCCCCGAGTTCCGCGCGCTGATTCAACGCGCGCCGGCGAAGGTGAAGGGCAACATCTGACCGCCGCGGTGTCGCCTACTGGCCTTGCAGGTTCCACTTCATTCGACTTCGCCCGGCGCCTTCCGCAGCCCCAGCCGGCGCCGCAGCTCGCGCGCCGACTGCCGCGACACCTCCACCGAGTGGCCCGAGGTGGTGCGCGCCGTGTAGCCGCCCGTCTCTAGTGGCTCGAGGCGGGTGACGGCCTCCAGGTTGACGAGCGCCCGCCGGTGCACGCGCTCGAAGCGCCCCTGCGGCAGCCGCTCCTCCAGCTCGTTCAGGGTGAAGTCGGTGAGGTAGCTCGCCTCCCTCGTGTGCACGGTGACGAGCTCGTCCTCCAGCACGGCGCAGGTGACGGCGGACGGATCCACCAGCACCACGCCCTGCCGGGTGGTGATGGCCAGGCGCGAGAGCTGGTGTTTCTCCAGCGCCGCGGCGAAGGCCTTGCGGGTGCCGCGCTCGCGCGCCCGCTCGATGGCCCGGGCCAGGCGCTGAGGCTCCACCGGCTTGAGCAGGTAGTCCACCGCGCCGCCGTCGAAGGCCGCCACCGCGTGCTCCGCGTGCGCGGTGCAGAACACCACCCAAGGGCCCTCGCGCGGCCACAGGGCCAGCGCCTCGGTGCCGGACAGCTTCGGCATCTGGATGTCGAGGAGCACCAGGTCCACCCCGCCCTCGCGCACCCGCAAGAGCACCTCGTCGCCGTCCTTCGCCTCGCCCACCACCTCCACCCCGGGGACTCCGGCCAGCAGGCGGGCCAGCCGCGCCCGCGCCAGCTGCTCGTCGTCGGCGATGAGGATCTTCAGGCTTGTCATGGCTCGTCTCCCGTGGGCAACACCAGGGTGGCGCGCGTCCGTCCCTCGGCGGCCGCGCCTACCCACAGCCGCGCGCGAGCCCCCCAGGCCACCAGCAGTTGGCGCTCGAGGGTGGGCAGCCCGCTGCCGCCTTCCCGCCGCCCGGTGAAGGGGCCGGGGTTCTCCAGGCGCACGGTGAGGGCCTTGCCTTCGTGCGTCACCTCCAGCGCGATGCGGCCGCGGTGGCCGGCGCCGGGGCCGTGCTTCACCGCGTTCTCCGCCAGGGTGAGGAGGCTCATCGGTGGCACCTGCACCGCGGGCAGGGGCTCTGGCACCTTCACGTCGAGCTCGAACAGGCCCCGGTCGCGCAGCAGGTGCAGATCGAAGAGGGCGCGGACCAGGGTGAGCTCCTTGGCCAGGGGCCACAAGGGCGCCGTCACCCCGTCCAGCATGGAGCGCAGCATGGTGGACAGCTCCAGCACCGCGCGCTCGGCCACCTCGCCGTCCACCCGGCACCACTCGGCGATGGCGTTCAGGGTGTTGAAGAGGAAGTGCGGCTCCAGGTGGGCGCGCAGCGCCAGCAGTTGGGCGCGCTCGGCCTCCGCCTTGAGGCGGGCGAGGCGCTGCTCGAAGCCCACGTCGCGGCCCAGCCCCCAGCCGCCCACCAGGAACATGCCCACGCTGACGGACAGCGAGGTGCGCTCGGTGAGGAAGGTGTACCCCATGCCCAGCACCTTGGGCACGCCCGCGCCCACCGACAGCACCACGCCGAAGCCGGTGAGGACGTACAGCACCACCCGGACCGCGCCGTGGCTGAAGTCCAGGCCGTCGGGGAACAACACCCGGTAGGCCACCGGCGCCACGGTGACGAAGGCCAGGCACATCAGGATCGCCAGAGGTACGGCGAAGCGATCCCGGCTCCAGCGGGCCTGGGCCACCACCAGCGGCGCACACACCACGAGGATGGGGAGGAGCCGGCGGGGGTGCAAGAGCGCCAGCCACGTCGCCCGCACGATGGAGTTCTGGGGGATCACCTCGGCGTCCAGCCTGACACACTTGCGTCGCGCGGCACGCGCCGGGAGGCGAGCGGTCGGGGGCCGGAGCCCGGCGGTGTCAAAGTGCGTATCAGCCGTCATGTTTCGGCCCGTCAGGCTGCGTTGCGGGGCTTGCATGATCGCCCCTAGTGTTGGAAGCCCGGTGGGGGCCATGCGCTGCATCATCTGTGAACAGGACCACTCGGCCGACGAAGCGTGCGCGCCCAACGCGCGGCTCGCCGGGACCAACACGCGCCTCGCCGACGTGCTGGCGATGACGGCGCGCACCTCGATGAGCCCCATCCCCCAGCCCGCGCCCCTGCCCGTGGACCCCGACGAGGCGCTGGTCGGCACCGCGGTGGGCAGCTTCAAGATCACCCGCATCATCGGCCGCGGCGGCATGGGCACGGTCTACATGGGCGAGCAGGCGATCATCGGCAGCAAGGTGGCGATCAAGTTCCTGCACGATCACCTCTCGTCGAACTCCGGCCTGGTGCAGCGCTTCTACGCCGAGGCGCGCGCGGTCAACCTGATCGGCCACGCGAACATCGTCAACATCTTCGACATGAACGTGCTCCCGCCGGGGCGCTACTACCTGGTGATGGAGTACCTCGAGGGGCAGTCGCTCGCCGAGAAGCAGACCCCGATGAAGCCGGAGGACGCGATCCCCGTGCTCATCCAGGTGTGCGACGCGCTGGACGCCGCGCACAAGGTGAACATCGTCCACCGGGACTTGAAGCCCGAGAACATCGTGCTGGTGAAGCGCGGGCGGCAGGACAACTTCGTCAAGATCCTCGACTTCGGCATCGCCAAGCTGTTCGGCGCGTCCGACGGGGGGCGCGAGCAGACGGCGGCGGGGATGATCATCGGCACGCCGGAGTACATGGCGCCCGAGCAGGCGTCTTCCAGCCCGGTGGACGGCCGCTGCGACATCTACTCGCTGGGGATCATCGCCTACCAACTGGCCACCGGCCGCACGCCCTTCGGGGGAGGAAACATTCCGGCGATCCTCGTCGCGCACCTCAAGGAGGTGCCGCCCGCGCCGCACCTGGTGAACCCGGCGGTGCCGAAGGCCTGGTCGCAGGCGATCATGAAGGCGCTGGAGAAGAAGCCCGAGGCGCGCTTCCCTTCGGCCGAGGCCTTCGGGCGCGCGCTGGAGGAAGCCCTGCCGGGCGCCGCGGGATCGCTCAAGCCCAGGGTGTACGCCCCGCCGCCACCGGGAGCGCCCGGCGCGCAGCCGGCCCCCGCACCCGTCGTCGCAGCGCCCCCGCCGCCGGCGCCGGCGCCGCCTCCGGTGCCGTCGTCCTCCCCGTCGGAGGCCGGGGTGCTGATCGGGACGCCCTCCGCCGTGCAGCCCGCGCCGCCGCCGCAGGCCTCGTCGCCGTCGAAGGCGTCGGTGACGCCGACGAAGCTGGACCGGCTCGCCACGCCCATCGCCCAGACGCCCGCGCCGGCCCACCCGCGCCACGAGGCGAAGTTCACCGCCGAGGTGATCGCCGCCGACGGCAAGTCGCTGGGCTCGCTGCCCTGCCAGGACATTTCGCGAGGAGGGCTCTTCCTGTCCAGCGACACGCTGCGGCCGGCCATCTTCACCCGGGTGCAGGTGAAGCTGCCCGGGATGAACCTGGTGCAGGCCGAGGTGGTGCGCCACGTCACCCCGGAGCAGGCGAAGGCGTGGAACATGTCCTGCGGCTTCGGGCTGCAGTTCGTCGCGCTCAACGCCCAGCAGAAAGAGGTCGTCGATCAACTGACGAAGGGGCTGCCGCTGTCCTCGCCGACGCCGGCGCCCAACAACCTCACCGACGATCACCTCGCCCGCAAGGTGCTCGAGGCCTGGGCCAAGCGGATCAACGGAGATCACTACGTGGTGCTGGCCCTGCACGACGACTCGGACTTCGCCGACATCCGCGCGCGGGGCCGGGAGCTCAAGCGCGAGCTGGAAGCCCTCAAGGCCCGGCCCTTGTCGCAGGCGCAGGTGGCGATGGTGGACTCGGCGCTCAAGCGGGTGCAGGCGGCGCTGGAGTCCGTCGGCAACGCGGCGGCCCGGCTGGAGTTCGACGGCCACCGCGGCAACTTCCGGGGCGTGGCCAAGTGCATCGCCGCCGGCCTCACCGTGACCGAGATGGAGCAGATCCGCGCGAAGTTCCTCGTCGCGCACCCGGGCGCCGAGAGCTCGGCCCACATCAAGTTCCTCAGCGCCAACGCCTTCGAGAACGCGAACGACCTGCCCCAGGCCGTCTCCAACTACGAGCAGGCCTTGAAGCAGGACCCGATGAACCTGAAAATCCAGCAGAAGTACTGGGCGCTCCGTCGCAAGATGGGGCAATAGGGGGACAGGGGGGCCTGATGCGCAGCTACCTGTTGTCCATGTTGCAGCGGACCTTCAAGGACGCGAACGCCGACGCGTTCGTGAGCCGGTACGCCAACGACTGGCTGGTGTGGGAGCCCGGGGCCTGGAAGCCGCCTGGCCGCTCCACGCTGGTCCCCGGAGAAGGCACCCCTGCCCCGGTGAAGGGTGAGGCGCTGGCGCTGGCCCTGGTGGAGCGCTCGGATCGCCCGCAGTTGACTCTGGGCCGCGGCTCGGAGTGCGACGCGCCCATCAACGACGGCACGCTCTCGCAGATCCACCTCGTCTTCATGCGCACCGAGCGTGGGACGTGGACGGTGCGCGACGCCAACTCGCGCAACGGGACGAAGGTGGGCGAGAAGAAGCTGGAGCCGGGGCAGCCGCTGGAGCTGCGCGACGGTGACACCATTCACGCCGCGCAGGTGACCTTCACCTTCTGCTCGCCGCAGCGGCTGTTCGAGCGCCTGGGCGAGGGGGCGCGATGATCGACGAAGGGAAGAAGGCGCCGGCCTTCAGCCTGAAGAACCAGGCCGGGAAGACGGTGAAGCTGGCCGACTTCGCCGGCAAGCAGGTGGTGCTGCACTTCTACCCGAAGGACGACACGCCGGGCTGCACGAAGGAGGCGTGCGACTTCCGCGACCAGCACTCGAAGCTCACGAAGGCCGGCGCGGTGGTGCTGGGCGTGTCACCCGACGACGAGGCGCGGCACACGAAGTTCCGCGAGAAGTACGAGCTGCCCTTCGATCTGCTGGCCGACGTGGGGCACGAGGTGGCGCAGAAGTACGGCGCGTGGGGACAGAAGAGCCTGTACGGCAGGAAGTTCATGGGCATCATTCGCAGCACGTTCCTCATCGGCGCCGACGGCAAGGTGAAGAAGGTGTGGCCGAAGGTGAAGGTGGACGGGCACGCGGAAGACGTGCTGGCGGCGCTCTAGATGATCGCCCTCGCCGCGGCCGTCCTCGTCGTCTCCACCTCCATCGCTCCGCCGCCGCGGGGGCACTGGGCGGTCGACCAGAGCGGGAAGGTTTCGACGGCCGATCTCTCGCAAC
Organism: Myxococcales bacterium; assembly: GCA_020846875.1. GTDB lineage: Bacteria > Myxococcota > Myxococcia > Myxococcales > Myxococcaceae > JADLDB01. Next base: position 9,969 of record JADLDB010000148.1, on the reverse strand, counting down.
TGGACGAGATCGCCAGCGAGCTGGACGCGTCGGGCGCGGGGCAGTTGGGCGTGCTGGTGGTGCGCACCACGTCGGGCGCCGCGCCGCGCGCCTTCGCCACCGGCGTGTTCAACGACTGGGGCGTGGGGCACGCGGGGAGGAACGACGGCATCCTCCTCTTCGTGGCGCTGGACGATCGCAAGGCCGAGATCATCCTCGGCGACGGCTGCGGCGTGACGAGCGCGCAGACGGACGGGGTGATGCGCGACGACGTGGTGGCGAACCTGAAGCGGGGCAACCTCGGCGCGGCGCTCACGCAGGCCTCGCGCGCGCTCGCGCAGGCGCTGCGGACCGCCAACGCGCCGGCGGGCGATCCCCTCACGCCGCAGGACAACGTGGGCCTGGGGCCGGACAGCTACGACCTGGCGGGCACGCAGGACACCGACGAGCCGCTGATGGCGTACGTGCGCGGCGAGAAGCCGTGGCCCGAGCGCAGCCCCCGGAGCTGGGTGGTGGATCTCTCCGACGCGCTGGACGCCCGGGAGCGCGCCACCCTCGACGTGGCGGCAAGCGACGTCTACGCGGACGGCAAGGGGCGGGTGTTCTTCCTGGTGCTGCGCACGGAGGCCCGCTGGCCGGATCTCACCCACCTGGCGGAGCGGCTGCGCGATCACGTCGATCACCAGGCGTCGACGCCGGTGGCGGTGGTGGCGGCGAACCTGACGGCCCGGCAGGTGGTGCTGGTGCTGCCGCCGGAGCGGGTGCGCGACGAGTGGGAGCGGCAGAAGGTGGCCGACGCGGCAGCCTCCTCGGCGAGCGCGCTGGAGGTGGACCCGGTGGCCGGCCTGTTGTCTTCGGGCCGCTTCGTCTCGGAGGCGCTGGTGCACGGCATTGCGCCCAAGCCGATGGGCCAGGCGCTGGAGGAGGGCTTCGAGCGCTACCAGGGCGCGGTGTTCGGCACCTTCGGGGGGCTCTTCATCGGCGGGCTGGTTGGGTTCCGCCGCTGGCTGCGGCGCCGTCCCCGGACCTGCAAGGGGTGCGGAAATCCGCGGCAACTGCTGGGCGAGGCGGAGGACGACGCGCACCTCTCTTCCGGGCAGAAGACGGAGGAGTCGGTGAGCTCCGTGGACTACGACGTGTGGTGGTGCGGGCGCTGCAACGACGCGCTGGTGCTGGACTACTCGAGCTGGTTCTCCGGCCACTCCAGGTGCCCGCAGTGCGCCAACCGCACCCGCACCTCCAGCACCACCACCCTGCAGCGCGCGACGGAGCACAGCGGGGGGCTGGAGAGGATCGACGAGCGCTGCGCGCACTGCTCGTACAAGAACAGCCACACGCGGACGACGGCCCGGCTGCAGCGCTCGTCCTCGTCGTCGTCGAGGAGCTGGTCCTCTTCGTCTTCCTCCTCGCGCTCGTCGAGCAGCTTCGGGGGAGGGCGCTCTTCGGGCGGCGGCAGCTCCGGCTCCTGGTGAGGCAGACGCCCAGGCGGCCCTGGGGCATCATGCGGCCTCGGGGAACTCGTGACATCGAGGCGCGCACCAGCGGACGACGACGCCACCGACGAGGCAGGGGCGACGCCCGCATCCCCTCGTGACACGCCGACGATCGAGGCTCGCCCGGGGCGCCAGACGCCCGCGCCTCCGCCGAAGAGGGAAGGCCCCGTCCCCATCGCGCGCGGCGCCACCATCGGGCGCTACGTCGTCCTCGGCACGCTGGGGCAGGGCGGGATGGGGGTGGTGTACGACGCGTTCGACCCCGAGCTCGATCGCCGCGTCGCGGTGAAGCAGTTGTTGCCCGGGGCCGGCGCGGACGCGCAGGTGCGGCTGTTGCGCGAGGCGCAGGCGCTGGCGCGCATCACCCACCCGAACGTGGTGCCCGTCTTCGACGTGGGCGAACACGGGCAGACGGTCTTCCTGGCGATGGAGCGGGTGCCGGGGCAGACGCTCAAGGCCTGGCTGGCCACGCCGCGGCCGTGGCGCGAGGTGCTGCGCGTCTTCGTCGACGCGGGCAGGGGGTTGGCCGCCGCACACGCCGCCAACCTGGTGCACCGTGACTTCAAGCCGGCCAACGCCATTGTCGGCGACGATGGCCGGGTGCGCGTCATGGACTTCGGCGTGGCGCGCGAGGCCGAGGGAGTCGAGGCGCCGGAGCGCGAGTCGCCCGGGCCGGCGCGGCCCGAGGGAGAGACGTCGGGCGTATGGGACGAGCAGTTGACCGAGGAAGGCTCGCTGGTGGGCACGCTGGCCTACCTCGCGCCCGAGCAGGTGGACGGGCGGACCGCCGAGGCGCGCAGCGATCAATTCGCCTTCTGCGTGGCGCTCTACGAGGCGGTGTTCCACGTCCACCCCTTTGGGCTCAAGCGGCGGGCGGATCTCGCCCGCGCCGTGAAGGCCGCGCTCAAGGGCGAAATGAGGCCTCCAGCGCCGAGCGCCAGGGCGCCTCGCTGGCTGCGCGGCATTCTCCGCCGGGGCCTGTCCGGTGTGCCCGAGCAGCGCTACCCGTCGATGGAGGCGCTGCTGGCCGAGCTCCAGCGGCACCTCGCGCGGCGTCCGCGGTGGGTGGCGGTCGCCGCTGGCCTGGCGGTCGCCGCGGGCGTCGGGGGCGCCTTCCTCGCGCGCAGCTCCGGCCCTCCGCCCTGCACCGACGGAGGCGCGTTGCTTCTGGGCGTCTGGGATGAGGGGGCCAGGCAGGCGGTGGCCGCGGCGCTCGCCCAGGACGCTTCCCGCGTGGAGGCGCGCCTGGACGAGTGGAGCCGCGCGTGGGTGGACGCCCGCAACGGCAGTTGCGCCGCCACCCGCGTCCGCCACGAGGCCGGCGAGGACGTGCTGCTGCGGCGCCTGGCCTGTCTCGATCGCCGCCGGCAGGATCTCGTCGCGCTGGTGGGCCTCTTGCGCACCGCCGACGTCGCGCTCCGGGAGGACGCGGTGGACGCGGCGTGGGGCCTGGAGCCGCCCGGGGACTGCCTGGAGGGCGAGCTGTCGCGGGAGGGGCCGGCGCTCCCCACGGACGAGGCCCAGCGCGCGGCCATCGCCAACGCCTACCAGCGCCTGGCCGAGGCGAAGGCCTTGCGGGAAGCCGGCCGCCACAAGCAGGCCCTGCCCATCGCCCGGGAGGGAGTGACGGCGGCGGAGGGGGTGGCCTGGCCCGCGCTGCAGGTGGAGGCGCTGCAGTTGCTGGGCACGCTGCTGCGCCACACCGACGACGCCGCGGGGGCCGAGCGCGCCTTCGAAGACTCGTACTTCCGGGCCGAGGCGGCGGGGCTGGAGCGGCTGGCGGCCCAGAGCGCGATCCACCTCGTGTTTCTCCTCTCCACCGAGGGGCAGCGGTTCGCGGAGGCGGATCGATGGCTCAAGCACGCCCGCGCGTTGCACGCGCACCTGGAAGGAGAGGCGGCGGCGGACTCGCGCCTCTCGGCCAGCACCGGCAGCCTGCTCGCCGCGCAGGGCCGGTACGCGGAGGCGAAGAAGTGGCTGGAGGCGGCGTTGGCCCGGCAGGCGGGGCGGGCGGGGGAGGACGATCCGGCCACCGCCGCGGCGCACAACAACCTGGGCGCGGCGCTCGCGCGGCTGGGGCAGCACGACGAAGCCGAGCGCCACTACCGCGCCGCCCTGGGCACCTACCGGGCGGCGCGCGGGCCCTCGCACCCCAGCGTCGCCACGGCGCTGCACAACCTCGCGCTGCTCCTCTCCTACCGGGGCCACTACGCCGCCGCGGAGAAGGACATTCGTGAGGCGCTGTCCATCCAGGTGCCGGCGCTGGGCGAGAAGCACAAGCGCGTGGCCACCAGCCGCCAGGTGTTGGCGCACGTGCTGACGTTGGAGGGCCGCTGCGAGGAGGCGGGGCCGTTGCAGGCGCTGGCGCTTCAGGTGCTGGAGTCTACGGCCCGTGTGCCGCACCCCCGAGCCGTCGTTGCCCACGCGGATCGCGCGTCGTGCCTCGCGGCGGTGGGGGACGCGAGGGGCAGCGGGAAGGAAGCGAAGACGGCGCTCCAGCAGGCGCGGGCGATGTCGACGAGGGAGCCCGCGCCCTTCGCGCTGGCGCTGATCGCCGCCGCCGAGGCCGAGCTGTCCACCCGTCACCCGGAGCGCGCGCAGCCGCTGGCGGAGGAGGCGCTGGTGGAGTTGGCCGGGTCTCCGGCGGACATGATGTTGCTGGCGCGCGTGCGCCTCGTCACCGCCCGATGCCTGCGCGCCCTGCATCGCGACGAGCAGCGCGCCCTGGAGCTGGCGCGGCTGGCGCAGGACGCGCTCACGCCGCCGGACGTCGAGGCCACGGCGCTGCGCGGTGAAGTGGAGCGCTTCCTCGGCCGGAGTCGGTGACGAGGGCGCGCTTGGAGTCCCCAGCACGGGACGTGGGCAGGCCTCGAGCCCGCCGTTCTTCCGCAGGACGACGACCGTGCATGATCGAGAGCAAGCACCCCGAGCGCGTAAGTTCATGGCCACGCGTGGCGTTACCGGTGGCGCAGGGCTGTGCGTGCGCTGGTGGCGGAGGCGACGACTCCATTCCGCTCGTGGCCCGGGCGGAGCTGACAACCGCAGCTCCGACGGTCGAGCTCGGAGACGACTGCACGGCCGGAGGTCGCGCGAGCTGCCGCTCAGGAACCTGCATTCATTACGGCCCCTCGGTGGCGACAGGGTATGCGTGTGCAGCGCTGTGCCGTGGGGACGACGAGTGTCCGCTGGAATGGGCGTGCCGGGAGATTCTTCCGGGCGACCCAAACCGCTTCTGCATTCCGCCCGCGGGCTGGACACCCACGCCCACGCTCGTGAGGCCCAGGCGCGCGGCCGCGCAACAAGCCGCGGCACCTGATGTGGCCACGCCGGCGGCGCCTGTCGGTGATGGAGGGACGTCGCCTTGATGTGGGCGGCAGTCGTGGCCGTTGCGCTGGGCGCGGACCCGGTTCGGCACTTCCTCTTTGGAGGTGGCGAGCACTGGGTGCTGACGGACGTCGACGGCGCGGTGGTGAAGAAGCTGGGCAAGCCGCCCGGCGACCGCTTGATGCAGGACGCCGTGGTGAGCGCAGACGGGAAGCTGGTCGTCTTCACCGCGCACGACAAGGCAGTCAACAACGTCCTCCTCTACGCGTGGAACCTCGACGCCGGCGAGGTGCGGCGGATTGGCGCGAAGGAGGGGTTTCACGGCGGGCCGGCCTTCTCGGGTGACGAGAAGTGGGTGACGTTTGCCCACAACCCGACGGGCTACACGGCGAAGCACGCGCAGGTGCACCGCGTCCGCCCAACCGGTGAGGAGATGACGCTCCTCGGGAAGGACGACGGCTGCCACCTCTGGAGTGCTTCGGCGCGCGCCGAGGGCGAGTGGTACGTGACGCACGCCGAGGGGAAGGGCACGGCAGGCATCGAGCGCTGGCGCAACGGCAAGCACGAGCAGCTCACACCCGCGACGATGGTGGACGGCGAGCCAACGCTGTCTCGCGACGGCAAGCGGCTGCTCTTCACGCGCATTGCCGGGGACGGCGTGGAGCTGCTGGAGCTGCCGCTGGCCACGGGGAAGCCGCGCGCGCTGTGGAAGGGCGAGCGCCACGGCATCACCTTCCGGCCCCGCTTCGCCAAGGACGAGAAGACGGTCCTCTTCCAGGACGGCAGCGGCGTGTACCGGCTTCAGCAGGGCAAGGCGGAGTTCCTCTTCTGGGTGAACCAACCATGAGACTTCACGCACTCGCGGCGGTGGTGGTGGCGGTGACGGCGGTGGACGCGGCGGCGCAGTACTGCCCCAGCAACCCGCCGCCGGACGACAGGGACCCGAGACCCAAGAAGCGCGACGAGGACAGCACCTGCAGTCGCTCGAAGAAGGGCGATCCGGTCGCTGTCACCGGCTATTTGGCGTACAGCTTCGACCGGCTCGAGGACTTCTTCGTACTCTCGCCCTATGGCGGGCTGAGCGTCTTCCGCACCTACTACTCCGTGGACGACCCGTGGGACCCGGACGCGAAGGGCGGGGGCGACATCACCTTCTCGAGTTGCGAGTTGAACGGAATTCCAGGGCCATTCGGGTGGAGCAACACCGCGTACGGCGCCAGCGGCCACACCTCGCTGCGTTGGACGCACAACCTCTTCTCTTTCGTCGACAAGCGGTCCTCGAGCGGCACGCTGGTGAGGCCTCCCAGCGGAACGGTGGAGACCTTCGGCGTGGATTGCGGCACGGCCGGGTGCTGGGTGCCCCGGTACACGCTGGGAAGCCCAGGTCAGCCGAGGCGGCTGCGCCGGACGAGTGCGGGCTTCGAGTTGCTGGAAGAAGAGGGCCAGAAGTACGTGTACGAGGCGCCGACGGCCGACGGCGGGATGTACTTCCTCTCTTCGGTGGTCGCCGCGAGCGGGGACGTTGTGGCCAGCGTGCAGTACGCGGTGCCCGATGCTGGAACCTGTGCGACCCTGTCCACGGGAGGCGTGCCCTACGTCAGCGCCGTCGAGGTGAACGCCGGCCCACGGCTGGAGTTCGACTACGTCCGCCTGACGCGCGAAGGAGCCAGCGCGGAGTGTGTGCTCTCGGGGATTCGGGCGAAGACTGGCTCCACGTCGCAGTCGCTTACGACGTACTCCTACCTCGAGTCGGGGGGGGCTCCGCGCCCAGGCCGGCTGTCACAGGTGGTGACTCCGCAGTACACCGAGTCGTTCGACTACACCGGCGGCTTCCGCGTCTCCCAGAATGGGAACATCGTGGTGCAGCATGACCACCAGCAGGCCGATGGTGGCTTCAGCGTCTTTCACTCCAAGGACTTCCTCGGCGAACTCGACTTTGCCGTGCTGCAGTCCGGGAACTGCAACGGCCAGTGGAATGCGTCCTACTGCTGCTCGCCGGGCCAGGCGTATCAGCGGACGGTGACCTCGCTGTCTGCCGGCCGGGGTGACGGTAGCGACGCCGGCGCGTCTTTCACGCAGGCCTACCGGTACGCCGGTGGCTACGGCCGAGCGCGTCACACCGCCCAGCCGCTTGGCCGAACCGATTCTTGCCCGGACGCGAGTGTCTGCTCCGACGGCACAGTGACGTGGCTGTGGGACAGCGCCATGGCGTCCTTTCCGGGCGACACCTTCAGCGGCAATTGCTCCAGCACGCGTCCGGGCTACGTCTCGGGCATCAAGAACAAGCGCGACAACTGGGTGATGACGCCGAACCGCTTCGTGAGTGACGCAGGCATCCCACTCTTCGAGCAACTCTCGGAGCAGCGGGGCATTCCGTCGGACACCAGCATGCTGCCCCTCCTCGGCACCATCACCGACGGCGTCTTCTCCAATGCCCTGGAGTGGACGAAGTACGAGTACCAGTACCCCAACGCCACCCAGCGCGTGTCGAAGGAGACGCAGCCCTCGGCCATTTCCGGCACGCGCGAGACGGAATACCGCTTCGACGCGCAGGGCCGCGTCATCGCGACGGTGACGACAGGCAAGACGCGGGACCTCGCGGGTGTCGAGTCGACGAAGTGGCGCGCCACCTTCGTCAGCTACGACACCAATGGCCGCCCGACCCGCCGCGAAGGGCCTTGCTTCCTGGCCCAGACGGATGCCTCGTGCACGGGCGGCCGCCCTGTCGTCGAGTACACCTACCATCCCTCCGGCAGCGGCTTCTCGTCGGGCCGGCTGGCGACGATGACGAGGTACCCGACGCCCTGCGTGCCAGGCAACTGCACCGGTGGACTGACGACGAGCTTCAGCAGTTACACGGCGCTGGGCGAGCCCGGCAGCGTCACCGACGAGAACAGCGTCACGACCACCTACACCTATGTCGGCAGCCAGGTGGCATCGAGGACGGTGGGGAGCAACACGTGGACGTATACCTGGGACACCGAGAAGCTCACTTCGGTGCGCAATCCCCAGGGCGACTACGAGGTCTTCTCCTACCGTGATGGCACAGTCTGGACCGGACGGCTGATGTGGAAGGCGAAGGCGGCCGACGAGGCCGGCAACGACTGGAGCGAGAAGGTGGAGTACGAGTACTGGCCCGACGGCACGCTGAAGGTGGAGCGGGCGCGGTGCAACACGGCCCTGAGCACCAGTTGTCCGGACACCGGCACCGAGGGCGTACGGTGGGAGCGCCGCTACGCGGCCGACGCGGAGCGGCGGCAGACGTGGTCCACATCAACGGGCTTCACTTCGCAGCAGGCTGACATCCGCGGCTACGACGGCGCCAACAACGTGTCCCGCATCGGCCGCGCGTACAATACCCCGCCCGCCTTCTGTGGCGCGCCGGGGAGCCCGAGTGACCTCTGCACGCTGTTGACCTTCGATCGCGCCGAGCGCTTGGCGCAGGTGGACGAGAAGGCATCTGCGACGGCAAGCGCCGCAACGACCTGCCTGGACTACGACAAACAGGGCAACGTCACGCGCGTCATCCAGGGCTGCACGAGCGGCGCCTCCTGCTCGACAGCGGGCGGCGTCTCGTCGTGCGCCGACGCGCCCGTCAGCCAGTACCAGCACGACGACTTCGGCAACGTCATCGAGGTGCGGTTGCCCAACACCGAGGACGGTACCGGCACGACGTACGGCGTGGTGCGCAGCGAGTTCGACGCGCAGGGCAACGCCATCAAGCGCCAGGACGAGACGCAACGGGCCAACTCGAACAACGTCATTCAGAAGTTCGTCTTCGACGCCCTGGGGCGCCTCACCCGGGCGGAGCAGCAGTGGTACTCCAGCACGTACACGCAGTACGCCATCTTCTACGACAACGACGCCAGCGCGCCCGCCATCCCCTCGTCGTGCCCGCAGCCATCGCTTACGCTGGGGCGCGTGAAGCTGCGGACGGACCCGCTGTGGACGACGTGGTACCAGTATGACGCGCACGGACGCGTCCTGAAGGAGGTGCGCGTCCGCACGCCATCGAGTGGCGCCTTGCCGGATTGCACCAGCAACCCCGACGACAACCCCCACACCACCTACGAGTACACGGCCAACGGCAACCTCTCGGCCATCGAGTACCCGCATGGCCGCCGCGTGGAATTCGCCTACGACACCGCCAACGGGCAGAACAACCGCATCATCTCCGTGAGCGCGGCGAAGTGGACAGGCAGCGCGTGGACGGCGCCGCAGGTGCTGCTGACGAATGTGCGCTGGGAGCCCTACGGTGGGCTGAGGAGCTACTCGATGGGCCTGTGGAAGAAGGGCCCCTCCGACTGGCTGACGACGGAGTACCTGCTGGGTGAAGCGAAGACGGTGCCTTCAACCGGGTGCGTGACGGGCGCGGAGGCGCCGGACTTGAGCGGCCGGCTGCGCGGCGTCTGGGTGTCCACCGGGGAGCCGGCCCTCGGAGAGGGCGACGCGGATGTCTTCAACCGCACCTACAGCTGGGTGGCGGACCAGGTGGCGCGGATGGACACCTGTTACCTGGGCAACAACTCGACGCCGCAGGTGGACGACTACCGGAACCTCGGTGGGGGGCTCGACGGCTATGACAGGCTGCTGCGCCTGAAGAGCGCCGACAACCCTGCGATGGCGACGGCGGGGGGCCTCTACCAGCAGCGGAAGTACACCTACGACGCGCGGGGGAACATCCTCGAAATCGGCATCACGGCCGCAGGCCAGAAGCACGTGCTGACGTACGACACGGCGACGAGGAAGCGGGACCGCCTTCTGCGGATGGAGGCCTTCAACCAGCAGCGGCTCTGGAATGAGTGGAGCTACGACAAGGACGGGCGCGTCAGCCAGAAGCGCTGGCCGGCCTACGACGACGGCACGGGGGGCCCGTACATGAACCTGGGCTACCTCAACGACATCTTCGCGCCCGGAGGCGACTCCACCATCCGCAGCGTCACGACGTCGGCCGGCGTCACCTACACGTACTACTACGACGTGGAGAACAAGCGCGTGCAGAAGGCCTACCCCACGGGCGTGGTGGACGAGTACTTCTACGACTTGTCGAAGAACCTCCTCGAGGACCGGGGCAACGTCTCGACGGCGGGCGGGCAGGGCTACAGCCTGGACGAGTACGTGTGGCTGGACGGGCGGCCGGTGGCCGTCTTCCGCAGCGGCTTCAGCAGCAAGT
>JADLDB010000147.1 GCA_020846875.1 Myxococcales bacterium | reverse complement strand
TGGCGCTCGGCGTGGAAGACGTCGAAGGGGTAGGTCTGCCCGACGGTGAGGCCCAGCGAGGGGGCCAGGGCGTCGAAGTCGACGGTGCCGGACTCGGCGCCGTGCACGCCGCCCAGGTCCAGCGCCAGCTTGCGGTTGACGAACACCCACACGTCGTCGTCGCCGCGGAAGGTGAAGCGCTCTCCACCCTTGTAGGAAAACGAGGTGTGAATCTCGGTGGTGAAGTGGAAGTTGTGGTTGCGCCCCTGGTTGCCGAAGCCCTGGCCGTCGAGCGGGAAGAAGTCGCCGTTGTCGTAGACGAAGGTGGCGGGGCCCGTCTGGCGCAGGGGCAACTGCACCTGGAAGGCCTGGTTGACGCCGGCTTCGTCGCGGTACCACTGGGCGAAGTTGGCGGGGCCGCTGGTGACGGAGGTGGGGCCGGACGCGGCGTGCACCGGCTTGTGCTGGGCGTCGAGGTCCTGCCGCACCAGGCCCGTCTGGCTGCCGAGGAAGGCCTCGAAGTCGGGGTGGGAGTCCTCAAAGTCGCGCACGGTGGCGACGATGACTGCGCAGTTGCCGCCGTCCGAGAAGCCGCCGGCGCCGCCGCCAGCGCCCGTGCCGCCGCCGTTCCCTCCATCTGCGCCGGGGTTGATGGTGAGGTTCGACGGCCCGCACTGGCAGCCGGCGAGCACCGTGAGGGCCAGCGTCCACGAGGCGAGTCGCACGCCCGTCACGGTAGCAGCGGGAGGCGAGGCGAGCGACCCCGGCCCTCGGAGCGCGGGGCGAAGGGGGCAGCGGCTGTCGGTGCCCGGGCTCAGCCGGGCAGAGTCGGGAGGCCCAGCTTCCCTCACGCCGGCGGCGCGAGCAGCGGCCCCACCACGTCGGCGATGGTCTTCGGCGCCTGGGCCTCGGGCTTCGCGGCGGCGGTGACGCCCTTGGCGGACAGGGACATGGCCACCACCTCCGCGCCGGACAGGCGCCGCAGAGCCAGCACCGACGCGCGCACGTCCCCCGAGGACTGCTTGCCCACCGACTCGAGCAGCTTGCCCCAGTCGTCCACCGGCTTGCCCTTCGACGCGTCGAGCTGCTTCACGATGCGGTCGATGGCCCTGCTGCTGTCGATGTCGTCCCCCAGGTTGCGCCCGTACTTCTCCTGGTAGTCGCGGCGCAGCATGTCCTGGCGCTGTGGGTCGCTGCTCTGCGCCTGGTGCACCTCGCGCTCGTACCAGGCGAAGGTCTGCGGGTCCTCGTGCCAGAGCGGGAGCTGGGCGTTGCCGTCGATTTCCTTGTGCGCCGCCGCGAAGGCGAAGCGCACGTCCGCCTCGCCCCAGCCGCGCAGCTTGTCGATGTGCGCGTCGGTGAGGGCCACCGTCACCTGGAACTGCGAGTTCTCCGCCGTCTCCCGCGCCCCCAGGGTGGGCAGCCCCTCGAAGGGCATGCCCATGGCCTTCGCGAAGCGCTCCGCCTGCGCGAGCTCGGCCTGGGTCAGCTTGCGGTCCTTCACGCCCAGGGACACGGCCACCGCGCGCTCCGTCGCCCCGTCCTTCGTCAGCGCGCCGGCCCGCACCTGCACGCTGCGCTCCTCGCCCATCAGCAGCCGCGGCAGCAGCCCGCCCACGCTGCGCGCGTAGTCCGCCTGGGACAGCGTCGTCGTCGAGCCCGGCTGCTCCACGGTGCCGTTGGTGGTGCCCTTGTAGGTGCTGGTGGCCAGCAGGTTGGTGTTGCCGAACTGCAGCGACACCGCCGAGCTGCGCGCCGTCGACGTCTCGTTGTACTTGAGCCCGATGCCCGCGCGCTGCATGTACGCGGCCGCCTCTTCGGGGTTGCTCTTCAAGAGGTAGTCGTACGCCTCGCGCCCGGCGACGGTGTTGAGGTCCAGCACCGCGGCGCCCATCACCTTCTGGCCGGCCGACGCGCCGAGGGTGAGCGACGAGGTGATGCGGGTGGCGTCCTCCAGCTTGTTTCCCAGCCGGTCCACCTGCCGGTCCACGTTGTTGCCGACGGCGCCGCCGCCCAGCGCGTTGGCCACGCCGTTGTTGGTGTTGAGGTTGGCGCCCACGTTGACGCCCACCGAGGCGCTCAGGGCCTGCGCGTCCTGCTTGCCCACGGCCACGAAGACCTTCCCGTCCTCCAGCACCTTCACGTTCTTGGTGTACACGCTGCTGGCCGACGCGCCGACGCTGGCCCCCACGCTGGCCGTCACCGAGGCGTTGCCACCGCCCAGGGTGGTCGCCGTGCCCACGCCGACGCCGACGCTGGCGCCGATGGTGCCGCGGAACATCCACTCGCTGCCGGGCTCGGCCTTGAGGCCGGCGAGGCCCTCCGCGTCCAGCGGCAGCACCATGGACTTCGCCTGTGCCTTCACCGCGGTGACGACGTCTCGCGCGCCCTTCACGTCCTGCGCGGCGATGGACGTCACCTCCACGCCGCCGGAGAAGCCCAGGGACGCGCCGTGGCCCAGCGGCAGGCCCACCGAGGTGCCCAGCGCGCCCGTCGTCTTCACCCACACCGCGTCCGGGTTGGCCTGCGCCACCTCGTTGCGGCGGCGGTCATTGGCCACCAGGTTCTTGAAGGTGTCGGTGCCGCGGACGCCAATTTCCTCGGAGATTTTGACGTTTCCCGAGACGGCGCCGAAGGACACGCCGGTGCCTACGTCGTGCGCATTGGCCACCTCGTCCCACGCCGCGGCGATGGCCTTGCCCTTCAGGCGGTCGACGCGCGAGGGCGTCATCACGTCCACCGGCCCAGCGGGTGCCGCCGGCGCGGTGGGAGTGGCGGGCGCGGCGGGCGCGGTGGGCGTGGTGTTGGTGGGCTGCGAGACGACGGGCGTGGACGAACCGCGGACGGGCAAGGGCATAGGCTTGGGGCTCCGAAACGAGGTGAGAGGAGCACCCTACCCTGTCAGGCACCGGGTGGGGAGCTTCCCCACTCGCCCGCCCTTTTCGAGGGCATGACTGCGAGGGGATGATGTGGCCAGTGCGTCGCCTCGTCCTCGTCCTCGGGTTGATCAGCGCGCTCAGCGCTGCGGCCAACGGCCCCCGGCGCGTCACGCTGCAGCGCACCGCGGCCGCGACGCCAGGCCCGGTGCAGGACTGCTACGTCTGGCAGGAGTCGCCGGACTACAACGGCAACTCCGACACCCTCTACGTGGGCCAGGTGGGCGCGACGGACAAGGAGTCCTTCCTGCGCTTCGACGTCTCCTCGGAGGTGGCGGCGGGGCAGGTGGTGGTGGACGCGCGGCTGGTGCTGGGGGTGATGGGCACCAACGGCCAGCCCATCCGCGTGCACGAGGTGACGGCGGCCTGGGGCGAGACGGAGCCGACGTGGGCCACCTTCGGCGCCAGCTACGCCTCGACGGCGGTGACGCAATTCACGCCCGAGGCGGGGCGCGTCTCGGTGCCCCTCACCAGCCTGGTGCAGGGGTGGGTGGACGGAAAACCCAACCACGGCGTCGCGCTGGTGCAGGACACGCTGACACCGTCCACCGAGTTCTTCTCCAGCGACCACCCCACCCTCTCGGTGCGGCCGGCGCTGGAGTTGGTCATCGACGAGCCGCCCGCGCCCGAGGCGCCGCTGGTCGCCTCCGCGGTGCCCGCCCTGGAGGCCAGCTGCGGGGTGCCCTTCCTCTACCCGCTCCAGACGCACGCCCCGGGCGCGACGGCCTTTTCGGTGAGCTCCGACGACGGGGTGGTGGTGGGCGCGGCCAGCGGGGAGCTCTCCTGGACGCCGGACCGCACGGACCGGGGCAGCCACGAGTGGATGGTGCAGGTGTCGGACGGGGCGCGCCAGGACGCGCTGCGGGTGCAGGTGGAGGTGCGCTGCAGCGAGCCGCTCCACGTGGGCTGCAGCTCGGCGCCCGGCGGGGCGCTGGCGATGCTGGGCGTGGCGCTTCTGGCGCTGCGGCGGCCGCAGGCGCGATGCCGCCGGTTGAGTGAGTGGCCGCGCCCCAGTCCCTCGAGGCCGGCTGACGGGCCATGAAGCGTGACGCCCGCGGCTTGCTGGCGGCGTCGTGGCTCTCCGCCCGGCTCAGGGGTGCGGTGCCCGGCCGCGCGCGGCGACGTGGAGCGCGCGCGTTGCGCTGCTGAACAATTCCTCCGACACTCTTCACGTGCCGCTGACACCGCTGCCGTCCCTCGACTCGTTGCGCTGCTTCGTGGAGGTGGCCCAGCGCCTCAACTTCCGGGCGGCGGCGCGGGCGGTGGCGCTGACGCCGGCGGCGGTCAGCACCCGCGTCAAGCAACTGGAGGACCTGGTGGGGGCGCCGCTCTTCGAGCGCACCACGCGGAAGGTGGCGTTGACGGCGGCGGGGGGCGCCTTCCTCCCGGCGGCGCGGGAGGCGCTGGCGGCGGCCGAGCGCGCGGTGCTGGCGGGGCGGGGGGAGCTGGGGCCCAGGCCGCAGCACGTCACCGTCGGCACCCGGCACGAATTGGGGATGTCGTGGGTGCTGCCCGCGCTGCCGGCGCTGCGGGAGGCGCTGCCCCACGTCACCTTCCACCTCTACTTCGGCTCCGGAGCGGACCTGCTGATGCGGGTGGCGGCGGGGGTGTTGCCGTGCGCCATCGGCTCGATGAAGACGGCGGACCGGCGGCTGTCCTCGGAGCCCCTGCACGAGGAGAAGTACGTGCTGGTGGCCGAGCGCGAGTACGCCCGCGCGCGGCCGCTGAAGACGGAGCGCGACGCCGGCCGGCACCGCCTCATCGACGCCGACGACAGCCTGCCCTTGGCCGGCTACCTGCTGGAGACGCCCGGCGGGGCCCAGGTGCAGTTCCAGTCCCTGGTGACGATGGGGACCATCGCGGCGGTGCGGGCGCTGGTGCTGCAGCGCGAAGGGGTGGCGGTGCTGCCGCGCTACCTGGTGCAGCCCGACCTGGACCGAGGGCGGCTGGTGAAGTTGCTGCCGCGCCGGAGGCTGTTGTCCGACTGGTTCCGCCTCTGGTTCCGGGTGGGGGACGAGCGCGCGTCCAGCTTCGCGGCCATCGCCGAGGTGTTGCGCCAGCGGCCGCTGCACTGAGTTGACTCCGACGCAGGCGAGCCCTGGCGACAGGTGGCCGGCTGCGCTTTCCCCGGCTGGCGCGCGTCCAGCGGCCTCCACCTACTGCTGGAACATCCAGCAGCCGGTGTACCCGGGCGCGGCAGCCGACGCGTCGATGCTCCCGCCCGGCGCAGGGGTCACCCCCACCACCTGCAGCACGCTGTCGGCCTCGGTGCAGGCCTGATCCCCGTCCTCATCGAAGAGCAGGAACAAGTCCACCGGCCCGCTCCACCTGGCCAGGGCGGCGGGCGCGAAGGCGGCCTGGAAGGCGCCTCCCTGCACCACGCCCTCGCCCTGCCCCACCACGAAGAGGCCGCAGGCCACCACGCCCAGCATGTACCGGACACGCGCGCCGTCCGGCGCGGCCACATGCTCGACGTCCACGAAGTCCCCGGCCTGGAGTGACGGCTCCACCGGGCGCGTCGCGAGGGACACGGGCGCCTTCGGCGCAGCGTGAGGAAGCGGCCGGGCCTCCACCTCGGACGCCTTCGCTTCCGGCAGCTCCGGGGCGAGCCCTGCTTCGACAGGGTTCTGGCCCACCTCAGGCTCCACCCGCCCGCAGCCCAGCAACAGCGTCACGACGACCCACCCAACGCTCCACGTCTTCATGCGGCCTCCCCACGAGCGCGAGCCGGCCGCCCGCACCAGGAGTATTGACGCAGAAACTCGTTGCTTTGTGCTTCAATATTTTCTGGACACCACTGTTCACCCATTCAAAACAACGACCCTTCAGAACAGCACCGTCGCCCCCAGCGCGAAGAAGCCGGCGTAGTTGCCCGGGCCGCTGGCGGTGGCGTCCAGTTGCCCCGTCACGGTGCCCTGGAGCCGCCAGGCCTTCGACACCTTCCAGGTGGCCCGCAGGGTCAGCGCGTGGTTGCTGCCCTGCGCCCCCGTATACAGGCCCCACTGGTACGCCAGCTTCAAGGACACCTTCGAGAAGCGGTGCAGCACCGACGGCCGCACGCTGACGGCCAGGGGCAGCACCGGCACCCCGCTGCCCAGCTCCAGCCGCCGCCCCACGGTGAGCAGCGAGAAGTACCCCACGTCGGAAGGGTCGCGGTCATAGAGGAAGCCCTGCACCTCCACGCCGAGGTCGGTGTCGTCGAAGAGGGTGCCGGTGTACCCGCCGCCCAGGCGCACCTGCAGCAGCGGCGAAGACGCGCCGTTCACCAGCGGGCAGACCCGCGGCGCTGAAGGCAGGGCGCACTGGGCGCGCACCCAGTCCCCCGGGGGCGTGGCAGGCACCTCCACCTGCTGGAAGACGTCGTACCAGACGGCGCCCGCGAAGCCGTCCACCAGGGAGCTCCACGGGCCTTCGTGAGGCGGCTGCACCCACGACAGCGTCCACAGCCCGCCCACCATCCAACTGCGGCTGTCCACCGTCACGCGCACCTGCCGCTCCGGCAGCGGCAAGGTGGTGACGCTGCGCAGGCGCGAGGACGGCGAGCCGGTCACCGTCAGCATCGTCATCCACGAGTCCCCAGGCAGCCACATCGCCCCCAGGCCGAGGAGGAAGACATTGGAGGGCGACGTGCTGGTGGCGCCCGGGGTGGGCAATTCCCGGGTGTAGCCCAGGGTGAGGAACAGGCTGACGTCATCGGACACGTCCCAGCCGCCCGAGGCCATCACCCCCAGGCTTCCGGCGCGCGGGTTGTTCTCGCTGGTGGTGATGAGGGAGCCGGACACGTCCACCGACACGTCGTGGCCCCACGCGGCCGGCGCGGCCAGCACCACTCCCAGCAGGGCGCGCGCGACCTTCACCTCGAAGCCCCAAGCCGCGGTGGGCAAGGTTGCGCCCGGCTAGCCGTGAATGGACATGCCCACGATGAAGGCCAGGCCCAGGATGATGCTGGCGATGACGATGCCCACGGCGGTGTTCTGGTCCACCTCCAGCTCCTTGTGCACGTCGAAGGGGAACATCTTCCGGATGACGAAGTACCCCAGCACGAACACCACCATGCCGATGACGGAGAAGATGAGCGACGCCAGGGCGCCGCGGACGAGGGTGTCGAGGTTTGCCATCACTTGCCTCCCATGAAGCCCGAGTGCCACATCAGGATGCCGCCCGGCGCGGTGCGCACCGAGGCCGGGACCTCCCCGCGCTCCTCGTCGGGGAAGCGGTCATTGCCGGTGGCGTGCAGCGCCGCGTAGGCCAGCACCAACAGTCCTCCGAGGTACTTCATGTCAGTCCTCCTCAGTCGTCGTCATCGTCACTCTTCGCGTAGGGGAAGCTGCTCACGTCGGGCGCCGACTGGAAGACGGCGTCGTTCCACTTCTGCGTCTCGAAGCTGGAGGCGCGCAGCGAGTAGTAGAGGGGCGCCAGCAGCAGGAAGACGAACACCACCAGGGGGCAGCAGGCGCCCGGCCCGTCGTCGGCCTTCACCGTCACCGAGTAGTCCACCGCGCGGCCCGCGTCGAAGGAAGGGGTGGCGCGCAGCAGGTAGCGGCCCGGGTCCACCACGTCCGTCTGCAGCGACGTCGAGGTGCTGCCTTCGCTCCACGACTCCCCGCCCTCGGTGCCGGAGTAGTAGCTGGGCTCGCCGTACACGGCGATGACTTCGCCGGTGGCCTCGTTCACCAGGTCCACGCTGACGCCCAGCCAGTTGTTGGAGAGGTTGGGCGCGGACACCTGCACCTCCAGCGGCACCTTGTGCTTCACCTCGAAGACGTCGGAGAAGCGCTGGGACTCGGGCGAGGCGGACGGGGCGCCCGGCGGCACCGAGAAGTGCCCCTGGTAATACGTGTCGGAGTGGCCGACGGCCGAGAAGACGATGACGAGCGCCAGCATCGCCGCGCCCCACAGGCCCGCCCACGTCCACGCCTCGGCGGCCTTCGCGCGGAAGGGGTTCACCTGCGCCGGGGCGATGCCCACCGGTGGGCTCAACTTCGCCTTCAGCCCGAAGGCCTTCGCCAGCACCGCGCTGTCCACCAGCACGCCGTGGGTGAAGGTGGCCTCATTCTCTGTCTGGTCGAGGTTGACGCTGAAGGGCGGGGCGATGAACTCCGCCGCCTTCGCCACCTCGCCCACCGACGCCGTCCAGTAGCACTCGCCCACCACGTAGTCGGTGACGGCGAACACCTCCTGGTAGCCCTTGAAGGACTGGCCGCCGTACTTCGCCAGGCGGAAGGACAGGGCCACCTCGCCCGCGGGGACGGGCCTCAGCCACGTCCAGTGCCCGGTGCTGTGCATCACCCAGCGGAAGCCCGCGTCCGCGTTCCACAGCAGGTACTCTTCCCAGGGGAAGCGGTTGCCTTCCACCGTGCAGCTTCGGATGAGGAAGGCCAGGCACGTCCACTCCACCGGCTTGCCGTCCTGCTGGGTGGGGTCCGCCAGGGTGCCCTTCGCGCCCAGGGGGATGAGCGGCTCGTACGGCGGCTTCTCCAGCAGCTTCAGGAAGGCCAGCTTCCCGTAGGCCACGTTGAGGAGCGCGCCGCAGTACGGGCAGCCCACGCGCCTGGCCGAGTCCGGGGCCTTCAGCTCCAACGGCCCGTTGCAGTTGGTGCAGCGCGCGTCCTTCAAGGCCTCGCGGCGCGGCGTGGGAGAGAGCTGGTGCGGGTCAAAGCCCAGCGCGGCCAGCGAGACGAACTGCCCCACGAAGGCCTCGGCGTGGCCGGCGGCGGCGTCCAGGGTGCAGAAGACGCCTTTGGGCCCGGTGCAGTCGGCGTAGTGGTGCACCTCGTTGAAGTCCGGCAGTTGGCCCTGCGCGGAGACGGTGTGGGCCTCGTTGACTTCTTCCACCACGAAGGTGCGGTCGCGCAGGGGGAAGGTGACGAGCGGCTTGAGGGCCGTGACGTCGGGCAGGGCCACGCCTTCGATGGGGAAGAGCAGCTTCCACTCGCCCTCGGACTCGGCCAGCCACCCGGTGCGGCCATCCTCGAAGGCCAGGCACCACTCGTCCCAGCTTCCGGTGGGGTTGCCCTTCTGCAGGCGGCCCACCACGGTGAAGCCGGTGCCCGAGTGGCGCCCGGACAGCCCCACCTTGAGGGGCGACTCGGTGTCCACCAGGTCGGCCACCTTGCCGTGGGCCTCCAGCTTCACCTCGCCCTTCACCACCACGGCGCGGCAGTGGTCGCACACCTTCACCTTGCCGGCGCCGGGGCGGAAGTCGACGGGCGCGCCGCAGGACGGACACGAGCCAGTGCTCATTTCGTGCGCCCCCTCGGCATGGGGGAGGTTTCTAGCGCGAAACGGCCCTCGCGGCTGTCACTGAATTGCGCCGCCGCGCGTTGGAGACATTGGGCGGGCCCTGCACCATGCTGCGCTGACTTTCCTCGCCCGTGAAAGGACGCACGATGAGCGACAACCGGAACACCTACCTCGACCAGGTGGTGGAGCAGCAGCAGCAGCTCGAGCAGAACTTGAAAGCGCGGAAGATGATGGCGCCCGCGCCGCAGGCGATGAACCTGGCGCCCGCGTCCGTCTCCCGGCGCTCGGGCGGAGCCGGTCCGGTGGCGGTGGCAGCGCCCCGGGACACGGCCGGCAACGCAGTGGAGGTGCGCATCACCGGCTTCTGGCGGTGGAAGACGGTGCTGGTGCCGCCCAACGCGTACGTGGTGCACACCCGCCGCGGGGTGGCCGAGCCGCTGCACCTCGGGCTGGGGGTGTCCTTCCCCTACAACCCGCACACCGACGCCTTCCTGGTGGTGCCGGGGTCGATGCAGACCATCCTCATCAACGCGCGCTGCATGTGCCGGGAGCGGCAGGGGCTGTTGGTGCAGGGCTACGTGCAGTGGATCATCCAGGACATCGGCACCGCCTACAAGAAGCTGGACTTCAGCGACGCCGAGGACCCGATGCGGGTGGTGACGCTGCAGCTGCGCGAGCAGGCCGAGGCGGCCATCAAGGACAAGGTGGCCACCATGTCCATCGACGACGTGCTCTCCGACAAGCAGCCCATCATCGAGGAGCTGACGGCGCGGCTGCGCAGCGTGGCCGAAGGCGCGGGCGGCACCGACAAGGGCCTGGGCCTGCGCATCGTCACCGTGCAGGTGAAGGAGGCGGTGGTGTCCTCCTCGCGGCTGTGGGAGTCGCTGCAGAAGCCCTTCCGGGCGGAGCGCGGGCGGGTGGCGCGGCTGGCAGAGATTGAGGCGGAAGAAGCCATCTCCCAGCGGGAACTGGAGCAGAGCCGCCGCGGCGAGACGGCCCGGCTGGAGATGGAGCGCGAGCTGTCCGCCAGGCGCGCGCAGACGGAGGCCGAGGCCTATGACCGGCAGGAGAGCGAGCGGGTGCGGCGCGCCCGGACGGAGCAGGAGCACGCCCGCGACCTCGCGGTGGAGGAGACGACGACGCACCTGAAGGCGAGGGCGCTGGAGACGCAGCGGCACTCCGCCGACGTAGGCCTCGAGCGGGTGCGACGCGAGGCGGTGCTGGCCCTGGAGAAGCTGACGCTGGAGGCGAAGCTGGCGATGGACGTGGCGCGCGCCCAGTCGGACTTCAAGGCGGCGGAGTTCATCGCCGCCGGGAAGGGCCTCACCCAGGGCATCGAAAACGCGCTCACCCCCGCGGGGCTGCAGGCGCGCGTGGTGGCGGCGCTCCCGGGGATGCTGGAGAAGCTGCCCAGGCCCAACGAGCTCAAGGCCGTCCACCTCGGCGCGGGCGACGGGCTGTCCTCGGCGGTGGCGCAGGTGCTGGCCGTGCTGGAGGCGCTCAAGTCCACGACTCCCTCGGCGCCGGCGCCCAAGCCCAGACAAAGCTGAAACACGCCGGCCAGCGCCGTCGTACAGTCGTGGCGTGCGCGCCCTGCTGCTCATCGCCGACATCGGCGGGTACACCCGCTTCATGACGGTGCACCGCATCAACCTGACGCACGCGCAGGAAGTCGTCGCCCAGTTGCTGGAGGCCGTCATCGACGCGGCCCGGCCCTTCACCCTGGCCAAGCTGGAAGGGGACGCCGCCTTCTTCTACCTGAAGCTGAAGGACGCGCCGGTGCCGGGGGAGCTGGCCTTCTTGAGCGAGCGGGTGACGGCCATTCGCCGGGCCTTCCTCGAGGCGCGCGCGGACCTGGACATCAACCGGGTGTGCACCTGCGACGGCTGCGTGCAGGCGGGCAAGCTGACGCTCAAGTTCGTCGCCCACCAGGGCGAGGTGGCGCTGCAGAAGGTGAAGCGGCACACCGAGTTGGCCGGGGTGGACGTCATCTTCGTGCACCGGCTCCTCAAGAACTCCGTGCCCATCCGCGAGTACGCGCTGATGAGCGAAGGCGTCTACGAGCACCTCCACGAGGACTTGAAGAAGGTGGCCCAGCCGCAGCCCGAGACGCTGGAGGGCCTGGGAGACGTGACGGTGCACTACGTGGACCTCGCGGCGATGGAGGTGCTGGTGCCTCCGCCCACGCCCTCGCGGCTCAAGGCCTGGCTCAAGTGGCTTACGCTGACGGTGCGCTCGCTGCCGTACTTCCTGGGCCTCAAGAAGCCCTGCGACGGCTTTCGCAACCTGGAAGAGGTGCTGCCCGCGCTGCCCGCCGAGGCGGTGCGCCCCAAGGAGAGCTGAATGCGAAGGGCCTGGTTCCTCGTGTTGCTCGCCGGCGCCGCCTGGGCCCAGTCCGCCGCGCAGCTCAACGCGCACGGCTTCGAGGCGTACAAGAAGCAGCAGTACCCGGAGGCCCTTCAGAAGTTCCAGGAGGCCCTCGCGCACGACGAGAAGTACGCGCTGGCCCACTACAACCTCGCCGCCACCCTGGCGTTGATGCGCTCGCGGGGGCTCACCTGCCAGTTCGACGCGTACCAGGCCACCATCCTCACCGCGCTGGAGCGCTCCATCGCGCTCGACCCGCGCCGCCGCAAGCGCGCGCTGGAGGACTCGGACTTCGAGAGCATTCACCAGACCATCGGCTGGCAGCGGGTGAAGGGCCTCACCGTGGAGAAGCACGCCCGGGACATTCTCACCGCGGTGCATTGGTACGGGCCGTCGCCCGGCGCGTACGGGCCCTTGTCCGAGCTGCGCTTTGGGAAGGACGGCGCGGTGCAGGGCAGCGCGGTGGACCTCACCGGCGACGAGGTGAAGCGGGTGCCGGTGAAGGGGAAATGGACGATGAAGGGCCGGGTGGTGACGGTGACGTACGGCGAGGGGAAGGACGCGCGCTCCAGCGTGTACCGGATGCAGGACGACGGGCGGCTGCTGCAGGAAGGCGGCGGCAGCGAGCTGCTCACCGACGACCCGGACGACTGCAGCGCGTAGGGCCGGCCTCGGGGAGGGACTGAGGCGGATGTCAGCCCGCAGAGGCAGCGGAGGCAGCGCCTGGGCGCGCAGCCCTGGAGACGAGGTGACCAGGGCGTCACGTGGGCCTCGTTGAGGTTGTCAGGACGACGTTTTCGGCACCCACGTGGACGGGCCGCACCCACGCGACGCGACGCGCGAGGCGCTGAATGCCTCACCCTCGCCGGGGCACCGACGTGACGTGCGCTGGCTCCTGCTCTGTCTGCCCCTCCTCCTCGCCGGCTGCCTCACCCACGTCGCGCCCTCCAGCGCGGGCTACCTGGCGGTGCGGTGGGTGGACTCGCTCGAGGACGCGCGCGTGGCTGCCCATTCCCAGGACAAGCCGCTGCTGGTGATTCTGGCGGCGGGCCCACGCGACGGGCGCTGTTGAATCGGCGCGGCGGCCCTCCGGGAGAGGGCGCTCAACGACGCGCAGGTGCGGGACTTCATCGCCGCGGAGTTGGTGCCGGTGTGGCTGGACGTGCGCGCGCTGCCGCTGCCCGAGGAGCCGACGTTCGACTCGGTGCTGGGCACGACGCGCCTGGACGAGGCGCGGCGCGTCGACGACACCTTCAGCCAGGGCTTCTTCCTGCGCTCGCTGGTGCTGGCGCCGGACACGCTGGCGCTGCTCAACCCGCAGGACGCCACGCCCGAGGCGTCCCTGGAGACCTGGAAACAGCGGGGCTACTTTTCGTACGCTCAGGTGAACTCCGAGGACTACCTGCCCATGCTGCGGGAGGCGGTCGCGCGCTGGCGCTCGCTGAAGCTGGCCCGCGGGGAGCCGTGACGCAGGGATGACGCGACAGGGCAGGCAGACGCGGCGGGTTGTGGCCGCCGGGGCCCCCGTGCTACGGCCGCGGCCAGCATGGAACTGTTCCACAAGCTCATCGGACTCCTCCGCGACCCCGGGCAGATCATCGAGTGGGCGGGCTACCCCGGCCTGACGCTCATCGTCTTCCTGGAGACGGGCGCGCTCATCTTCTTCCTGCCCGGCGACTCCCTGCTCTTCATGGCCGGCTTGTACGCAGGCAAG
Source organism: Myxococcales bacterium (assembly GCA_020846875.1). Taxonomy (GTDB): domain Bacteria; phylum Myxococcota; class Myxococcia; order Myxococcales; family Myxococcaceae; genus JADLDB01. The sequence goes on along the minus strand of JADLDB010000147.1, from coordinate 7,204 downwards.
GGCGACCTGAACCTTCTCCTCCTGCAGGTGCTGCTGATTCCCGCCGCGGTGCTGGGCGACGCGACCAGCTACTTCATCGGCTCGCGCACCGGCCCGGCCATCTTCAACAGGCCCGAGTCGCGCTTCTTCAAGCCCAAGCACATGCTGGCGGCCAAGGCCTTCTACGAGAAGCACGGGGGCAAGGCGATCATCCTCGCGCGCTTCATGCCGCTGGTGCGCACCTTCGTGCCGGTGGTGGCGGGCGTGGCGCAGATGAAGTACCGGCGCTTCGCGTCCTTCAACATCATCGGCGCGGTGGCCTGGGTGACGTCGATGACCGTGGGCGGCTACTTCCTCGGACAGTTCGAGTTCGTGAAGAAGCGCATCGAGCTCATCGTGGTGGGCATCATCTTCGTGTCGATTCTTCCGGGCCTCATCGCGTGGCTGAAGGCGAAGCTCGCGGACCGCAACGCCGCTGCGGGGACGTCGGGGACGCCGGCTGCGACACCACCGCCTGAGGCGTGAAGGACGCGCGCGGACGGCGCTCGGGTTGCGCCCTGGCTGCGCCCCGGGGCCTTCAGTGGCCCCCAGCAGCAGCCAGCAGCGCTCGTCCCGTCCGTCGCTCTGCTCGCGGCCACGCCCCGGCTCCACCTACGTCCGTGCCGCCACCAGGCGACTGGGGGTGCACGCACTGCCCTGCCCCACCAGCCCCTCAGGCCACAGCGTGACCAGGACCCTCCCTCTTCGGCGCGCGCCCGCGGAACCACCGCTCCGCCGAGAGGCCACCCGCCCCTCCTCCACGCGTGCCAGCCCGCCCACCCACCGTCAGTCCACTGCACCCTCTTCGCCCTCCGCCGGTGAGCCTCGTGTCAGTCGCCTCACGTGCCGCCCGGCTCGCGAGCTCGGTCCCTCAGGATGCTGGCAGTCGCTCGCTGGGGCTCGGCCGGGCCCGCAACCGAGCAGCGCGAACCACCCCTCCTGCCCGCCTCCCCTCAGCGCAGTCGTGTGCGCCCCTGCGGCGCCATGGCATGCTGCTGCGATGCGCGTGTTGGTCGCCGTCGCGGTGTCCTGCCTGTTCGCCTGTTCCTCGACGCCGTCGATGGATGACGGCGGCTCCGGCGGCGGCGGAAGCACTGGCGGTGGCGGCGGAAGCACTGGCGGCGGCGACGGCGGCGGCGCGACGTTCGACCCGTGCCCTCAGCTCCCGGCACCGACTGGCGCCGTCGTCACCGTCACCACCGCCTCGGGGCTCATCGCCGCCCTCCAGGGCGTGGCACCGAACACCACCATCCTCCTCGAGGACGGCACCTACTCCTTCGCCTCCGGCCAGTACGTCTACGTCGGCGCGCGCGGGGTGACGGTCCGCGGGAAGAGCAACGACGCGACGAAGGTCATCCTCGACGCGAACTACGCGACGGGCTTCGGCCAGTCCATCGTCACCCTCGCGGCGGACGACGTGACGCTCGCGGACGTGACCGTGCAGCGCGCTTACGACCACCCCATTCACGTGCAGCCGGCCTTCTCTTCGCCCGAGCCCCTCACCGGCGTGCGCATCTACCGGGTGCGCGTCATCGACCCCGGGCAGCAGGGCATCAAGGTGAACCCCGACGAGCCCGGCTTCCTGAACGTCATCGACGACGGCCTCATCGCCTGCAGCGCCATCGTCCTGACGAGCACGGGGCGCGCCCAGGTGCGGGACAACTGCTACACCGGTGGCGTCGACCTCCACGCGGCGCGGGGCTGGACGATTCGGGACAATCACATCGAGGGCTTCTGGTGCCCGCAAGGACTGTCCGAACACGCCATTCACTGCTGGAAAGGCTGCCGGGACATCACCGTCGAGCGCAACGTGCTGGTGAACAACGCGCGCGGCGTGGGCTTCGGCCTGGGCACCGGCACGGCAGGGCGCAGCTACCCGGACAACCCGTGCCCCGGCGTCACCAACGCCGGCGCGGTGGGCGGCGTCATCCGCAATAACGTGGTGTCCGTCACCGACGGGCCGCTGCAGGCGTCGGGGGCGGGCTTCGACACCGGCATCGCGCTGGAATTGGCCTGCGGAGACGTCCAGGTGCTGCACAACACCGTGGTGTCCTCGCTGGTGCCGGCGTCCTCGTCCATCGAGTGGCGCTTTACCGGCACCACGGCCACGGTGAAGAACAACCTGTCGTCAGGGCGACTGCTGCAGCGGGACGGCGCGATGGCCACCCAGGCAGGCAACATCTCGAACGCCACCTCCGCCCTCTTCGCGAATTCCTCGCAGCACGACCTGCACCTGGTGCCGGGCGCCGCCGCCATCGACCAGGGCGCGGCCCTGCCCGCGGGCGCGTGCGACCGCGACCTTGACGGCCAGGCCCGCCTTGCAGCGCGGGACGTCGGCGCTGACGAGGTGCCGTAACCCCACCGGCTCACCGCCCCAGCGCGCCGCGCAGCATCACCGGAAGCAACATCGCCAGCCCGCAACCACACAGGGCCACCAGGAGGATGGGGGTGAGAATCGCGCCCACCACCCGGCCGGGGGAGGCGCGGTGCACCTTCGACGCGCCCATGCCGAACAGCACCACCTGCCAGATGCTGGCGACGCCGCCGATGAGGGGAATCCACCCCATCAACTGCGGGAAGTGCGCGTAGGCCTGCACCCGCACCGTCGCCTGGAAGCCCCGGCCGCCGGCACCCCAGAGGCGCAGCAACAGGTGCATCACCCCCGCACCGAGGAAGAGCCCCACCGGGTAGCTGACGACCATGTACGCCGCCAGCAGCCCGCCAAACAGCAGCGGGCTCTGGTCCATGAAGTCCAGCACCCGCTGGGCAGCGGGCGGGAGGTTGGGCAACGACTTCAGGATGGCCACCGACTGCCCGAGGTTGAGGCTGGCGAGGAGCGCGGTGGGAATGGCCGAGATGGCGGTGGTGACCCACCCGAAGAGCAGCGCGTCCACCATCGAGCCTTCGCCGGGGAAGCTGCTCCAGAAGCGGGCGGGCTCCACCGCCCCGGCGCGCACCGTCTGCAGGTAGCCCTGCGCCACGCCCATTTCGCCGCGCTTCTCCCACGGCGGTGGCTCCTCCGCTCCACCCTCGCGCACCTCGCACTCCGCGCACAGCCCGGTGGGCGGGCGGAAGCACTGCGCGCAGGCGAAGCGGCCGCAGCGGCGGCAGGTGCCCAGCGCGGCGAAGGCGGGGTACAGCGAGCAGCGCGCGTCGGTAGGCGTCATGCCCGGACGATGCGAACGCCGCAGCGCCGCGTCAAGGAAGAGCGGCCGCTGGTCTGGCGCAGAAGGGGGGCGCGCTTCCCGGCCTCGCGGTGGCGTCGCCGCGTCCCGCGCAGGGAGGTCCGCCTGCCGAGGGCCCACTCACGGGCCGAAGTGCCAGGTCGTCACGTTCCACCACAGCGAGTCCGCGCGCCCCCAGTCCGGCCCGACGAGGCCCGTGCGCACCGCGGCGAGCCGCGAAGTCAGCACCAACGGCAGCATGGGCAGCTTCTCCACCCACGCGCGCTGCAGCGACGCCTCCAGCGCGTCGCGGCGCTCGTCGTACAGCGAGGCCAAAAGGCGCTCGAGCAGCGCGCCCAACGCAGCGTCGGGGGGCGGGCCCGTGGGCGCGGTGCTGCGGCTCCCCACGCGGACGAAGCGCGACGGGTCGGATGTGTCGCGGCTCATCAGCGCGAGGCCGTCGAAGGCACCCCCCTGCACCACCTGTCGCAGCTCGGCGTGCTCCACCACCTCGACGGTGACGCCGGCCTTCGCCAGCTCCTGCACCAGGCGCTGCGCCAACTGCGCATGCGTCTCGTCCTTTGAGTGAATCGTCGCGACGTTCAGCGTCACCGTCGCTCCGGCCAGGCCCACAGCCGCCAGCGAGGGCGCCGCCGGCAGCACCTGCGCGGCCGACGCCTTCCAGCCCGACGCCACGCGCGCCGGCGCCGGCGCCAGGGTGTCCACCAGGGCGTGCCGGTCGAGGGTCGCCAGCAGCGCGCGCCGCGCGTCGAGCGAGTCCCACGGGGCCTTCGCGAGGTTGGGCACCAGCACCCAGAGCAGCTCGCCAGGCTGCTCCAGCACGCGCACCTCGGGGGCGTCCTTCAGCAGCTCGTACGCGTCAGGCGACAGCGACGGCACCACGTCCACCTCGCCGGCCAGCAGCGCGCGGGCGGCCTCGAGCGGCTCCAGCACCCGCGCCTCGACCCTCTCGAAGACGGGCTTCATGCCCGCGAAGCGCTCGTTGCGCACCAGCGTCAGCCGCTGCTTCGGGACGAACTCCCCGACGGTGAAAGGTCCGCCGGACGGCAACGTGCCGTCGTTGGTGGCGCGAAACAGCTCCTCGCGGCCGGCGTCGAGCTGCTGCCCGGCGGCCTTCGGGTAGACGGTGAAGCCCGACAGCCACGCGCTGCGGCGCTCGGAGTACTCCACGTCCAGCGTGCGCTCGTCGACGCGCTCGACGGCGCGCCGCAGCGGTTCGTTCATCGTGGCCACGGAAAACGCGAGGTCGTCGGCGGTGATGGGCGTGCCGTCGCTCCACCGGGCGTCGGCGCGCAGCCGCCAGCGCACGCGCATGCCGCCGTCGGGCAGGAGACGCACCAGGGCGTTGGTCATCGCCGGGGCTTCCTGCGCCAGCACGGGCACGAAGGCGCCGTCACTGCCGCGCGTGACGAGGGCGCCGCGGCGCGCAGGCAACTGCGGCGAGGCCGGCGTGTCCAGCGCAGGCACGGCGACGCGCAGCACCGGCTGCGAGGCGTGCGGGTTCACCGGCGCGGCGGGCTCGGAGTCGACCTCGCGCGACAGGGCGCTCGCGGAGATGAGCGCCAGCCCCACCGCGGTGACGCCGGGAAGCACCCACAGCGCGGTGCGGTCCATGAGGCGCACGGCGGCGGGCCTGCGCTCGTGCCCGCGGAAGGCCAGCACGCTGACCACCAGCGTCCCGGCGACGAACAGGTACGAGCCCAGGAAGAGCGCGTCGGCCGCGATGAGGTAGGTGACGTTGGGCAGCGTGTCGGACTGCGTGTAGTGGAACGCGATGCAGGACAAGAGCGCGGTGATGCCCAGCGCCGAGCGCACGTCGAGCCGGTCGGGCGGCAGCAACAGCGCCAGCAGCGCCATGAGGAGGATGAGCACCAGCGGCAGCGCGAACTTCGTCAGGTACGGGCCGAAGGGGCGGCGCAGGTCGACGGAGAAGACGGCGAGGCGGCGCTGCGCGCGCCGGCCCTCCTGCGCCACGCTGCCGAGGTCCGAGGCGTATGTGCGCGTCTCGGCGCGCGCGGAGAAGTACGGCTCGTAGTCCCAGCCAGTGACGGAGAAGCGCGGGCTCATGCCGCTGGCGCCGAGGTCGGGCAGCAGCACGCCGTCCTCCTCGTCCAGCCCGAAGGCCACCGGGAGCGTCTGTACGTCGAAGGGGAAGGCGTGCACGGGGAACTCCCCGCGGAAGGTGCCCTGCACGCGCCAGCGCACCGAGTGCCAGTCGCCGTCGTGCTCCTCGCCCAGCTCGTCCTTCGCGTCGAGTTCGCCGTTCTCGAAGCTGAGGCCGGGCACCGCGGCTGCGCCCCGCCACTTCACCCACACGTGGAGGTCCGCCTTGAAGCGGCCCGCCTTCAGGTCGAAGTCGGAGACGTCGGCCAGGTACGTGCCGACGTAGACGTGGCGGGGGGGCGCGCCCGGGGCGGTGGGCGCGGGCACCGCCGCGCAGGCGAAGAGGGCCAGGATGGCGAGCACCGGCGCACCATACGGTAACCGGGGGGGCCGCCGTTCGCTTCAGCGCGGGCTCTGGCCCGAGCGAAGACTCCTCAGAGCGACTCCATGCGCTTCCAGAGTCGCGGCGCGGCCTCCCTCGCCTTCGCGCGCACCTCCTCCACGTCGGCGCTGACGAGGCGGCCGTCCACCACCACCGGCCGGCCGGCGACGAGGACGTGGCGCGGCTTCTGTCCGGGCACGCTCACCACCACATCTGCGTCGGCACCCGCCTCCGCCACCCCCAGCTTCGCGCCGAAGAGGTGCGAGGCCAACGCCCACCCTGCCTGCGTGCGCGCCTCCAGCACCGCCTGCGCGTCGCCGTGGGCCGCGCCGAGACGGAACAGGGCCTGGGCCTCCACGTCCATCTCCGCCGGCCAGCCGTCGGTGCCCAGGGCGACGTGGCTGCTGGCGGCCAGCGCCGAGGGGTAGCCCACCTTGTTCCCTTCGTTGCTGCGCGGATTCTGGAGAAACCACAGGCCCGCCTCGTCGGCGCGCTTCACCTGCGCAGCGGTGAGGTGCACGCCGTGCGCGATGAGGCTGCCCGGGGGCAGCGCGCCCAGGTCGAGGAGGCGCTCCAGCGGACCCGCGTAGCCGCGCCGCCTCGCGTCCTCCACGTCGGCGCCGTCCTCGGCCACGTGGACGTGCACGCCCACGCCCAGTTGCTCCGCCAGCGCGCCCGCCTCGCGCACGCACTCGTCGGACACCGTGAAAGAAGCGTGCAGCCCAACGAGGCCCTTCACCTGCGGGCGGCGGTTGGACTTCACGAAGCGCGCGCACTCGCCGAGGCCGCGCCTCTCTTCCTCGCGCCCGAAGTTGCGGCCGGTGGCGCCGTAGGTGACGGCGAGGCGCGCGCCCACTTCGTCCGCGGCGGCGGCCAGCACGTCGAGGCTGCCCTCGATGAAGTTCGGCGACTCGTGGTGGTCGAGCAGCGTGGTGGTTCCGGTCAGCACGGCCTCGGCCAGGGCGTAGCGGGCCGACACGCGGAGCAACTCCTCGTCCAGCGCACGGTCCAGCTTCCACCAGATGCGCTCCAGGATTTGCACGAAGTCTTCCGGCGGCACCTTCGGCGCAGGCAGCCCCAGCGGCGCGAGGCCCGAGTAGAGGTGGGTGTGCGCGTTGACGGCGCCGGGGCGCAGGGTGACGCGCGCGTCCCAGGCGCAGTCGAGACGCCGGGCGCCCCAGGGCGCGGCAGGCGCGGGCACGAGGCGGCCGGCGTCGACGGAGAAGGACGGCCCGAGGGCGCCGCGGTCGAGGAAGAGGCCCATGCACCGCGGATGCTACAGCGGATGGCCTTGAGAGGTCGGCGAGCACCGCGCAGCCGTCGTCCACGAGAAACGACGCACCCGGGGGCGTGGGCGTCGCGAGCGCCGGCTCCGAAGTCGGTGCTGCGCTAACCCCGGAGATCGCCTGAGCAGAGCACGCCTCGCTGGTCCCTTGCCCGGATCTCGTCGTCGCTCGTCGGTCACGGGCCCACCAGCCCGCTCCCTCCTCGCTTCTCGACCTCCGGGCAACGTCCT
>JADLDB010000146.1 GCA_020846875.1 Myxococcales bacterium | reverse complement strand
GAGCGCGTCCAACAACCCCGGCAGGCACGAGCCTGACGAGAAAGTCCGACGACTCCAGCGGAAGCTCTACGTTGCAGCCAAGCAGCAGAAGGAACGCCGATTCCACGCGCTGTACGACCGATTGTGCCGGAGTGACGTCCTGCACGAGGCGTGGGAGCGGGTGAAGCGCAAGAAGGGAGCCGGAGGCGTGGATGGAGTCACGCTCGAGGCAGTGGAGCAGTACGGAGTCGAGAAGCTGCTGAATGAGCTTCGAGACAAGCTCCTCGCAGGAACGTACCGAGCACCTCCCGTGCTGAGGCGGTACATCCCGAAGGCCGATGGCAAGCAGCGGCCGCTGGGGATTCCGACGGTGAGAGATCGCGTCGTGCAGATGGCGGCGAAGTTGGTGTTGGAGCCGATTTTCGAGGCGGACTTTCTGCCCTCGTCCTTCGGCTTCCGGCCGCGCAGAAGCACGTTGCAGGCACTGGAGACGATTCGCGAGAAGGTGAACGCGGGAAGTCGCCACGTGCTGGACGCCGACATCCGCGACTACTTCGGCACCATCGACCAGATGGTGTTGATGGAGCGCGTGTCGAGGCGTGTCTCAGACAGACGAGTCCTCAAACTGCTGCGTGGTTGGCTTCAGGCAGGCGTGGTGGACGAGGGCACGTACTCAGAGACGGTCTCAGGTACGCCGCAGGGAGGCGTCATTTCCCCGCTGCTGTCGAACATCTACCTGCACTTCCTCGACACCGTGTGGCAGCGCCAGTGCGCCGAAGTCGGCACGCTGGTGCGGTACGCGGACGACTTCGTGGTGCTCTGCAGAAGCCGCGAAGCCGTGGAAGAAGCTGAACGAAGAGTGCGCATCATCTTCGAGCGGCTGAAGCTGTCGCTGCATCCCGAGAAGACGAGAAGAGTAGACCTGACCGAGGGGAAGGAAGGCTTCGACTTCCTCGGCTGTCACCTGCACATGCGAATGTCGGGGGAGCTGTGGGAGGAGAAGCGGATTCGTCGCTACTACCTCCAGCGGTGGCCCTCGACGCGAAACATGAAGAAGGTGCGGTCGAAGGTGAAGGAGCTGACCGACTCACGACGCGACGGCGTGAAGGACGTGGACGTGCTCATCCGCGACCTGAACCCGGTGCTCGAAGGCTGGGGCCGACACTTCTCGACCGGAAATGCAGCCCGGAAGTTTCTCTCGCTCGACAAGTACGTCGTGCGGCGGCTGAACATGTTTCGGTGGCGACGCCATCGACGACACGCGAAGCCGGGTCATCGCATCCGCTGGACGCGCGAGGACTACGAAGCTCGGGGCCTGTACCGACTACGCGGCACCGTGCGGTACCCGAAGCCGTGCATGCTGCATCGTGAAGTCCCACCCGTAAGCCGTGTGCGGGAAACCCGCACGCACGGTTTGAAAGGAGGTGGGGGAGACCGCGCCGCGTAAGCGGAAACGGCACCCCCATCCACCAATGAGCCAACTCACCTGCCCCGGCTGCACCGGCCAGATGCGCGCCTTCCAGGCCGGCAAGCTGACGCTCGACCGCTGCGCCTTCTGCCGCGGCCTGTGGTTCGACGGCGGGGAGCTCGAGGGCACCCTGGGGAAGCGGCCGGCCGCGAAGCTGACCGCCGAGCAGGAGAGCTCCCGCCGCTGCCCGCGCTGCGCCGTCCCCATGCGGCCCGCGGAGTGCGGCGGCCTGCGCGTCGAGTTCTGCACCCAGTGCAGCGGCGTCTTCCTCGACGACGGCGAGCTCACCGCGCTCAACGGCGGCCAGCCGGTGAGGGTCCAGGCCGGCCAGCCGCCTCCTCCCGCGCGCCCGGAGAAGCAGGTGCAGGACGACGTGATGGACTGGCTGCACTCGCTGGGGACGTGACGCCGCACGACGACGTCTTGAGCAGCCTCGCAGGAAGCTGCTACGCAGCCTCGCCATGCGCTCCCTCGGCGTTGTTGTTCTCGTCCTGGCTCTGTCCACCTGCGGGGCGCTGAGGCCCCCGGGCACGGACGGCGGCACCGGGGGCGGTGGCGGTGACGACGGCACCGGCGGCGGCTCGGGAGGAGGCGGCGGCATCGGTGGCGGCTCGGGAGGAGGCGGCGGCGTCGGCGGCGGCTCGGGAGGCGGCTCGCCGAGCGACGGCGGGTTGACCGGCACCGTCACCGTCGAGCCGCTCTACGAAGGCCGCAGCCGCCTGGGTGCGCGCTCCGCCAGCGGGTTCAGGCCCTGGCGGGGTGGCGTGGCCGTGGTGGGCGGCGCGCTCACCTGGGTGGAGAGCGGTACGGCTTCCGGCCTGTACCGTGCCCCTCTCTCCGGCTGCGACGGCGGCGCCTGCGTCGAGCGCGTGGCGACGCTGACGCGCCCCAGCGCCTTCGCCGCGACGGCAACCGAGGTGCTGGTCGCCGACGTCACCGCGCTCCGGCGGTACTCCCTCGACGGGGGGGCGCAGAACGTCGCCACCGGCGCCTCGGAGCTGGTCACCCTGGCCACCGACGGCACCGCGGCCTTCTGGACGACGCAGAGCGCCCCGATCAACCGCACTCCCTTCGGCGGCGTCACCTCCACGCCCATCAACTCCAACGGCACTCCCTGGGTGATGACGGTAGCGGGTCCGCGCGTGCACTGGGTGGGCGTGGACATCTCCGGGCTGCAGGGCGGGCTGCAGTCGATGCGCACGGACGGGAGCGGAGCGCGCGCCGACTCGAGCTTCAGCGGTGGCTTCCAGACGATGCGCGGCGATGCCGCCTACCTGTACTACGCCCGCGACTTCCCCTCGTTGGTGTTCCGGCAGACGCTCAGCAACGCGCGCCTGGAGCAGGTGGCCAACAACGCGCAGGGCGTGAAGGACTTCGCCCTCGACGGCACTCACGCCTGGTGGGTCGAGCCGGGAGACCCGGACCTCTCCAGCGGGGTGCTGATGCGCGTGGCGCACGAGTCCACCCTGGCCGAGGAGGTGGCCACGGCGCTCCCCTACCCGGTGGCGCTGACGGTGCACGAGGGGGTGGTGTACGTGCTCTGCGCCGGGACCCAGAGCGCCTCCTGGTCCGACGGCCGCATCCTGCGCGTCTCCTTCAGGTGACGCGCGTCGTCAGCGCGGCCTGCTTCTTCCAGGCCTGCGCCCGGTGCCGCGCCAGGTGCAGCGGTGTCCACGCGTGCGGCAGGCGGTGCACGAAGTGGAAGCGCGCCACGTGGTAGCTGGGGTCGAAGCCGTAGAAGTTGAGCCGCATCTTCGCCAGCTCCTCCTCGCGGTACTTCGACAGGGGACGCGTCGCCTCGTCGGTGGCCCGGCGGGCGCGCTTGTCGGAAAGCCGGCGCTCGAAGTCGGCGGCGCTGGCCAGTCCTTGCGCGCGCGCCTTCACCCGCGAGACGAACTCTCCCGGCGACCCGGGGAAGCACTCGTCCACCAGGCCCGCGCGCTTCGCCTCCTGTGCACCCAGCGGCATCCGGTTCTGGGTGATGGCCTCGGCCTGCTTCGCGCCCACCCGCCGCGGGAGCAGGTACGTCCAGTACTCCGAGCCGTACAGGTTCCCCATGTTCTTGTAGTGCGGGTTCTGCACCACGCCGTCGCGCGCCAGCACCACGTCGGCCGCCAGCGCGAGGAAGCAGCCGCCCGCGCCCGCGTTGCCCTGCAGCGCCGCCACGGTGAGCTGCGAGGTGCACTCGATGATCGCCCGGCAGAGCTCGTCCATCGCCTCGATGTTGCGCAGCGACTCGTCGGCCGGGCTGGAGGCGACTTCGATGGTGTTGAGGTGAATGCCGTTGGACCAGAAGTCCGGCCCGCCCAGCAGCACCAGCACCTTGGTGGGTCGCCGCGCCGCTTCGAGGAAGGCGTCGCGCAGCGCCAGGCAGTCCGAGGTGGACATCGCCCCGTTGTAGAAGTCGAAGGAGAGCAGCCCCACGTCTCCCGCGCGCTGGTAGCCAATCGGCGCCCAGCCCTCCGCCAACTCCGGCAGCGCCCGGCCCGCTTCACCCAGCACCTCCACCGCCGGCAGCTTGAAGGGCGCCTCCGCCTCCGACTCTCCCGTACGCGCCGCACGCTTCAAGTGCGTCAGCCACACCGCGCCATCGACGGTGGCCCGCAGCACGGCGCCGCTCTTCCGGCCCAGCAAGGTGCCCGGCGCGCCCCGCCGCGTGGCATCGAGGAAGGCGTTGTAGAGGTACACCTCCTGCCCGCCGAGCGAGTCCAGCACGCCGGGCACCGAGTCCGACGCGCGCACCTTACGCAGCACCGTCTCGGTGTCGTCCTTCGTCCAGTCGATGCGCCGGTGCTCCTGCTTCATCAGCGGCCGGGGCCGCGCGGTGGCCTCGCGCTGCGCTTCCGGCCTCGCGCCCGCCGCGAGCTTCTCCAGCGCCTCCAGCACCGCCCCGGTGGCCGCCTCCGTCACCTCGTTGCGGTACAGGCTGCTCTTCCGCGCCGCGCGCATCGGGAAGGAGCGAAAAGCCCACACCGGCCCGCCGTCCATCACCGCGTTGGCCTGCAGCACGGTGACGCCCCACTCCTGCTTCCCGTCGAGGATCGCCCAGTCCAGGGAGGAGGGCCCGCGATCGCCCGGCGGCCCGGGGTGCACCACCAGGCAGGGCACGCAGGCCCACAGCGCCTCGGGGAGGGCGCGCTTGAGGAATGACGCCACCACCACGTCGGGGCGGAAGAGCTGCACCGCCTCCAGCGAGACGGCGTCGGCGATGTCCAGCTCCAGCGACACCTCGTGCCCACGCGCCGTCAGCGCCACCCACAGCCGCTGGGTGAGGCTGTTGAACGCATGAGCGAGGAGCAGGACGCGCATCAGCAAATCCTCGGCAGTTGCTCTCCGGTCAGCCAGTCGACGATGCGCCGGCCTCCGAAGGAGGTGTCCAGCTGCACGAAGTGGTGCTCGTCCTCCTGCACCGTCCCGATGAGGGCGGCGGCGCGGCCGAGGGGATGAGCGCGCATCGCCTCCAGCAGCTTGGGCGCGGCGTCGGGCGCGCACGCGCACACCAGCTTGCCTTCGTTGGCCACGTACAGCGGGTCGAGCCCGAGGAACTCGCAGGCCGCCGCCACCTCCGGCCGCACCGGCAGCGCCGCCTCGTCCACCAACAGGCCCACCCGCGACTGCCGCGCCCACTCGTTCAAGGTGGTGCCCAGGCCGCCTCGCGTCGGGTCGCGCAGCGCGCGCAGGGACTTCGGCGCCACCTCCACCATCGTCGCCACCAGCCCGTGCAGCGCCGCCGTGTCCGACTCGATGGTGGTGGAGAAGCCCAGGCTCTCGCGCTGGGCCATGATCGCCACCCCGTGGTCGCCCAGCGTGCCGGAGAGGAGCAGCGCGTCGCCCGGCCGCAGGCGATCGCCGGACAGCGCCACGCCGTCGGGCACCACGCCCACGCCGGTGGTGGTGATGAAGACGCCGTCGGCGCTGCCCTTCTCCACCACCTTGGTGTCCCCGGTGACGATGGGCACGCCCGCCTCGCGCGAGGCCCTGGCCATCGACTCCACGATGCGCCTCAAGTCCGCCAGCGGAAAGCCCTCCTCGAGGATGAAGCTGGCGGAGAGGTGCAGCGGCCGCGCGCCGGCCATGGCCACGTCATTGATGGTGCCGTGCACCGACAGGCAGCCGATGTCGCCGCCGGGGAAGAAGAGGGGCGAGACGACGTGCGCGTCGGTGGCCATCACCAGGCGGCCCGGCGGCACCGGGAAGCAGGCCTGGTCGTTCTGCGCGCGCAGGTACTCGTTGTCGAAGGCGGCGAGGAACAGCTCGTCGATGAGCTGGGCCATGGCGCGGCCTCCCGAGCCGTGCGTCATGTCGACGTGGCCGGTGCGGAAGTCGATGGGCCGGACGTAGCCGGTGCGGACGGTCTTCATGGGGCGTGGGCGGGCGAGTGGGGGTCGCGGAAGCGACCGTAGGTGTAGTGCGCGGCGCAGGCGCCTTCGGAAGACACCATGCAGCTGCCCATCGGGTTCTCCGGCGTGCACACGGCGCCGAAGAGCTGGCAGTCCCACGGCCGCTTGAGCCCCCGCAGGATGGCGCCGCACTCGCAGTGCTTGTGGTCGGCCACCGGCTTCGTCTTCACCTCGAAGCGCACCTCGGCGTCGAAGGCGCGGTACTTCTCCTTCAGCTTGAGCGCGCTGTAGGGCACCTCGCGCAGGCCCCGCCACTCGAAGGACTTGCGCAGCTCGAAGACCTCGGCCACCAGCGCCTGGGCCTTCAGGTTTCCGTCGCGGGTGACGGCGCGGGTGAATTCGTTTTCCACCTCCGCGCGGCCCTCGTTCAACTGGCGGACGAGCATGAGCAGCGCCTGCATCACGTCCAGCGGCTCGAAGCCGGCGATCACCACCGGCTTGGCGTACTCGTGCGCGAAGTGCTCGTAGGGCCGGCTGCCGATGACGGTGGAGACGTGGGCCGGGCCGATGAAGGCGTCCAGCGGCACGGTGCCGTGCTGCCGCACCTCGGGCGACTCGAGGATGTGGGTGATGGCCGCGGGCGTCAGCACGTGGTTGCAGAAGACGGTGAAGTTGGTGAGGCCCAGGCGCTGCGCCTCCAGCACCGCCACCGCGGTGGGCGGGGTGGTGGTCTCGAAGCCGATGGCGAAGAAGACGACCTGCCGGCCCGGGTTGTCTCCAGCCATCTTCAAGGCGTCCGCGCTGGAGTACACCATGCGCACGTCGGCGCCCTTCGCCTTGGCTTTGAGCAGCGACAGGCCCTTCGAGGCCGGCACGCGCAGGCAGTCGGCGTAGGTGGCGAGGATGACCTGCTGCTCCAGCGCCAGCCCGATGGCGTCGTCGATGCGGCCGATGGGCAGCACGCACACCGGGCAGCCCGGCCCGTGGATGAGGCGGATGTTGGGCGGCAACAGGTCGGCGATGCCGTAGCGGGAGATGGCGTGGGTGTGGCCGCCGCAGAACTCCATCACGTGGTACCGGCGCGAAGGGTCGACTTCGCGAGCGATGGTCTGCGCCAGCGCGCGCGCGGCCTTCCCGTCGCGAAATTCGTCGAGGTACTTCATGCGGGCTGGACCCCCGACGCGGCGATCAACGCCAGCGTCTTCTCCGCTTCGTCCCGGTCGAGCTTCTGCAAGGCATAGCCGACGTGGAGGATGACGTAGTCCCCCACCGCGACGTCCTCCACCAGCGCCAGGGAGATGTCCTTCTGCACGCCGCCCAGGTCCACCTTCGCCCGGGCGGACTCCAGCAGCGCCACGACTCGCACGGGGATGGCCAGGCACATGCAGGCGGTAGACCTGCATCGGACGCACCAACGCACGTCCCGGCGTTTCGCGCTCTCCGCCCGTCGCCAGGCCTCGGGTGTGGCGCATTGCTTGCGTCCTGGCGCAGGATTCCCCGGCTCCTTGCGCCGTCGGCCACTACCGGAGACCCAGAGGCTTCTGTAGGCTGGCAGGGCGTGAAGCGGCTCCTCTTCCTGGCGGCCCTCATGGGGTGCGGCTGTAGCTCGGAGCTCGAGGGTGGCGCGCACCGCGTCATCATCACCGTCGACGCGAGGCTGGTGGCCACCTGCCTCGAGCTGCAGCTGGCGAGGGCCGACGGCTCCGCGCTGAGCTCGCTGGTGTTGCCGCGCGAACCAGCTCGCAGCACCTACACCGTGGGCGTGCTGCGCGGCGAGCTGCCCTCCAGCATCACCTACCGCGCGGTGGCCCTCATCGGCGCCTCCTGTGACGACCGCGCCGGGCTGCAGCTCAACGGCACGTCGTCGCCCGTGGCGGCCGCCTTCCCCGCCTCGGGCGTCGTCGAGATCGCGCTGGCCCTCGACGCCCCGGACGCGACGCTGGACGCCGACGGCGACGGCTACCTGGACGTGGCGAAGGGGGGCTCGGACTGCGACGACGCTGACCCCGGCGTGCACCCCGGCCTGGAGCAGGCCTGCGGCTCCACGAAGGACACCGACTGCAACGGCCAGGTGGGCTGCGCTGACGTCGCCTGCGCCCAGCAGGCCATGTGTCAGAACTCGGCCACGCGGCTCACCTTCACCAACCCGCCCCGCACCGTCGCCGTCGGCGCCTGCAGCGCAGAGCTGACAGTCGAGGCCCAGGGTGCCTTGGGCGCCGTGTCCGTAGCCGGGGACACCGCGGTGATGCTTGGCGCGTCCCTCTCGGGCGTCACCTTCCACATCGGGGCCACCTGCGCGAGCCCCGCCGTCACCCAGGTCACCCTGCCAGCCGGGCGGTCCTCCGTCCGCGCGTACTTCAAGGCCGCTCAACCAGGCGCGCCGCTGTTGACCGCCGCCGCTCCTCCGCTGGCGCCGGCCAGCCAGTCGGCGACGGTGGTGCCTTCCGCGGCGCCGCAGCTGGCTTTCACCACGCCGTCGCGCTCGGTGGCGGCGGGCGCCTGCAGCCCGGTGGTGGCGCTCGAGACGCGCGACGCGCTCGGAAGTCCCCTGGACGTGTCCGCCGACACCACCGTGGCCTTGGCCGCGTCACCAGCCGTGGACTTCGCCTTCTACTCGGACGACACCTGCCAGAGGCCGGTGACGTCGGTGGAGGTGTCCAGGGGCAGCCACTCCGCCAACCTCTATTTCCGCGGCACGAAGGCCGGCGTCTTCGACCTGACGGCGTCGGCCGCCGGCCTCACCGACGCGACGCAGCAGGCCACCGTCACGCCCGTCCCACCGAGCCTCCTCGCGTTCCTCACCGCGCCGACGGCGGTGCCGGCCGGGGCGTGCTCGCCGGTCGTCACCGTGCAGGCGCAGGACGGGTCCGGGGACGCAGCACCACCTGGCGCCAGCATCGACGTGACGCTCACCGCCGCGCCAGACGCTGGCTTCACCTTCTTCTCGGGCCCTTCGTGCGCCACGGCCGCCTCCTCGGTGCTGATGGCGGCGGGCACCAGTCAAGTCAGCTTCTCCTTCCGGGGGACCTCCGTGGGCGCCGTCGCCGTCACCGCGGCCGCCCCGGGCCTGACCAGCGCGACGCAGGGTTACTCCATCACTCCCGCCTGGTACGCCACCGGCGGCACCTGGGCCTACCGGAAGCTGCTGACGATCAATCCCGCCCGGGTGGGCGCGGGCGGCGTGAATGACTTTCCGGTGCTGGTGAGCTGCACCCGGCCGGGCACGGCGCCCTGCGCGGGTGACGCGGACCTGAGCGGGAGCCGGGTGCACGCCCAGGGGTGGGACCTGGTCTTCACCGCGGCCGACGGCACGACGAAGCTGTCGCACGAGCGGGAGAGCTTCGACAACGCCACCGGCAAGCTGGCCGCGTGGGTGAAGCTGCCCAGCGTTTCCCCCTCGGCGCCGACGAGCTTCTACCTCTACTACGGCAACCCCTCGGTCTCGAGCGACCAGCAGGACGCCGCGAACGTGTGGAGCAACGGCCACGTCGGGGTCTGGCACCTCAACGAGGCCACGGGGACGACGGTGCGTGACTCGACCTCGAACGGGAACGACGGGGCCAAGCTGACCGCCGCGGAGCCCAACGCCGTCGCTGGACACATCGCCGGCGCGCAGGACTTCGACGGAACGGACGACGTCGCGAACCTCGGCGACGACACCAGCCTCAACGTCAGCTACCTCACCGTCAGCCTGTGGCTTCGGATGAACGCCTGGCAGCCTAACGGAGGCGTGCTCGCGAAGGGGGGGAGCAGCACCCGGCAATACTGGCTCTGGACCTGGGGCAGCGCGGTGGCCTTCGAGGTGGACGAAGGTGGAATGCACAACGGCGCCTGGACCCCTTCCCTGGGTCAGTGGGTCCACCTGGCGCTGACCTACGACGGCACCAACGCAGTCGCGTACCAGGACGGCGTGGTGAAGAACACCTACGCGCAAATGACCGGGCCGATCGACCCGCGGACGTCGCCGCTGTTGCTCGGGCAGCTCCCCGGCTTCAGCTACGCTGATGCGGCGCTGGACGAGGTGCGCGTCTCGAGCAGCGCACGCACGGCGGGGTGGATCCTCACCGAGTTCAACAGCCAGCAGTCTCCGGACACCTCCGCGAGCGGCTTCTTCAGCGCCATCGGCGCCGAGGAGCCGAGGTGAGGGCGCTCAGTCGATGCCCAACTGCTCCCGCCAGTAGCGGCTGACGAAGCGCCGGCGAGGGTCGAGGGCAGCGCGCAGGGCCAGGAAGCGCTCCAGCTGCGGGTGGACGTGGCGGTAGTGGGCCCGCCAGGTGTCGGAGGCGTCGGGCAGGTGCTTGCCCCAGTGCAGGCGCAGGCCCAGCGCGCGCAGCCGCTCCCACAGGGGCGGGTACAGCGCGTCGCGCGGGGAGCCGGCCGAGGCGGCGAACCAGAAGACGTTGACGCGCAGGCACGCCGTCCCGTAGCCGGGGCTCAACCAGAAGTCGCTGGGAGGGCCGGCGTAGAGCTCCACCGCGTAGGCACCGGTGCGGCGGTAGGCCTCGGCCGCGTCGGAGTGGGTGAAATAGTCGTGCAGCAACTGCACGGCGCGAGCGCCGTCCTCCAGCGGCACCCAGAGCTCGGTGAACTCGGTGTGCCACAGGGTGGGTGACATGCCGTTGTCCATGGGCAACCCGCACATCCAGCTGTCGGCGAAGGGGCGCGACCCGTCCCGGATGAAGAGGCCCAACAGCTTCCCGATGCTCTGCGGCAGCGCGCGCCGGAGCGCCGCGGCGATGAGCGCCCCGCTCCGGCCGTCCCACAGCTCGTTGAGCACCGGGCTCAACCCACGCACCGCCTGCCGGTACAGCCAGCGCGTCAGCGGCCCCGCGTCGCGGCTCACGCCCAGGCCCACCGCCTGCTGCACCGCCTCCCGCAGGCGAGCCACGCCGCTGGTGGGGTGGTCGGGCGGCGCGCAGGGGCTGTTCTTCGACGCAGAGGGGTCGAGCGCGCGCTCCAGCTCGGCGTACCAGCCCTCGAGCTTCCCGGGCAGCGCGTCCATGTCCTTCAGGTTGCCGAGGACGGTGTAGATGTACGAGCCGAACAGCGCCTCGAAGCGGCTGAGCACCTCGAAGGGCTGGCGGACGAAGCCGGGCGAAGGCGCCTGCCGCCGCGCGTGCCAGAGCTGCACCCTGTCGAAGCGGTGCTGGGGCCACCAGAGGATGCGCGCGTAGTCCGCGTCGGTGAAGTACTCGGCCAGCGTGGGCTTGCCGCCCCGGCCCGGCCCCTCCAGGTCGAAGGCCGTGTCCTCGAAGGGGGTGGTGTCCTCGGCGCCCACCACGTTGAAGGTGCGGCCCACCTTGAGCTTGACGCGGGTGAGCACGCCCAACAGCCCCATGGAGACGCCCGCCGCGAAGAAGAGCTCCCGGGCTTCGGAGTCGGCCGAGTCGCGCTCCAGCAGCCGCACCCGGCCCGTGCCGTCCACCAGCTCCAGCGCGAGGATGTCGTCGTGCAGCGCGTGCCGCACGGAGCCACCCGCCGAGCCCGTCATCAGGAAGCCGCCCAGCGCCTGGTGGCTGACGCCCGACATCTGATCCAGCGCGTAGCCCTTCTGCTGCAGCTGAAAGGTGAGGCTCGTCTTCCAGCTCTCGCCGGTGGGGTCGTCGTAGGCCGGGCCCAACAGGCAGCCCGCGCCCACCCACAGCACCGCCGAGTCCGGCCTCTCTTCCACCCACTCCACGTCCGCGAGGCGATCCAGCACCACCTCCACCAGGCCGGGAGGCGGGGCACCCGCGCCGAGGAAGCCGTCGCCGTGGATGGCCGGTGGGTGCGACATGCGCGCGCCGCACACCCTCACGGGCACGTCCCCCGTCGTCGCGAGCAGCTCCGCCACCTCGGCGGCGCTGCGGGGGTGGAAGTAGCCGTCAGCACCTCGGTCGATCGCCATGTCCCTCTCCCTCTCGCAGCGCAGGCTGCCGAAGAGAGCGCCAGCCTCGCACGACCGAGCGCGCCTCACGCCTTGATTCGACGCTACCGCTGTGCTCGGGGGGCTTCGGCTCTCGGGACGCCTTCACGCCTGGCGGGCGAGGTGGACGCGCGCGAGCACCGGGTGGTGGTTGCTCGAGCCCTTCTTGAGCTTCCTGATGGTGTCGAACTTCACGTCGCGCGAGGCGAGAAAGCCGTCGATCGACCCGCCGACGGCGTGCCACCGCAGGCCCGTCACGCGAGCCAGCCGCCGCGGGTGGTGCTGGTTCGCGTCGAGGCCGACGATGATCGGCCCCTTCCTGCTCTTCACGAAGTGGGCGAGCGCTCGGTCGAACTGCGGCCACAGCCGCCTGAAGCGCCAGGGCGGGCGGTGCACCGACACCATGCGAATGTCCCTGCCGTCGATCTTCAGGTCGGTCCAGTTGAGGTAGCGCGAGAGCATCTTCGCGCCGCGCGAACGGACGCCCAGCACGTAGCCGCGGTCCTTGGCCTTGATGCGGTCGCCCTTCTTCCAGACGATCGAGCTGCCGGCCTTCGCGCGATTCTTGAAGTTCTGGTGCACCCCGAAGGCCGTCTCGGCCTTCAGCCTGCGCAGCGGCGCGAACTTGGTCTCCTGGCCGAGCATCACGTCGGCGTTGACCCAACTGAAGTTCGAACGCCTCGGCGTCCCGAAGTCGTCGTTGATGGTGGCGACGGTGAAGCTCTGCTCGCGTCCCTTCGGCCGGTGCCTGGCACCGTGAGGCGTCCGCCTCGGCGAGCTGCGGAAACTGGGAATGCGCATGCGTGGTTATCGCCGCGAGCCACAGCTTCGCCGCGCGCGTAATGTCAGGGCGCGTTGCAAAGCGGGCGGGGTTCCCTTCCCAGCTCCCGTCAAAGCCAGGCGCCCGGTCAGCGGGCGGCCAGCGCGGGCAGCGACTCGTCGATGATGACGCCGCTGCCCAGGCACTCGCGCGGTCGCGGCGGCAGCCGGCAGAAGGTGACCTGGTCGATGCCGTGCACCTTCGGCCCCACCAGGCCGTTGGGGTTGAGCCACCGGGGCTCCCCCCCCACGAAGACGTCTGCGCCCGCCCGCACCGTGTAGATGACGTCGGACGGCAACTGCGCGGCGAAGCCCACCAGCTCCGCTTGCGTCTCGTCGGTGGCCGTCCACTCCGCCAGCTTCACCGTGCGGCCCCCCACGTTTAGCTCCAGCGGCAGCCGGCCCACGTCGTCCAGCGAGATGCGGGCGCAGCCGTCCGGCGCGGGCTGATGGAGCGGCACCACCAGGGCCGGGCACACCGGCGCCACCGCCGTCACCGGCGCGTCCTTCGCCTGGGCCCGCTGGCACCCGACGAAGGCAGCCACAGCCAGCAACAGGCCAGTCACGATGAGCGCGCTGCGCATGGCTCGTTCCCCACGGTCGACGGGTGTTTCCTTCCGCGAAGCATGGGCCGGGCCAGCCACGAGGCGCGACACTTCCCCCGCGATCCCGGGGCTCTGGCCGCTGTGGGTGCGTGGCGCCTGAGACACGCGCGCGCCAGAGTGGTGTGCACTCCCGTGGGCACGCCTACATGCAGGAAAGGCCCACACCTTTTCGCGTGCCCGGCACCGGGGACGTGCGCATCGAGCGGCTGCTGGGAATGCCCAGCGTCGTCTTCGTGCGTGCCCAGCCGCGAGCGCCTCGCCCGCGACGGCGTCAGCCTGAAAGGCGCCTTCCGCACCCTGCAGGTTGCGCGGGTGGGCGCGAAGGTGGGCGTGGTGTACGACGGGCCGCGGCGCTACTCGTGAAAGCCGGCCGACAGGGCGCGCGATGTGCGTAAGCTGGCGGCCTCCTCGCGGTGATTGAGCTGACGCACATCACGAAGCGCTTCGGTTCCGTCCTCGCGCTGGACGACGTGTCCCTGTCCATCGCGCCGGGCGAGCGGCTGGCCGTGGTGGGTGAGAACGGCGCCGGCAAGTCCTCGTTGATGAACGTGCTGTACGGCCTGTACCACCCGGACGCGGGCGAGGTGCGCTTCGACGGGACGCCGGTGAAGGTGAAGACGCCGGCCGAGGCGCTCGCGCGCGGCGTGGGCATGGTGCACCAGCACTTCACCCTGGTGCCCACCCTGACGGTCGCGGAGAACGTGGTGCTGGGCGCGGAGCCCCGGCGAGGAGGACTGCTGGACCTCGACGCCGCCATCGCCCAGGTGCAGGCCAGCTGCCGGCGCTTCGGCTTCTCGGTGGACGCGCGCGCGCGGGTGGACACGCTGACCGTCGGCAGCCAGCAGAAGGTGGAAATCGTCAAGGCGCTCCACCGCGGCGTGGGCACGCTCATCCTCGACGAGCCCACCGCGGTGCTCACCCCCCAGGAGGCCGACGAGCTGTTCGCCGTCACCCGCGCGCTGTCTGAGTCGGGCCTGGCGGTGGTGCTCATCTCCCACAAGCTCAAGGAGGTGCTGGCCTTCGCCACCCGCGTCGCCGTGATGCGCCGCGGGAAGAAGGTGGCCGAGGTGAGGCCCGCGGAGACGAGCGCCGACGCGCTGGCGGAGTTGATGGTGGGCGAGAAGGCGGTCTCCCTTCCCCCTGGCCCGCTCCTCGCGGGGAGAGGGGAGGCCGCGCTGCGCGTCGAGCACCTGCGCACGGACAAGCTTCACGACGTGTCCTTCTCCCTGCACGCCGGAGAAATCCTCGGCATCGCCGGCGTGGACGGCAACGGCCAGCGGGAGCTGGCGTTGGTCCTCACCGGCCTGCGCGACTACACCGGCACCCTGGAGCTCTTCGGCCGCCGCTTCCCGTACCTCACCCCCGGCCAGGCGCGCGCACAGGGCGTCGCCCACATCCCCGAGGACCGGCTGCACCGCGCGGTGGTGGCGGACCTGACGGTGGAGGAGAACGTCGCCCTGGGCCGCCACGCCGCCCCGCCCTTCGCCAAAGGCCCGCTCATCGACTTCGCCGGCCGCCGCCAGCGCACCGCAGCGCTGCTGGAGGCCAACGACGTGCGCCCGCGCGACGGAACGCTGCGAGTCGGCGCCCTGTCCGGGGGCAACCAGCAGAAGCTGGTGGTGGGCCGCGAATTGGACGGCCAGCCGAAGGTGCTGGTGGTGGTGCAGCCCACGCGCGGGCTGGACATCGCCGCGGTGGCCCAGGTGCGGCGTCGCCTCGACGAGGAGCGCCGGCGCGGCTGCGCGGTGTTGCTCGTCTCGCTCGACCTCGACGAGGTGCTGGCGCTGTCCGACCGGGTGCTCGTCTTCTTCGAGGGGCGCGTCACCGCCGAGCTCGACCGCGCGCACCTCGACGAGCGCCTCATCGGCCGGCGGATGCTGGGGGTGGCGGATGCGTAAGTCGCTGTCCCGCGCCCTGCCCTCGGTGCTGGCCGTCGCCACCTCGCTGGTCGCCTGCTTCCTGGCGGTGGGGCTGACGCGCGGCTTCGGGAGCGCGGTGGACGCCTTCACCGCCATGCTGTGGGGCGCCTTCGGGGACTGGCCGCGCTACGTGGAGACGGGCAACGCGGGGGCGGTGCTGCGGCCGCTGGGGGAGGCGGGCACCAAGGCGGCGCTGCTCACCTTCACCGGGCTGTCCGTGGCGGTGGCCTTCCGGGTGGGCCTCTTCAACATCGGCGCCCAGGGACAGTTGATGGTGGGCGCGCTGGCGGCGGCGGTGGTGGGGGCGCAGGTGCAGCTCCCTCCGCTGGTGCACGTGACGGCCTGCCTCCTCGCCGCGGCGGTGGCGGGCGCGCTCTACGCCCTGGGCCCGGCGCTGCTCAAGGTGCACCGCGGGGTGCACGAGGTCATCAGCACCATCATGCTCAACTGGATCGCCGTCAGCCTGGTGGAGAACTGGCTGGTGGTGGGCCCGCTGCGCGCCACCGCGTCGGGGGACAACTCCATCCCCGGCACTGCGCAGCTCCACGCCTCCGCCGAATTGCCGCGCCTCCTCGGGGAGTCCTCGCGCCTCAACCTGGGCTTCCTCCTCGCGCTCCTCGCGGCGGCGGGCACCTGGCTGTTCCTCTCCCGCTTCTCGAAGGGCTACGAGTGGCGCGCCATCGGCCTCAACGCCGAGGCCGCGCGGGCCGGCGGCATCGACGTGGGAAAGGGGCTGGTCCACGCCATGGCCCTGGCGGGCGCCTTCGCCGGGCTGGCGGGCGCGGTGCTGGTGCAGGGCACGGAGCTCAAGTACCCGGCGTCGCTCGGCGCCCCCTACGGCTTCGACGGCATCGCCATGGCCCTCATCGGCAGCGGGCACCCGCTGGGCGTCACCGCGGCGGCGCTCCTCTTCGGCGGCCTGCGCGCGGGCGGCACGCGGATGCAGTTGTTCGGCGTGCACAAGTCCT
This sequence comes from Myxococcales bacterium, assembly GCA_020846875.1. Taxonomy (GTDB): domain Bacteria; phylum Myxococcota; class Myxococcia; order Myxococcales; family Myxococcaceae; genus JADLDB01. Next base: position 18,888 of record JADLDB010000146.1, on the reverse strand, counting down.
TCCCGGAGTTGATCCAGGGCCTCGCGCTCCTCCTGGTCGCCGCGCGCCTGGTGTGGGACCGGCTGCTGGCGCGGCTGGCGAAGAAGAAGCCTCCCGAGGAGGCCGCCCGTGCTTGAGCTCCTCGCCGCCCTCTTCTCCTCGGTGCTGGACGCGGCGCCGCCGCTGGTCTTCGCCGCCGTGGGCGCCACCCTGTCCGAGCGCGCGGGCGTGGTGAACGTGGGCGTGGAAGGGATGATGCGGGCCGGCGCCTTCGTGGCCGCGGTGGCCGCGCTGGTGATGCCCACCCCGCTGGGCGTGCTGGCAGGCATGGCGGCGGGCGCGGCGGTGGGCTTCGTGCACGGCTGGCTGTGCGTGCGCTGGCGCAGCGACCAGGTGGTGTCGGGCATGGCGCTCAACCTGGTGATGCTGGCGCTGGGCACCTTCCTCCTCGAGGCCGTCTTCGACTCGCCCAACTCCACGCCGTCCATCTCCCAATTGCCCAAGTGGCTGGGGCACTCGCCGCTCACCTGGCTGGCCTTCGTGGTGCCCTTCGCGGTGCACCTCGCGGTGATGAGGACGGCCTGGGGCCTGCGGCTGCGGGCGGTGGGCGAGAAGCCGCAGGCGGTGGCGGTGATGGGGGTGCGCGTGGCGCGGCTGCGGCTGGGGGCCGTCGCCCTGTCCGGAGCCTTCGCCGGACTGGGTGGGGCGGCGCTGTCCACCGCCACCCTCGACCGCTTCGAGCACCACATGCCGTCGGGGCTGGGCTTCATGGCGGTGGCGGCGATGGTGTTCGGCCGCTGGACACCGCTGGGCGCCGCCGGGGCCGCCGCCTTCTTCGCCTTCGGCAACGCGCTGCGTATCGGCCTGGCCTCGAGCGCGCCGGGGCTGCTCACCGTCGTCCCGCAGGGGGCGCTGCTGGCCCTTCCCTACGCGCTGACGCTCCTGGTGCTGGCGCTGTCCGGAAAGAAGAGCGCCGCGCCCGCCGCCCTGGGCACGCCGTACGATCCAGAGCTGCGCTGAGGCCCGCGCGAAGAGGTGGCGCACCCTCCGGGGCTCCCGCTACGTTTCCGGCCGCTCGCAAGTCCTGGGCATGCTCCCGGCGGAACGGAGGACGGGTGGTGTCGGCACTGTCACGTTGGGCAGCGCGTCCGTTTTGTCGAAAGAGGCACGGAATGCCTCCTTCGACAATGAGAAGCGAAGGGCAGCGGGTGCTCCCGGCGCCTCGCGTGACATGAGCCGCCCTCGCCCCAGCGGCTCGCGCCGCCCTCCAGAGGTCCTCGCCCCGGTGCTGCTGCTGGGCGCCGGCGCCGGCGAGGCGTCGTGCGGCATCCTCTACCTGGCCAGCTACCTGCGCCGGCACGGGGTGGAGGCCTCGGTGCGCCTCTTCGACGACGCCGTCACCCCCGCGGCGCTCCGCGACGGCCTGTCCCGCCTCCTGGCGCACGTGAAGCCGCGGCTGGTGGGGGTGAGCCTCAAGTGGTTCCACCACGTGGCCCGGGCGCGCCTCCTCGCGAGGACGCTCAAGGCCATCGACCCGGACGTCCAGGTGGTGCTGGGCGGCAACTCCGCGGCGTGGTGGTGGGAGGAGCTGTCTTCCTGGGGCTGCGTCGACCACCTGGTGCTGGGCGACGGGGAGGCGCCGCTGCTGGCGCTGTGCCGCCAGGTGAAGGGCCCGCCCAACGTCGTCACCGCGCGCAGGGGCGGCACCCCGACTCGTGCGCCACTTCGCTACGTGCAGGGCCCGAAGAGCGCCGACTCGTATTACTCGCACTTCGACCAACTCTTCCTCTCCGGCCTCGACGCGCACTCCTTCTCCGGGTGGATCGCCCCCGGCAAGGGCTGCAGCGAGAACTGCCTGTACTGCGGCGGGACGCGCGGCGTGCAGATGGCGTCCTTCGGCCGGCCTACCGCCTTCTTGCGCGCGGAAGGAAGCGTGCAGAGAGACCACCGCGAGGTGGCGCCCCGCACCTGGCAGCTCCGCTACGACTTCCAGGGCTCGAGCGCGGCGTTCATCGAGCGCACCTGGCAGGGCGTCGACCTCTCGCGCCACGCCTGCACCTGGTTCCTCTGGGGCGTCCCCCCGCCGGGCCTCATCGAGACGCTGGCCCGCACCTTCGCGCGCGTCTTCCTGGTGCTGGACATCGGCTGCTTCTCGCAGACGCAGCGGCTCGAGCAACTGAAGCAGGGGCTGCTCAAGCCCTGCCCCACCGACGCGCAGTTGGCCACCGTCATCGACGAGTGCCGCCGGCACGGCAACCTCGCGCTGGAGGTGTCCGGCATCGCCGGCCTGCCCTTCGCCAGCCCGGCCACCCTGGACGAGGAGCGCCGCCACGTGGACCGGGTGCTGGAGGCGGGCTGCGTGGTGGGCTACCAGCGGCTGGAGGCCCAGCCAGGCGCGCTCGTCACCGAGCACCCGGCGCGCTTCGGCATGGTGACGGAGGCGCGCACCTTCGAGGACTTCCTCGACTACTTCGAGCGGCAGGCGCCGGGCGACGGCCGCGTACCGATGGTGCGCTTTTCGGACGCGAAGCTGGAGGCGGCAGTGGCGCGCACCGCGCTGGAGCTGGAGGCCCTGGCGGCCGCGCGGCGCGACGAGAAGTCCACCGCGCCTCTCACCGGGCGCACGCGGCTCAGGAACACCGCGCCCGAGACGAAGGCGGTGCGGCTGGGCGAGTGGCTGGGCGCCTGGCAGGTGCCCGCGAAGCTGCAGCAGACGCCGGCGACGGTGGTGCGCAGCGTGGACGGAAACGGGCTGACCTGCGCGCCTCTGGTGGATCCGCGCCGGCTCCGGCACCCGCACCTCCAGGTCGGCGAGGAAGGCGCACTGATCCTCTCGGCGCTCGAAGCCTTCCGCCGGCCCACCACCATCGACGCGGCGCTCTCGCAGCTCAAGGCCACCGCCCGCGTGGCCCCCGACGACGCGCGGGAGTTGATCGCCCACCTCGCCCGAGGCCGCTTCCTCGAGCCGGCTTGAGCCCGGACAAGGGCCGTCCATTCGGCGGGTGCCACCAACGCGCGGGCGTGCTCAAAGCAGCGCCTCACCTCGGTGTCGGAGATTCCAGGCATGCGGATGATTTGCTTGATGGCGGCGCTCGTCTCTGCGGGCGCGTATGCGCAGGACCACGAGCACCACCACGAAGGAGGCAGCGCGCTCTCGAAGCTGACCCTCGACGGCAGCAAGAAGTGGCAGACGGACGAGCAGCTCCGTAAGGGGATGGCCACCATCCGCGACGACGTGCAGGCCGCCATCGAGCCCATCCACGCCGGGAAGTTCCAGGCGAAGGACTACGAGGCGCTGGCCGCACGCCTCGAGAAGCAGATCGGCACCGTCATCTCGAAGTGCAAGCTGGCGCCCGCGGCTGACGCGCAGCTCCACCTGGTGCTGGCCGACCTGGTCGCCGGCGCGGACGCCATGAAGAAGGACGGGGACCGGAAGAGGGGCGTGGTGCTGGCCATCGAGGCCCTGCTCGCGTACCCGAAGTTCTTCGAGCACCCGGGCTGGAAGCCCATCAAGCACTGAGCGGCCGCCGCTCGGCCAACTCAGGGGCGAGCGGAGCACCGGCGGGTGTGCTTGTCTGCGGCGCTCACGAGCTTCTCCTGCACGCCAGGTCCCCTTGCGCCACGTCGCCACCGCCGGACGCTCTTCGTTGGCCCGCGTGGCGTGGGTCGGCGCGCTGGCCGGCCTCTCGAGCGTCGTCATCGAGCGCTTCAATCGGCCGACGGTAGGCGCCACGCTCGAGTGGCTGGCCCAGGCGCCCCTCGCCGCGACCTGCAACGCGCTGCTGGCGGTGCTGCTGGGGTGGTGCCTGCTCGCGCTGACCGGCCGCGCCGTCGTCTCGCTGCTGGCCTCGGTGGGGCTCCTCGCGCTGGTGGGCGCGGCGCACGCAATGAAGGTGTCGATTCTCGGCAAGCCGCTGTTCCCCTGGGACGTGGTGCTCCAGTACCGCGAGGCGCTGGCGTTGCTGCCCAGGCTGACGGGCAGCGCCTGGGGGTGGCTGGGCCTGGGCGCGGCGGGGCTGGCCACGCTCGCCGTCGTCGCCCGCCGGGCCTCGCCGACGCTGGGCTGGGGCGCGCGCGTGGCGCTGGGCGCCGTGGTGGTGTCGAGCTGCTGGGCGCTCTTCCCGCGGGTCGACCGGGCTGTCGTGCCCATCGGCATCCGCAACATCTTCTGGCAGCAGGTGGACAACTACCGCGCCAACGGGCTGCTGCTGGGCCTGGCGCTCAACGCCAACAGCGCGCTGGTGCAGGCGCCGGTCGGCTACGACTCGAGGTCGGTGAGCGCCGCGCTGGGGGCCCGCCGCCCCGCCGTCGCCCGGCTCACCGGGGAGCGCCCCACCGTGCTCCTGGTGATGAGCGAGTCGCTGTTCGATCCTTTGCGGCTGCCCCGGGTGCGGTTCCTCGACGATCCGCTCCCTACCCTGCACCGGCTGCAGCGGGAGCAGCTGTCGGGAACGCTCTTCCCGCCGGTCTTCGGAGGGGGCACGGCCAACACCGAGTTCGAGGTGCTGACTGGCCACTCGATGCGGTTCCTGCCGGCCGGCTCGGTGCCCTACCAGCAGTACCTGCACCGCGCGCACCCTTCGCTGGCGAAGCTCTACGCGGCGCAGGGGTACGAGACGGTGGCGGTGCACACCTTCCATCGTTGGTTCTGGGAGCGGGAGCGCGTCTACCAGCACCTCGGCTTTCACCGCTTCGTGGGCCTCGAGGACATGCCCGCGGCGGTCCTCGACGGGCCCTGGCCGTCGGACGCGATGCTCACCGCGCAGATCATCGCGCAGTTCGAGGCGCGCCGCGGGCCGCTGTTCCTCTTCGGGGTCAGCATGGAGGCGCACGGGCCGTACGAGGCGGGTCGCTACCAGCAGCAGACGGTCCGCTTCGAGAGCGAGCTCGACGACGAGGCGCGGCAACAGCTCGAGGCCTACCTGGAGGCGGCCAACCACGCCGACCGCGAGCTGGGCGCGCTGGTCAGCTACTTCTCGAAGGTGAACAGCCCGGTGTTCATCGTCTTCTTCGGCGACCACCTGCCCAGCCTGCCTCGGGTGTTTGAGCAGACGGGGGTGATCTCTTCGCTGGAGCGGCCCGACCTTCGGCAGCTCGAGTTCCTCCACCAGGTGCCGCTGCTGATCTGGACCAACACCCGCACGGCGCCGCGGCCGCTGGGGGGGCTGAGCGCGTCGTTCCTGGGGCCGGTGCTGCTCGAGCTGACGGGCACGCCCGGCTCCCGGTACACGGACTTCCTGGGCGACGTGCGCCGCGCGCTGCCGGTGATGGTGCCGGGGCTGGTGTCGGACGCCGAGGGGGTCTTCTCGGACGAGCCGCCCGCGTCGCTCCGGGCGCTCGAGGAGGCGTGGTGGACGCTGGAGTACGACCAGCTCTTCGGTGACGAGCTCGTTCAGCGCGAAGAGGGCTGAGGCCGCCCTGGGCTGGCGTGGTGCTGGCCAACGAGCTCTGCTCGCGCCCCCGAAGCGCCCGGGCTGGAAGCGGAGGAACCGCGGCGGCACTGCGCGCGGAACATCGACGCAGCCTGGATGCCGACCATGTGCTCGTCGACCTCCGTTCGAGGTTCGACGAGGTGCTGAGGCTGTTGGAGTCGGCCGCCGGCTGTCGTCTCCCGGCGGGCAGGGCGAGTCACTCCCGGTGGCGCCGCGTCAGCTCACCGGGGCAGGCGCGGCGTCTGCCGTGGGAGGTGCCTGGCCTCCTCCGCTGGCGGCCGCCGCGCGCTGCCGCAGCCACGCCTGGAACAGCTCGTAGCCCAGCACCAGCACCACCGCGCCGGTGAACAGCCCGATGATACCGCTGCGCAGGAAGCCGCCCAGCGAGCCCAGGAAGACGATCAACATCGGCGACTTCACCCCGCGCCCCAGGAGGATGGGCTTCAAGATGTTGTCCAGCGGCATCAGGATGATGGCCCACACCAGGAACAGCGAGGCGCGCACCGTGTCCCCCGTGCTGAACAGCCAGATGGCCACCGGGAACAGCACCAGGCCGGGCCCCAGCTGCACCACGCACAGCACCAGCACCACCATCGACAGCAGGCCCGCCGCGGGGACTCCGGCCACCAGCAGGCCCGTGCCCGCCAGCAGCGCCTGCAGCACCGCCACGCCCAGCACGCCCACCGCCACGCTGCGGACCGTCTGAGCCGCCAGCGCCACCAGCTCGTTGCCGCCGCCGCCCGCCAGCCGGTTGGCGACCGCGTGCGCCAGCTTCGCGGCCGGCTCGGCCTTCGTCAGCAGCACCACCGAGATGATGACGGACAGGACGAACTGCGCCAGCGCCAGCGCCGCGCCCGTCACCAGCCCCAGGGCCTTCGTGCCCAGGTCCTTCAAGTGCACCGCCTCGGCCTCGAGGAAGGCGGTCAGGTTGTCGGACGCCAGCTGCCACAGCCCGGCCACCTTCGCGCCGATGAGGGGCAGGCCCCTCACCTTCTCCGAGGGCGGAGGAATCGTCAGCGTGCCCTCGCGCAGCCCCTTTGCCAGGTCCTGCACGCCTTCCACCAGCGAGTCGCCCAGCAGCAGCACGGGGACGGTGATGACGGCGAGCAGCGCCACCGCCACCAGCGCCGACGCCGTCTTCCGCCGCCCCTTGAGGCGCAGCACCAGCTTCTCGTAGACGGGGCTCAACCCCGCCGCCAGCACGATGCCCCAGGCGATCGGCTCGATGAAGGGCAGCACCAGCCGCGCGCAGAGGATGACGAGGCCCGCCACGGCCGCCAGGCGGATGAGGAAGTCCATTCGCTTCCGGTCTCTGCCTTCATCGGGGGAGGGGACGGCAGAAGAGTCGGCTGCCACGGAGGCTCCTTTCACGCAGGCTTCGCCGCCACGATTAGCACGGCGCGGCCGGCGCGCCCCCCGGGAATTGCTCACGCCACCGCGCGTGTCACCGCCACGAAGTGACAGACGGCCCCCGCCACCACCAGCGCGTGGAAGACCTCGTGGTAGCCGAAGGTGCGGGGCCAGGGGTTGGGCCGCTTCGTCGCGTAGGCCAGCGCGCCCAGGGTGTAGAGGACGCCTCCCGCGGCGATCCACCCGAAGGTGCCCGCGCCCAGGTGCGCCACCAGGGTGGAGAAGAAGGGCACCGAGGCCCAGGCCATGGCCAGCGCGAGCAGCGCCACCAGCACCTTCGGCGCGCCAATCCACACCACCGCGCGCACCACGCCCACCGCGGCGCCGATCCACAGCAGCGCCAGCATCTTCTTCCCGTCCCTCTCGGGCAGCAGCAGCGCGAAGGGCGTCCCGGTGCCGGCGATGAGCACGAAGATGGCGGCGTGGTCGAGGCGGCGCATCCACCGGCGGGCGCCGGGGCTCCAGGTGGGGCGGTGGTACGCCGCGCTCACCCCGAACATCGTGCACAGGCTGGCGGTGTAGATGGCCAACCCCGCGCGGACCTGGGCGGGGACGAGGGCGATCAACACCGCCCCGGCGGCCAGCGCGACGAAGAAGGACACCAGGTGCGACACGCCTCGCAGGCGCGGCTTCTCGAGTTCATTCACGGCGGTCGTCATGCAGGCAACACCATGCGGCGGTGGCTGTCATGGCCTCGTCACGCCACCTTCGGCAGACGCGGAAGCTGCAGGGGCCCTTCTGCCGGTCATCAGTCCAGGTGGGCGCCTCTTGCGCGGCTCAAGAAGTGGCGGACCGCCCTCGCGGCCCGTACCGTGAGGGGGCGATGCGTCCCTACGAGCTCATCAAGGCCAAGCGCGACGGCCAGCCGCTGCCGCCCGCCGACATCCGCGCCTTCCTCGACGGCTACACCCAGGGCGACGTCACCGACTACCAGATGTCCGCGATGTGCATGGCCGTCTTCTTCCGCGGCCTGTCCGACGTGGAGCTCGCCGCCTGGACGCGCGCCATGCTGGAGAGCGGTGAGGTGCTCGATCTCTCCGAGACGAAGGGCCTCAAGGTAGACAAGCATTCCACCGGCGGCGTGGGAGACAAGGTGTCGCTGTCCCTCGCGCCCCTGGCGGCGGCGTGCGGGGTGCCGGTGCCGATGATTTCCGGGCGCGGCCTGGGCCACACCGGCGGCACGCTGGACAAGCTGGAGTCCATCCCCGGCTTCCGCGTGGACCTCGACGTGCCCACCTACCGGCGGCTGGTGAAGGACGTGGGCGCGTGCCTCATCGGCCAGACGGCCACCCTCGCCCCTGCGGACAAGAAGCTGTACGCGCTGCGCGACGTGACCGCGACGGTGGACTGCATTCCGCTGATCGCCTCGTCCATCATGTCCAAGAAGCTGGCCGAGGGCATCGACGCGCTGGTGCTGGACGTGAAGGTGGGCAGCGGCGCCTTCATGAAGACGGTGGAGGACGCCCGCACCCTGGGCCGCACGATGATCGGCATCGGCCGGGAGATGAACAAGAAGGTGGTGGCGGTGCTGACCGACATGGATCAACCGCTGGGCAACACCGTGGGCAACGCGCTGGAGGTCATCGAGGCGGTGGAGATGCTCCGCGGCAAGGCGAGCGCCGACTACACCGAGGTGACGCTGGCGCTCACCGCCGAGATGCTCGTCCAGGGCGGCAAGGCGAAGACGCCGGCCGAGGCGCGCGTACAGTTGGCGAAGGTGATCGCCGACGGGTCCGCGGAGGCGAAGCTGTGCGACATCGTCAAGGCGCAGGGGGGAGACCCTTCCGCCATTCGAGAGCTCTCGAAGCTGCCCCGGGCCAGGCACACCACCACCGTGCCGGCGCCCCGCGCGGGCTTCGTCACCGGCATCGACAGCGAGGCGGTGGGCCTGGCGGCCATGGCCCTGGGTGCGGGCCGGGCGAAGACGACGGACGCCATCGACCCCGCGGTGGGCTTCGTGCTGGAGAAGAAGATGGGCGCCCGGGTGCAGGCCGGCGAGGCGCTGGTGACGGTGCACTACAACGACGCCTCCCGGCTGGACGAGGTGAAGGCGCGGGTGACGAAGGCCTGGCGCATCGGCGACGCGGCCCCGGCGGCGCGGCCCCTCATCCTGGAGCGCCTGGAGTGAGTGACTTGCGCTTTTCCCGTCGCCGCGGGTTGATCGACAGGCCCCAGGCCGGTGCGCAGGCCCCCGAGGACCACACATGAACTTCCGTCTCTGGCTGGCAGCGGGAGCCCTGGGCGCGCTGGCGGCCGCGTGCTGGAACCCGGTGGTGGAAGTCCAGTGCGAGAAGGATCAGGACTGCGGCAGCGGGTGGCGGTGCGTCGACCGCCAGTGCTTCCCTCCCGGGGGCGGCGGGGGCGGCGTCACGGGCGGCGGCCGAGGAGGGGGTGTCGGCGGTGGCGGGGGCGCGACGGGTGGCGGCGGCGGCGTCGGCGGCGGTGGCCTCATCGGAGGTGGACCCGGCGGCGGCGTCGGCGGCGGTGGCCTCATCGGAGGTGGACCCGGCGGCGGCGTCGGCGGCGGTGGCCTCATCGGAGGTGGACCCGGCGGCGGCGTCGGCGGCGGTGGCCTCATCGGAGGTGGAGCTGGCGGCGGCATCGGCGGCGGCGTCATGGGCGGCGGGCCGGGCGGCGGCATCGGCGGCGGCGGCGGCACGTGTCAAGGCTGCTGGGACGCGATGGGCCAGTGTCAGCCGGGCACCTCGCCCGTCCAGTGCGGCGCTGGGGGCCTCGCGTGTACGAGGTGCGCGGCGGGTGAGACGTGCGCCTTTGGCCGGTGCGTACCCGGCGCGTGTGGCCCCTCGACGTGTCCCGGCTGCTGCCTCCCGTCCAACCTCTGCCTGCCTCCGCAGAACCAGAGCGCCCTCAACTGCGGCCGCCTCGGCTCCACCTGCAGCACCTGTCCGCCCGGGCTCTCGTGCATCAACGGGGCGTGCGCCTCCGCCTGCGACGCGATGACGTGCCCCTTTGGCTGCTGCGCCAACGGCCAGTGCGTCATGCCCACCTCCAGCCAGTGCGGCACCAGCGGCCAGCAGTGCTTCCCGTGTCCCCGCGGCTCGCAGTGCGTCAACGGGCAGTGCCAGGGCTGTGGCCCACAGACGTGCATGGGGTGCTGCTGGAATGGCACGTGCCAGCCGGGCACCAGCAACATGGCGTGCGGCGTCTTCGGGCAACAGTGCTTCGGCTGCGGCGGCGGCACCGTCTGCCAGTCGGGCTTGTGTCTCCCCGTCTTCGACGGCGGCTTCGGAGGAGGGGCCGGCGGCGGTTTCGGCGGCGGTGGTGGCGTGATGAACGTGCAAGCGGGCTCGCCCTGCGCGAGCGATCAACAGTGCCAGCCTCCGCAGAACCAGCTGTGCATTCCCCCGTCCATGCAGACGGGCTACCCCGGCGGGTACTGCACGGCCACGTGCGGCCCCAACAACCCCTGCACCACCGGCGTCTGCGTCACCGAGGACGTCTTCGGCGTCACCCTGTCCACCTGCAAGGCCTTCTGCTTCGGCGTGGGCCAGGGGCAAGACACCTGCCGGCCGGGCTACGTCTGCGCCTCGGGCAACACCGGGCTGCCGCCCCTCGTCGGCTGGTGCCGGCCGCGCTGTGAAAACGGTGCGCTGGCGGCGTGCGGCCCGAATCTGACGTGCAACGCGATGACGGGCTACTGCCAGTAGGGCGGAAGGGAGATTCCTGCGACCGCCAGGACGCAGCTTGACGCTTCTTCCATGGGGCATCAAGCGGGTCACCTCACCACCGATGCGCACCTGGCCGCGCTGGCCATCGAGCACCAGGGCGAGCTCCACTCCAACGACTCCGACTTCGGCCGCTTTCCCGGCCTGCGCTGGCGCGACCCGCTCTGAGGCTCACGAGCCCAGCGTCACCTTCTGCACGCCCTTCGCCTCCAGCCACTTCGCCGCGCGCTGCCGGTGATCGCCCTGCAGCACCAGCGCGTCACCTTCCAGCCCGCCGCCGCAGCCCAGCGCCCCTTTGAGCGCGGTGAGCCACTTCTCCTTCTCGCGCAGGGACAGCTCGAGGTGCTCGATGACGGTGACCTCTTTCCCCTTCCGCCCGGCGCGCTCCAGCCGCACCACCGCGCGGGCAGGGCCCTTCGGGTTGCCGGGCTTCGGCTCCGGCCCCTTCGGCAGCCCGTCCTTGAGGCCGGCCAGCGCCCCAAAGGGGTTGTGGAAGGGCTTCTTCTCGTCCGTCATGGCGCAGGAGGCGCAGGCAACGACTGGAAGAGCGGCGCGTTGGCGTCTCCCTTCGCCAGCACCAGCCCCACCAGGAAGGCGGTGGCGGGCGGCGCCTCCTTCCCGTTCACCAGCACCAGCGGGGTGCCCTGAATCCCGTACAGCTTCGCGTAGGCGATGTCCTCGGCCAGGCGCTTGCCCGTCTCGGGCGAGTTGACGCACGCCTCCAGCGCGTCCTTGCCCAGGCCCGCCTTGCCCGCCACCTGGACGATGAAGTCCTTCGTCAGGCCCGCCTGGTGCTCGAAGAGCTCGTGCCGCAGCTCCAGAAAGCGCGGGTGCTGCTCCAGGCACAGCTGCGCCTTCGCGCCGAAGCAGCGCACGCCGTCCTTCGGGGAGTGCTCGACGTCGGGGTTGCACTCACCATCCAGCGGGTAGTACCGCGGCTCGACGGAGACGACCTTCGGGTCCATCGCCATCAACTGGGCGAGCAGGCTCTCGAACATCCGGCAGTGGCCGCAGAGGATGTCGGTGAACTCCACCACCTTGATGGGCGCGTCGGCCGGGCCCACCCGCAGCCGCACCGGGAAGGCGGACACGTCCTTCGGGGTGGACTTGAGGAAGACGTCGCGCGCGTAGGCGGCCTGCAGCTTCTCCTGCTGCGACAGCGACGCCACCCACTGGGCCAGCTGCTCGGGCGTGGCCTGGCCGCCCACCTTCACGTCCGGCTTCGTCACCGTCTTCGGCGTCTGGCCGCCGGGGTAGAGCAGCACCAGGAAGAGCGGCGCGGAGATGATCAACGCCCAGGCCCCGCCCGGCACCAGGAAGCGCGTGTCCGGCCAGATGGGCCTGGGCAACAGCGCGAAGGCGCCCACCGCGTAGCCCAGGGTGAGCGCGTAGGTCCCCAGGCAGGTGAGGCACACCGCGCCCGCCTGCAGCGACGCGGCGATGAAGGTGACGCAGGCCAGCAGCCCGGCGCCGGCCCACAGCTTCACCCCGGTGAGGAAGGCAGACACGTCTTTCCCCGCGCGCGCCTGCACCGCCATCACCGCCGGCAGCACCAGCGCGGTGAGGCCCCACAGCAACCCCAGCGCCGCCACCGGCATCCCCAGCGCGTCGTGCACCCGGCCGGCGAAGGCGGAGTTCCACACGGCGGCGCAGTCAAAGCTCTCGTTGACGGCGCAGGCCGGCGTCCCGCCCGCGCGCACCACCAACAGCTCGCTCCACTGGTAGACGGCCAGCGCGGAGAGGCCCAGCGAGGTGCCCAGCAGGGTGAGGAGGGCGGCCGGCGAAGGGCGCGCGGGCGTGGATGGCGTGGACACGGCGGCGCCTTATATACGTTTCCCATGGCGGCACCTGCTGCACAAAGCGTGGAGTACCGGGCGGCCCGCGAAGGGGCGGCGCTGTGGGACACGTCGGCCCGGGACGCGCTGCGGGTGACGGGGGACGACCGGGTCAGCTTCCTCCACGGCATGGTGACCAACGACGTGGAAGGCCTGGCCCCCGGCGCCAGCTGCTACGCGGCGATGCTGACGGCCAAAGGCGCGATGGTGGGCGACCTGCGCCTCCTGCGGCGCGAGGCGGACCTGGTGCTGGACACCGGCGCGGGCCGCGGCCCCGCGGTGAAGGACTTCTTGAACAAGTACCTCATCAGCGAAGACGCGGAGGTCCACGACGCGCCGGAGCTGGCCGCGCTGGCGGTGGTGGGCCCGAGGGCCGAGGAGGTGGTGGCCCGCCTCCCGAAGGACGCCGTGCTGGGTCGCCTCGTCTCGCTCCTGTCCGGAGTGGACGTGCTGGTGCCGAAGGCGCGGGTGGCCGAGCTGCTCGCGGCGGCGCCCGACGTGCCCAGGTTGTCGGCGCAGACGGTGGAGGTGCTGCGGGTGGAGGCGGGCGTGCCCGTCTTCGGCGTGGACATGACGGAGTCCACCATTCCCCTGGAGGCCAACCTGGAGCGCGCGCTGCACTTCCAGAAGGGCTGCTACATCGGCCAGGAGGTCATCGCCCGGGCCACCTACCGCGGGCAGATGAACAAGAAGCTGATGGGGCTGCTGCTGGGCGACGCGTCCCCGGCGCCCGGCGCGGAGCTGCGGCAGGGTGAGCGCAAGGTGGGGTGGCTCACCACGGTGGTGCGCAGCGAGGCGAAGGGCCAGACGGCCGCGCTGGGCTACGTGCACCGCGACTTCCTCGCGCCCGGGACGGAGCTGGACGTGGCGACGGGCGGTAAAGCGGTGGTGGCCAGCCTTCCGCTGTAACATCGTCTGGCCATGACGCTCGCCCTCCTGACGTGCCTCGCGCTGTCGCAAGTGCCCACGCCCGCGCCCGCGCCGCCGTCCGCCGCACAGTGGGCCACGCGCGTGGACAGGAAGTTGTTGTCCTTCGTGCTGGAGCCGATGCCGGTGGTGCGCTCGAAGGAGAAGCGCATCGAGGTGGGGGGGCTCATCAGCTTCAGTGACGAGCTGGAGGCGGTGCTGTCCGAGTTCCCCGAGGCGGCCATCACCTTCCAGGGGGCCCAGCGCAGCCTGCGGGTGGCGTCCTTCACCGCGCTGGCGGGCATCGGCTGTCTGCTCGCCGCGGGGGGGCTCCTGGCGGGCGCGCTGCTCGCCGCCACCCAGACGGCCATCATCGCGCTCGCCATCTCCTCGGGCGTCTTCTTCCTCGCCACCGTCACCCTGACGCTGGTGGCCGCCGTCTTCGCGCAGAACGCCACGCGGGGGCTGCTGCTCGCCGTCGAGCAGTACAACCACGGGTTGTTGGCTGCTCCGCCGGGCGCCGTTCCCCAGGTGAGCGCGGGTGGGCCCGAGGCGACGGTGGCGCTGGGCGCTTTCTGAAGAGTGGCCCTTTCAGGCCGCCGCTCAGGGCGACATGAGCGCCGCCAGCCACTGGCTGAAGCCGTCCGTCTGGACGATGGCCCGCAGGCGCGCCGCGAGCTGTTCCACCGCCAGCGCCCGGGCCTCTTCCGCCAGCCCCCAGTCGGCCAGCAGCATGCGCACCGTGCGCGCGCCGTCGCGCTCCAGCACCGCCTGCGCCACCTGCTGCAAGCCCTGGTGGCTCGCCTCGGACGCGAGCCATGACTTGAGCCCCGCGCGCAGCACCTCCGCGCCGCCCGGCACGTCGGCGTTCATCACCTCGCGGGCCAACTGGGGCAGGGTCAGCTCCAGCACCCCGTCGAAGAAGGCCATGCGCAGCTCGGCCGCCTCCTCCGCGCGCTTTGGATCCGACACCGCGTCGGCCAACTGTCCGAAGACGCCCGCCAGCGCCGCGTCCACGAAGTCGATGGCCCGCTTCTCCACCTGCCGCTCCACCTCACCCGACACCGCGCCCACCAGGCTGCCCAGCCCGCCCGACTTCGCCTTCACCGTCTCGCCCGCCATCCGCGCCAGCGCCCCCAGGCCCTTGGCCACGCCGGCCACCGGAGCGCTCGCCCGGCGCCCGAAGTCCAGCACCACGTCCAGCAGCAACTGCCGCACCAGCTCGCGCATCGGCGGCCGGTCGATGATGGTCAGCACCAGGCGCTTCTCGGGAGAGAAGGGCCGGCCCACCAGCTCCCGCACCGTGCGCTGCACCTCGGCGGGGGTGACTTCCTTGAGCGCGCTGCGCCGGGCCTGGAGCCGCGCCACCGCGAGGTCCACCACTTTGCCCAGCGTCTTCCCCGCCTCGTCGGAGGCCAGCCAGGCCTCCAGCAGCCTGCGCGTCGCCGACACCGCCTCGCCCTGCTTCGACAGCGCAGAGAGGGGCGTGTCCAGCAGCGCGTCCACCGAGAGCGCGGCCAGCTTCGCCAGCGGCGCGTCGGGGCCGTGCAGGAGCAGCTTCGTCTTCAACGTCGTCGCGTCCACGCCTGACGCCCTAGCAAAAGCCCGCGCAGAAGGCGCGCAGGTGTCTTAAGAGAAGGCGGCATGAGTGAGACGCGCTTCGTCTGGTGTGACCTGGAGATGACCGGCCTGGATCCGCACACCAACGTGATCATCGAGCTGGGGCTGATCATCACCGGGCCCGACCTGAAGCCCATCGCCGAGTACGAGGCGGCCATCTGGCAGCCGGAGGACGCGCTGGCGCGCATGGAGCCCTTCGTCAAGGACATGCACACCAAGAACGGACTTCTGGAGCGCGTCCGCAAGTCCGACCTCTCGCTGCGCACCGCGGAGAAGGAAGCCACCCGCCTGGTGCTGCAGCACTGCGACTACGGGGAAGGCATCCTCTCGGGGAACTCCATCCACATGGATCGCGCCTTCCTCGTCCGCTACATGCCGGGCTTCGACCGCGCGCTGCACTACCGGATGGTGGACGTGTCCAGCCTGAAGGTCCTCACCCGCGCGTGGTACCCGAGGGCGCCCGGCCGCTCCAAGGTGGACGCGGCCCACACCGTGCTGTCCGACCTGCGGGCGTCCATCGGCGAGCTCGCGTATTACCAGCAGACCTTCTTCAAGAGCCCGAAGGACGTTTGAGCCGAAGCCCGAGGTGACGTGGACCCCCGCGCCTGGACCACCCTTCAGATGGAAGCGACGCGCCTCCAGCAGCAGGGGGACGTGGAGAAGGCGGCCCACCTGCTCATCGAGGCCATCGAGCTCGCGCCCAAGGAGCCGAAGCTGTACGAGCAGCTCATTCCCCTCACGCTGAGGATGGGCAGCACCCAGACGGCGGTGGACGCGGCGAAGGAGCTCCTCCGCGTGCGGCCCGGCCCGGCCTCGGAGTGGCTGGCGGCGGTGGCGGCGCTGGCCCACGGCGACACCGGGGACGCGAAGCGGCGCGCCACCCAGTTGTCGAAGAGCGACGACGCCTCCATCCGCGCGCAGGCCAAGGCCATGCTGGCGCAGCTCAAGTGACTGGCCGTGGGTGACGTCTTCGTCGTCGGCGACGTGCACGGCTGCCTCGGGGAGCTCGAGGCGCTCCTCAAGAAGGCCGGCGTGGGGAAGCAGGACGCGCTGGTCTTCGTGGGCGACCTGGTGGCGAAGGGCCCCGACTCGCAGGGGGTGGTGCAGCTGGCGCGGGAGCGCGGCGCGAGGGCGGTGCTGGGCAACCACGACGCGCACCTGCTGGACGGCCGGGCGGGCAAGAAGAAGCTGAAGGGCACGCACGCGCGCGCTGCCGACGAGCTGGGGAGGAAGGACTGGGCGTGGCTGGAGGCGCTGCCCCTCTGGCTGGCCTTGCCCGAGTGGAGCGCGCTGGTGGTGCACGGCGGGCTCCTGCCGGGGGTGCGGCTCCGGGAGCAGCCCAGGTGGGTGCTGCTCAACCTGCGCTCCATCGACGCGAAGGGCGAGCCGAGCGCGCGGGTGGACGGGGGCGTGCCCTGGGCGTCCTTGTGGAAAGGGCCCCGGCGGGCGCTGTTCGGACACGACGCGCTGACGGGCCTGCAGCGGTGGCCGCACGCGCTGGGCCTGGACACCGGGTGTGTGTACGGCAAGCGCCTCACTGGCGTGTGGCTGGGGGAAGACGAGCTGGTGTGGGTGAAGGCCCGGCGCGTGTACTCGGCGCCGGGGAAGGCACCCGCGCACTGACGGCCTGCCGCCGCTTTCCGCCGGGGCGGCAGGTGTGGGAGAGTGCGCCGCCATGGAACGAAGCGCCGCGGATGAGCTTTTGAAGGACCACGAGCTGGTCCCTGTCCTCGAGGGCTCGGTGGTGCAGGCGAAGGAGCTGGAGCGCCAACTGCTCGCGGCCGACATTCCCGTGCTGTTGGCGAAGCCGCCGGCGAAGGCGTGCTGCGCGGGCGGGTGCGGGTGCGGCTCAAAGCTGCAGCTGCTGCTGCGCGAGGAGGATGTGCCGAAGGTAGGGCAGTTGATGCAGGCCGAGTGGCTGGAGGCGCTGCGCCGCGAGGGGACGATGACGGAGGCGTCGCTGGCGCCTCTCAAAGCCGCCGCGGAGGGTGAGGAGCCGCCGTGCCCCGCCTGTGGCTTCGCCGCGCCGTTGAAGGACGGCGCGTGCGCGGACTGCGGGCTGCAGCTGGAATAGGCCGGGCAGAGGCGCTCGGACGACCTGCTACTTCGGCGCCTGCTCGAGGATCAGCTTCACCTTCGGCACGTACTCGTCGTCGGGCGGCGCCACCTCGAGGTAGCGCTCGTAGGCCTTCTTGGCCTTGTCCATCGCCCGTGCGTCGGAATCGCGCGCGGCGAGGCGCGCCCACGTCGAGCCGAGGATCCGGTGGCAGGCGGGGTGGCGGGGCGCGATCTTCACGCAGCGCTCGAGCTTCGTCACAGCGGCTTCGTAGTTCCTCGCCCTGCTGAGCTTGGTCGCCTCGTCGCAGAGTTGCTCGGCCTGGGGTGACGCCGCCGGCTCGCCCAGCTTGCGGGTCAGCTCCTGGAAGCGGACGTCTCCCCGCAGCGTGGTGAGATCGGGATCGTACGTGAGAGCCCCCAGGAGCGAGCTGCGCCCGGCGGCGTCGGGAACCAGGTTCATCGCCTTTTCCAGTGCGGCCAGCGCAGCAGAGGGCTGCCCCTCGTGCGCCATCACGCAGCCGAGCTCGAAGTGAGCCGTGCTCCGCCCTGCCGGGCTCGCCGGCTTCTTGATCGCGAGGGCCTGCCAGAGGTGCGCGCGGGCCTTTTCGTACTGACGCAGCTTGCGCGCGGCGATCCCGGCGCCGAGGCGCGCCGACCAGTCGCTGGGCGCGGCCGCCAACACCTCCTCATACCCCTCGAGCGCCCGCGCGTAGCTCGCGCTGCCGAGGGCCGCGTCCGCACGGCGGAGCGCCAGCGAGACGTCGGGTGGGGGCGGCGCCTTGCCCTTGAGGTCGATCGGGGCGGGGGGCTCGATGGCTGCGGCGGGCTCGGCGTCCACCCTCCAGGCAATGGCCACCGCCAGGCCCAGCGCCGCGACTGCACCGGCGCCAGCGAGCCACCGCGCCCGGTTGGGCCCTTCCTTTGCCACCGCGCCAGGCACCTTGCGGGTCGCCACCCGGTCTGCGCGCTTCGGCGCAGGCGCCGGCGTGGCCTTCTCCGGAGCCGCGACGAGCCCCTGCACCAGCCCTGAGAGTTGCTCGGGCTCGGCGTCCTGCTGGGCGGCGTCGAACAGCGCCTGCGTGGACTGGAGCTGGCTCTCGAACAGCGTGCGCATGAAGGCCGCGACGGCCTCCTCGTCGGCGAGGTTCGGGCAGGCTTCCTCGATGGCCCGCGCGAAGGCCTTGCCGCTCTCGAAGCGGTTCTTCGGCTCGGTCTCGAGCGCCTTCAGCACCGCCGCACCGAGGGCGGGTGAGACGTCGGGGTTCAGCTTCCGCGGATTCTCCGGACGGGGCGGCGCGAGGCGGGTGCGCGTCAACGCGCCTTCGCGCTTGAACAGGCGCTCTCCGGTGAGCAGCTCGTACAGCACGATGGCGACGGCGTAGAGGTCGGTGCGGGCGTCTACCTTCCCTTCTCCGAGCTGCTCCGGCGCCATGTAGGAGACGGTGCCGCGCACCACGCCCGTCTGGGTGCGGACCAGCCGGCCCCGGGCCTTGGCGATGCCGAAGTCGATCACCTTCACGTGCCCGGCGTAGGACACCATGACGTTCTTCGGCGACACGTCGCGGTGGATGACGGGCATCGGCCGGGTCGACGAAGGTGTGCGCGGCGTGGAGCGCGAGGCACATGTCCCGCACGATGCGGGCCGTCACCGGGACCGGGACGGGCACGCCCAGCCGCGACGCCTGGCGCATCACGGCCGCGAGGTTCTGCCCGGCGATGAACTCCATGGCCAGGTAGAGCTCGCCGGACGCCTCGTCGCGCCCGAGGTCGAAGACCTGGCCGATGTGGGGGTGGTTCAACGAGGCGGTGATGCGCGCCTCGTCGAGGAACATCTTCACGAAGTCCTCGTCCCGGCGGACGTCGGGGAGGATCTGCTTGAGCGCGACGAACTTCCGGAAACCGCCCGGCCCGGGGAGGAAGGCGAGGAAGAGCTCGGCCATGCCCCCGATGGAGACGCGCGTC
>JADLDB010000145.1 GCA_020846875.1 Myxococcales bacterium | reverse complement strand
TGCATGGAATCGCGAGGCTCATCCGTTCAACTGGACCTCTGCCTCGTTCGACAAGGTGCTCAGGACCCACGAGGCCCGCGTTGCGCGCGCCGCGTAAGAGCACCAACTTCTGGGGCGCTGTACTTAGCGCAAAGGCGGTCAGCGGCTGGCCGCGAATCGCGGCAGCTCGTTCGATCAACCGTCGGCTCTCGGGACTCAATCGGAAATCGAGGCGGTCGCTCCGTGCATTGGTCGGCATCGATCCCACCGAAAGGTCACTCACCGCTGAAGAGCCGTTACGGAGGACAGGCGTAGAAGAGTGGATTGCCCGGGTCCAACTGCGAAAAGGGCGGCCCCATCCGGTTGAGGCTGAAGAGATGCCGCGGCGTCTTGTTGACGAAGAGGTGTTGATAGACGGCGACGCTCCCCGGGAAGGGAGCGCTGCTCACCGCAAGCTGCACCTGGTTGGTGACGCACATCCCCGCGCGCGGTGCCGAGTCGAGGACCCAGTCCGCACAGGCGTCCGCGATGGAGACGCTGCCCCCGTCAGGCAGCGCCTGCTGGCACCCCCCGTCCGTCATGGGACTGTTGACGACCAGAACCTGCTGCGCGCCGTTGGGGAGCTCTCGTGCCAACACTTCCTGCTCCGGCGCCCCCGGCCCACACAGCAAGCCCGCTGGCGGACAACTCGCCGAAAGAATCTCCACCACCCCAGGCTGCGTACACCGGAAGAGCTGCGGACCCTTGACGCCCTCACAGCCTCCATCCTCCTGGCACCTGTCGTCCCTCGTGCACCCGGTGCCGTCGTCACACATCGACCCTGTGGGCTCATTCTCGTCGCCCGGACAGACACCCGCCATGCACACCTCCACTGCGTCACACGCCGACGCCTTCGCCCGACACGGCCGCCCCGCGCAGTCCTCGTCGCTACAGTCGCTCCGCCCGTCGCCGTCGTCATCTACGCCATCGCCGCAGTCTCCCTCGATGCCACCGTCCTCCTGGCCCCCGTCCACCTGCCCCCCGTCCTCCTGCCCCCCGTCGTCCACCTGCCCCCCGTCCTCCTGCCCCCCGTCACCTCGGCTCAGGCACAGGCGCTCCACGCAGCGCTCCTCCGCCGTGCAGTCCAGGTCACTCACACAGGCATAGGTGACGGCCGGAGGCTGCACACACTGGCAGGCAGTCAGCACCAGCGTGCACCCAAGCCCTAGCCAGCACCTCATGGCGCCAACCTAACTCGTTGATATCCGCACCTCAACCGCGCGGCGCGCACGCTTTTCAGGTAGCCCTCGTCCTCCCGGTATGACCTCTCGAACCAGCCGGGCTGTCGCTCCCTCCCCTTACCGTCCCGTCACCTTCGACCTGGGCCCCGACCTGCTGCGGGCAGTCCGGAACATCGGGCCCACGACAGACAACCCCACCATCAACAGTCTGGCCTCGTCACTCGAAAGCTCCCTGGCGACGCGCGGCGTGCGCAACGGGTGGGTCAAGGAGCTGCTGTTTCAGGTGCGCGGCGCGCAGCAAGGCGTGGCGGGCGACGCGGCGCGCTTCGCCGCCAACGTCAAGAGGGCCCGGTCGCTGGGCGTCCTCGGTCCCAACGGCGCGGCTCAGCTCCTCTCGAAGCTGGGCGTGGCGTCGGCCCAGGTCGAGAACCAGCGCCAGCTGGACAACAGCCTCCTCAACGTGAACAACCAGCGCACGGTGCGCCCCCGCTCCAGCAGCAAGTTCGAATCGCCGCTGCTCCAGGCCTCCAGCGCCTCGTCCCGCATCGACACCTTCGCCTCCAACAGAAAGGCCGCCGCCCCCCAGCCCCGCCCCGCGGCCCGGCCCGAAGCGCCCCACGTCAGCCCCGCGCTGGAGCGCGCGCTCAAGGCGACGGACACCCTCGCCAAGGGCGTCCCACAGGGACCCCTCAAGGCGGCCCTAGAGGCCGTCAGCTCCGCGCTCAACCTGGCAAAGACGGCGCAGGAGAAGGGCCGCCCCCTCGACTACGCGAAAGCTGTCTCGGAGCTGGGTGAGAAGACGGTCACCCTGGTGGCCGAAACCATCAAGGTGGCCGCTAGCGACCCCCAACTGGCCGAGGCCGCCGCCAGGCAACTGGGGATGGTCGCCCGGGTGTTCGGCAAGGTCGCCGGTCCCCTCAAGTGCATCGACGCGGCCGTCCGCCTGGTGACGGGCAAGACGCTGGGCGGCGCCCCGGTGGACGCGAACGGCCGGGCGGAGGCGCTCGTCGACCTCGCCAGCAGCGTGATGCCCCCACCCATTCAGGCCGCGATAGGCATCTCCAAGGCGACCCTCGAGGCGCTGTACACCCACGTCGGCCTCGAGGTGAAGCGCGCGACCGAGGAGCACGGCCTGCGCCAGCTCTTCGGAGGCCGCACGCCCCAGCAGATGAAGGCGCTCATCGAGCAGTTGCCCACCGACGCCGCCAACGCCAACGCCACGGTGGCCAGGCTGCTGCGCAGCAGCGGTGACGGCGTCTTCCGCAACACCACCAGCGGCTACAGCCAGGCCACGGCGCACGACCTGTGGCGCAAGTCGATGTCTGTCGCCCTGCGCGGTGACGCCCAGACGCTCGAGGCCATGCTGCAGCAGCGCCCCGGTAAGCCCAACAGCGTCCCGGACGAGCTGCGGGAGGTCATGGCCAGCCGCATGAAGGCCGCGGCCCTGCGCTTCGTCGAGCAGCAGGTGCGCGACGCGAAGGGGAGCTGGTGAGCGCCATGACACGTCTTCCCGTGCGCCTGTTCTCCGTCTGCCTGGGCCTGGCCGCCGCAGGGTGCGGCCTCGACGTCGCCACCTCCACCGATGCGCCGCCCATCGAAGGGCGCAGCGGCAGCCTCGCCGCCGGCCCCGTGTCGCTGCGGTACGTGCCCACCGCCGCCGAACTCCAGGCGCTGCGCGCGGCCACCCTCGCCGCCTTCCCCAAGGCGGACTTCACCATCTCCGGCGCTCGCGGCACCCTGGCGACCCTCACCAACTTCTCCCTCGGGCTGGGCCCCTGCCCCAGGGGCCGCAGCGCCAACGCCAGGGTGCTCGACGCCCTCGCGGCCAGCCCCGACGTCTTTCGATTGGACCCTGCCGAGTGGGCCGCCGACGGGGAGGTCTCCTGCGACGGCGTCGAGCCCGCCGGCACCTGGCTGAGCCTTGCCCGGCAGCGCGCGGGGAACGAGCCCGTCACCGGGCAGGCGCTCCATGTGCTGGCGCGGCCCGTGCCAGGCGGCCTCGAAATCGACCGGGTGGTGGGCGTGTGGTTGCCCGTCGCCCCAGCCCTGGAGCGGGCGATGCCCTTCGCGCGCGCCGCGGCGGTGCCCCAGCAGACGCTGCGCCAGACGGTGGAGAAGACGCCGCTGGGGTACACCACCTTCAAGGCGCTCTGCTGGGCCGTCGGGCACGGCGAGTACAAGACGAGCGCGCCCGACGTGCTGTCCTTCGGCGCGGCGCGGTGGCGCATGCACGAGGACGGGGTGGGCGTCACGATGTGGCTCGAGCAGCCCGCCCGCCTCGAGGTGGCGCCGGAGAACGTCACCCCCACCCTCAGGGTCAGCGACGCCTGGTGCCCCCCCCTCGCCGGCTTCGCGCTGTCCTTCGACGCGCTGTCCGGGGCGCTGGTCTCCTTCCAGCCAGGCCTGGACTGTGTCGTGTGCCTGGCCCCGTGAGGCGCCGCGCCCCCATGAACGCCCCCCTCCCGATGCCGCGCCGCAGGGCCGCGCGGCGCTCCCGCGAAGTCCTCGCCGACGGCCGCCACCTCGTCGAAGGCTGGCTGCGGCGCAGTTGCGACGGGGGCCTCGTCGACCTCCGAGGCCAGGTGCGCGAGCTGCCGCTGCTGGTGCGCTGCGCGGTGCGAGTCCACGACGGCCGGGAGCCAGGGGGCGCCCGGGTGCTGGGCCTCAGCCTCACCGGTACCAGCGGGCTGACGGAGCGTTGGTCGGTGGTGGTGGCGGCGGCCCAGCGCGTGGTGCTGTTGTTTGGCAGCAGAGGCGCCCTCGAGGCCGCCGGCCACCTCGTCGTCGCCGCGCCCGAGGCCCACGGACCGGCAGCGCGCTGGACGCGCGTCGAGTGGTCGGTCGACCCAGGAGCGCGCGACTGGTACTGACGCCCCTGCGGAGACCGGTCGAGGTGTGCTTTGCTGGGCAGGCTCATGCCCGCTGACGAGCCCCGGCGGCCCGCCGCCGAGACCGCGCTGTTCCCCGCGCTTCGAGAGGAACACCTCGAAGAGGCCGAGCTGCTGGAGTTCTCCAACAACCAGTTGGCCGCCGGGCAGCGCCAGGACGTGCTGGCGCACCTCGACGCCTGCGGGCGCTGCCGCGAGGTGCTGTCGGCGATGCATGACGACTGCGGCGGCGTGACGAAGTTGTCCGACCCGCTCATCGGCCAGCTCCTCGGTGAGTACCGGGTGGAGCAGGCCCTCTCGCGCGGCGGCATGGGGGTGGTGTACCGAGGGGTCCAGCCGGTCATCGGCAAGCGGGTCGCCATCAAGGTGTTGCTGGCTGACGTCGCCGACGACCCGGACGTCATGCACCGGCTGCTGGAAGAGGCGCGGGCCGTCAACGCCGTCCGCCACCCGAACATCATCGACATCTTCAGCTTCGGGACGCTGCCCGACGGCCGGCACTACTTCGTGATGGAGTTGCTCGACGGGCAGCCCCTCAATGAGGTGCTGCACCGGCAGGGGCGCCTGGGCGTGGGCAAGGTCCTCACGGTGCTCGACCAGTCGATGGCTGCGCTGGCGGCGGCGCACGCGGCGGGCGTGGTGCACCGGGACCTCAAGCCGGCGAACATCTTCGTCACCACGCTTCCCGACCAGAGCTGGCACATCACCGTCCTCGACTTCGGCCTCGCGAAGCGGCTGGGGGCGTCGACGACGACGTCCCCCAACCTGGTGATGGGGACGCCCGGCTACATGGCGCCGGAGCAGATTCGAGGCCAGAAGGTGACGCCGGCGAGCGACCTCTACGCGATGGGCGTGGTGGCGTGGGTGCTGCTCACCGGGGAGGAGCCGTACTCGGCGGACAGCTTCGTGGACCTCATGATGCAGCACCTCGACGCGCCGCTCCCGTCGCTGCGCGCCCTGGCGCCCGAGTGCCCGCCGCTGCTGGCCACGCTGGTCGGCCGGCTCCTGGCCAAGAGCCCGGAGGAGAGGCCGGGCTCCGCGCTCGAGGTGCAGTCCGAGCTGCAGCGCATCAGGCAGAGCCTCACCGGCAAGGACACGCTGAAGGCGCCGTCGCCGCTGGTGGCGCTCGACCAACTGCTCAAGCCCGCCACCCGGCAGGCCGTCTCCACCGTCCCGGCCACGCCGGCCGCCCATCGAGAGCCGGTCGCGACGCGGCTGGTAGAGCGCGACGCGGTGACCCGCGAGGTCAAGCGCGAGGCGATGGCGCCCAGGAGTGCCCAGTCCTCGCAGCGCGCGCCGGGGAGCGCCGGGGAGCGCCGCTGGCTTCGGAAGGCGGTGCTCGCGCTCGCGGGGCTCGTCGTCTTCCTCACCGCGGCGGTCGCCTGGCGCCTGTCGAGACAGGGCGCCCCTGGGCGACAAGAGCTGGCGGCACCGACGAAGACGTCACCCGGGGAGGCGGGCCCTTCCCAGCGGGAGGAGCGCCTCGCGCCGCCAGGCACCGCGCCACCGCCAGGCACCGCGCCGCGGACAGACGGCCCACCGCGAGCAGACGCGCCGCCAGACAGCCCGCCGCGAGCAGAGGCGCCGCCAGACACGGCGCCGCGAGCAGACGCGCCGCCAGACAGCCCGCCGCGAGCAGACGCACCGCCAGACACGGCGCCGCGAGCAGACGCGCCGCCAGACACCCCACCGCGAGCCGAGGCACCGCCAGGCACGGCCCCGCGAGCAGACGCGCCGCGAGTTGACAAGACGGTGGACGTGGCGCCCGTCGGTCCGAAGCAAGCGAAGAAGCGGCGCCCGCCCACCGCGGCCGAGGTGCGCGTCCACCTGGAGAAGGCCCGCGCCGCGGCGGCGCAGCTCTCCTCGGCGCCGGCCCGGCGCATGATGGAGCTCGACCTCGACGGGATTGAAGCGCGGCTGCAGGGAGGCGATGAGCCCTGGGTGTTGGAGCGGGAGTTGAACGACGTTCTGGGCAACTATGGGGTGCGGTGATGCTGTCGTTACTGGTCCTCGCGGCGTTGTCGACGACGCCCACCGTCGGCCTCACGCTGTCGGCGCGCATTGGGAAGGGGGGTGCCCCGGCGGCGCACCTCGACGCCATCGAGAGCGAGCTGGTGGCCGGCGGCTTGTCGGTGCGCCGCTTCACCTCTGCCTGCGACGGCGTTCGCGCCTGTCTGGCGGCGGCGGCGCGAGAGGAGAAGGTGCCGCTGCTGGTGGGTGTGTCTCTGGCTCAGCGGCGCAACCAGACCACCATCGACCTGGAAGGGGTTCGGGCCGAGGACGGCGCGACGGTGGCCCAGGAGACCTTCGTCATCACCGGCGAGCGTCTGGGAGAAGCCGACCTGGCGTTGGTGCGGGGCCTGGCGGCGCGGCTCAAGGAGGCGTTGCGCCCGCTTGATGCGCCGGTCCGCGAGGAAGTCACGCCGGTGGCGAAGGACGTCCCGAGCCTCACGGCGCCCGTCGTGGACGACCTCGCGCCGCAGGCGCCGTCCCGGGCCCCGGCCTGGGTGATGCTGGGCTGTGCGGGGGCGAGCGCGGTGGCCTCAGGCGTCTTCGTGGGGCTGGCGACCAGCACGCGCGGCCGGGTGGAGGGGACAGCGGACCCCAGCCCCCTGACGCGGGCGCAGGCGCAAGGGCTCGCGGACGAGGCCAACCGGGACTACTCCCTCGCCCTGGTGACGGGCGTGGTTTCAGGTGTGTTGCTGACGGGGGCGCTGACGTGGTTGTTGGTGCAGTGAGGGCGCCCGGGTGGCGGTCACGGCTCTTCTTCGCGGACTCTGGGAAGCAATCGGGACAGGTTCTCGGTGAGGGACGGGCGGAGGGTCCGCAGCAGGCTGTCGAGGTCCTTGGGGCCGAGCCGGAGGACGTCACGCAGGAGAGCGCGGACCTCCGTCAGCAGGCGCGCCTGGGCTTTCTCCAGGCGGCGCAGCGCGGTGGTGCGGTGTACGCCGAAGGCAGCGCCGACGGCCTCGACGGACAGGCCGTCGACGAAGCGCATTCGCAGCCAGAGCCTCTCCTCGGGGGCGAGGGTAAGCAGCGCGTGGGTGAGGGCGCGCGTGAAGTGGCGGCTGAGGGAGGCGCTGGCGAGCCGCGCGTCCGCGCCGAGCTCATTGGAGGCGATGGCGAGCAACCTGCCGGACGCGGGGCCGTCATGAGTCTTCGGGGTGGCGCGGGCGAGGTCGACGGCGACGCTGGACACCACGGCCTTGAGGTACTGCATCAGGGAGCCGCGGCCCCTGAAGGCCAACAGTTTCGGGCGCTCGCCCACCAGCAGGCGCCCGCGAGCGCGCTGGAGCACCTCGTCGCGGGAGTCAGCGGAGGCGCGCAGGCGCGCGCTAGTGACGAGTCGGAGTCGGCGCTCGAGCTCTGCGACGGCCTGGGGTTCGCCCTGGACGGCCAGCCAGGCCAGCCCGAGGTCCTCGAGGTTGAGGTGGGCCCACTCGGCGCGCGGGGCGGTGGTGAGCAGCCAGGCCTCGAACCGTGGGGGTTGATGAGCGAGGGCGAGGGCCCGGAAGTCCGTCTTGGCCACGAGGGACTGCCTACCCGGAGTCGCAGCGCGCGCCAAACACCTTGCGCACCGCGCGGGCGACTACCTGCACTTCAGCGGTGAGGTGAGAGACCTCGGGTTGTCCGGGCTGGCAGCAGATGGGGGGAGGCGGGGCGACGTGCGGCAGGGCCGCCGGTCCGCGCCGGAGTTGCCACGAAGCGAGCGCGCCCGAGTCATCAGGCGGAGGGGCCGAGGGGCTGGCGGTAGGAGGTGAGGCCACACGCCCAGTGGTGGACGACCGCCGGCTGAAGGCGGCCTCGTCGTGGGCGACCGCCCGAGTACCTCCTCCTCGCCGGGCGCCTCGGGGTGCCTGCCCCGCGAGTGTCGCCCGCGCATGTCACGGGAGGAGCGCCCGCGCGCTACTCGCGCAGGTAGTGGCAGGTGTACCCGCCCGGGTTCTTCACCAGGTAGTCCTGGTGGTAGTCCTCCGCCGGGTACCAGGTGGACGCCGCGGCAATCTCCGTCACCACCGGCTTCTTCCACCTGCCCGACGCGTCCACGCGCTTCTTCACCGCCTCCGCCGTCTGCTTCTGGGCCTCGGAGGTGAAGAAGATGGCCGAGCGGTACTGGGTGCCCGTGTCGTTGCCCTGGCGATTCAACGTCGTCGGGTCGTGCATGCGGAAGAACCACTTCTCCAGCAGCACCTCGTAGGACAGCACCTTCGGGTCGAACACCACCTTCACCGACTCGGCGTGGCCGGACTTCGAGTCGTGGGTGTCGTCGTAGGTGGGGTTCTTCAGCCAGCCGCCGGTGTAGCCGGCCTCCGTCTCGAGGACGCCCGGAATCTTCCGCAGCAAGTCCTCCATCCCCCAGAAGCAGCCGCCCGCGAGGTAGGCCACCTCGGTGCCGGCCTTCCCCTTCGCCTCCGCGGCCTTCACGTCGCCCGCCGTCATCCCGAAGAGCGCCGCGTACTGCCCGTAGCCCTCCGCCACCAACTTCGAGGCGGGGACGAAGCGCAGCGACGCCGAGTTGATGCAGTAGCGCAGCCCGCCCTTGGCGGAAGGCCCGTCGTCGAAGACGTGGCCCAAGTGCGAGTCGCCGTGCTTGCTGCGCACCTCGGTCCGCACCATGCCGTGGCTTTCGTCGGCCTTCTCCACCACGTTGGGCTCGAGGGGTTTGGTGAAGCTGGGCCACCCGCT
>JADLDB010000144.1 GCA_020846875.1 Myxococcales bacterium | reverse complement strand
TCGACGAGCTTCTTGGCGCGTTCGATGTCGGTGGTTTCGTAGGGGCCGATGCGCTCGACCTTCTTGTTTCCGCCTTCCTTCGGCGTCTCCCAGACCCAAGCCTGAGCGCCCTGGTCGTCGCCCTTGCGGTTCAGGCGACCAAGACGCTGAAGCATCGAAGGCCACGGCGCGAGTTCGGTGAAGAGACGATGCGCCGAGATGTCCACGCCCGCCTCGATGACCTGCGTGCTCACGCAGATGAGACCAGGATCGTCCTTCGGCAGCGAGCCAGCCTTGCGCTGGGCGTCGAAGTCGATGAGGCGTTGCTCGTGCCGCGCGCGGTCCTCCCGGCGAAACCGCGAAGTGAGAAGAACCTTGTGGTCGATCGTAAAGAGCGCGCCGAACACGGCGCGCGCCATGTCCACGGTGTTGCAGATGACGAGCGAGAGCGTGCCCGCCGCGTGCTTCGCCTTCACGGAGCCGGCGATGGCGTCCGGCGTGACTGCCGTCGCTGCAGCGGTCTTCGCCCCGCCTCGGTTCTTGCCTCCGCCGGTCGTCGGTTGCGTGGCTGCCTCTGGCTGCCACCACTCCACAGGGCGCTTCGCTGCACGCCACCACTTGAGCCCTGCGTCACCATCGAGGGCGGTCGTGAGCTTGTCTTCGAATGCGTTCTGCTCCTTCGATGGTTCGGCGAGTGCGTCACGTGCTCTATCAGTGGTGCTGAGGAACGACGTGCCTACGGTGGCGCTCATCCACGTCGTCGGGCACAGCTTCAGCGACCTGAACCGCTTGCGCCGCATCCAGTCGAGCTGCGACGTCGTCCAGAGCCCCGGCCCCATGAGCTGGACCTCGTCGATCAGCCATCGGCAGTCGTTGTTGAGCAGCCCGAAGTGAACCGGCCACTCGAAGCGGCTCATGGAGTAGCCGCGGTTCAATGCGCGCGAGAGAAGTTGGTCCTGCGTGCCGACGAGCACCCATGGCTTATCAGGGTGACCGACCCAGTCGTCATCGATGGCGCCGCCCATGAGCTGATGAACCGCGACCTCGGGCTTCGTCGCCTTGAGGGCGTCGAAGTAGGTCTTCAATCGCTGCACGGTCTGAGTGACGAGGCTCCGCATGGGGAGGCAGACCACGAGGTGCAGTGGCTCCGGCTTGTTGTCGACTAGCAGGCGCCACGCCCATGCGAGCGCGACCTCTGTCTTTCCAAGGCCTGTTGGGACCGGAAGCACATCTGGCAGACCGTCGAGGGCGACGAGGCTCTGCCAGTCGTAGGGAACGAAGCCGCCGGTAGCGGTCTTGAAGAACTGGCGGAACGAGTGTGCCCGCGAGCTATCGCTCATGGACGGACCCACCGGTAGTCGGACCACTGAGCGAGCGGCTGTTCGGCCATGACGCCGTGGAGCTTACGACTCAGGGCTGACACTCGAGGTCCCACCCCCGCTGCACCCCTGAAGATCACCGTCGCTCCTCCGTTCAGCGCGCACGGACCCTACGCCAGCCCGTTCCGGTCCGCAGCCCGAATCGAAGGGAGCCCCCATGTCCGATGAAACCCCCCAATTCATCCCCGCCCGGATGATCAACGAGTTCTCGTACTGCCCGCGCCTCTACTTCCTCGAATGGGTCGACACGGAATTCGAAGACAACCACTTCACGGCCGACGGCCGCTTCGCGCACCGCAAGGTGGACGACGGCGAACCCACCGCCCCCTTGCGAGCCCCGGACGCGCCCTGGAAGGCCCGCAGCGTCGAGCTGTCGTCGGACCGGCTGGGCGTGTCGGGGAAGGTGGACCTGGTGGAGTCGAGCGGCGGCGAGGTGCGCCCGGTGGACACGAAGCGCGGCGTCGCTCCGGACCTGCCGGAAGGGGCCTTCGAACCCGAGCGGGTGCAGCTGTGCCTGTACGGCCTGCTCTTGCGGGAGCAGGGCTACCGCTGCTCCGCGGGCGAGCTGTACTTCGCGGCCTCCCGCACCCGCGTCGAAGTCCCCTTCGACGACGCGCTCATCACGCGCACCCTCGACCTGGTGGCGCAGGCCCGCGAGGTGGCGAGGGGCAGAGTGGCGCCGCCGCCGTTGGTGGGCAGCTCGAAGTGCGGAGGCTGTTCCCTGGCGCCGCTGTGCCTTCCCGACGAGGTGAACCTGCTGCGCGGCGCAACGCAGGAAGTCCCTCGGCCGATGTTGCCGGCCCGCGACGACGCGCAGCCCCTCTACGTGCAGGAGCTCGGCGCGCGCATCGGCGTGAGCGGCCACTGCCTGGAGGTGAAGGACCGGGACCGCAAGAAGATCGCCGACGCGCCGCTGGTCGAGGTGTCGCAGGTCATCGCGTGGGGCAACGTGCAGGTGAGCTCCCAGGCGATTCGGGAGCTGGCGGCGCGGGGCATTCCCGTCGCATGGCTGTCGATGGGCGGGTGGTTGTCGGGGGTGTTGGACGGGCTGGGGCATGGCCACGTCGCGCTGCGGCAGGCCCAGTACGCGGCGGCGGCGTCGGCAGACCGCTCGCTGGCGCTGGCGCGCGCCTTCGTGGCGACGAAGATCCTCAATTGCCGCACGCTGCTGCGGCGCAACCACCCCGAGAGCGACACGGCGGGCTTGCGGGACCTGCAGCTCGAGGCGGATCGCGCGCTCGAGGCTCCGTCGATGGAGGTGCTGCTGGGCATCGAAGGCAACGCCGCGCGCGTGTACTTCCAGGCCTTCGGCGGGCTGTTGGAGCCGACCGAAGGCGTGTCCGAGTTCGACTTCACCACGCGCAACCGGCGGCCTCCGAAGGACGCGGTCAACGCGCTGCTGTCCTTCGCCTACTCGATGCTGACGAAGGAGCTGGCGGTCACGGCGCGCGTCGTGGGCTTCGACCCGTACCTGGGCTTTCTGCACCAGCCGCGGCACGGCCGGCTGTCGCTGGCGCTGGACCTGATGGAGGAGTTCCGCCCGCTGCTGGCGGACTCGGTGGTCGTCAGCGTCATCAACACGCGGGCCATCGAGCCGAAGGACTTCGTGCGCCGGGGCGTGGGCGTGACGCTGAACGCCGAGGGCAGGCGCGCGGTGCTGCGCGCGTGGGAACGGCGCATGAGCGACCAGGTGATCCACCCCTTGTTCGGCTACCGCGTTTCGTACCGGCGGATTCTGGAGATGCAGACGCGGTTGCTCGCACGGCACCTGCTGGGCGAGCTGCCTGACTACCCCGGCTTCCGGACGAGGTGAGTCATGCGCCAGCGCTACCTGGTGACGTACGACATCTGCGAGCCGAAGCGGCTGCGGAGGGTCTTCAAGGTTCTGAAGGGCTTCGGTACCCACTTGCAGTTGTCCGTGTTTTCATGCGACCTCACGGAGCTGTCGCTGGTGTTGCTGAAGACCGAGCTGGTGAAGGAGATTCACGCGACGGAGGACGCGGTGTTGATCATCGACGTCGGACCGTCAGACGGGCGGGGAGGCACGGCGTTCGAGTGCCTCGGGCGGGTGACGAGGCCTCCGGAGAAGGGGCCGAAGATCATCTGA
>JADLDB010000143.1 GCA_020846875.1 Myxococcales bacterium | reverse complement strand
GCGAGCTCCAGCTCCGGGAAGCCCACGAAGGCACGACGATCGACCAGGCGCAGTTCGGGCCCGGGCGCGCGCGCTTTTGCGGTCGTGTCCTTCTTCTCGGCCATGGAGTGCTACAGCAGGTGCGTCAACGTACCACCGGGGCTGTAAGCACGGAATTTCTCGGTCGGTTTCCTCCCCTCCCCGCTCGCGCTATCAGCCGGGGCATGAAGAGCCTGACGGAGTACCTCTGGTACGAGACGAAGCAGCGCCGCGAGCTGGTGCGGGTCACCGACACCGTGGCGAAGCTGGTGCACCAGTCCGGCGTGCAGGAAGGCATGGTGCTCGTCTCGGCGATGCACATCACCGCGGGCGTGTTCGTCAACGACGACGAGCCCGGCCTGTGGGAGGACCTCTGGGAGTGGCTCGAAGGGCTGGCCCCCTTCAAGGAGGGCTACCGCCACCACCGCACCGGCGAGGACAACGGGGACGCGCACCTGAAATCCCTGCTGATCCACCACCAGGTGATCGTCCCCATCACGAAGGGGAAGCTGGACCTGGGGCCCTGGCAGCAGATCTTCTACGCGGAGTTCGACGGGCAGCGGCGCAAGCGGGTGATCGTCAAGGTGCTGGGCGAGTAGGCTGCGCCGCGCCCACTCTCATGTGCGCCCGCTGAAGAGGAAGACACCGCCCGACCGTGGGAGCGGACTTCATCAGTCGTTTCACTCGTCTGGAAGCCCCGTCTACACTTCGCGGCGTGAAGCGCGTGGTCCTCGCCGCCCTCGTGGTGCTCGCCCTCGGCGCCCTTGGACTGTTGGTGTTCCAGCGGCCCCCGCGCGCGCGCCCGCCCGGCTTCGACACGCCGTGGGCGTCGCTGCCCGAGTCGCCCGAGAAGGAGTGGGGCGTCGATCCCCTCAAGCGGGCCGTGGTGCAGGAAGTCTTCCGCGTGGCGAACGAGGACCTCGTGCACTGCAACGTCGAGCATTACGGCGGCGCGCAGGGCGACGTGGTCGTCTTCGACCTCCTCTTCGAGCACCACCCCGACGGCATGCAGCTCGTCTTCGCGCGCGAGGTGCCCCGCGGCGACCTCCCGGCGCTGCTCCTCCCCTGCTTCGCCCAGGCCCTCGAGCGCACGCCTCCGGTGAAGCGCCCCGGCCTCGAGCCCGGCTCCCGGTGGCGTGTCACCGTCCACATGGCCGTACACGCCGCGGGCGATCTCCCCCCGCCCCCCTGGTGGCACCGCTTCGTCCCCGAGTCGTGGAAGAGCGGCGGGGGCTCGGCGATTCACATCGGCTGAGGCTGCGCCGTCTCCTGAAACGCCGCCGTGACGGGGCCTTCGTGACAACTCCGGCACCGTGGGGCACGCTCCCCCACTTCACCGCAGCACTTCGGGAGCCCCCATGTCCGTCCGCGACGTGAAGAACGCGTTTTCGCAGGTGACGATGGATAGGAGGATCGACTCCAGGGACGTCGACACCATCCTCACCTCCGCCGGGTCCATCTCGAAGGAGGAGCAGGCGGCCATCAAGCAGGAGGCGGACAAGTTCGCCGGGATGATGGACCCCGCCGCCAAGCGGAAGCTGCAGAGCAAGCTGGGTGAGGTCGACGACCTGCGGGCCTGGGCGGCCCAGCAGAACCGCCGCGTGCAGGTGAGCGCCTCCAGGCTGTCTGGCGAGGCCGAGAAGCTGCTGGCGCCGGGCGTGGCCACGAAGTCCTTCGGGGGCTCGGAGATCCCCGAAGCGGTGAAGCAGGTCGTCACCGACGCGCTCAAGGGCGGCGCCATCGCCTACGACGTGCGCGAGCTCAAGCCCGACCCCGTCTACGACACGTCTCACGGCGAGCCCGAGATGACGGTGGAAGGGAAGTTCAACCCCTACTCGCAGCAGTCCAAGGCCACCGACAGCCTGGCCTTCAGCCACACCGAGCTGACGCCGAAGAAGATCGCCGACGACATGAACACGCCCCAGACGCTGAACGTGCTCAAGGGCTACAAGGGCTCGAGGCAGGACGCGGTGGCCGAGTTCGAGAAGGTCACCATCAAGGGCAACGGCCGCATCACCGAGCTATACGACGAGGCCCACTGGCCGGACACCCTGGCCCGCGGCCCCGGCGGCCAGAAGTACGCGTCGAACTTCGCCATTCTCGCGGACGGCTCGGTGCACGCCGTGCCCGCCTCGCGCCGCAGCAAGGGCGATCCAGGCCTCATCCTCACCACCGCCTCGCTGGGCCGCGGCAAGCAGATGCTCTTCAACGGCCACCTCCACATGGAGAACGGCGTGGTGAACTACGTCGGCATGTCCGGCCGCCTGGGCAAGCTGAAGGAGGACGGGGCGAAGTTCGTCGACCCCGTCGCCATCCTGAAGGCGTGGGGCTTCCAGGTGACGCCGGGCCTCACGGTGACGCAGGAGTAGCGAGAGAGGCTTGCCTCCTCTTGCCAGGGACATGAGCCCGCACGTCGAGGCCCGCATCGCCCGGGCCATGCTCGACGGCTTCGAGAAGCACTACGCGCTGATGCGCCACGTCGGGCACTCCGCCCGGCTGCTGTTCGAGAACGGCGAGTGGCGCACCATTCAGCGGGTGCTGGGCGAGCGCGTCGACTACTACGACGCCCGCGTCACCGAGTGCGTCGAGCTGTTGCGGCGCGACTTCCCCGCCGAGGTGCTGGACGAGCGCCACTGGGGCCAGGTGAAGCTGGAGTACATCGCGCTCTTGCTCAGCCACCGGCAGCCCGAGCTGGCCGAGGTCTTCTTCAACTCGGTGTCCTGCCGGATCCTCCACCGCACGTACTTCTTGAACCAGTTCATCTTCGTGCGGCCGAGCGTCTCCACCGAGTACCTGGACCTCGAGGAGCCGTCGTACCGCTGCTACTACCCGGGCAGGAGCGGGCTGCGCTCCACGCTGGAGAAGGTGGTGGCCGACTTCCGCCTCTCGAGGTCCTTCGCCGACGTGAAGCGCGACGTGGGCCAGGTGGTGCGGGCGCTGCGGCTGGCGCTGCCCCGCCCCTTGAAGGTGGAGCCCAACCACCAGCTCCAGGTGCTGGAGTCGCTCTTCTTCCGCGGGAACGTCGCCTACATCGTGGGCCGCGCGCTCAACGGCATCGAGCGCTGGCCCTTCGTGGTGCCCATCCTCCACGACGGCGCGGGCCGCCTGGTGCTGGACGCGGTCATCCTGGACCCGAAGCAGTTGACGATCCTCTTCTCGTCCACGCGCGCCGACTTCCTCGTCGACGCCGACGTGCCCGCCACCTACGTCACCTTCCTACAGCGCATGCTGCCCACCAAGCCGTCCTGGGAGCTGTACGGCATGCTGGGCCTGGGGAAGATGTCCAAGGCGCTCTTCTACCGGGACTTCCTGCACCACCTGCGGCACTCGACGGATCCGTTCGTCCTCGCGCCGGGCACGAAGGGCCTGGTGATGGGCGTCTTCACGCTGCCGAGCTTCCCCTACGTCTTCAAGGTCATCCGCGACAAGGCGCTGCCGCCCAAGGACGTCGATCGCCAGGCGGTGGTGGACCGCTACCAGCACGTCAAGCGCACCGATCGCGCCGGGCGCATGGCCGACATGCTGGAGTACTCGGACGTGGCCTTCCCGAAGGCACGCTTCTCCCCCGAGCTGCTCGAGGAGCTCCAGAAGAGCGTGCCCTCGCTGCTCGACGTGACGGAGGACACGGTGTTCGTGAAGCACGTCTACATCGAGCGGCGGCTGAGGCCGCTGGACCTCTACCTGCTGTCCTGCAGCGACGAGGAGGCGGACCAGGCCATCAACGACTACGGCCGGTGCCTCAAGGAGCTGGCGGCGGCGAACATCTTCGCGGGCGATCTGCTGTACAAGAACTTCGGCGTCACCCGCCTGGGGCGCGTCGTCTTCTACGACTACGACGAGCTGGAGCCGGTGACGAAGGTGAGCTTCCGCGAGCTGCCAACGGCCACGCACGACGAAGACGAGACGCGCGGGGAGGCCTGGTTCTCGGTGGGCCCGCACGACGTCTTCCCCGAGGAGTGGCGCCACTTCCTCGAGACCTCGCCGCGGGTGGCGGCGGCGCTCTCGCGGCACCACCCGGATCTCTTCCAGGCGGCGTGGTGGCGGAAGGTGAAGCGACAGCTGGAGGAAGGCCGGGTCATCCACACCCTGCCGTACCCGGAAGAGGTGCGCTTCGGGCGGCGCTTCTCGCAGGCGGCGCCGCGCTCGCCGCTGCCCTGACTCCCACCCGGGAGGAAACTCCAGCGGCTCGGCGCGTCCGCGGTTACTTCCGAGGCCGGTGCAGCCACCGGGCGGAGGGGCCATGGACCTGCGCGACGACGACACTGCGCTCAGCGCCGAAGAGCGGGACGTGCTGGCCACGTACCCGGAGTACGGGCAGACGCGCGTCTGCGACGCCTTGCGCGCCTCCGAGTACTGGCGGCTCGACGCCACCCACCAGGTGTACCTCGACTACCCCGGCTGCCACTGCAACCCCGGCGCGCGCGAGATGGCCCTGGGCTTCACCGAGGACGAGCTGGTGGAGTGCTTCAAGGACAAGGAGCGGCTCAGCTACCAGGACTTCGTCCGCCTCATTCAGGGCAAGACGACCGGCGCGGTGCGCGCCGCGCTGGGGATCGTCTCCAACGTGCGCGACGTCACCGCGCTGTTGGGGTTTAACCGACAGCTACCTCGAGCCGGCCACCCTGCACTGAAGCGCGTCGTAGAGTGGGCGGGTGCCGACCGTCCTCCATCAACTACCGCCGTACGACTTCCTCCCCTCGCTCTCGCCCTTCTGTCTCAAGGTGCACGTGGCGCTGCGGCTCAAGGGCATGGCCTTCACCACCCGCGACACGCTGTTCGCGAAGACGGTCAACCCGCGCGGCAAGCTGCCGTACCTGGTGCTGGACGGTGAAGGCCACGAGGACTCGTCCCACATCCTGCGGGTGCTGGACGCGAAGGTGCGCGACGGGCCGAAGCTGTTTCCCGGCGGCGGCGACGTCGAGCTGCTCGAAGACTGGGCCGACGAGTCGCTCTACTGGTTCGGCGTGTACGCGAAGTTCGAGGACCCCGAGGGCTGGCAGCGGCTCGCCCCCCACTTCCGGCGCATGTTCCCCGCCCCGCTGCGCCTGCTGGGGCCCACCGTCGGCCGCCGGCAGACGCGCGCCAAGCTGAAGGCCCACGGCCTCACCACCCGCGCGCCGGCGCTGGTGAAGGCAGAGTTCGAGCGGCACCTCGACGCCCTGGAGCAGCGGCTCGACGGCCGGCGCTTCCTCACCGGCGACGCGCTCACCGCCGCAGACGTGGGCGTCTCGGCCATGCTGGCCCAGCTTCACCCGCGCGTCGCGCCGTGGTGGGCCGCGCGGCTGGACGAGCGGAAGCGGCTCAAGGCGCTCGTGGAGGATGTGATGAGGGCTGCAGGAGTCGGGGTGTCCGCGGCCTAAGGTTTCTTCCCCTCACCCACGATGGGGGAGAGGAAGTCTCTTGGTCACGGCTGGAGCGGCGGGCTGGGCGACGGCTCGGGCAGCGGCGGAGGCTGGCAGGCGCCGCCACCACCACCACCGCTGTCGCGCACGCGCGGCGGCAGGTCCCAGCGGGCGCGCCGGCCGGAGGTCTGCGCTTTTCAGCCGCCCAAGCGCCTGCCCGCCATGGCGCCGTCCTTGCGCAGCCAGCCGGAGGTGGCCTCCAGCGCCCGGGCCCAGGGCGCCACCGCCTGCGCGTCGTAGACGCTCACGTCCACAGGCACCTCCCCGCCGAAGCGAAAGCCCTCCAGCGACGGCAGCAGGCGCACTGCGCGCATCGCCACGCCCACCTTCACCGCGCGGCGCGCCGCGGTGGCGAACTCGGGCGCGTGCCGGGCGCTGGGCCGCAGGCCGTTGCCGTCTTCCCGCTGGAGAGTGAAGAGCACCGTGGCCCGCTTCCCCCGCTTCACCTGCCGGGCCAGCGCGTCCACGTGCGCCACCGCGCGCTCGCTGTGCGAGTCGGGGAAGTAGCCCAGGCCGTCGGGGTAGACGAGGTGGCAGTTCTTCACCTCCACCAGGTGCTCGCCGCGCGGCGTGTCGAGCAGGAAGTCCACCCGGTGGCCCCGGCCGAAGGCGCGCTCCGCCGCCAGAGCCGTCACGTCGTCGAAGCCGGGCAGGAGGCGCTCCTCCAGCACGCGCCGCACCAGCGCGTTGGGCAGCGACGTGTTCGCGCCGATGAGGACACCCTCCAGCTCGATGAGCTCCCACGTGTACTTGAGCGCCCGCTCGTGGCGCGCCTCGCTCAGCCACACCCGCGCCCCGGGCACCACCAGGCCTTCCATACGCCCCGGGTTGACGCAGTGGGCGCGCACCACCTGCCGGCCGACGCGCACCTCGGCGATGAAGCGCTCGTAGCGGCGCACCAGGCGGCCTTCGACGAGGGGACGGGGGTACTTCCAGAAGAGCGGCGCCACGAACCACTTCTACACCATGGGCAAGGGTTGCCCGCCGTGCAGAAGCAGTCCGGCGCCCAGACGGCACCGCCCCGCCGGCGGCGGTGGCCAGCGAGGCGGCGACTTGTCCCGGAGCTTCGACGCGGGTGGCTACTTCGCCGCCGGCGCCGAGGCGTCGGTGTTGCCTTCGTTGAGCATCGCGTTCAACTGCGCCTCGTCGGTGCAGGTGAGCGCGTTGTTGGGCTGCCGGTTGCAGCGCAGCACCTTCGCGTCGTACGTGCTGGAGAACACGCCCTTGTTCCAGTCGGTGTACGCGACGTACAGCGTGTCGCCCCCCACCCAGGTGCGGGCGGTGACGAACTTGGCGTTGACGCAGCCGGACAGGGCGAGCAGCGCCCCCGCGGCGAGCAAGAGTCTCTTCACGGTGGTCTCTCCCTTCCTTAGTAGATGGACGCGGGCTGAACGTTGGTCAGCACGAGTGAGGTTTGACAGTTGGACTCGGCGCCGCTGGCGTCGACGTCACAGATGCGCACGGACAGATCGTACAGCTGCCCCTTCTCTCCGCCGGTCGCGCCGGTGGCGAGAATGCCCTTGACGTTCCGGCCGGACACCATCTGGTTCTCCACCAGGTACTGCGGGCGGCCGCAGGCGGACAGCGCGAGCGCGGTGAGCGCGGCGAGGATGACGAGTTTCCAGTTCATGGGCGTTGTCTCCTCACTTGACCGCGTTGTCGCCGGCCACGGCGAAGGCGCCGATGCCCGGGCAGGCGAGATCCGAGTCCTTGGCCTCGCACACCTTCTGGCAGGTCATGGTCCCCGGCACCTCGGTGCACTTCCAGAACTGGTGCTTGCCGGCGAACCACAGCCCGGGGATGTACGTGTACCGGTCGTACGTCTCCACCAGCGTCACGTTCTTGTCCCCCGACTGCGCCACCGAGCGGATGAGCCGGCTCGACAGACAGCCCGACGCCGACGCCGCGAAGGCCGCGAGCGCCGCCACCATCAACGCCTCCTTGAGCGCGCGCCTCACTTGCCCTCCTCGAACACCAGCTTGACCGGCTGGCAATTGGTGATGCTGCCGTCCGCCTGCGCCTGGCAGTCGATGATGCCCTGCTCGGTGCCGGCGCCCATGCCCAGGTTCCGCCCGTACAGCAGCCGGAACTTCCCGTCGCGGGTCGTGCCCATGCTGCTCACGATCCTCGGCCCCGCACAGCTCGATGCGAACGCACCAGCGGCGAGGAGGCCGATGAAACCTCTCTTCCAATTCATGTGTGAACTCCCTCCCGAAATCGCCGGCCATTGCGCCGACTTGCGAAAAATTCAATCAGAGCGGCGCTCCCAGCGGAACGGAAAAAGCGCCGCCTGAGCACAATCAACCGCGGTCGGCGGCCAGCCAGGTGGCGAGCAGCGCGCGGGTGCTTTCGTGGACGGGGCTCTTCAGGACCTGCTCCGGCGGGCCGCTCTCGATGACGGTGCCGTGATCGATCACGCAGACGTGTTCCACGCCAAGAGCCAACTGCAGGTCGTGCGTCACCACCACCTGCGTCACCCCGCTGGCGTCCACGCGCTTCAAGGTCTGCAGCACCTCGTGCTTCATCGAGGGGTCGAGCGCGCTGGTGGGCTCGTCGTAGAGCAGCACCCGCGGCTCCATCGCCAGGGCCCGGGCGATCGCCACCCGCTGCCGCTGCCCGCCGGACAGTTGCTCCGGGTAGGCGTCGAGGCGCGCCTCAAGGCCCAGCCCCACCAGCAGCTCCCGAGCGCGCGCGCGGGCCTTTTCCCTCGGCGCCTGCTTCACCTTCACCGGCGCCAGGGTGCAGTTGTCGAGGGCGGTGAGGTGGGGGAAGAGCTCCCAGGTCTGGAAGACGAGGCCCAGCCGCTCGCGCGAGGCGGCGATGGCCGCCTTCCGCTCGGCGGGCGTGGACTGCCGCGTGCCCTTCACCACCACCCCGTCGACGTCGATGGCGCCTTCCTCGAAGCTCTCCAGCCCCATCACGCAGCGGAGCATGGTGGACTTGCCGGCGCCGCTGCGCCCCAGGAGCGCCGTCAGCGTGCCCGCGGGGAGCTCGAAGGACAGCCCGCGCAGGGTGGGCTGCGGGTTGCCCGCGTGGTGCCGCACCAGGCCGGTGACTTTGAGCGTCACGCCTGGGCCTCGGGCCGGGTGAGGTGCTTGCCGAAGTAGCGCTCGGCCGCCCTGGCCAGGCGCGCGAAGGGCAGCCCCAGCAGGAGGTAACAGCTGGCCACCAGGAGCCCCAGGCCCAGGTGATCGCGCGTGGAGTTGGCGAGGTTGGTGTACGTCTTGGTCAGCTCGGTCAGGGTGACGACGGAGACGAGCGAGCTGTCCTTGAGCAGCGCGATGAAGTCGTTGGTCATCGGGGGAATGGAGATCCGCACCGCCTGCGGGCCCACCACGTGCCGCAGCGTCTGCAGGGTGGACAGGCCCAGCACCTGGGCGGCCTCCACCTGGCCGCGGGGCACGGACTCGAGGCCCGCGCGGTAGTTCTCCGCCTCCGCCGCGGCGTAGTTGAGTCCCAGCGCCACCACCCCCGCGAGGAAGGGGTCGAGCTTGAGCCCCAGCTCGGGCAGGCCGAAGTAGATCATCGTCAGCTGGATGAGCAGGGGCGTACCCCGGAAGAACTCGATGTACGCCACGCAGAGGAAGCTGAGCGCCCTGGGCCCGTAGCGCCGGCCCATGGCCAGGCCGACGCCCAGCACCACCGCCAGGGCCATCGCGCAGAGCGAGACGAGCAGCGTCAGGCCCGCGCCCTTGAGGAACAACGGCAAGAGGCCCGGGTAGCGGCGGGTGAGGCGCTCGGTGAAGGGCGGCAGCTTGCCCACCGCGGCGCGCCAGCGCTCGTACTCGATGGCCGGGGCCCGGGGCGCGGGGTCCTTCTCGCCCAGCAGCGCCGCCGTCTCGGGGCTCCACAGGCCCCACTTCTCGTACAGCGGCCGCAGCGCCCCTTCCTTCTCGAGCGCGTCCAGCGCGGCGTTCACCTCCGCCAGGCGCGCGGCGTCGTCCAGGCGCACCGCCACCGCGTACTGCACCACGCCGAAGTCGCCGCGGACCGTCTCCAGCGCGTCCTCGATGTCGCCGTAGTAGCGGGCCACCGGCTCGTCCAGCAGCACCGCGTCGGTGCGGCCCAGCTTCAAGTCGTCGTAGATCTCGTCCTGCCCGCCCTCGTAGGTGTGGACCTCGGCGCCGGCGCGGGTGGCGATCCGCTCGGCCATCGAGCCCGGCAGCGTGCCCACCTTCCGGCCCTCGAGCGCCTCCAGCGCGCGCGGGGCGGCGGCGTCTGCCTTGCGCACGGTGAGGACGAGGGCGGCGGCGAAGTACGGCCGGGACAGGGCCACCACCCGCTTCTTCTCCACGGCCACCTCGATGCCGTTCAAGGCCACGTCGAAGTCGCCGCGCGCGAGCAGCTCCAGCAGCTTGTCCCACGGCCCGTGCACCGGGTGCGCCTTCTGGCCCAGCTTCTTCGCCAGGAGGTCGGCCAGGTCCACCTCGAAGCCGATGAGGTGGTTGGGGTCCATCGGGTCCTGAAAGACGTACGGCGCGCCGCCCTGCGCGTCGGCCCCCCAGCGGAAAGACTCCTCGTCGGCCACGGCCGGACCGGCGAGGAGGACGGCGACCAGCAGGGCGGCGGCGCGCACGGAGGACTGCGGTCAGCGCGCCCGGAGGCGGGCGATGAACCAGTCGTTCCCCTCGGAGATCTGGGACATTCGCACATCGAGACGGCCGGCCAGGACGACCGCGCCTGTCGGATCGACGACCATGCGCAGCACCTGCTCTTCTCCCGGCGTGCCGAACTGCACCGGCCAGTTGGCGCGCAGTTGGCCGGAGTTGGTGTAGCTGGTGACGAAGACGTCGGTCTGGCCCGCGTTGGTGCCGGCGAGCGCGAGGTCGGTCAGCCCCGCCACGTAGAGGTTGCCGGTGACGTCCACGGCCATGGAGCGGATCTCCCCCTTCTGGCCCACGTCGAACTCCACCGGCCAGCCGGTCCGCGGCATGCCGTCGGGCGTGAAGCTGGAGATGCGCATCTGGCCGCGGCTGGAGAAGGTGACGCTGGCGTTGGACGCCACGTACACGTTGCCCAGCACGTCCGCGGCGACAGCCCAGGGCCGGCCGGTGACCGTGTCTCCCTGGTGCATCGGGTAGCCGGACCGCGTCATGCCCGAGCTGTCGAGCGCGGTCAGCCCCCAGCCGGTCCATTCGGGGTTGGGCGTGGAGATGATGTCGGTCTGGACCAGCGCGTAGACGCCCAGGGGGTTGAGGGCTATGCCCGCGCAGAAGTTGACGATGTTGGCGGGCGCGCCGACGTCGATGGGGCTGCGCCCGAGCCGATTGCCGCCGCTGTCGTAGCTGGCGAGGTAGGCGCGCACAGCCTGGCTGCCGCTCATCCCGCCCATCAGCACGAAGGAATCGGTCGCGGTGCCGGCCAGCTCTACGACTTTGTCATCCAACGAGGGGAAGATGTCTTCCTGCACGGGCCACCCGGCGCGCGTCTGCCCGGCGGGCGTCAGGCTGGTGATGAAGGTGGCGCTACCGAGGGTGGGCGCTGTGCCCGCAAAGGCGCCCGTCGTCCGCCCCGCCACGCCGATGTTCCCGGTGCCGGTGATGCCCACCGCGCGAGCGTCATCAGAACCCTCCGTGCCCAACTGCTTGACCCAGAGAGGGGCGAAGGCCGTCCCGTACTTCGACACCATCACATCGTAGGACCCCTGCACCGCCGTCACCCCGTCCAACGTAACGCGGGTGCTGCCGGCGATGACGACGTTCCCCTGTCCGTCGGTATCCATGGAGGTGACGAAGAAGTCGATGAAGTTGCCCTTGGCCCCGTTGTCCGGGAAGCGGATGAGCTTGAGCTGCCCCGGGAAGGTGGTGACGGCCCAGGGGCTGAAGCCGCGGACCTGCGCGGTGACGGTGTGCGCGGTGGTGTCGACAGTGGACGTCTCGGGGTACCAGTTAGGCCCGACCAGCTTCGAGAGCTGCAGCCACTCGCTCCTCACGTCCGCCGGCACGTCCACCGGGTCGTACCGCACCGCCACCGTCACCGGCTGGGCGAAGGTGAGGCCGTCGGGCCCGAAGTCGTAGTGGGTGTTGGGGACGAACTTCGGGTAGCTGGGCGTGGTGCCGGTGGAGACCGTCACCGTGATGGCCGTCTCGCTGGCCAGCGCCCCGGCGGGGAACGTCATGACGACTGCGCCGCCCAGGAAGGACAGCGTGCCGCCCGCGGGCCCGACGGTGTTGCCCCCGGAGGTGACGGTGACGGCCACGGGCGCGCTGGTGACGCCGCCCGTCGACGCGGTGAGGTTGGCCATGCCGCCGGCGACCGCGCTGACCAGGCCGGTGGCGTCCACGGTGGCGACCCCCGTGGCCGACGAGGCCCAGGTGAACGTCCGCCCGGACAGGGTGGCGCCGGTGGAGTCCTTCGCCACCGCGGTGAGCTGCTGCGTCTGCCCCGCGGTCAACGAGACGGTGGCCGGCGTCACCTCGACGGTGGCCACCTGGACCCCGCCGCCTCCTCCTCCGCTGCCGCCGCCCATCCCACCACCCGTGCCCCCATCGGTGGTGCCCCCGCCGTCGCAGCCCGCCAACAGCGTGAGCGCCGCCACCGCACACTTCCAAGTCGTCGACATCGTGCGCCTCCCCAAAGACGCCCGAAGGCGCCGCAACACCGTGGAAGGCCCCGTTTAGCGCACCTGCGCCCCGTGCACAGGGGGGTTTGATCGCGGGCTGGGCTGGGGGTAGAGGCCCGCCATGCTCGGTCTCCTCGTCGCCGCCCTGGCCTCCCAGCTCTCCACCACCCTCCCCCTCCCGCTGGCCCCACAGACGCAGCGCTCCCCGGACGGGCGGATCGTCTTCCAGCACGGGGTGCTGACGCCTCCCTTGGCCGGCGCGCCCGCCGACGCGGCCCTCCTCTACGCCTCCTCGCAGCGCGCCGCCCTGGGCCTCGACGAGCGCTCCACCCTGGCCGTCGGCCCGCAGTTGTCCACCCGCTTCGGCGGCACGGTGCACCTCAAGCAGCAGCTCGGTGGGGTGGACGTGCACGGCGCGCGCGTGGTGGTCACCTTCGACACCCTGCGCCGCGTGGTGCGCGTGTCGAGCAGCTTGAAGCCCCTCGGCCAGGCGCTCCTCGCGCCACGGCTGTCCGGCGCCGAGGCCCTGCGCGTGGCCAGCCAGGCCGTCGACGGCGCGCTGCTCAAGAATGACGGCACCCCCTACGGCGGGTGGAAGCCGCTCGTCTTCCTGGTGGGCCCCGACGCGCACACCGGCTTCCTCACCTACGTCCCTACCCTGAAGCACAGCGAGAGCTTCCACGTGGCCGTCGACGCCGTCACCGGCGCGGTGCTGTGGGTGGACAACCGGGTGCACACCGCGGCCAACGACGCGAAGGTGTACGCCTCCAGCCCCGGCGGGCTGAGCGCGGGCGTGGGCCGCACCCCGGTGGTGGACGCGGCGCTGCCGCACCTCCCCGCCGGCGAGCACTTCCTCACGGGCGAGAAGATCCGCGCGCTCAACTGCTGCCCCACCGAGGTGTGCGATCCATCGGCCGGCCCGCGCCGCGCCACCGGCATGCTGCAGACCTTCGGCGGCGTCGTCCCCTACGACGTGGCCATCTGCGATCGCCTGCAGCGCGCCACCAACGATCCGGCCATGCACCCGTCCGGCGACTTCGTGTACGCCCCGGTCGATCCCCCCACCACCGCCACACCCTCCATCACCTCGCCGGCCGACTTCGACGAGTTCGCCGAGGTCAACGCCTACTTCCACGTGAACAAGGCCTACGACGCGCTGGTGGCGCTGTCAGCGGGGCCGCTCGCGGCGGACGGCGGGCTGTCCCCCTTCGCGCTGCGCATGGTGGGGGCGGACAAGCCGGCGGTGTGGGTCAACGCCAGCGACCCGGACTTCCAGAACGCCACCCAGAATCCCCAGGGCGTGTACGTCAGCGACACCCTGTCCCGCACCGACAACGCGATGTTCGTCGCGCGCGAGAACATGGCCGCGCTCAGCCTGCCGGAGTTCGAGTTGGACTCGGACGCGCTGCTCATCTACCAGGGCAACACCGCCGACTTCGCCTACGACGGCCCAGTGCTGTGGCACGAGTTCGGCCACGGGGCCATCCACAGCACGGCCGACTGGGACACGGTGGTGTCCTTCGACTCGCGCTCCGCCAACAACGAGTCCTCCGCGCTGCACGAAGGCGTCTCGGACGTGATCGCCGCGATGGTGGGGAACGACGCAGTGGTGGGCGCCTACGTCGGCCCGCGCCTCGACGCCGCCGCCAAC
This sequence comes from Myxococcales bacterium, assembly GCA_020846875.1. Taxonomy (GTDB): domain Bacteria; phylum Myxococcota; class Myxococcia; order Myxococcales; family Myxococcaceae; genus JADLDB01. The sequence continues at coordinate 25,245 of JADLDB010000143.1, read as the reverse complement.
GCCATTCGCGACATCGGCCAGTTCAAGAAGTGCCCGGACGCGCTGTGGGGCGAGTCGCACCAGGACTCCACCGTCTTCTCTTCCGCGGTGTGGGACGCGCGGACCCGCTACTTCCAGGGCCTGGACGACGGGAAGACCTTCGACGCGGCCTTCTACGCGGCCATGGTGTCCTTCCCCCCCGACGTGAACTTCGAGAAGGCGGCGGCGATCATCACCGCCCAGGTGGAGCTCGCCTTCCCGCAGGTGACCGACGCGCGGATGAAGCTGCAGTCGGTGTTCGACGAGCACGGCCTCACCAGCTGCTCCAAGGTGCTGGACGTCACCGAGGATCCCCGTCCCCGGGAGTACTTCAACCTCGCCGGCGCCAGCTTCGCGGGCCTGGCCCAGGGCTCGGTGGTGCCCGGGCCATACCAGTTCAAGTTCCGCGTGCCGGCCGGCGCGAAGAGCCTGACGATGACCGGCCTGTACCAGACGTTCGGCAACAACCCGACGGTGCGCCTGCAGCTGCTGGCCCGCGCGGGCGACCCGATCGCCTTCGTGCGCAGCGGGCAGATCATCCAGAACGACGCGCAGGTGACGGTGGTGCCCACGGTGACCAACCAGGTGATGACGGCCACGGTGAACCTCGACGTGCCGTGCGGCGGCGAGCTGTACTTCGCGGTGGGCAACACCAGCAGCCGCGACCGGGTGCTGTACGACCTGGCCTTCACCTACGAGGTGGCCGACAGCTGCCCGCCGCCGGAGGAGCCCGACGCCGGCATGCCGCCGCCGCCGACCCCGGAGCCGGTGCAGCTCTCCGGAGTGAGCGACCTGCTGGGCCCGCCCGTGTCGGGGTGCGGCTGCACCAGCATCCCGCCGCTGGTGCTGTTGCCCGCGCTGCTCCTCTTCGTCCGCCGCCGCGCGTCCCGCCGGTAGTCGCTGCAAGAGGTATGGGCGCGCGGGGCAGCTCGAAGGGAGTCGAGAGCCGCGCGCTGGCCACGGCTCGCCCTCCGGAAGTGGCTCGGACATGACTGGGCGGCCCGCCGGACGGCCTCCGCGGAGGCGAACGTCGCGCGCGCCTGGCCCTCACGCGCTTCCACCGGCGAGGCGCCTGCCCCACGTCGACCCGACGCCGTGGAGCCTCGAATTGCGCGCGCTGGCCGGGCGCCTCGCCGCGCGCTTGATGCGGCAAGGGGCGCTGGGCGTGGCCCTCTCCGGCTCGGCCGCGCGCGGCACCGCCGGCGCGGGCAGCGATCTCGACCTCTGGGTGCTGGGCCCGCCGGAGTCCCGCCGCCACCTCCGCGCCTCCGGCGTCGACGTCACCCTGCTCACCCACACCCCGCGCCAGGCCCTGTCGCTCGACACCCTGTCCTACTGGGAGGTGGATGACCTGCTGGTGCTGGCCGATCCACGCGGCCACTTCCTCGAGGTGCAGCGCACCTTCAACCGCCGCCGCGCTCGCCTCCACCGCGACGTGCTGGAGGCCACCCGCGACGACCTGTCCCGGGAACTCCACCTCGCAGGCCAGGGCTCCTCGTGGACCAGGCTCCTCTTCCTCCGCCAGGCCGGGCTGCGGCTGGCCATGGTGTGGCTGTACCTGCGGACCGGCTGGCGGGTCCCGCGCTACCGCCTGCTGAGGAGCCGGCTGCCGGCGGCGGCGCGGCGCAGGCTGGAGCGGCTCCTCGCGCTGCCGGTGGGAGCTCGCGCCCGCGCGGCGCTGGACTCGCTGCCCCAGGTGACCGCCCGGGCCCGGAAATGGCTCGCGAGCCGCAGCGTGGACGTGCACGGCCTCCAATTGCCTCGCGAGCTGCTGGCCCGCCGCGCCGCTGGAGAAACCGACGAAGCCCTCCTCCTCGCCCGGCGCTTTCTGGTGGAGGCGCTCGTCCCCGCCGCGCTGTCAGTAGACGGGCGGTACGACGTGGCCGCGCTCGGCGCGTCGCCGCGGGGCCTGCGGGAAGCGCTGTTCGCGCTCCAGCGGCTGGGACGGCTCCGGCCAGACGACGAGGGGGCCGTTCGCCGCGCCGCTCGCGAGGTGCAGGCGCTGGTGAAGCAGCTCCAGCTCGGCAGCACCCTGGGGAAGGTACTCGGAAGACGCCTCCGACGGCTCGGGAGTGCACCCTTGAGGTAGCGCGCCGCCGCCATCACCTCGCTCAACGTCTTCACCCTGGGCCCCTGAGCCCCGTGGTTTCTTCGCAGCGTGGGGGCTGATCATTGCCACGGCTTCGTGTAAGGGCTGCGCCTCGCTCCGGGAGGTGCGCACTGATGAAGACGACTCGCTTGATCCTGTTCGCCGGGTTCCTCGTGGGCCTTGGCGTGTCGCTGGCTGACTGTGGTGGAACGTCGACGCCGAAGTGTGACGCGACGACCTGCCCGGCGGGCTGCTGCACCGCGGCCGGCCAGTGCGCCGCGGGGACGACGCCTGCGGCCTGCGGCATGGGCGGCGCGGCCTGCACCGTGTGCGCGGCGGGATCGCTGTGCAACAACCACTCGTGTCCTTCGGCCACCGGGGGCGGCGCGGGCGGCGGCGGCGGCACGGGCGGCGGCGCCACGGGCGGCGGCGCCGGCGGCGGGGCCACGGGCGGCGGCACCGGCGGCGGGGCCCCGGGTGGCGGCACGGGCGGTGGCGGCGCCATGGTGACCTGCTCCCAGGTGGTGACCTTCGGCACCTTCACGCCGAACCAGGTGTCTTCGGTGCGCCGGCGGCGCTTCACCGACGGCACGGTGGAGAACCGGGTGCGCTTCGACGCCGACGTCGACGCCGGCATCTACGTCTACCAGCACCTCTACTTCGACCCGCAGGTGGACATGCCTCCGCTCAACCACAACCTCGGCACGCTGCCCGACGGCGGCCCGCTGACGTGGCTCGAGTCGCTCGGCACCGGCACCGCGATGGCGCTGGGGCAGTGCGACGCCACCGGCGTCTGCTCGCAGCTCTTCCTCAGCCAGGGCGGCACGTCCACCTGGACGGTGGTCGGCGCGGGCACCTCCGGGCGCATGGCGGGCAGCGCCTCCACCATCCGCCTGGTGGAGTGGAACTGGGAGTACGACTCGATGCGCATGGAGGTGGTGACCGATGAGCCAGTCGCCAACCCGACCTGCATCGACGTGGCGGCCTGGTCCTTCGACCTCGAGTACTTCCCCAGCCTCGACGGCGGCTACGTGATGCCGTTCGACGCGGGCATGTGAGGACGCGCGGGCCGGGGGGTCACGTCGCCCCCCGGGCCGCTGCAGAATTCCACCCGGAAATGCTCCGAAAAGGCCAAGCGGCCTTACACACGTCTCACGCAGCGAGCGCGGGCCCTCTGTCGACAATCAGCTCACAGGGAGGCAGCACGTGAGCAAACTCATCACCATTCAGCGCGGCGACACCTTGTGGGCCCTGGCCCGGAAGTACGGCACCACGGTGTCGGCCTTCGCGCAGCTCAACGGCATCAAGAACCCCAACCTCATCTACGCCGGCCGCTCGCTGCGGGTGCCGGGGCACAGCGGGGTGAGCTCCTTCGAGCCCAGCCGGCCGTCGCAGTCCTCGCCCGTCTCCACCTCGGTGAAGGGCGTCAACGGCTCGTCCCGGCTGGCCCAGGCGGCGCGGGCGGCGGCGATGGGCATGGGCGGCTACAACTCCCAGGGCCTGTGCGCCACCGGCGTGAGCCGCGCCATCCAGAACGCGATGGGCTTCAAGGTGTGGGGCAACGGGAACCAGATCGACAACAACCTCCCCAGGGACAAGTTCCGGCAGATCGACATCCCCCTCTCGGAGGCCCTGAAGATCCCCGGCCTGGTCCTCACCTGGGAGAAGACGTCCACCCGGCTGGGCAGCATCTACGGGCACACCGCCATCACCCTGGGCGACGGGCACAGCTCGGCGTCGGACTTCATCGAGAACAACACCCTGGCCGGCAACGCCAGCCGCACGGGCCTCAAGATCTTCATGCCCATCTGACGGCGCTCAACGCAGGCTGGCGCGCGCCGCGCGGAAGACCTCGTCCAGCATCGCCTCGGTGAGGCGCCCGGTGAAGGTGTTCTGCTGGCTCACGTGGTAGCTGCCGAACAACCGCCACGGTCCGAGCTCCGCCTGTGCGCCGTGCCCGAACTTCGGGCGAGGGCTCGGCGTCGTGTGTCCCAGGTGCCGGGCCGCGCGCAGCACCCCGTCCCACCCGAAGCCGCCGAGCGCGACGATGGCCTGCACCTGGCCCAACAGCTCCAGCTCGCGCACGAAGAAGGGCACGCAGCGATCGCGCTCGGCGGGGCTGGGTTTGTTGCCCGGCGGCGCGCACCGGACGATGCACGACACGTACGCGTCCGACAGCTTCAGGCCATCTCCCACGTGGGTAGAGTGGGGCTGGTTGGCCAACCCGGCCCGGTGGAGCGCGGCGTACAGCCAGTCTCCTGAGCGATCGCCGGTGAAGATCCGCCCCGTCCGGTTGCCCCCGTGCGCAGCCGGCGCCAGGCCCACCACGAGCAGCCTCGCGCGCGGATCGCCGAAGCCGGTGATGGGCCTCGCCCAATACCTCTGCCCCGCGAAGCGCCGCGGAGGATGCTGCGCGGCGTGCTCCCGGCACCGGACGAGTCGCCCGCACGCGCGGCACGAGGTGATCTCACCGGCCAGGCTGCGCAGTGACATCTCGAGAACCTTCGCGCCTCAGGGCTGCCAGCCGGCCAACTGCGCCAGGAGGATCCAATACGCCTTGGCGATCCGCACCTTGATGGTCCCCATCACCAGGCGGCCGTCGGGTCAACTCCGTCGTGTAGGGCCGACAGATCGCCGGGTGCTGCACTCCGTCGTCCCAGCTACAGGCCTGGCCCTCCATCGTGTAGTCCTCGCAGCCGCTGCTGGGCGGCGTGCGGCACTAGCACGCGCCGTCGCGGCAGTCGACGCAGGGCGCACCCGACGGGCTGTGGGCCTCGAGGTCCGCGAAGTCGAGCAGCACCCGGTACCGGCCGAGGCAGTCGCGCGTCTGCGCGAAGGTGCGCAGGTTGGCGTTGAAGGTCGTCGACGCGCTGGTGCCGATGGTGCGGGCGAGGCTGGCCGTCTGGCAGGTGAAGACCTTTCCGGGGCGCGACACCACGGGGGTCTTCGACGGCGAGCTCACTGCAGCACGTCGGAGCTGATCAGCCTGGCCCCGATGCCCAGGGTCACCGCGGCGGCGACGGCGCAGCCCACCGCGAAGGCGACCTGGAGCTCGAGGCCCCTGGTGATGCCGTCCACCAGCACCGCGCCGATGCCGAGGCTGAGCAGCCCGATGAAGAACGACGTGAACTGCATGGAGGTCCGGATGTCGCGGGACAGCGCGGAGATGACGGTCCCCAGCGCGCCGACGAACGCCGCCGCCGCGGGAGCGCCGATGAGGAACGCCCACCACCACGCCGACGACGCGCCGAGCTTGTGCGCGAAGGGCGCGAGCAACGACAGCCGCCCCAGCGCCAGGCTGCTCACCCCCACGAAGACGACGTGCAGCGCGAGGGGAATGGCCATGGCGCCCGCCAGCTTGCCCAACAGCAACTGGAGCCGGGTCACCGGGGCCAGCATCAGGAAGGGCATGGTGCCGCACTCGCGATCGTGCAGCACCGAGGTGCCGGACATGATCGCCACGTAGAGCGGCAGGTTGGTGAACATCAGCGAGCCGAAGGTGGACGTCGTCACCTGGAGGACCGGGTCGAGCTGCACGCCGAGGCCATTCAGCTGCGCCTCGAGCGAGGCGGCGGCCTCGGGGCTCCCCACCACCCGGTCGAGGCCCACGAAGAGGACCCCGAAGAGGGCAGCCCACAGCACGTAGTTCGCCGCCAGGATGAAGAGCATCCACGGCTGCCGCCGGTGCTCCAACACCTCGGTGCGGGCGATCCGCCACAGGCGCCTCATCGGCCACCCAGCGCTTCCTGCCACGCGGTGAGCAGCGGGCCGGTGAGGGGCGCCCTTCGGCTGGTGAAGGTGAGCTGCTTCTTGATGGAGCCGTCCACCAGCAGCACGCGATCGCACCCGGCCTCGACGGCAGGGAGATCGTGCGTCACCAGCACGCAGGCCAGCCCTTCATCCGCCCGCGAGCGCACCTCTGCGTGCAGCGCGCGCGCGGCGAAGGGATCGAGGTTGGCGGTCGGCTCGTCGAAGAGGAGCAGCTTCGGGGAGAGCAGCAAGGCGCGGATGAGCGACAGCTTCTGCTGCATGCCGGTGGAGAGCTGTGCGACGCGATCGTCGAGCCGGGTCAGCTCGAGCGCCCGGGCCAACGGCTCGGCCTTCTCGTCCACCTGGCGGGCGGCGATCCCGAAGAGGCCGCCGAAGTGGTGCAGGTTCTCCCGCCCGGTGAGCAGCGGGTACAGGCCGGGCCGCGCCGTCACCAGGCCGACCTGCCCGGCGGCGGTGAGGGACAGCTTCCACGCGTCGACGCCGCAGACCAGCACGCGCCCGGTGGTGGGGCGCAGCAGGCCGGCCATGAGCAGGAGGAGCGTGCTCTTCCCGCCCCCGTTGGGGCCCACCACCCCCACCATCTCCCCGGCGCGGACGGTCAGGTTCAACCCGGAGAGGACGGCCCGGCGGCCGAAGGAGCGCCCCGCCTCTTCCAGCACGGCGATCGGCTCGCGCGTCGTCCTGGTCGGAGTGTTCATCTCTTGCCGATGGCTCCGTCCATCACGGAACTCCGATGGCGCGCCTTTCGCACGCTGGGGCGAGGGTCAGGTGATGCCCAGCAGCCGGGGTACCTTTTCCTCGAGCAGGTCGATCTCTTCCCGCGACTCGCCCAGGTAGGAGAGGAGCTGCAGATCTTCCCGCTCCACCGAGCCGCCGTGGACGATCCACGCGCGGGTGCGCAGCAGCCGGTACAGCTTGATCAGCTTGCGGTCCGAGACGAACACCTCGTCCTCACGGACCAGGGTGCGGATGACGCGCCGGTACTCGCGCATCACCTCGTCGCGGAAGAAGAGGTCGCGATCCTTCGGCTCCTTCCGGGACATGAGCAGCGTCAGGTAACGGTGCGCCTTGAGCAGGTCCTCCAGCGAGGTGTGCCCCTCGGCCCACGGCTTCTGGTTCAGGTCGCGGTGCGTCTGCGACTCGAGGCCGGAGTCGATCAGCTCCACGAAGTGCGTGTCCTGCACGCTGCGGCAGGCCGCCTTGAGGATGAAGCGATCCTTGAGCGCACCCAGCTCACTGTGCTCGGGGATCTCGTTGGTGGCGGCGAAGAGGATCTTGAGCCGCACCGGCACCGGCACGCCGTCCTGGTAGAACTTGCGCTCGTTGATCACGGTGAGCAGCGCGTTGAGGATCGCGGAGCTCGCCTTGAAGATCTCATCGAGGAAGACCAGCCGGGCGGTGGGCAGCTTGCCCCGCTCGCGCCGCACGTAGCGCCCGCCGCGCAGCTCGTTGATGTCGATGGGCCCCAGCACCTCGGACGGCTCGGTGAAGCGGGTGAGCAGGTACTCGAAGTAGTCCGTGCCCTCGATGGCCAGCGCGTCCTTGAACTTCACCACCAGGTCTGACTTGGCGGTGCCGGGCGGGCCGACGAGCAAGAGCGGCTCCTGGGCCACCGCGGCCACCGTCATCAGATCGATGAGCGGCTGCTTGTCCACGAAGTGCCGGCCGAGCGCCAGGCGGAAGCGGTTGAGCCGCTCGCGCAGGCCCTGGGCCTCGGCCTGGAGCTGCTCGAGCCGCAGGTCGGCCACCGCGTCCAGGGGATCGCGCGTCTTTGGAGCCTGCGTCATGCCTCGCCTCCCACGTCCCGGTGCACCCGCCGCCGCACCAGGTACTCATCTTCATCCAGGAAGCGGCGGGTCGTCTCGTTCAAGGTCAAGTCGTCTCCCACGTGGCCCAGCACCAGCGCGTCGGCGAGGTCCACCATCGACAGGCTGAAGTGGCTGTTGGTGTTGAAGCTGTCGGTGGTGAAGGGCAACTGCCCGGCCAGGCGCAACAGGCCCGCCAGCGCCACGTCCGTCGAGGCGTGCGACATGGCCCGCGCCGCCGCCCGCGACAGCTTCATCCGATCGCTGGGATTCAAGCCCGACTCGCGGCCCAGGCGCGTCAACACCTCGTCGACGATCGGCTGCGCCTGCGCGAAGGCCCCCAGGTAGGCGAAGCCCGACGCCAGGCCCAGGCGCGCCTCCAGCGTCTTCGTGTCCTCGCCCTTGAGCACCGTGGAGGCGCGAGAGAGCAGCTCTCCCGCCTCGTCGCGCAGGCCCACCCGCCGCAGGCTGCGCACGCCGGCCACCAGCATCTGGCCGATCTCTGTCACCCCTTCGGCTCCGAGCTCCTTGATGGCGCTGCCGATCTGCGCCACCAACTGCTTCACCAGGGTGGTGCGGCCGAAGTGGCCGGCGATCTTCAGCGCGTCCTCCAGCACCACCGCGCGGTGCTTCGCCGCCAGCGCGTCAGCCATGGTGAGGAAGCGCTGCAACAGCGGCAGGGCCTGCGACTCGGGCAACTGGGGCAGGAAGTCCATCAGCCCGTCGATGAGGCGGAGCCGCTCCTCCACCGCGAGGTTGCCGTCGGTGGCCACGGCCATGCGCGCCTCGATCGCCTGGAGCAGCTCCGCGGGATCGGCCAGCCCGCGCAGCGCCGCCAGCTCCTCGCCGCGCGCGTTGGGGATGAGGGTGCGGTAGTAGCCGCCGAAGGCGTCCACCCGCTCCTGGGACTCCAGCACCTGGCTGAAGTGGCGCAGGCGGTCCACCTTGTAGCGGTTGGTGGCGTCCAGCCCGGTGAGCAGCACGTTCACCTCCGGAGGCAGCGGCGTGTCGGGCGCCACGCCTTCCAGCGCCTGCTCGATGCGCGCGGCGTAGGCGCGGGTGGCGAACTGGTGCACGGCGTCATTCTTGTCGAGGACGGCCAGGGCCCCGTCGCGCAGTTGCCGGGCGCGCTCGGCGCGGGCCAGGCGGGCGAAGCCCCAGGCGAACACCAGGTGCACGTAGGCGCGGGTGAGGGTGGGCGGCGCCTCCACCGCGCTGCGCTTGCGGGGCGTCTCGTCGAAGGCCTTGAGCAGCGCCTCCAGTTGGGCCGCCACCCGCTGCGCGCGCTCGCTGCCTGCCCCGGCCGCCGTGCCCTGCCCCGTCACCCGCAGCAGCCGCGGCACGTCGCGATCGAGGGACAGCCCGCCCTGGAGCCGGGCCAGGAGGCGATCTCTCGCTCGGGCCAGCCCCAGGGCGTCGCCGCCGGTGAGGCGGGAGAGCGCCACGCGGGACAGCCAGAAGCTGCGCACGTCCAGGTCGTCGCCGAAGCGCTCGAGGAAGGCCGCCCACTCCGCCGCGCGCGAGGCCACCGAGGCCTGGCCTTCCAGCGCCGACGCCAGCAGGTGCGCCACCGCGCCGCGCGTCTGCTCGACGTTGGGCGTGGCCTGCGAGAGGAGGCCGTCGAAGCGCACGCCGGAGGTGTCCGCCCAGCGCCGGGCGATGCGCGCCTCCTCTTCTCCCGCGGCCTCCCACACCGCGTGGGCCCAGGCCATGCCGGCGTCGCGCTGGCGCTGCAGCCGCGAGTACATCTCCGAGAGGCGGACCCAGGCGGCGCGGCGCTCCGGGGAATCGGCGGGCGCGTCCAACTCCAGGAAGGCCGCCTCCTCGCGGGTCATCAGCGCCTCGGCTTCGGACGGCGAGCGCGGGACCTCCAGCGCGAGGGCCGGGGTGTTGGCGGAGCGCGGGGCGTCGACCGGCTCCCGGGGGGCGCTCGTGGAGCGCTCGCGGGTGGTGCGCCTGGCGCGGACGCGACGGGCGTCCTCGGGCTCCGCGTCCTCTCGCTCGGGCCTGGGGGCGGGCCGCGCGTCCTCCAGCGCGACGAAGGGCTCGAAGTCGAAGGTGGCGCCACGGACCCACGCCTCCAGCGTCGTGGCGTCGCCGTCCATCACGTACTCCACCCAGTCGGAGAGGGGACGGAAGGCAGCGTCGGCCACGCTGGCGCGGCGGAAGCCCTTCTCGCTGGGCGTGAGCCAGGAGACGACGTCGGGATCCGGCGCCAGCCAGGCGCGGAGGCGATCGCGCCGCAGCGGCGGCTCGACAGTCATCCCCGCGGGCGCGAAGAGGTTGGGCATCTCCGCCACCCGCGCGTAGGGGTCTCCTGGGAGCGCGCCGGTGTTGGCCTCCCGGCCCGGGCGGGCGCGCAGCACCACGGTGTCCCCGGCGACCACGAAGAGCACGTTGTCCAGTTGGGCCTCGGGCGTGGAGCGCACCAGCGCCTCCACCTTCGCGCGGCCGTCGGGCACGACGAAGAGCGTGGGCGTCTCGGCGCGGGCGGCGCGGGCCAACTGCAGCTTCACCTCCACCCGCGGCGCGTCGGCCCTCGGGGCGAGGCGCTCCGCCACCGGCAGGCTGGAAGGGACGACGAGCTGGTCGACGTCCAGCCACTGGCCGGCGGGCAGGCGCCACCAGTGGCCTTCACCGGTGACGAGGAGCAGCCCTTCACCGGGCGACTCCAAGGCGTCGTCCAGCGGATGGGTGAAGCCGAGCTCGACCCACACCGCGTCCTGGCCGGGGGGCGTGGGGACGAAGGCGCGCAGGCCGTCGAGGTGATCGAGCGCGCGCGACAGCACGTACCAGGGCGGCTCGACGACCCGCAGGAGCGCCTGCACCGGTCCGCTGCCCAGGCACAGCTCCTGGCGATCGCAGCCCAGGCGCAAGAGCTCCCCGCACACCTCGAGCAGCGTGGCGTGGTCGTCCAGCGACAGCAGCACGGTGCCCAGCGCGCCCTCGGGCTCTCCGACGCGGCGGGGCGGGAGCGCCTCGGCCCAGCAGGACACGTCTTTCATCGCGCTGGAGGGATGGCGCAGGCGGACGCCGGCGGTCTCGAGCAGCTTGCGGGCCGGGCCGGGGATGGCCACCGACGGGGCAACCTCCAGCTCGCCGTCCCCCGTCACGCCGACGCGCGCAGGCGCCCGGTGCACCGCGGCAGGGACGAGCCCGGTCCGCAGCGCCACCTGTAGCGCCTCCTGGCTGGGGAAGACGAAGGCCTCCATGGGAGGAGCCAGACCTTAGTCGCCCCGGTGGCGGCGAGCGCGGGGATCCGCCCGACTCGTCAGTGCCGGGCAAGCCGGGAGAGAGGCGCTGGTGGCAAGCCCTTTCTACCTGCGCGCGAGAGCAGCTCGCAGTGGACGCGCGGCCTGTCGGACTATGGCGACTCGAACAGCTCGACGATCGCAGCGCCCTTCTCCGTCAGTCCCCCGGAGCTCGGGTGCAGCGTCGCGGTGAAGTACTTGTCTGCGTCATTCAGGTACAGCACCTGGTCGAACAAGTAGTCACCAGGCTCGAGGAAGGAGAGGACCGTCCTCTCATGAGCAGCGAAACGATCCGCGGCTTGCGCGTACGAGGTGATTGACTCGTCAGTGACTCCGCACTCGGTGATCGCGATGGGCGTCCCGGGAGGCAGCCGAGCCCGCAGCGCGTCGATCTGCGCGTAGTCGAACGTCGCCCCTGTCTCGTAGAGGTGAACGGTCACACCTGCCCAGTCGGCGTGCGCGGCGAAGGCGCTGACGATGGTGTCGTTCCACGCGGCCAGCTCAGGGCTGCCTTTTTCTGGCGCCGCGATGACGAACATCGGCAGGCCGAACCTCGAGAGTTCGGCCATGTAGGCTGGCAGGATCTCGGTCGTGTAGCTTTCCGCCGTGACCTGCTTCGTCACATCATCGAAGGACGTGTCGCCGTTGCGGTACCTTGGCAGGTAGTACTCGTTCATCATCTCGAGGAAAGAGAACGTGGCGCCTTGATCGATCCAGCGCTGGACGAACTGGGCTTGAGCTGCCGGAGGATCGTTGCCGTTGACGACGAACACCAACCCGATCCCGTAGTCATCCTGTAGGCCGATCCACGCGTCGAGCTGCGGGTCTTGCCAGTGGCGCGAGATCTCGGTCTGCGAGCGCGTCCCGCCGGTCACCCGGACGTGGAGGCGGCTCCGCGCGGCCGGTGACATGGCGTCGAGCATCGCGCGGGCATAGGCGACCTGCGCGTCCGTATCGAGCGTACCTTTGGCGTTGAAGCCAAGCTGGACCACCCTCGCCGCTCCTCCCCCGCCTCCCCCGCCTCCCCCAGCGTCTGGTGCGCCTCCACCACCGCCAAAGCCTCCTCCCGCGTCGTTGGCACCTCCCCCTTCGGGGCTCGCGCAGGCGCCCAGGAGCAGGAACGCGCTCGCGATGAACACGCGTCGACACGCGCACCCCCGCGATCGTCTGGAGGCGGGCATCACATTCATCTCGTGGTGTTCTCGGTGCATGGTCCTGGCCTCGACTGTAGTGAGTGCCTCCAGCTCCTTTGCCTCTGCCGGGCGCTGCCTACAGAGCCCCGAGGAGGAACTCTACCGCCGCGCCCGCGTCGCTGGTGTGCACGTTGTACGCGGGGATCTTGGCGGTGACCTCGATGCCCGCGTCGAGCGCGTGACTCAGCACCGTCATGCCGTGCAGCGGGTGGTGCAGGAGGTTCTGCAGCGGGTCGACGTCGGGGTTCAGGTTCTCCACGTACGTCGGCGGATCATCGGCGCTCATCCACTGCAGCATGTCGACCTCGGCGCGGTACGCCACGTACTTCGGCTGAGCCAGCACCTCGAGGATCGCCCCCGCGTCGGCGGCCAGCGACGAGTCCAGCCCGTAGAAGCGCACCATCGCGTCGCGCAGCTCTCCCGCCTGGAGCAGCACGTCGTTGGTGTGCAGAGGGTACTCGGCTCCGTAGACGACGCTGGACCACCGCACCACGTCGTAGGTCGCCTGCGTCGACAGCGCCGCCACCGCCTGGAGCCGCGTCGACTGGCGCTCCAGCAACGTACCCGCGTCCGGGTTCGCCATGTCAGGGTGGTAGGCGAGCCACAAGCTGGTGCCGGCGCCCGCCGAGCCACCATACGCCCCCAGCCGTGCGCCATCGACGTTGAAGAGTGACGCCCACCGGCGGATGAACTGCACCGCGGTACGGGAGTCAGTGAGCGGCTTGGTGACGCCTTCGTCCTCGGTGCCGTCGGTGCGCAGCAACCGGTAGTCGACCGCGAAGAACGCGACGCCCGCGCTCAGGCTCCGCACCACGCCGTCGTACCCAGCCGTACGGCTGCCGCGGGTGAAGCCTCCGCCGTGGAAGAAGATGATGGCCGCCGTCGCCGAGTCCGCGTCAGGAAGAAATACATCCATCACCTGCGCCGGGTCAGCGCCGTACGACACCAGCGCATACCTGGCGCCCACAGGCAGGCCCGGCACCGGCGACGTCATGAAGGCCACCACAGGCGGCGTTTCTCCGGCGTCCACCGCTTCTCCACCGCCGCCCGTGCCTGCGTCGCTCCCCACCCCGCCCCCTGCTCCACCTCCAGTCACGCCAGTCCCACCACCGGTAGCAGAGGGGCCACCTCCACCGCACGCCACCAGCCACAGCATCGACAGCAGCCCACCCACATAGACGGCTTCGCGCATGGAGGGCCGAACCCACCTGGGCCCGAGAAGTTGCGGAGGCGCTGGGCTCTTTCCGCCTCCACACCTGACAACCTCAGTCATCCCGAGTGGTTGGGATGGTCGCGTCGGCACTTCGAACACGGCCTTCCACCGCTCCGCGCGGCTGCCGCTGGTGAGCGACGTGGTGTTCCGCCTGCGCCACTTCCTCCAGGAAGAGGTGCCGGAGCAGATCGCCCTTAGCGGTCCGCCACGTCACCACCTCGTGAGGGCCGCTACTGGACGCGGCGAATGACCCCGGCGGCGTCCGTCTCGGTCTCGAAGAAGTACAGCGCCGGCTGCGCGTGGTCGAAGGTCATCGAGTAGTCGCTCGCCGAGCCCAGCGTCCACCGCGCGCCCAGGTGCGCCGGCGCCGCGCCGGCGGGGCCCTGGACCACGTGAATGTCCCCCGTCGCGTCGCGCGCGTAGAGGTAGTTGGGCGCCGTCAGGCTGTCCACCACCACCGAGCTGTGCAGGGTGCTGGTGTTGAGCGCGGCCAACTGTACCGCCGGCGCCGCGAGGTTGCTGCGCGCGATCCGGAAGATGCCTTCTTGAGCGGTCGCCATCGAGACGCCCGCCACGTAGAAGTAGTTGGCGTCCGCCGCCAGGCCCACCGCGTAGCGCACCGACGTGTTGGTCCCCAGCAGCGCGGGCACGCCGGGCATCGCCTGGCTGAAGGAGTAGAAGGTGACGTTCCCCGTCGTCGTCGAGGTGTTGCGCGTGGCGAGGAAGACCAGGTTGCCGTCGGTGGCCACGGCGTAGCTGCCGCTGGTCGCCGGGTAGGCCGGCGTCACGTCCCACGCCGTCGGCCCCCAGGCGCTGCCGTCGTAGATGCGGAACAGCCGGCTGGCGGTGGTGGTGGTGGTGGAGTCCACGCTGAACAACCTTCCGCCCACCGAGACGAGATCGTACCCGAGGTGGGTGGCGGTGATGCCTTCGGCCGTGCCGCGCTCGACGGCGGTCGCCCCGCCGGCCTTGGGGATCTCGAACACCGAGGTGGTGTCGCCCATGTAGAGCGTCGAGGCGGACACCGCCATGCCGTACTCGCTGGTGGCGGACGTGGGGAAGGTGACGCGCAGATCCACCGGGCTGCCCTGGAGGCCGCTGTAGGCGAACGTCTGCAGGGTGAGTCCCGTCACCGCGCCGCCCACCGGCACCGCCAGGTACACGGGGGTGCCCGCCGGCACGAAGGCTGCCTGCGGGACGGCCTGGGCGTCTGCCGCGCAGGAGATCTCCTGGCCGTGCTCGTCGAGGACGCCCACCGGGCCCGCGCCCACGGCCGACACCCGCACCACGTCCTGGGTGGACACGAAGCGGTACCAGTGCACGTTGCCGGTGGCAGGCAGGCAGGAGGGCACGTCATAGCGCAGCGTGGAGGTGGGGACGATGGAGCTCGAGCCGGTGAGCAGCTCGGCGGTGCCCCACGTCTCCCCCACCCCCGCGGCCAGCTCGGTCACCTGCACGGTGGCGCCGTTGAACTCCTCGCTGGTGGCCTCGGTGCTGACCCACACGTACGAGGTGCCGGCGGGCGCCGGCGCGGTGAACTCCACCGTGTCCTGGTTCCACCGGCAGTTGCGGGACCAGGCCATCGGCGCCAGCGCGTCGCAGGTGGCGGTGAGCTCGACGTTCAAGTCACTCTGCGTCAGCACGGGATCCACGTTCTGCGCCTGCACCAGCAGCACCGTCGCCGCGGACGCCTTGGCTACCGCGATGACCGCGTCCACCCCGTGGATGGGCGCTGGCGAGGTGCCGTCGCAGGAGATGCTGCCGGGCCCGCCCGTGGAGATGCCCCGGTCGTAGGAGTTGATGTTGGCGGGAAGGGCCCAGGTGTGGGGCGCGCCGGCCATCGCGGGCGGCGTGTAGTTGGCGCTCGAGGTGGTGAAGGGCGCGAAGCAGCCTTCGCCCTGGGCCAGCGCGGCGGTGGCGGCCGCTTCCTCGATGAACACGTCCGTCTCGGGGAAGAGCACCGTGGGCGTGGCCGCCGAGTTCTTCGCGACCCACACGTAATAGGTGCCCGCCGGCACGTCGAGCCAGACGTCCCAGTCGTGCTTGTACCAGGCGCACTTCTCCACCCGGCCCGCAGGGCTGCAGGAGCCCGACGTCACCTCCACGTTGAGGTAGTAGGGGGTGGTGGTGGCGACGGTGGGGGTGGCGCGGACGTGGAGGAGCGAGCCTCCGCCGGCCACCGTGCCGCTCGTCTTCACGTACTTGATGACCACGTCCGGGCCGGAGCCGCTGGTGTCGCAGGCGAACGCCCCGTCCGCCACCGTCACGCCGCCCGAGGGGATGATCCACTGCGTGCCCGGGCCCAGGGGTTGGCCGCGGGACAGCACCAGCGGCTCGCTGCACGACTCACCCGTGGGGTAGCGGCAGCTCGCGGTGCACCCGTCGTCAGGCACGGTGTTGCCGTCGTCGCACTGCTCCGGCCCGACGATGACCGTGTCTCCGCACACCGGGACGCAGGTGCTGGGCGAACCCGAGCAGGCCCACCCATTCTCCACGGTGCAGGTCGCGCTGCAGCCGTCATTGCCCATGGTGTCGCTGTCGTCGCAGGCCTCGGTGCCGACGAGGAGGCCGTCACCGCAGATCGTGTTGCACACGCTGGGCGAGCCGCTGCAGCTCCAGCCCGTCTCTCCGCCGCAGGTGGCGCTGCACCCGTCGCCACCGGTGGTGTTGCCGTCGTCGCAGGACTCGGCGCCCGCGCGCAGCCCGTCGCCGCAGGTGGTGGCGCAGGTGCTGGGGGCGCCGGTGCAGCTCCAGCCCGTCTCGATCGCGCACAGCGCGCTGCACCCGTCCAGACCGCTGGTATTGCCGTCGTCGCACGCCTCGGTCCCGGCGAGGACGCCGTCACCACACGCGGTGGCGCAGACGCTGGGCGTCCCGGTGCAGGCGAAGCCGCTCTCTACGGCGCAGGTGGCGCTGCACCCGTCGCCTGGGGAGGTGTTGCCGTCGTCGCAGCCCTCCGCGCCACCGATGAGGCCGTCGCCGCAGCTCGTGACGCAGACGCTGGGGGTGCCGGTGCAGGTGAAGCCGCTCTCCACGGCGCAGGTGGCGCTGCAGCCGTCACCCGCGGTGGTGTTGTCGTCGTCGCAGCCCTCCGTCCCTACCTTCAGGCCGTCGCCACAAGTCCCGATGCACACGCTGGGCGCGCCGGTGCAGGTCCACCCGGCCTCGGAGGTGCAGGAGGGGCCGCAGCCGTCGTCCGCCATGGTGTTGGCGTCGTCGCAGCCCTCGGCCCCCGCCAGCAGGCCGTCGCCACAGGCCGGCGTGCAGGTGCTGGGCGCGCCCGTGCAGGTATAGCCGGTCTCCACCGCGCAGGAGGCGCTGCACCCATCGCCGGAGGTGGGGTTGCTGTCGTCGCAGGCCTCGGCGCCGGCCAGCGCGCCGTCGCCGCAGGTGGGCGCGCAGGTGCTGGGCTCGCCGGTGCAGGCATAGCCGCTCTCCACCGCGCAGGAGGCGCTGCACCCGTCTCCGGCCGTGGTGTCGCCGTCGTCGCAGGCCTCGGCGCCGGCCAGGGTGCCGTCGCCGCAGGTGGGCGCGCAGGCGCTGGGCGCGCCGGTGCAGGTGAAGCCGGCCTCCACCGCGCAGGAGGTGCTGCAGCCGTCGCCGGCCGTGGTGTTGCCGTCGTCGCAGGCCTCGGCCCCCGCCGTGACGCCGTCGCCGCAGGTGGTGGCGCAGGCGCTGGGCGTGCCGCTGCAGGTGAAGCCCGTCTCGAGCGCGCAGGTGGAACCGCAGCCGTCACCGGCGGTGGTGTTGCCGTCGTCGCAGGCCTCCCCGCTACCCGTGGTGCCGTCACCGCAGCCAGGCGGAGGAGTGGGACTGCCGCCGCAGGCCGCGAGGGTGGTGAGGAAGACGAGGCCGAGGAGTCTCGGGGTGGTGGTTCTCATGCTGTCTGCTCCAGGAGTGAGGAGACGCACCCTTCGGCCAGGTCGCCTCGCGCTCGACGCTTCATAGCGCCGCGGCCCCGCGCCAGCCAGTCCAGCTTCGAGGTGTAGGGGCGTGCGCGAGGAGAGCGCACCGTGCGGGCGCGAGACGTCACTTCTGCTTGAGCAGGGCGTACAGCGTCTCGGTGCGCAGGAAGAGGAAGGCCGAGGCGTCGCCCAGGGTCACCACGTTGCCTTCGGCCAGCTCCGTCTCGCCCTTCACGGCGCGGCCGTTGACCAGGGTGCCGTTGGTCGACCCCAGGTCCTTCACCCAGGCGGTGCGCTTCCAGGCGTCGAAGCGGATGCACGCGTGGTGGCCGGACACGGAAGGGTCCTCCAGCCGCACGTCCACGTCGTCGGCGCGGCCGAAGGTGACTTGTCCGTCGGGGGCGTCGGCGCCGAGCGGCACCACCACGCCGTCGCCCACGTCGAGCAGCAGCGACAGGGCCTGGCGCGCGACCGGGGGCGCCTCGATCTCCACGGTGCGCGTCATCGCGCTGCTCATCGACAGCGGGTTTGCGGGGATCGCCTGGGCGCCGCGCTGGATGAGGGCGATCGGCCCCACCTGCTGCAGCATCGCGTCGGCTGGAAACGCCGTCATCCGGCGCACCTCGTCGATGGTCTTCAAGCTCACGCCCACGTTCGTCTTCCCCACTGAAAAGACCCGCCCGCACACTACCCCTTGTTGGCCACGGGTTCCTGCTGGGCCGGCTGATCGCCCTTCGCCTCGCCCTGCGCCGGGCCCTGGCCCTCGCGCTCGATGGTGATGGTGCCCAGCTCCTCGGGCTTGACGTGCCCGCCGGCCAGCAGGGCTTCCACCAGCTTCTTGTGCTGCTCCTCGTGCTCCATGGGGAGCGCGTCGGCGTCGCTGTCCAGCTTCACCAGGACGTTCTTCTTCCGGGTGACGGGGTCGATCTCCAGCCGCAGGGTGAGCGTGGCCATTCTCAAGTCTCCTCGGGCGGCGGCTCGTGGCCGGGGGTCTTCGGGAGCAGCGTGGCGAGCGCCTCGCGATCGAGCACCTTCTTCTCCACCAGCAGGTCTCGCAGGGTGCGCACCAGCTCCTTGTTCTCGGAGAGGAGCTGCCGGGAGCGCTGCCGCTGGGCGTCGAGGATCCGCTGCACCTCGGCCTCCATGCGCGCCTTGAGCGAGTCGGAGATCGGATCGGCGTGGCGCTCCTGCTGCCGGGCGTCGATGCGGCGAACGCCCGCGCCCTCGCCGGCCATGGCGAACTGCTCCACCAGGGCGCGGGCGATCTCGGTGGCGCGGTCGAGGTCGCCGGCGCTGCCGATGGAGAGATCCTCGAAGAAGAGCAGCTCGGCCTCGCGGCCGCCGAAGAGGGTGCAGATCTGCGCCTCGAGTTGCCCGCGGGTCACCACGTACCGGTGCGCGCGGTCGGCGTAGCTGACGAAGCCCAGGGCGCCGACGAGGTCGCCGCGGATGCTGATCCGCTCGATGGGCGGGGTGCCGGGGCAGAAGAGCGCGGTGACGGCGTGGCCGGCCTCGTGGGTGGCCACCACCTTCTCCTCGTGCGGCGTGAGGACGGGGCGCTCGGCCCAGCTCGACAGGGCCTTCTCCACGTCGTCGGGCTCGAGGGGACCCTGGCGTTGCTCGCGCAGGCGCATGCGGGCGAGCGCGCGGCACAGCGCCTGGAGGTGGTCGCCGGAGTAGTGGGTGCCCTGGCCTTCCACCAGGTCGCCGGAACGCTTCACCGCGTAGTCCAGCGCGCGGGGCGAGAGCTCGAGGCCCAGCTTCGCGTCATAGATGGCCAGGATGGCGCGGCGATCGGCGGCGTTGGGGTACGGGATGTGGAGGTGGAACTCGAAGCGGCCGGGGCGCAGCAGCGCGGGGTCGAGCGACTCGACGAAGTTGGTGGTGCCGACGACGAAGACGAGCTCGTCCTTGCGGAAGCCGTCCATCTCGGTGAGCAACTGGTTCACCATGGAGTGCTCGACGCCGCTGCCCTGGTAGGTGCCGCGCGCGGTGGCGAAGGAGTCGAGCTCGTCGAAGACGATGATGGCGGGGGCGGACTGGCGGGCGCGGGTGAAGACCTGGCGCAGGTTCTCTTCCGACTCGCCCACCCACTTGGACTTGAGCTCCGGGCCGGAGACGATGCTGACGGCCGCGCCCAGGGAGGTGGCCATGGCCTTGGCGAAGAGCGTCTTGCCGGTGCCGGGCGGGCCCCAGAAGATCATCCCGCGGGGGATGAGCCCCTCGATGCGCTTCATGGTGGCCTCGTCGGCGCTGGCGTCCTTGAGGGCCAGCACGTCGAGGATTTCCTTGCCCAGCCGATCCTTCACCCGGGCGTAGCCGCCGATGTCCTTGTGGAGGTCCACGTCGGGCAGGGTGAGCTGGCCCACCAGCGTGGCCTGGCGGAGCTGCGCGTAGGCGGGCTTCGGATCGGTCGGGTAGTCCTCGCCGACGAGGGTGGAGAGGAGGCGGCGCAGCCGCACCGCGTTGACGCCGGAGACGGACTTGTAGAGCTGGTAGGGCTTGAGGGCGCGCTCGTGGGACAGCTTGCGGGACTCGCGCTGGGTGACGAGCTGACCCAGGCGTTCGCGGGGCACGCCGAGGAGCGCCTCGCGGCGGGGGAAGACGTTGTCGATCACCTTCGGCAGGGGGAAGGAGGGATCGCGGAAGGCGAGCAGGCAGATCTCGGGGTTCTCGTAGAGGAGCGGGATGACCTCGCGCGCCTCGCTGGTGAGTCCGCCGACGGAGGTGGTGAGGAGATCGAGGTGAGGCAGCACCAGCACCCGGTTCTCCACCGCGCCGCGGACGGCCTCGCGCAGGTAGAAGACGATGGTGGCGACCAGGCCGAGGCCTGGGGGGAGCGGGGGCAGCTCGTTGATGGGGCGGCCGTCGAGGTAGAGGAAGGACTTGCCTTCCTTCTTCAGGCGATCGCGCACGCACTTGTAGACGTAGGGCGTGAGCTCCTTCTCGGCTTCCACCAGCACGGGGAGGCCGCGGCGGAGCGCGTCGGTGGCGCGGGCGAGCTCCTGGGGGTACGCGGCCTCGACGGCGGCGAACGGGGACAGCTCGACCGGCAGCTGGTCTTCGGGGATGGAGAGCGACATGGGGCTCGGCGGTTGAGCCTAACGCAACGTGGGCGAGCGGGAGCGCCCTTGGATTCCTCCACAGGCTGATCCAATGGACAGAGAGTTGCTCGCGAGGGTCCGCGCTGCGCGAACTCGGCGAGAGGTATTCGAAAAGCATGCTCACGGGACATGACCTGACAGGAGAGCCGCTGACTCGTCCTGAGATAATTCGCCGGCACAGAATTCATCGAGTTCACGGTCTGCAGCCAATTCCGGACCGGACAGTCGAAGAACCAACTCGGGCTGCTCTCGAGCCACCGCCAGAAACGTCCAACAAGGCGACTTCTGGGGAGCTGACCAGAAGTCCTCATTAAGAACGCTCTCCCAGTCCGCGCGACCGAGGCACCCGTTGGCCATCGCCTGCCAGAACTCCCGCTGGTGTTGGGGGTCGCATGAGGAAGAGCCCGGGAGCACGACGTTCTCGGCCATCAACTTCCCGAGCTCGTTGTACGCGTAGTAGGTGTCGCCGGTGGCATCCGTCCTCTTCGCGAGCCGGCCACCCTGCTTCCATCCGCCCGAGTACCCAGCACACCCGATGGTCGCGTTGTCCCAGACCTGCCTCACCAGGGTGTCTGACTGAGAGGCAAGACGGACTCGAGGTGGGCGCCCGTGTCCAGGGCGCGCCGGGTGGTGCAGGAAGGGCAGAAGCCGCGGCCCTTGCAAGAGAAGGCGACGAGGCGGGCGTCGTGGCAGGTGCTGCAGGCCAGCGCAACAGCGCGCCCTGCTCGCCGGGCGTCGTGCAGGCGTCCGCCTCCTTGAGGATGAGGTCGCCCGCTTCGCCGTAACTTCCGGCCGCCGCGCATGCGCGCGGCATTCTACTCGACGGACGTGGCGGCCGACTCAACCGGCAACGGCCTCCGCTGAACGCATACGTTGATCACGAACCAGCGCGGTCAACAACAGGTGGCGCTGCGCGACAAGCCGAAGCCCGCGGCGGGCGCGGCCCACCTCATCCGGAAGTGCGCCTGGTACGCGGAGCAACCCGGCGCGACGACGCGGACCGGGGTGTCACCCTGCGCCTTGCGCTGCTGGCCGGCTACCGCGTCCTGCGCGACGAGCGGGTGAACGGCGGGGGCTTCTCCGGCGTGCTGGCGGCGGACATCACGTACTGCACCTCCACTGCCCCGGCCACCAGTCGGCGAAGAAGCAGGATCGCCGCGGCGACTGGTGACAGGCAGACGCTGGGCCCCGCGATTGGCATACTTTCCGTCGAGGAGGCGTGCCATGACGAAGCGCGGCGCACTCGTGGTGATCCTGGCGTGCTGGTCGGGCTGCGGCAGCGGCGGCGGCGGCGGGTCCGGAGTCGTCGAGGTGCTCGGCGTGGAGCCGGGGCCCGCGGTGCCTGACGGCGGCGCGAGCCCCGACACCTTCCGCGTCTTCGCCTTCGAGCGGACCACCAATGGCGGCGCGACCGCGCCGAGCCCCGAGCGCCTGGCCATCTCCTGCTCGGGCGCCCCGTGTCCCTGCAGCGGCGCCGACACCTTCCCAGGCGCGACGACCGGCGTGCTGGCGATCATCGTCGACGACTCGGGCTCCAACTCCGCCTCGCCCAGCACCTGCACCGGCTGCCCCACCGATCCCGACGACACGCGGGTGGAGGCCGTGAAGACCCTCGCGCAGACGCTCTTCGCGCGGGCGCCGACCTGGCGGGTGGCGCTGTTCGACTTCGGCGTGCGCGCCAACGGAGGCTTCAAGGCGGCGCGCCTCCTGGCGGGGTACACGTCGTACCCGGAGGACCTCGTCGCCGGCGCCGACCTGCTGTACCCGGGTGCCTCCACGTGGATCTACGACTCGCTGGACGACGTGCTGCCCGGCGTGTCGGGCGAGCGCGCGGCCCTCGACGCCGGCCCCGTCCCCGCGCGCGTGCTGCTGGTCACCGACGGCGAAGACACCCACTCGGTGACGAAGCTGGAGGACGTGCTGACGCGGGCCACGTCGCTGGGCGTCACGGTCGACGCGGTGGCGTACGGACAGGCCGACGGTGGCACGCTGGTGCTGGCGTCGAGGGCCTTCCGCGACCTGCGGCGCATCGGCGAGGCCACCGGGGGCATCGTGACCTTCGTGCCGACGCAGTCGCTGCCCGCGCTCTTCGATCGCCTCGCGCGCGCCTACGCCGGCGGCTACGCCACGCGGACCTGCCGCGTGCCGGACGGCGCCGAGGCGGTCTCGGGGAACGTGAGCCTCGGCGGAGAGCCGGTGTCCTTCACCTTCGAGGTGGCGCCATGAGAACGCTGCTCGCGACGTGCGTGGTGCTGCTGGCCGGCTGTTCCTCGACGCCGCCCGCCGACGTCCCCGATGCGTCGCTGCCGGGCGTGGCGCGCATCGACGTGAGCGCGTGGAACGGCGTGGTGAGCGAGCAGGCGACGGGGCTGCTCGAGCAACTGGGCCGCGCGTGGGCCGGGCAGTCGGCGGATCTCGATGGAGATGGCAAGGTCGACCTGCTCGCGCTGCGCGACGCCGACGGCGCGCTGACGTACCGCTACGAGCCGAGCGCGAACGGACGCCCGGGGTGGATCCTCGAGCGGCTGCCCGACGGCCACGAACGCCTGTCGATGGACCTCGACGAGCGCACCTTCTGGGACGTGGTGATCGACGAGTTCCCCGACGGCCGGCGCCTGGTGATGAAGGACCGCGACTTCAACAACAAGTACGACTTCCGCAGCACCGCCACCCGCACCGCCTCCAACGATGGCTGGGACGTGGTCGAAGAGGTCGATGCCACCGAGACGGGCGCGTGGACCGAGACGCGTCGCTTCCGCATGGACGACGTCGCGTGGCAGGGCGCGAAGTGCAACGGCTTCCGGAACTGGGTGGTGGCGCCCGAGCTGGCGAACACGCACACCATCGGCCAGACGACCATCGGCTTCGCCGGCGTGCCCTCTGGCCCGCATGACGACTCGACGTCGCTGGCCTGCACGCAGGCGCACCGCGACAAGCTGATGCGCGCGTTCGCGTGTGCGCTCGACCGCCTCGGCTGCCTCGACCTCGCCAACCGCGAGCTCGCGACCCTCGCGTGGGCGACCGTCACGACGCGGAAGATCCTCGTCGGCTGCGGCAACGACTGCGCCGGAGCGATCGCCGCCACCAACCAAGTGCCCGACAAGGACGCGCGCTCGCGCATGGCGTGGAACCCGGCGGAACTCGATCGCCTGTCGGACCAGGATCTCTGCTCGACGGCGCTGCACGAAATGCTCCACTGGGCCGGCGCGCCACACGACGAGGCCAACCACGACGACGGCTCGGACCAGATCTACGCCTGCGGGCACTACTGTGGAGGCTGCACGCACGAAGGCCCGCTGCAGCCTCCGCGCAGCTCGATGGAGGACTGCGTCGTCTGCGCCGGCACCGAGGAGGAGCGCGTGCGCTGCGGCTGGAAGCAGAAGCTCGCGGACATCACCTGCCCCACGTACAACCTCTGCCACGGCGGCATCGGGGTGAACGCGGCGTGCTCCACGTGCCAGGGCCTCTGGTACTACGACTGCATGGACTCGAAGCTGTCGGACGCGCCCGAGTTCTACTGCTGCGCGACGTGCGCGGCGCCGGCGGATCGCGCAAACGACAAGCCCTGCACCTCGTCTCCGACGCTGCGCGACTCGTGCAACCAGCCCCCGCCGGAGTGCCCGTGAGGCGAGCCATGCCGCTCCTGGGGCTGTGGCTCGCGGCGTGCCCCGCGAAGCTGGCCGCGCCTCCGCCCGGCCTCGACGCCGGCGTCGCGGCCTCGCAGCGCGTGCCCGCCCAGTCGAAGCCGACGCCCGAGTGGGACGTCGACTTCTTCGCCGTGGACGTCGTGGGGATGGTGGTGCGCCTGCGCCACGTCGAGGTGGTGTCCGTCGGGCCCGTGAGGGACGAGGACGTTCTGCCGGGCCTCGAGGCGGGGACGATTCCCGACACGACCCGCACCACCTTCTCCGACGGCAGCCGGTACACCGTCAGCCTGCACAAGGTCGCGAAGCGTCCGTACATCGCCTCGCTGGACTTGAAGGGCGAGCGCAGCATCGAGCAGGCCGACGAGAACCTCGACGGGCTGCGGGACTCAGTCCGGGAGACCCGCGTCAGCGACTGGCTGGAGGTCAGCTGGCGCAGCACGCGCGCGGGTGGCCGCTTCAACGAGCTCACCACCCAGGAGGTCATCCAGCGAGACGGCGATCGACTGACGTACCTGGTGAGTAAGTGGACCGACGCCGATGGCGACGGGCAATGGACCCTCGGGAAGACGTTCCAGATGTCGAACGTGAGCAACTGAGGCGGGCCTCAGCCCCCCCAGCTTCTTCACCAGCAGCTCGTTCACCTTCTTCGAGGTTCTCCGCTCCGTACGCGCTGTTCCGCGACGCGTACGACATCTTCACCCCGCACAGCTCGACGATGCTGAACTCGCCGGCCTTCTCCGCGATGAACGAGAACTTCACTCGCTCTCCTTCGCGAAGAAGGCCGCCGCTTTTTTTAGGATTTCTCGCTCAATCTCGAGCTTGCGGACCTGCTTGCGGAGGCGGCCGAGCTCCTCTCGCTCTTCCGTCGTCAGCGCGCCTGGCGGGCCGTCTCCTCGGTCCACCTTCGCCTGCTTCACCCATTTCCCGAGCGCCGAAGGTACGAGCTCGAGGTCGCGTGACACTTCCGCGATGCTCTTCCCCTCCTTGACCACGAGCCGGACCGCTCCGGCCTTGAATTCATCCGTGAAGTTTCGCCGCTGCCGCTTCTTTCGCTGCTCTGCAGTTTCCATGCTGGGCACCCATCATGCTTCGAAAAGTGTCTACGAAACCGGGGCAAGCCCAGCCGACGCGCGCGGCCAGCACCGTCATCGTCTCGCCGGGGCAGGCCTTCACCGCCTGGAGGAGTTGCTCGGCGAGCTCGTTCACCTCGATGCTCGCGCGGCGTCGGTACGACGCCCGCCGTCGCACG
>JADLDB010000142.1 GCA_020846875.1 Myxococcales bacterium | reverse complement strand
GGCTGATTCCACTGCCAGCGCAACGCTTGCTTCTGGCGCCTCTCGGCGTGACTGTGGAGCAGCCGCACGGAAGGAAGAGGGGACGCGGCATGGTGCATTTCGGCTGGCTCGACGCAGTGGTGGCGCGCCTCAAGCTGTGGCGGGTGGAAGAGGTCGGCCCGGGGGTGCGCGTCCGCGGACGAGTGCTGATTCACGGAGGCGGACACATCCACCTGGGGTGGGACGTCACGCTGGACGGAGGGGCGATGGGCGTGGAGCTGCACGCGGAGCCAGGCGCGCACCTCGTCCTCGGGGACGGCGTCACGCTGGAGTCCGGCGCCTCGGTGGAGGCCCAGACGCGCGTGGACATCGGGCGGGGCTGCCACCTCGGGCGCCTGTCCAAGGTGATGGACAACCACTTCCACCCGGTGGGCGGGAATCGGCACCAGCGGCCGCCCTCCAGGCCGGTGGTGCTGGAGGAGAACGTCACCGTGGGCGAGCGGGCCATCGTGCTGCCCGGCGCGCACCTGGAGGCCGGCGTCACCCTGCGGCCCGGCACCGTGGCCAGCCGGCGGGTGAAGGCGGGCCTGTGCCTCGAAGGCAACCCGCCGCGCGTCGTCAGGCCGCCGCCCCGAGAAGGCCGGGGCGCGTCGCCGGAAGCCGCAGCGCCGCCTCGCCCCCCACCCGGTGAGGCGCGAGCCACTCGGGCCGGCGCGGACACCGAGGAGCGCGCGCCATGACGCTCCTGTCCCGCCTGCGGGCGCTGGAGACACCGCGGTTTCTCCTGCGCGCCGGCGTCCGCCTCTCTCGGTGGGTTTCCTTCCCCCACTGCACCGTGGGGCGGGGCAGCGGCGCGTGGACACACCTCCACGTGGACGTGAAGGGGTGCGCCGTCATCGGCGACCGGGTCCTCTTCCTCTCCGGCCTCGCGCCGTGCGAGGTGCGGGTAGCGCCCGGCGCCAGCCTGTCCATCGGCGACGACTGCCTCTTCAACTACGGCGTCACGCTGTCGGTCCGTCACGGGCTGCGCCTCGGCGCGCGCTGCATGTTCGGCAGCTTCTCGCGCCTCGCGGACGAGGACGGCACCTCCCGCGGCCCGGTGACGCTGGGCGACGACGTGTGGGTGGCCCACGGCGCCGTCATCGGGCCCGGCGTCACCATCGGCGATGGCGCCGTCATCAGCGCCGGGGCGGTCGTGACGGGCGACGTCCCGCCGCGCACCCTGGCCATGGGAAGCCCCGCCCGGATTGTCCCGCTCTCGATGTCCGCGGGCGGACTGGATGAAGCACGACTCGTCTCGGGGAGCACCACATGACGACTGCACGCGAGCGCCTGCGCCTCTTCATCACCGACACCTTCTTCGTCGACGACTTTGGGGACTCCGACTCCTTCCTCCGCACGCGCATCATCGACTCCACGGGGATGATGGAGTTGGTGGCCTTCCTGGAGACGGACTTCCGGGTGAAGGTGGCCGACGCGGAGTTGCTGCCGGAGAACCTGGACAGCGTGGAGAACCTGGTCGGCTTCCTGAAGAAGAAGGGCGTGCAGTAGCCCTTTGAAGGGAGGCGCGCAATGTGTGGCATCGCCGGCTTCACCGTCCCCACGGGTCTGGGCCCGCAGGTGCGCCGCGACCGCTACGAGGCGCGCGCCCGGGCGATGACGGCCAGCCTCTTCCACCGGGGGCCTGACGCGCAGCGGGCGGTGCTGCTGGACGGCGTGGTGCTGGGCCAGACGCGCCTGTCCATCGTCGACCTCGCCGGCGGCCACCAGCCGATGAAGGACGCGGCCACCGGCGTCACCGTCGTCTTCAACGGGGAGGTCTTCAACTGGCTGGAGCTGAAGACCGGCCTGCCGGGCTACCGCTTCCGCACCACCAGCGACACGGAGGTCCTCCTCGCCGCTTTCCTCGCCCGGGGCATCGACTGCGTGAAGGACTTCGTGGGGCAGTTCGCCTTCGCGGTGTGGGACCCGAGGGACGCCACCCTGTGGCTGGCGCGCGACAGGGTGGGCATCCGCCCGCTCTTCTACGCGGTGACGAAGGAAGGCTTCGCCTTCGCCTCCGAGGCCAAGGCGCTGTTCGCCGCGCAGTGGCTGCCCCCGAAGCTGGACGAGGACGGCGTGGTGGACGCGGTGCACCTGTGGGCGCCGCTTGCCCCGCGCTCGCAGTTTCTCGGCGTGGCCACCCTGCCCGCGGCGCACGTGGCCCGGGTGAGGGGCGGCGTCTTCACCGCGCGGCGCTACTGGGACGTCGACTTGTCCGACGACAACGTGGACCGCGGACTCACCCTGCCCGAGGCGACGGAGAAGCTGCGCGCGGTGCTGACGGACGCGGTGCGCCTGCGGCTGCGGGCGGACGTGCCGGTGGCGGCGTACCTGTCGGGCGGCCTCGACTCCTCTCTCATCTGCGCGCTGGCGCAGCGGGAGCTGGGCGGCGCCCTGCAGACCTTCTCGGTGGGCTTCGCGCAGGCCCGCTACGACGAGCGCGCCTTCCAGCAGGAGGTGGCCCGCGCCCTGGGCACCACCCACCACGTGGTGGAGGTGCAGGACCAGGACATCGGCGCCTTGCTGCCCGAGGTGGTGTGGCACGGCGAGCAGGTGCTGGTGCGCACCGCCCCCGGGCCCTTCCTCGCCCTGTCGCGGCTGGTGCGCGGCCACCAGACGAAAGTCGTCCTCACCGGGGAAGGCGCCGACGAGGTGTTCCTCGGCTACGACTTGTACAAGGAGACGAAGGTGCGGCAGTTCTGGGCCAGGCAGCCGGCCAGCGCGCACCGCCCGCGCCTCTTCACCCGGCTGTACCCGTACCTGCCGCTGTCCCAGCAGGCGCCGGAGGTGCTGAAGGAGTTCTTCGGCTTGGGCCTCGAAGCACCCGGCGCCCTCGACTTCTCTCACCAGATTCGCTGGAGCAACACCGGCCGGGTGGCGCGCTTCTTCTCGAAGGACTTCGCGGCGCGCACCGCGGGGCACCACCCGGCCGAGGCGGTGAAGGCGCAGGTGCCGGCGCAAGTCCTCGGCTGGCGAGCGCTGGCCCGCGCCCAGTACCTGGAGCTGGCCACGCTGCTGTCCGGCTACCTGCTGTCCGCGCAGGGCGACCGGATGTTGATGGGCAGCTCGGTGGAGGGCCGCTTCCCCTTCCTCGACCACCGCGTCATCGAGGCGGCGGCGCGCATGCCGGACGCGGTGAAGCTGCGCGGGCTGGACGAGAAGGCGGTGGTGAAGCGGCTGGGCCGCGGGCTGGTGCCGGACGCGGTGCTGGACCGGCACAAGTTCCCCTACCGCGCGCCGGTGGCGGAGGCGCTGGTGGGCGCGAAGGCCCCGGGGTGGAGCCGCGAGCTGCTGTCCCGGGCGGAGGTGGAGCGCACCGGCGTCTTCGACGGCGCGAAGGTGGAGAAGCTGGTGTCCAAGCTGGCGAAGGCCGCCACCCAGCCGTCGGAGGCGGACAACATGGCCCTGGTGGCGGTGGCGTCCACCCAGTTGCTGGCGCACCAGTTCGTCCACGCCCCGCGCGAGGTTTCGCGGCGGCACCTGGACGCGGTGCGGGTGGAAGACGAAGCGGTGGCCGCGGGCCAGCGGTGACTTTACTGCTCCACCGGCTCCCGCAGCGTCACCCTGGGCAGCTTCCCCTCGCGCTCCGTCATCATCAGCCACTGGCGCAGGGGCGGCTGTCCCGGCGCTTCGAACCACACGTTGAAGGTGAGGCCGTTCTTGAAGTGGATGGTGGTGGGGGTGCGGCCCAGCTCCTTCTTGTCCACGCGCACCAGGACGTCGGCAGGCTCGCTCTCGAAGAGGACGCCGTACTTGTCCTGGCCGGGCTGCTGATTGGGCGCCAGGCGGGCGGTCAGCTTGAGCGTCGGCGTTCCGCTCTTCGACGCGGGCGACGCCCTGGCTCCCTCTCCCCCACCGGGGCTCGGGGCGAGGGCCGAGCCGCTGTCCGGACTCTCCACGGCGGCGAGGGCGACGGCCGCGTCGGGTGCCTCCGTCGCAGGGCCTGCGTCCTCCGTCGTCACCGTCGCGCCCGGGTACTCGGCGAACTCCTCGGCGGGCGTCCTCACCACGGAAGGCCTCACCGGAGGCGGGGAGGGCGGCGTCACGCTGGCCGTGGGGGGCGTCACCGGCGGCGGCGGCGCGTCCCTGTGGGAATTCGACCACCACAGCCCGGCGCCTCCCACGATGACGGCGGTGACGAGCACCACCGGCCACAGCGGCGCCGGCTTCGGCTTGGCCCTGCGCGCGCCCGGGAAGAGGGGCACGCCCTGCTGGGTCGCCGTCTGGTCCTCCACCACGGCCTGCTCGGCGGACAGCGAAATCCACTCCGGCTCGTCGGGCGGGGGCGCGGGCGGCAGCGTCTGCTTGAGGATGGGCGTCTGCCCGTCCTTCGCGGTGAGGGTGCGCAGCCAGCCTTCGAGCTCGCTGCGGCCGGCGGGCTTCAAGGCGGTGCGCTGGACGTGCTCGAGGGCGAAGAGCATTTCCTGGGCGCTGGCGAAGCGGTCCTCCTTCTTGCGGGCCATCGCCTTCTGCACCAGGCGGCAGAGCTCCTTCGGCAATTCCTTGCGCACCGTGTCCGGCGAGGGCGCGTCGGTGTTGGAGATTTGCGCCAGGTACTCCCGGTCGGTGGGGCCGGGGAAGGGCAGTTGCCCGGTGAGCAGCGTGTACAGCACGGTGCCGACGGAGAAGAGGTCGCTGCGGGCGTCGAGGACTTCGCCGCGCGTCTGCTCCGGGGACATGTACATGGGCTTGCCGCGAATCATCCCGGGCCGGGTGTCGTCGGGCCGGCTGTTGGCGCGGGCGATGCCGAAGTCCGTCACCTTCACGTCCGCGTGCAGGGAGACGAGGACGTTGTTTGGGCAGATGTCCCGGTGCACCACCCCCAGAGGTTTTCCGCCGCGGGTGCGCTGGTGCGCGTACGCGAGGCCCCGGCAGATCTCCGCCGCGACGTACACGCACAGCTCCAGCGGCAGGGCGAGGCCCGCGTCGCGTCCGCGCTTGGCCACCTGGCCCAGCGTCCAGCCGTCCACCAGCTCCAGCACGAGGAAGTAGCGGCCGTTGGACTCGCCCAAGTCCAGCACCTCCACCAGGTTGGGGTGGTGGAGGCTCATCGCCAGGTGCGCTTCCTCCACCAGCAGCTCGCGGAAGTGCTCGTCGGCGTAGAGCGCGGGGTGGATGCGCTTGAGCACCACCGGCCGGCGGAAGCCCGCGGCGCCCTGCTGCTCGCCGAGGAACACTTCGGCCGAGCCGCCGTCGGCGATTTTCCGGACCGCGTGGTAGCGCGGAGCGTCCCCCATGGTGGGACTCTAGCCTTTCGTGCAGAGCCGGTGGGCTCCCGCCGCTACGCTGGCCCGGCGCTCTGGCCAATGCGCGCCTCAAACAACTCGAATTTTCTGTTGTGCCCCTCGCGCCGGCACCAGGCCCCGATGACGTCCAGCTGCACCTCGGCCTTTCGTGCGCGAAAGACGGCGAGGGCTTGTTCCAGGCCGCTGAAGTCGTTCCAGAAGAGGAAGGAAGCGAGTCGGTCTCGGCATGAATCGGTGGGCGAGAGGACGTACAGCACCTCGTCGCCGCGATGGTCGGTGGACCAGCTCTGAATCAGGTCTTCTCCCACCGCCAGAGGCCCATTCGGAAACTCCAGGAGGAAGTGGGTGCCAGGGTGACGGTAGAAGTCGCCCTTCCGGACAAAGCCGAGCGACGTCAGCGCGGCTTCACCACGCGTTCCTCTGAGCGTCAGCACGAAGTCGAGATCGCCCGACTGGTACGCGTCCGGTGCGTAGTAGGTGGCCGCGCTGCCTCCCGTGAGCACCGCGCGGTAACCGTTGCGCTCCAGCGCCGTGCACACCGCGAAGGCGACGTCTGCGAGCGACGACGTGGGTCCGATCACGAGAGCCCCGGCTTGCCGGCGCGGCGCGGCCGACGGCGCCTCGTGGCGAGCCGGGCTTGAAGGTCCAGGTCCTGCTGTCCGAGTTTCCAGAGCAGTGCGCTGAGTTCCGCGTGCGCAAAGTAGCGAGGGTTCAGCGCCACCGTGCGGGTTCGCCCCACCAGCCGGCTGACGATGATGGCCTCTCGCTCGAGCGACATCAGGATGGACTGGACGGTGAATGGACGCACGCCGAGCAGCGCCGCAAGCTCGCTGGGGTAAGTCTCCTCGAGCAAACGGATGGCGACGAGCGCCGACGTCCTCGTCGAACTCCCAAACAGCTGTGGCCTGCGCTCGAGCATGCGTCCGACTCACCGGTCTTCTACGCCAATAATCCTGGCTATTCAACCAATATTCTTGGCAATATCGCCAAGGCGCGTCCCAGAAGTCGCACTCGCCGCTCACCATCGTGAGCGAGGTGTCGATGCGCAAGAGCGGCTCGCTGGCGTTGTACAGCGGCCACGTCGTGCTGGCGCCCGTCGGGTCGCCCGGCGCCGCGAGGCGCGGGGAGGGCCGCCGCGAGTGCGGTGGCTCGCCAGCGGGGTTAGAGGTACGCCACCACGCGGGGAGGGCGGAACATGGCTTTCTCGAAGGACGTGCTGGCGCTGGACCTCGAGGCGAAGGCGAGCGAGCTGGCGGCCGCGTTGAGCGACGCGGTGGTGAAGAAGCTGAAGCGCCGGGGCGTGGTGGTGGCGGTGTCGGGCGGCATCGACTCGGCCTGCGTGGCCTCGCTGGCGGTGCGGGCGCTGGGGCCGAAGCGGGTGTTCGGCCTCTTGCTGCCGGAGCGCGACTCGGCGTCCTTGAGCGAGGACCTGGGGCGGAGGATGTGCGAGCACCTGGGCATCGCCTTCGAGAAGGTGGACATCGCCCCCTTCCTGGAGGCGGCCGGCTGCTACCGCGCGCGCGACCTCGCGGTGAAGAGCGTCTTCCCGGGCTTCGAGGCGTCGATGCCGTGGAAGCTGGTGATGCACACGGACCGGCTGTCCAGCGACGCGCTCAACGTCTTCTACGTGGTGGTGAAGACGCCGGGCGGCGAGCAGCGCTTCCGGCTGACGCCCAGGGCCTACCTGCAGGTGGTGGCGGCCACCAACCTCAAGCAGCGCACCCGGAAGATGATGGAGTACTTCCACGCGGACCGCCTCGTCTACGCGGTGGCCGGCACCCCCAACCGCCTGGAGTACGACCAGGGCTTCTTCGTGAAGCTGGGCGACGGCGCGGCGGACGTCAAGCCCATCGCCGGCCTCTACAAGACGCAGGTGTACGCGCTGGCGCGGCACCTCGGCGTGCCCGACGTCATCTGCCGGCGCGAGCCGACGACGGACACGTATTCCCTCGAGCAGTCGCAGGAAGACTTCTACTTCTCGGTGCACTACTCGAAGCTGGACTTGATTCTCTGGGGGAAGAACCACGGTGTGCCCGCGGCCGAGGTGGCCCAGGCGCTCGGCTTCACCGCGGAGCAGGTGCAGCGGGTGTACGCCGACATCGAGCAGAAGCGCGCGACGACGGCCTACCTCCACGCCCCGCCGCTGCTGCTGGAGCCGGTGCCGGAGGTGCTGCCCTTCAAGCTGACGTGACGGGAGGTTTGACGCGGGCCGGAGGCAGGGGGTGGTCGCGGCGGTACAGGTGCGCGCCCAACAGCCCGCCGACGACGCCCATCGTCAGCGTGATGGGCGGGTAGCAGAGGACGCGGCAGGAGCCCCCCATGCTGGCCAGCGCCCGCACGCCGAAGGAGAAGGCCACCCCGAAGAGGACGGCGAAGAGGTGAGGGCGGAAGTAGAGCAACAGGCGCATGGCGACGCGTAGGAGCCTGGGGCCGGCCGAAGGGTGCGCGCGCGCCGCCTCGCCCACCGTCACTCGTCGTCCTCCTCGACGGCCACGCCGCCTTTCGCCGCCTTCTCCACCGCCTCGCGGTGCGCTTCGATGAAGGCGTCCACCTG
Organism: Myxococcales bacterium; assembly: GCA_020846875.1. Taxonomy (GTDB): domain Bacteria; phylum Myxococcota; class Myxococcia; order Myxococcales; family Myxococcaceae; genus JADLDB01. Next base: position 9,442 of record JADLDB010000142.1, on the reverse strand, counting down.
CGCGTCGTCGAGGCCCAGGTCGCGCAGCACGCCCGGGTAGATGCCCTTGAAGGCGGGCGAGTCCTCGCTGCCGCGCAGGCGGAAGGACATCTTCAGCACCGCGGCGCCGAACAGCTTCTCCTTCGGGGACTTCTTCGCCATGCGCCCTCCTCCGCCCGCGCAGCGCTGGTAACGCCTACTCGGCTTCCTCGTCGTCGTAGTCCGGCATCGCCGAGCGCTTCGGCATCGGCGCCGGCTTGTCCGGCTTGAAGGCCACCCGCCGCCAGTGCCCTTCGCCTTCCGCCGTCACCGTCACGCCCTTCACCCCCGCGGCGGCCTGGACGAGGCGCGCCCGGTCCTCGGTGGACAGGAGCATGACGCCGTACGGCCGGCCCAGCTTCGCGGACTTCTCCGCCAGGGCCTTCGCCACCGCCGACCACGCCGCGTCAGCCGCCACCTGGAGCGAGGCCTCGTCGCCGTCCTTCGGCGCGTGGCGCCTGGAGTCCTTCCCTTCGTCGCGCACGGGCTTCTTCGCGGGGGCAAGGGCGCGCTTGTCCGCGGGGGGCTTCACCGCCGGGGGCGCGGAGGCCTTCGGCGCGGGTGACGGCGCGGAGGCGGTCGGCCCCTTCTCGGGCCGGGGCTCGGGGAAGCCGTTCACCGCCAGGTTCACCCACCGGCGCGGCGTGTTGGGCCGGTTGACGGCCTTGTTGACGAGGAACTGCACGCTGTCCACCAGGAAGGACTTCTTGCCGGGGGTGATGCCCGGCTGCTCCCCGTCGACGTGCACCGCCACGCCCAGGCTGCCGTCGGCCGAGTCCTTGAAGTCCAGCCGCACCGGGTAGTCCATCAACCGGAAGATGTCCTGGAGCAGCGCCTCCACCTGCGGGCGCTTGTCCCACGGCGGCGCCGCGGGCGCCGGCTCCACCGCCGCCTCTGCCGCCGAGGCGCCGCTCACTTCGCCGCCCCCGCAGGCTTCGCAGCCGTCAGTTGGCCCGTGCGCTGGAGGTACTTCCTCAGCGCGTACTGCTGGACGATGGACAAGAGGTTGTTGGTGAAGATGTAGAGGGCCAGGCCCGCCGGGTAGTTCATCATGATGGCGGTGAAGAAGACGGGCATCACCCAGGTCATCATGAAGGCCTGCGACTTATCCATCATCTGCGGCTGGAGGCGCTGGGTGATGATCATCGTGACGCCCAGCGCGAGCGGCATCAGGTAGGTGGGGTCCTTCGACGTCAAGTCGCTCCACACCCCCATGAAGGGCTCGCCGTACAGCTCGTAGCTGGTGCGCAGAGTGGTGAAGAGGGCCGCCCAGATGGGCAACTGCAGGAGCAGCGGCAGGCACCCGCCCAGCGGGTTTACCTTGGCCTCCTGGTACAGCTTCATCATCTCCAGGTTCTGCTTCTCGCGGTCGTCGGGGAACTTCTTGCGGATCTCCTCCAGCCGCGGCTGCAGCTTCTTCATCTGCTCCGCGCTCACCATCGCCCGGTGGGTGAGCGGCAGCAGCACCACCTTCACCATCACCGTGAGGAGGATGATGGCCAGGCCCCAGTTGCCCACCAGGCCGTGGAAGAAGCGCATGAAGAAGAGCAGGCCCTTGCAGATGACGGCCCAGATGCCGAAGTCCACCGACTTCTCCAGGCCCGGCGACACCGCGGCCAGCGCCGACCCGGGCTGCGGCGGCAGCTTGCCGAGGTTCATCAAGAGGTCGAGCTCCTTGGGCCCCAGGAAGACGCCGAAGGCGCGGGTGACGGACTCGCCGGCGGAAAGGCTCAGGGGCAGCACCAGCTCGGCGGCGCGCTGCTTGTGGGTGGCCGTCAAGACGCACTTGCCTTCCACCGCCCCGGCCAGCGGCCACAGCGCGGTGAGGAAGTACTGCTGGTCGATGGCCACGAAGTGCAGCGGGCCCGCCTTGTCGGTGGGGGGCTTCTCGTCGTCGACGGTCTTTCGCTCCACGTCGTCGCCGTGGCGGCACAGGGGCTGCGCCTGGTTGCCGATGCCGCCGAAGAGGCTGGGCGCTTCCTCCGCCGTGGGGTCGATGGCCCGCGAGGTGGACAGCACCAGCTCGCCCGTCGCCGCCTGCGCGCCCACGTTGCGCACCTTCACCTCGAGCTGCGACAGGTAGCCGGTGGGGTCCGTGTCCGAGGCGGGCGCGTCCGTCCAGGTGAACGTCTTGGTCACCTCCCAGGGGCCCTGGCGCGCGGTGAAGACGAGCCGGCCCGGCGCCTCCTCCGTCACCGCGTAGCGCTGGGTGGGGAGCAGCGGGGTGGCACCGGTGATGGCGAGGCCCACCTGCGGGGCCTGCCCCGGCACCGGGCGCGCCAGGTTCATCTGCGGCGGCGGGTCGAACTTCGCGCCGAAGAGCTTCTTGTACCCCTGGGGGATGGTGAGGCGCTGCTCCTCGCGCTCGCGGCGGCCCTTGAGCTCCGCGGAGACGAGGCCCGCCCCGTCGGCGGTGAAGACGGCCCTCGTCGTCTGGCGCTCGACGGCGATTTCCCGCTGGGGCAGCTGCGCCGGCGCAGGTGAAGGGGCCTGGGCCACCAGCACCACCCCGCCGTCCGCGTCCAGCAGCGCGCCGCCGTCCGCGCCCACCGCCGCGACCATCGGGGGCGCTTCCACGGGGGCCACCGGCGCGGACACGCCCGCGTCGAGGAGGGCGGCCTGGGCGCCCGCGTCGGCCAGCGCCGCCTGGCGAGCGGCCTCCGCCTCGGCCTGCGGCTTCCACACCAGGTTGGTGAAGAGCAGCGTCAGGCCGAAGGACAGCGCGATGGCCAGGAGGAGTCGTTTTTGCTGATCCATGAGTTCGTCACTTCCTCGGGAGTGCGGCGGCCGCGGGCGCGGCGAAGACGGGAGCTGCCTGTGCGGGCGCGGACTCGGCGGGCGCGGCGGAGTCGGAGGCCGTCACCGGCGGCAGCGCGGCGGCGAGGTGCGGCGGGGGCGGCGCCTGGAGCCGCGCGGCGATGAAGGGAAACGACGTGGCGAGGACCTCTTCGGCCTTCCGGCCGTCCTTCGCCGGCACCGGGTCCAGGCCGCCCCGGTGGAAGGGGTGGCAGCGGGCGACGCGCCGAAGCGCCAGCCACAGCCCCTTCACCGGCCCGTGCACCCCCAGCGCCCCCATCGCGTACACGCTGCAGGACGGGTGGAAGCGGCACACCGGCGGCAAGAGGGGGGACAGCAGCGCCTTGTAGAGGCGAAGGGGTAGAAGCAGCAGCAGGGTGAACAGGCGCCTCACGGCGAGGGGTACCTCTTCGACAGGTCCGCGGCCACCTTCTCGAAGGCACGCGACAGGCGTCCGAAGTCGGCTTCGGCGGCGCTCGTCCTCGCGATGATGACCATGTCCAGTCCTCTCGGCAGCCCGTGGCGGCGCGTCCGGAACAGCTCCCGCAGCCGGCGCCGCAGGCGGTTGCGCACCACCGCGTTGCCCACCTTCGTCGACACCGTCAGCCCCAGCCGCGTCAGAGCGTCGGCCCGCCCATTCGGCAGCGCCAGCACCAACAGGCAGTCGGCCGACAGCTTCGCGCCGCGCTCCTGTACCTTCAGAAACTCCGACCGGCGTCTCAGGCGCACCTCCTTGGGAAAGGAGAAGCGCCCGCCCCCTTCCTGCGCCGGCCGCACGGCTTACTTCTGGTACGCCTTGGTCGCCAGGCGCTTACGGCCCTTGGCCAGGCGCCGCTTCAGCACCGCCCGGCCCGCCTTGGTGGCGTTGCGCTTGCGGAAGCCGTGGGCGCGGTTCCGCTTGATCTTCGAGGGCTGGTAGGTGGGGACTCGCTTGGCCACGAGGTGGCTCCTTCTCGTTTCAGAAAGGTCAGGTAGAAGAGGCCCGCCTGTCGCAGCGTTGGGCCGTTCGCGCGCCGCCTTTATGGCGTCAGGTGTGCCGCGTCAACAGCGAGCGACGGCCCCCCTTCCCACCCCTTCGGAGGTGCACCGCTGGTCCCTGTGCACAAGCCCTCCCCGCCCCCTGTGGAGAAGCTTGTGGAGTCTGTGGAAAACCCGCCCGGCGCCCCTGTGGAGAGTGTGGAAAAGCGCCCGAGGCCTCTTCACGGGGGATTTTGCACGCACGCACTGGCAGTCACAGGGCGGCTGTGCGTCGGGCTTTGCCCGCCAAACGGAGGCGCGCCGTCGTCCACAGGGGAGGAGTCAGGGGAAAAGCGCGGCCGATTCACGGACTTGAAGAAGGTGCTTGATCCGAAAATTCCCTTGCCGGTAGGAGGGCGCCCTTTTCGACGCATCGTCGTGCACTTCCGCTTCGAGGCCCTCCTTGTCCGCTCTCGTCGACACGGCCGGTTCGACAACATCAGCCCGGAATCTCTGGGAAAACACCCTCGATGAGCTCCGCCGCCAGGGGCACTCGTACGTGGTGTCGCAGCTCACGCAGCTGGTGCCGCTGGGGCTTCAGGACGAGGTGCTGACGCTGGGGGTGGAAGACCTGTTCTTCCGCGACTGGGTGGACGACCACTACGGGCACCTGGTGGGGACGGCGCTGGAGCAGGTGCGGGGCAAGCCGGCCACGCTGCGCTACGAGAAAGTGGAAAAACGGGCGAATACGCCTACGCTGCCGGACGCACCACCAGTCACGCACGCGCGGCGCCCGATGCGACTCAACGAGAAGTTCACCTTCGACACCTACGTGGTGTCCGACTCCAACCAATTGCCGGCGGCGGCGGCGTACGCGGTGTCGGAGTCCCCGGGCAAGGCGTACAACCCGCTCTTCATCTACGGGGGGACGGGGCTGGGCAAGACGCACCTGTTGCACGCCATCGGCAACCGCATCGTGGCGCGCGCGCCCGAGGCGCGGGTGCTGTACCTGTCCTCGGAAGAGTTCACCAACCAGTTCATCGAGTCGGTGCGCGACCACCGGATGACGGAGTTCCGCCGGCGCTTCCGGGAAGAGTGCGACGTCCTGCTCATCGACGACATCCAGTTCCTCGGGAAGAAGCAGGAGACGCAGAACGAGTTCTTCTACACCTTCAACGCGCTCCACCAGATGTCGAAGGCGGTGGTGATGACGAGCGACACGGCGCCTTCCGAAATCCCCGGCCTCGAGGACCGGCTGCGCAGCCGCTTCGCCATGGGCCTCATCACCGACGTGCTTGAGCCCACCTTCGAGGCGCGCATCGCCATTCTGAAGAAGAAGGCCTCGGTGGACGGCGTCAACCTGACGGACAAGGTGACGCAGTTCATCGCCCGGCACGTGGTGAAGAACGTGCGCGAGCTGGAAGGCGCGCTCATCAAGGTGCTGGCGGTGCACGCGCTCACCAGCCAGCCGCTCACCGAGGAGCTGTGCGCCCAGGTGCTCAAGGACTTGATTCCCACCCAGAAGCAGCTCGACGCCGAGCACATCCAGCGCGAGGTGGCCCGCTACTTCAAGCTGGCGGTGGACGAATTGCGCGGCGAGCGCCGGGTGAAGCACGTGGCCCACGCCCGCCAGGTGGCGATGTACCTGTGCCGCACGCTGACCGACGCGTCGCTGCCGGAGATTGGGAAGAAGTTCAACAAGGACCACTCCACGGTGCTGACCAGCGTGCGGAAAATCGAGCAGCTCAAGGCCTCCGACGAGCAGCTTCAGTTGGAGTTGGGCGAGCTGTCCCAGAAGCTGGGCTCGGCGTAGTCACCGCTTCTTCTTCGCCGCCTTCTTCTTCTCCGCGGCCTCCCACTTCTTGAAGGCCTCGGTGGCTTTCTTGAGTTCCGGCTGGAGCTGCTTGTCCTGGTCCTGGCAGGCCTTCTCCAGCTTTTCGGGGGTGAGGGCCGCCTTGCCGCCCACGGGGAAGGCCACCGCCTGGAGGTCCTTGTCCTTCGCCCCGGCGCGGGCGCCCGACTCGCAGGCGGCCGCCTGCTTCTTCGCCTCCTGGAGGGCCTCCAGCCTCTCTTTGGGCTTCGCCTTCTTCGCCTCGGCCCGCTTCGCCTTCGCCGCCGCGTGCGCCGCCACCGGGCCCGCCTTGAAGGTGAGGCCCTTCTTCGCCTTGGCCGCCACCTCCAGCGCCTTGTCCGTCTTGCGCACCTGGTTTTCCGCCCAGTCCTTGAAGTCGGGGGACTTCGCGAAGAGGGGCTGCTCGTCCTTCATCCGCTCCTGGAGCTCCTTCGCCTTCTCCTCCACCACCTGCACCTTGTCCTCGGTGGCGTTGGCGGGGGTGAGGGACTCGGTGGCGTCCAGCATCGCCTGCACCAGGGGGACGATGTCCGTGCGGGCCTTGTCCAGCCTGGCCTCGAGGTCGCGCTTGTCCCGCGCCGCCTGCACCGCCGCCACCTTCCCGGCCAGCTCGGCGTAGCGGTCCTGGTGCATGCCCGCCTCCGGGTAGAGGTTGATGTCGGGGTCCGCCAGCGCGGCCTTCGCGTCCTCCAGCGCGTCCTTCAGGTCGTCCGGCTCCAGCGCGTCGGCCGCCTTCTGTGCCCGGTCCAGCGCCTCCGCGGCCTCGTCCGCCCGCTTCTCCGCGTGCCGGGTGCGCGCCTCGATGGACTTGGGCCCGCAGCCGCTCCCCAGCGCCACCACCGCCAAGAGCACCCCCAGCCGCAGCCCCATGGCCCCGAGTCTGCCTCGCCTGACGGGCCGCGTCGAAAGGTTGGAGCTTCATGGGTCATTATTGACGCGGGGTATTCTTGTGACCCGTTTGGGGGATTCCCACAGTGAGGCCAGTCCGTCATGGTGAAGGCCGTCAATGTCGCGGGTGGTGGTGGTGGACGACGAGCCGGCGGTGGCGAAAGCCCTCACAAGACTGCTGACTTTTCACGGCTTCGACGTGTGCACGTGTCTGTCGGCGGCCTCGGCGCTGGCCGAATTGCGGGCCCGGCCGGCGGACGTGGTGGTGTCCGATTTCCACATGCCTGGAATGGACGGGGTGGCGCTGCTGGCGGAGGTGAAGCGCTGCTGGCCCGCTACCTGCCGGGTGTTGATTTCCGCTCTGGCCACCACGCTGTCTGAGGAGGCGCTGGCGGCGTGTGCCCCGTGCGGGGTGGTGCCCAAGCCGTTTCGGGACGAGGAGCTGCTGCGCGCCGTCCGCGGGAAGGGCGGCTGACGGGCGCCATGGGCAACGGGGTGAGTCACGAGGGCGGCCGGGTGGACGGGCAGCACCTGCGCACTTTGCTGCACGCGCTGCAGGCCTGCGGGTACGACGCGCTGCGCTTCCTCAACGGCGCGGCCGGCAGACTCAAGGAGCTGGCCCACCCGCGTGCCGAGGTGACGCTGGAGGAGTTGGTGGAGGTGGTGGAGCGCGTGGCGCAGGCGCGGGGCCAGGGCGAGCTGCTGCGGGTGGCCAAGGCCTTCGCGGCGCTGCACCCGACGCCCCGGCTGCTGTCTGGCTACCTGCTGTCCCCCCGGCACTTCTTCCGGGCGCTGGGCGGTGCGCTGGCCAGCTCGCCGTGCTGCCGCTTCGAGTACCACGAGCACGACGGGGCCATCGACTTCTCCGTCGAGCTGGACAAGGTGCGCGCGCCCTCGCGGGCCTTCCTGGAGGCGCTGGGGCTGGTGCTGGCGGCGCTGCCCGAGGCGCTGGGGCAGCCGGGGACGAGCGTCACGGTGTTGGACCTGGCGCCGCCGCGCGCGTGCTTCCGGGTGCTGGTGGGGCCGGGCCGGGGGTTGCTCAAGGTGTCGGAGCCGCAGTTGTCGGCCATCGTCAGCCACGTGCTGTACCTGGGCGGGCGGCAGCGCCGGGTGGCGGCGAGGGCGCCGGTGCCCAGCGTGGCCGTCCTCGAGGAGCGCTTCGAGCTGACGCGGGCCGAGGCCCGGGTGGCGCGGCGGCTGGCGATGGGGCGCTCGCTCAAGCACATCTCGAAGGAGCTGGACATTTCCCCCGAGACGGCCCGCACCCACGCCAAGCGGGCGATGCAGAAGACGCAGACGCACCGCCAGGCCGAGCTGGTCAGCGTGGTGCTGGGCCTCGAGCGCGGCTGAAGGGGCCTTTCCGTCACGCCTCGCGCGCTGGCGCCTAGAAGGGGCCGGACGAGGTAAAGGGCGGCGTGGACGCGGCGCAGAGGACAGCCTTGAACCAGGCCATGGCCCGGCTGGCGCGCGGAGAGAGGGCCGCGAGCGACGAGGTGTTTGCGCTGCTGTGGCCGGCCTTGAAGGCCTTCGCCGCCCGGTGGCTTTCTGGCTCGGCCCAGGCGGAGGACGTGGCGCAGCAGGCGCTGGTGAAGGTGTTCCGCCAGGCGCCTTCCTTCGACGCCTCGAAGGACGCCCTGAGCTGGGCGCTGGAGGTGACGGTGTGGGAGTGCCGCACCGAGAGGAGGCGGGTGGCGCGGGCCAGGACGGAGGGGCTTGTGCGCGCGGCGCCTGCGGGCGCGGGCCAGACGCCCGAGGAGGAGCTGGAGGCGGCGGAGCTGACGCGGGCGCTGGGCGAGGCGGTGGCGGGCCTGCCGCAGAAGGAGCGCGAGGAGGTGGCGAAGGTGGTGCGCGAGGAGGCGGCGGGGGACGCGGCGGCGCGCAAGCGCCGGCAGCGGGCGCTGGGGCGGCTCAAGGCCCTGTGGCGGGCGCTGCATGGCGACGCGTGAGGACGCGCCGGCGGTGATGCGGTGACGGCGCCCGGAGGACGGGCGCGGCGAGGTGTCGGGGCGGGCCCCTGGGCCCTTGAGGACAGACGGGCCAGAGTGAAGACAGAGGCTGGCGAAGGCGAAGCGGTGAAGCCATGGCGCTGACGGAGGCACAGTTGAAGGACGCGGCGCGCGGCGCCTATGAGCGCTCCCGAGCGGTGCGCGCGCTGGCGGTGGCGGCGCCGGTGGCGGTGCTGCCGTTGGTGTCCTTCCTCCTCGGCACCTCGCCGGCCTCCGCGGCGCTGCTGGGCGGGGCGCTGGTGACGGCGGTGGCGCTGGGCGTGTGGCGCGGCGGCGCGGTGGCCCTGTCCAACGCGGCCGGCCTCAAGGCGGGGTTGGTTCCGCTGCTGTTCGCCCACGGGGCGAAGGCCTTCGGGCACGTGTGCACGCCGGCGGGCTGCACCACCCTGTGCGTGCCGGCCTGCGCCGCGGGCGGGGTGCTGGCGGGGGCGCTGGTGGAGTGGTGGGCGCGGCGCAGTCCCCGGCCCCACCTGACGCGGGCGCTGGGCGCGGGGGTGGCGGTGCTGACGGGCGGCCTGGGCTGCGCGTGCGTGGGCTACGCGGGGCTGCTGGCGCTGTTGGTGGGCCTGGTGCTGTCGATGGGCGCTGGGCGCCTGGTGCCGGCACCTGAGCGAAGCTGAACGTGTCACTGGGTCTACCGGTCGCTCGAGCACATCGAGAATCTCGGGGCACTTGTCTTCGAGGCGCTTGGGGCCGGCACCTCCGTCTGACGCGGACGAGACCGCTCGGCGGCTTCTTGCCCGCGAGCGCAACCTTCCCCGCCCGCACCGTCATTCGCGACATCCCGCTCGGGAAGGGCGTATCCGTTCGGCGAAGACCGTTCTTGACGCGACGGGCTTCGCATCGCGCGGGGGACCGCCGGTCAGCGGCGCGCGGGAATGGCCTCGAGGTTGCCGAGCGCGACCTGGCGGAAGACGTTGCCGAG
>JADLDB010000141.1 GCA_020846875.1 Myxococcales bacterium | reverse complement strand
GCGCACGGACACCTGGATGGGCTTCGTCACCTCGAGCGCGACGGAGTCGCCTTCGCATGTGCACCCGCTCCCCAGGAGTGCGCAGAACATCGCGGTGGCGAGACTGTGCCGCATCACCGCGTCGAACTTATTAGCCCAGAGGAGCGTCTCGCCACCGCCGCGGCGGGGCCGTGGTCCGCGCTCTTCCGGCTCCCCGCCAACCAGATCCAGGGAAGCCTGGCGCAGATGACGCCCGGCACGTCCCAGGACGAGGAACACAGTGGGCACGCCGCCCGAGTCTGCCACAGCCCGTTGACACCGGAGGCGCTTCGGGTGTCTGACCCACCCCATGACCTCGGTCCCTACGCCCCCGAAGTGCCCGCGCTGCAAGACGGCGTTGATGGCGGACAACATCAGCAACCACGGCGTCGTCCACAACGCCTGGTCCTGCGAGGCTTGCAAGGGCTTCTGGATTTCCCTCGAGCAGTTGACGCAACTGGAGATGCAGGAGCGCGCCCGCCTCTTCGAGCTGCGCATCCTCCCGCCGAAGGAGCTGCAGGACAGCCCGCTGGACTGCCCTCAGTGCGGCAAGCACCTCGAGAAGGTGAAGAGCACCCGCGACGAGCACGTCACCATGGACGTGTGCGGGGCCTGCCAGAAGGTGTGGCTGGACAAGGGCGAACTGGAGGCCATCCGTACCGAGAGCCTGGCCTCGCTGGTGGCGCAACTGGTGCGGCTGCTGCGCGAAGCGCGCGGGAATTGAAGGCGCGTCAGGCTTCACCGCGACGCAGGCCCTGCCCCTGAGGCGAGGCCCTCGGCCGCCAGCAACTGCGCCAGCCCGACGGTGCTGTCGATGAGGCCGTCGAGCTCGACGCCGTCGAGGATCGCCCCGAAGTGCAGCAGCACGTACTCTCCGGACACCTCCACCAGCGGCGAGCGCTGGGCCAGCACCAGGACGCGCGCGCGCACGTTCGGGGTGAGGAGCCGCCGCAGCTCACTCTCGCTGCCGCTGGTCTGCGCGACGAAGGCCTCCGAGAAGGCCGGGTCCTCGGGGAAGTCGAAGTCCTGGCCGCCCAGCATTCGCCCCAGCGCGTCGAAGAGGCCGAGCTGGGGGCGCAGGTAGACGTGCGGAAGCGCCGCGCCCGCCACGCGGACCGCGCAGACCGTCTGGTGGTGAGCCGTCGAGTTCTTGCTGCCGCCGGTGGTGTACTTGAAGTCCACCAGCGCCACGTCGTGCCCCTTCGACTCCCCGCGCACGGCGTTGGTCCACCGCTGGGAGCGGCCCAGGCCGAAGAGCTTGAGGCGCCGCACCTCGTCGCCCAGCGTCGTCGGACCGGGCGTGAAGCGCCAGCCGCGGGACGAGGCGAACTGCTGCAGGATCTGCTGGCGCTGGCGCTCCTCCGCCGCGGCGCGGCGCGCGATGAAGACCACCAGCGCGATGAAGCCTCCGAACATCCCCAGCACCAGGAGCGCGAAGAGGCCCAGGGCGCCCACCGCGAAGAGCGAGTCGCTCACTTCATCCCCACGAAGATGCCGTGCACGTCGTCGTCCTCGTCCAGCTCCTCGAGGAACTTGTCGAGGTCCGCCCGGTGCTCGGGCGCCACGGTGACGGGGTTCTTCGCGCGCCACACCAGCGCCGCCGACTCCACCTTCCAGCCCGCGGCCTCCAGCGCCTTGCGCACCGCGTCCAGGTCTGCCGGCTGGGTGTAGAAGTGCGTCACCCCTTCGTCACCTGCTTCCAGGTCTTCCGCGCCCGCCTCGATGGCCGCGGCCTCGGCGTCGGCGCCGGCCGGCCCGTGGGCGTCGATGGCGCCCAGGCGATCGAAGTCCCACGACACCGCGCCGGACGCGGCGAGCTGCCCCAGCCGGAAGATGCCCCGCACGTTGGCCGCGGTGCGGGTGCGGTTGTCGGTGAGGCACTCCACGATGACGGGCACGCGGTGGGGGCCGAAGCCCTCGTAGGTGACGAACTCGTACTGGACCTGCTCGTCCAGCAGGCCCGCGCCCTTCTTGATGACGCGCTCCAGCGTGTCGCGCGTCATGTTCACCTTCTTCGCGTACTCGATGGCCAGCCGCAGCCGCGCGTTGTTCGCCGGGTCCGCACCACCTTTCGCGGCGATCATCACTTCCTTCGCCGCCTTGCTGATCAGCTTCGCCTTCGCCTTGGTGTTGGCCTCACGGCCCTTGTGTTTCCACTGTGCGCCCATGAGCGCGACATACCACTCCCGTGGGACGTGGGAGTCGCGCCGGGGCTACCAGTTGAAGTCCACCTTCGACGCAGGCGCGGCGGCCCCGGTGGAGACGGGGGCCTTGGCTTCCAGCGCCTTGTAGCCGTCCTTGCGCGCGCGCACGGTGTACTTGCCCGGCTTCACGTTCTTGAAGCGGTAGTTGCCCTGCTCGGTGGAGGTGACGGACTGCACCACCTGGCCCGTGTCGTCCACCAGGTCCACCGACGTGTTCGCGCTGCCCATGCCGCCCAGGCTGCCCAGCTTCAAGGCGCCTTCCACCTCGCCGTACGTCTCGCGCTGCACGCGGTCCGAGTCGAAGAGGAAGAGGGAAGATTCCGTCTGCCGCACCGCGCCCGTCTTGTCCTTGAACTGCACCTTCGCCAGGTAGCGGCCTTTGGGCAGCGCCGTCTTCTTCTCGTCCCGCCCGTCCCAGGTCAGCTCGGTGGCGCCGGCCTGGCCCTTCGCCTCGGTGGTGAAGACGCGGGCCTTCGGGGCCTCGCTCTTCTCGTCCACGCTCCAGATCTCCAGCGCCACCGTGCCCTCGTGCTTCGGGTCGGCGATGTTGCGCGCGGTGACGCGGGCCTGTTGCGTGCCTTCGTCGAAGGCGGCGCCCACCTCGGTGAGGAAGACGTCGCCGGCGAAGACCTCGAAGCGGCGGCGGCTCTGCTTCCCCTTGGCGTTGACGGCCACCACGTCCACCAGGTGCTTGCCGGGCTTGAGGCCCGAGGTGTCCCAGCCGTACGTCAGCTTCGGGCCGCAGGCGTTGGCCGTCTTCACGTCGTCGATGAAGAGGGACAGCTCGGCAATGCCTCCCGACTGGTTGTCCACCGCCGAGGTCTCCAGCGCCAGCTTGCCCGAGACGTGCTGCCCGTCGGTGAGGCCCTTCACCGCCACCGACGCCACGTCCACCGTCACCAGCGCCAGCACGCCCCACATCGTCTCGCCCTTCTCGCTGCCGTGCTGCCCGCTGGTCACCGTGCGCCAGGAGCCGTCGGCCGACTGCTTGGACAAGAGGTAGGCCATGCCCTTCTGCACCACGTCGTCGGACTCGGAGAAGCCGGCCACCTTCAGCGTGTACAGCACCTGCCCGGTGGCGAAGGCGTCGGACTTCTTCGGATCGAGCCCCCAGCCGCCGTCCTCGTTCTGCCGCGCCAGGAGCAGCTTCTGCAGCTTCACCGAGGCTTCCTCGCTGCGCGTCACCCCCGCCGAGGCCAACCCCAGCAGCGCGAAGTCGAGGTCCTGCAGGTACACCGCCTGGCCCGCCTTCCACGAGTCGGAGGTGCGGGTGAGGAAGCGCTCCGCCTTGCGCAGCGGCGCGAGGTACTTGGCGTTGGCGGTGCGCGCGTACGCCTGCCGCCACGCCTGCGCCGCCTGGAAGGTGGTCTGCATGGTGCCGCCGGTGATGGGGAGCCGCGCGTCGTCGTCGTTGATGGCGCCGTTCTCCGCCTGCAACGTCACCAGCTCGTCCGCGTATTGGAGGAGCGCCTTGGTGTGCTTGTCGTCGACGTACCTGTCGTAGCGGGCCCAGGCGGCGCCCTCGAAGGCCACGCCGGTGGTGCGACCGCCGGCGGTGACGCCCTTGTTCAGCGCGTCCACCATCGCGGCCAGGTCCTTGGGGTCCACGTCGTACTGGTGGTGGCGCGCGGCGGTCAGCGCCTCCATGGTGACGGCCTGCACGTGGCAGCCGAAGCACTGGTGCTCCTTCGTCCAGGCGATGGAGGCCTTGGCCAGCCAGGTGAAGCCCTTGTGCGCCGCCTCCCGCGCCTTCGCGTCCGTCTTCGAGGCGGCCAGCTTTGCCTTCTCCGGCAGCGCGCAGGTGGTGAGGGGTGCAGCGGCGAACGACGAGACGGGCGCAGCCAGGCAGACGAGTGCCAGCGCCAGGGGACGGCGGAACCAACGCATGACGGAACCTCCTGTGGATGGGGACCGTCGGAACGGGCGGCGCGCGGAAACGATCTGCGGCGCGCGGGAATTCTCGGTGCGGCTACGGCACCACCGAGCAGTACGACGGCAGGGTGGCCGGCACGCCCGCCGACTGCCACGGGCTCGTCCCCGGAGGCAGGCCGTACGGGTGGTCGCGGAAGAAGTCCCAGAAGCCGGCGAAGAGGGTGCCGCCGTCGGTGGGCGGTGGGAAGGGCGGAATCTTGTGCCCCTCGGTGTGGGTGCAGGCGACCACCGAGTGGCCGTCGGCGCGCAGCGCGTCCCGGTAGCGCTGGCTGGCGCGGTGGAAGTCCACGGCCAGCCAGTCGGCGGGCCCGCCCCAGATGATGAAGGCGGGGAACTTGTTGGGCTGCGCCACCCACGGAATGCTCCACACGCCCAGCACCTCGCCCAGGCCGCCGCTCACCACCAGCACCGAGGCCACCCGGTCCACCGTGGGCGTGGTGGAGAGGGAGGTGGTCCACAGGCCGCCCGCGCTGGCGCCGAAGACGTGCACGCGCCGGGGGTCGACGCCGAACTGCTGACCGACGCAGGCGAGGAGGTCCTCGAAGAGGCGCAGCTCCTTCTGCGCGCTCATCACCTCCACGAAGGGCCAGTCGAAGGTGTACGCCTTGTTGCCGCCGTTCATCAGGTTCTCCGGCACCACCGCGATGAAGTGGTACTGGAGGACGGCGCTCTCCAGCTCGGCGTCCTCGACGACGGAGTTCCCCGAGGCGTTGAGCCAGTGGTAGCCGAACACCACCGGGCAGGGCGTGGCCGTCGTGCACCCGGGCGGCACCAGCAGGTAGAAGTCGCGCGCGTCGCCGGCGGACGGAAAGCCGGTGTTGGTGCCCTGGGCGCGGGTGGGGCCGCCGTTCAGCGCGGGGCAGGTGCCGCCGGAGTAGCTGGGCAGCGGCGGCGGTTGGCGCAGCACCGCACCTCCGTCCGTCCCCGCGTCAGGCGTGCCCGCGTCCGGAACACTCGCGTCGGCAGCGCCCGCGTCGGGCGTCCCCGCGTCGGTGTTGCCAGCGTCGGCGCTGCCCGCGTCCGGAAGTCCGGAGTCGGTGACGCCGCCGCCGTCGCGGGGGCCCGCGTCAGCTCCGAGGCCCGAGTCGCCGCCGCCGCCCGCGTCGGTGGCAGGCAGGGGCGCGCCGCAGGACAGCGCCGCGCAGAGGAAGACGAAGCCGAGCTTCTTCATGAGGGCTCCCGAAGGCGCCACACCTTGGTCCAGCGCCGAGGTGGAGGGAAGGGCCCCGGGCACCACCGGGTGCCAGGCGCGCACCGCACGCGCTCCGTCCGCAGCGCCGCGAGGGTCAGCGGTGGAACTCGGGCCGCGTGGGCCGGCGCTGCTCCGCCGGGGCCTCGCGCTCTCCCACCACCGTCAGCTCGAGGTACCGGTTGGGGAAGGGCTGCTCGTAGAACCAGAAGCCGCAGAAGGTGTGGCCGGGGACGACGCCGCGGAAGATGAGCGTGTCGTCCGTCCCTTCGATGCGCGCCACGTCCTGGTCGTCGCAGTGCCCGGAGACGAGCGGGTGGGGGAAGCGCACCTCCTGAGCTCCACCCACCGGCACCACCACCACGTCGCTCACCCCCGCGTCGGTGAAGAAGCCGCCGTCGGCGTGGAGCCACGACGCCTTCACCTCCAGGGGCCCGGCGTCCACCGCGCCCGCGTCCGGAGTGCCTCCGTCCCGCCCCACCGCGCCGCCGTCCACGCCGCGCCCGTCGGCGCCGAAGAGCGACCAGGCAAGACCAGCGAGGGCCAGCGTGCGCACCATATTCCCTGTGTCGACCGTCCCGGCGCTCCCGTCAAGCAACCGCCTTCGGCCAAAAACTTTCCGGGTCGACTGCTACAGGCATGATGCGCGCGCGAAGCACTTCTAGGGGCAAGGACACCCATGAGCTGGACGTCGACCGCAGTCGTGCGCAAGCGCAACCAGTGGACGGTGCAGGTGGAGTCTTCCGCCGGTGAGGCGGCCGAGCTGGCGTACCGCAGCGAAGCGCAGGCCCGCTTCTTCGCCGCGGTGCTGGAGCTGAGGCCGTCCACCCTGCCGCGCGCCGTCATCGAGAGGCGCCTCGCCGAGCTGCCCGACGCGCCTCCGTCCCCTGGAGCGCCACCGCGTCGCGCCCGGCGCGCGAACCGGTGACGCCGCGGCCCCTTCGCGTCAGTACCCGTCGAAGGACGTCGTCGGGCGCGCGGCCACGCTCCGCTCCTTGAGGGCGTGCGCCTTCCGCACCAGCGAGGCGAACTCGAGGCGCTCCGGCCGCTCATCGGCCGCGTCCTCGGCCAACTGGGCGATGCGGCTCAAGGGGTACTCGGCCACCGGGTTGCCGCGCAGCACGTCGGCGGCCAGGGCCACGGCGGTGGCGAAGCGCAGGTCCTTCGAGGAGCCGGCCAGCGTCTCGGCCAACGCCTCGCGCGCCAGGGGCGAAGACACCTCGAAGGGCTTCGACGTGTCGACGTCGAGCCCGCGCACCGTCACCGTGCCGAGGTCGCCGCCCTCGCCGGTGAGCTCCACCTCGTACAGCGCCGTGACCGCGTGGCCGCTGCCCAGCTCGCCGCCGTCCACCTTGTCGTCGCGGAAGTCCGCGTCCTTCACGTCGCGGTTCTCGTAGCCCAGCAGGCGGTAGGACTTCACGACGGCCGGCGCGAAGGCCACCTGCACCTTCACGTCCTTGGCGAGGTACTCCAGCGTGCCGGCCACCTCGGCGCCGAAGACGCGCTGCGCTTCCTGCTCGCCGTCGATGTACACCGCGTGGCCGTTGCCGGAGTCGGCCAACTGCTCCAGGGCCGAGGCCCGGTAGTTCCCCATGCCGAAGCCGACGGTGGTGAGGGTGACGCCTTCCTGCACGTAGCCCTTCACCGCGGCCAGCATCTGCGCGGCGGTGACGTTGGCGCCGATGTTGGCGTCGCCGTCCGTCAGCACGATGACGCGCGAGACGTGGCCCGGCTGCACCTGGCGCACCGCGAGCTGGTAGGCGAGCTCCATGCCCGAGCCCATGGCCGTGCCGCCGCCGCTGGACAGAGAGTCGATGGCCCGGTGGATGATGGCCTGCTTCGTGGCCGGCGTGGGCGCCAGCGCCACCCGCACGTGCCCGGCGTAGGTGACGAGGGCCACCGTGTCGGCTGCGTTGAGCTGCTCGGTGAGGATGCGCAGGCACTTCTGGGCGAGAGGGAGGCGGTCCACCGGCGCCATCGAGCCCGAGGTGTCCACCAGGAAGACGAGGTGCGCGGGCTTGCGGTCGCGGTTGTGCACCTCCCGGCCCTTCAGCGCCACCTTCACCAGCGTGCGGGTGCGGTCGAAGGGTGACGGCGCGCCCTCCACGTGCACCGCGAAGGGCGCGTCGGACGGCGCCGCCAGTCGGTACTTGAAGGCGTTGACCCACTCCTCCACGCGCACGCTGGCG
>JADLDB010000140.1 GCA_020846875.1 Myxococcales bacterium | reverse complement strand
GGTGGAGTCGGCGGCGGTGGAGTCGGCGGCGGTGGAGTCGGCGGCGGTGGAGTCGGCGGCGGTGGAGTCGGCGGCGGTGGAGCCGGCGGCGGTGGAGCCGGCGGCGGTGGAGCCGGCGGCGGTGGAGTCGGCGGCACTGGCGGCGGCTCCGGCAATCCATGCGCCTTCGACGC
This sequence comes from Myxococcales bacterium, assembly GCA_020846875.1. Classification (GTDB taxonomy): domain Bacteria; phylum Myxococcota; class Myxococcia; order Myxococcales; family Myxococcaceae; genus JADLDB01. The sequence continues at coordinate 21,431 of JADLDB010000140.1, read as the reverse complement.
GGGGGCCCCCTTCATGCCCCGGTTCGTCCTCCTCTCCCTCGACGGGGGCGCGTTGCCCTCCCCGCTGTTGACGCGCGACCGCCTCGACGTGCGCGTGGAGGGCCTCCCCCCGTGCCGGGAGGTGGAGCTCTCCTTCGGCCTCGACGGCGGCTACGCGAGCTGGGCCCGCTTCACCTCTTCGCCGGCGGGCCTCGTCTCCACCGCGACGATGGCGCCGGGCAGCGGCACCTGGAGTGGCGTGGACCCGGACGGCCTCTTCTGGAGCATGCGGGGCGGCGGGCCTTCCGCGCCGGGCTCGCACGACACCACCGTCACCGCCCGCTGGGACGCAGGCGCGCCGCTCACCGTCGTCCTCCCGCGCGCGCTGCTGCCCCCGGGCACCACCATCACCTCCTTCCGCGAGACGACGGGCACCGGGCTGTACGGCGACTTCTACCGGCCGCCCGGCAGCGGCCCCTTCCCGGGCGTCGTGGTGTGGGGCGGCTCGGAGGGCGGCCTCAACGGGGGCGCCCTCACCGGCAGCGCCCTGGTGCGAGACGGCTTCGCGGTGCTGGCCGTCGCGTACTGGGGCGTGCCCGGAAAGCCGTCGGGGATGAGCCGGATTCCCCTGGAGACCTTCCAGCGCGCGGTGCAGCGCCTGCGCGCGATGCCCGACGTGAGCGCGGGCCGGGTGGGCATTCTCGGCGTGTCGCGGGGCGGCGAAGGCGCGTTGCTCGCAGCGGCCGCTTTCCCTTCGGACGTCGACGCGGTGGTGGCGCTGGTGCCTGGCGGGTACGCGTGGGCGGCCCCGGGCAGCTCCACGGTGTCCACCTGGACGCTGGACGGCGGCGACGTGCCCTTCGTCCCCTGGCCTTCCGGGAGCAACACCGTCGTCACCCGCGACGCGGGCTACCCGGTGTCCCTCTCCGAGCCCTTCTTCCGCGCCGGCCTCGCCCAGGCCGCGGACGCGGGGCTGCTGGCGCGCGCCGAGATTCCCGTCGAGGCCATCGACGGCCCGGTGCTGCTGCTGGCGGCGGGGGACGACGGCATCTGGCCTTCCTGTCCGCAGTCCGACGTGGCGTGGGCGCGGCTGGTCGACGCCGGCCACGTGCCCCTGCACGGCGACGCGTACGCCTGCTTCCCGGGCGCGGGGCACTCCCTCAACCCCGCCCGCGCCGGGTTTCCCCTGTGGGACCTCATCGACCGGACCACCACCACCCCGCGGACGGGCTACGGCGGCTCCGCGCAGGCGGACAACGCGGCCGACTTCGCCATCGCGGCGCGCATCGCGGCCTTCTTCCACGCGGCGCTGCCCTGACCGCGTCTCAGTCCAACCGGGCCGGGGCCGCCAGCGTCTTCTCCACCAGCGCCGCCTCCACGCCCGCCCAGCCGGCGATGCGCAGCAACAGCTCGCGCTCCACGTCGGAGGCGTGCCCGTCGGCCAGCGCCACCACGCACAAGTCCCGCACCACCTGCTGGCGCTTCAAGGCAGGCACCTTCTCCTTCACCTCGCCGGCGCGGCGCTCGAGGTCCGTCTCCAGGGCCTTCACGTTCAACCGGTCGCAGGTGCCCGGCCCGAAGAACTTCTCCAGCGCGGCCTTCTCCTTCGCCTCGACGTCGCCGTGAGCCGCCGCCACCACCACCCCACCCGCCAGGAGCAGCCGGCGCATCAGCTCCGGCACCTCGCCGGGCTCCGTCAGGTAGCTGGGGGACATGAGCGACATCAGGTCCGCCACCTGCGCCTCCAACTCGTCGCGCGAGGCACCTCCGCCGTCGAAGAGGGCCGAGGCCACGAAGTGCTTCGCCGCATGGAGCCGCAGCGGGCTGAAGGGGTGGGTGGCGAACCAGTCCCCGCGCGGCTTCTCTTGCGCCGACGCCTCGCGGGACAGCTCCTCGCGCAAGTCACCCACCTGGGCCAGCAGGTCGCCGGCGCGCATCTGCACCAGCCGCCCTTGAGGCCCGAGGCCAGCTTGAAGAGGCTGCGCGCCACCGGCTCCAGGCCCCCGGCGCACACCAGCCCGGCGCGGTCCGCGGACACCTCGGCGAAGCGGGACCAGGCGAAGAGCGTCATCGCCAGCGGGCCAGGCGCGCCGTCCTCCCCCGCCAGCAGCCACACCGGCAGGCGGTGGTGCTCGAAGATGTGGTGGCCCAACTCGTGGCCCACCACGAAGCGCAGCTCCTCGTCGTCGAAGGCCTCCAGCAGGGCAGAGGAGAGGAGGACGAAGACGCGGCCCTGCTCCGGCCGCACGCACCCGGCGTTGAAGGCGGCGTCGGGGTACACGTACATCTCCACCGCCGTCTCGATGCCCAGCTTCTCGCGGCAGTTGGACACCAGCGCGTCGAGGCGGGGGCTCATCGCCGGCGTCACCCGCACCGCGGTGGCCAGCAGTTGGCGGCGCGCGCCGAGGTCCGGCTCCTGCTCCAGCTTCTCCACCGCGCGGCGCACCTCGGCCTCGGCCAGCAGCTTCGCTTCGAGGTCGGCGTCGGACTGGCAGCGGAGGTCGAGTCGGGGGGCCATGGGGCGCGAGTCTGCCTCGCGCCGGGGCGGGATGCGCGAAGCGTCTCGCGGAGGAGGCGGCGGCTACTTCGCCTTGGGCGCGTCGGGCTCGGGCGTGGGCGCGGGCGCTTCGGTGGCCGGGGCGATGTCCTTCAGCACCGCCGTGCTGCGCGCCGCGGGAGGCAGCCACCCGTCCAGCTTGCCCAGGTAGTAGCCGACGGCGAGGCCCAGCAGCACGAGGAGCGCCAGGTACAGCTTCCACGGGCGCTTCTTCTCCGCGAAGGGGTCCACGGTGTCGACGTGCGAGCCTCTGGGCAGCGCCGCCACCTTCGTCAGCGAGCGCCCGAAGGGGACGTTCAAGAGCGCGCGGGCGTTGACGGCCCAGCCGTTGGCGTCCAGCAGCGGGCCGATGTTCCGCTGCCGCAGCTTGAGCCACGCCACCAGCATCGACGGCCCGGAGATGAGCAGCAGCAGCCCCACGAAGCCCAGCGGCATCCACAGGCCCAGGCCGAAGAAGGCCTGCAGCAGGGCTCCCAGCGCCGCGGTGATGCCGCCCACCGCCACGCCCAGCGCCGCCACCACGCCGATGTCCAGCTTCTTGGGCGCCACCTCCGACTTCCCGGAGTCCGCCGACTTGTCCACCGCGACGGCCTTACCCAGCACGTCCTTGTGCGAGGCCTCTTCCGCGGCGGCGGCCCGCTTGGCCACCTGCTCTTCCACGAAGCGGACCAGCTTCTTGTAGGGGCTCCAGAAGGCCTGGCGGATGGAGATGGGGTTGTCCACCAGCTTGGTGACGGTGGCGTCCCAGTCCTTGCCGTCGCGGTCATAGAAGACGCCGTTGCGGCCCACCATCAGGTTGTCCGAGTCGCCGTCCGTCATCGCCGCGACGATGGTCATCTTCTCGCCCGTCGCCGGCCGCGCGCAGTCGCAGTACACCAGGCACGCCCGGGACAGCGGCGCCATGGTGGCGTGCTTGCCGGCGTCGTCCACCCGCACGCACAGCTCCGCCGCGCGCTGGTCCAGGTACAGCGTGCCCACCTGGAAGATGGCCGGCCCCTTGCGCTGGTAGAATTCGCGGAAGGACACGAAGTTGTTGGCCAGCCGGTGGAGGTCGCGCACGAAGCGCACCAGGCGCTCCACCGAGGCGATGGCCTGGGCCGCGGGCTCGCACTCCTTCTCCTTCGCGAAGAGCACGTCCAGGGGGGCCCGCGCGCCGTCCTTCGCCAGGGCCTTCAGGCGCTCCCCCCCCAACTTCTCCACCGACGCGCCGGCCTTGGTACCCAGCCACGCCTCGTGGGCGGAGAACTTCGCGGTCAACTGCGCCCACTCGGCCTCCGTCAGCGCCGACTTCGCGCCCAGCAGCGGCGTCACCACCTTCGCGGAGAAGGTGGCCATCGCGCCGGCCCACGCCGGGTTGAGCCCCTTGTCCAGCGGCAGCGGCGCGTCGGCGGCGATGCGCGCCAGGGGGAAGGCCTTCACCTCGTCGGCGGTGATGGTGAGGTCCTTCGCGGCCAGGGCCAGGTACTCCTTCTCTTCGCGGTTCAACGCGGCGGCCGCGCGCGAGTCGAAGGCGGCCAGGCGGCAGCGGGCGAAGTAGTCGTCCACCTTGGTGCGGACGGCCTTCAGGCTGTCGAAAGCGGCGGCGGTGTCGGCCTTGAGCGGTAAGAGTGACGCGTCGGCCTCGGCCTTCTGAAGCCACGGCACGTAGGCGGCGACGTCGGCGAAGAAGGCCTTCACCTTGTCCTCATTGATGCCGGGCTGGCCGGACTTGTCTTCCACGCTGCCCACGCAGGCGATGACGTCGGCGAGCAGGGCTTTGGCGGTCTCGTCGCTGCCGGCGGACGCGGCGGTGACGACGCCGTCGCCGTTGAAGGGCTGGGCGTGAAAGGCCTTGGAAGCGTCGGCGGTGTCGGCCACGGCGATGGAGGAGCCGTCGGGCTTCTTCAGGCCGACCAGCACCGTCTTCGCCGCTTCGATGATGCGCTTGCCTTCGCTGGTGGTGTCGTCGATGGCGGAGAGGGGCAGCGCGTCGGCGCCCTTGAGGAGGTCGTCCGGGTTTTTCAGCAGCGTGCCGGTCCACTTCACCGCCTCGATGAGCTCCTTCGCCCGGATGCGGCCGTCCTTCTCGGTGTCGATGAGCTCGAGAGTACGCGCGTCGAAGGCGAGGCCCTTCGTGGGGCACGCCAGCGCCACCCACAGCTTCTGGTCCAGGTGCTCCAGCGCCAGCAGGTCCTTGCCGGAGTCGAAGCGGACCTGCTCGAAGCCGCCGGCGCGGAAGAACGAGAACGCACGAGTCGTCATGTACTCCTCCCGGAGGTGCTCTCTAACGCGCGGCCGCGCTTGCGCCGATGCAATTCACGCCGAGGCCCGTCAGGGCGTGGGCGCGGGGGCCGAGGCCGGCGGCGGCGGGGAGGCAGGCGTGACGCCTGGAGGGGCGCAGACGGCCGGGGTGGTGCCGGTGGGGGCGTCATCGGGGGAGTACTTCGCCACCACCTTGTCGTCGATGATGAGGATGCAGCGGTCTCCGCCGTAGTACCAGGACTGGGCGCTGGCGCTCCACGGCACGACGTTGCTGGGCGCGACGTTGCCCGTCGTGCCGCGCACCTCCGTCGAGTTCATCCCCGGCTGGATGCGCGAGAAAGGGTGCGCACACCCCACTGCGACGACGGCCACCACGACGAGAAGGCACTGGCGCATAGCCGTGGTGTAACAGACAAGAAGACCTTCGCGCAGCCGGCTCGCATTCTCCTTTCACAGGTGGCCTGGTTAAGGTGTCTGGCTTCGATGAGACCTTCCTTCGCCTTCGTCCTTGCCCTCCTCGCCGGAGGCGTCATTGGTGCTTCGTGCGGCGGCGGAAAGCCGACTTGCGGGCCGTCCTCGTGCACCGGGTGCTGTGACACCGCGGGCCAGTGCCAGACGGGCTTCACCCAGGCGGCGTGCGGGGTGGGCGGCACCCTGTGTCAGCCGTGCTTCACCAACCAGGTGTGCACCCTGGGCAACTGCCTGGGGTCCTCGGGCGGCGGAGGAGGTGCTGGCGGAGGAGGTGCTGGCGGTGGAGGTGCTGGCGGAGGAGGTGCTGGCGGCGGAGGCACGGGCGGGGGTGCGACAGGAGGCGGCGGAGGAGGCACGTCCTGCGGGCCCTCGACGTGTGACGGGTGCTGCACCTCGACGGGCGGATGCGCGGCGGGCCGAAACATCTCTGCGTGTGGCTTCGGCGGCGCGGCGTGCATGGCCTGCAGCGGGGGCCAGGCGTGCGACCCGGTGGGCGCGTCCGCCTTCGGAGGGCAGTGCAGCGGCGGCACCGGCGGAGGTGCGGGCGGGGGAATGGGTGGCGGCTCGGGCGGAGGGCTTGGCGGGGGAGTGGGCGGCGGCGCGACGGGCGGCGGTGGGGGCGCGGCGTGCAGCAGCAGCACCTGCCCTACGGGCTGCTGCGCGAACGGCGGCCAGTGCATCACCAACCAGAGCGCGGCGCAGTGCGGCACCAACGGCAACGTGTGCACGGCCTGCGTCACCGGCCAGACGTGCCTCGGCGGACAGTGCCGGCAGTGCATGGGCTGCATCAGCACTCTCGGCGTCTGCGAGTTCGGCACCAGCGACCAGGCGTGCGGCCGCAACGGCGCGGTGTGCGCCACCTGCGCGGCGCCGCTGCAGACGTGTCAGGCCGGACAGTGCGTCTTCGGCTCCGGCGGCGGCGCCGGAGGCGGCGGCACGGGTGGAGGCTTCGGGGGAGGCGCGGGCGGCGGCTTCGGCGGCGGCTCCGGAGGCGGCGGCGACAGCTCCGACGGCGGCTTCGACTTCGACGGCGGGCTGGACCTCTGCTCCCTCGGCGGCGCGCCGTGCACCACCGGGCAGTGCTGCGATGTGTTCCAGTGCGTCAACGCCCTGTCGCCGTGCCTCTTCTTGAGGGGCATCTGCAACCCGCTCACCGGGCAGTGCGAGTAGCGTCAGTGGACGAAGGAGTCCCTGGGGGACTCTTCGCCCGTGGCGACGGACAGCGGCTCCAGCTTCGACAGGCGCGAGGCGTCCAGCCGCGTGCCGCGCTCGGGGAAGCCGAGGCCCTTCGACGTCCACTCCGGCACGAAGAGGATGGCGTTGGCCTCACCGTCGTAGCCGAGCTGCACCAACTGCGACTTCGGGAAGCGCACGCACTGCTTCTCGCAGCAGAAGAAGTCGTCGCTGACGCGGTACAGCCCTTCGGCGGGCAGCGGCGCGAGCGACTGGGCCCACGCCTCGTCGGGGATGGTGTGGCCACGCGGCTGCCATGACGCGCGGTTCAGCTTCCAGTCACCCGGGAGGTAGACGCCTGCGCTCGGGTCGCCGTGGTTGTGGAAGTAGACGAGGCGCCCGGCGGGCAGCTCGCCCAGCGGCCTGGTGGTGCGGTACAGCCCACAGGGAGGCAGCGGCATGGAGCGCCGCATAATGCGGCCGCGGCGAGGGCGCCAGCGGCGCCACCAGGCGCGTCGGTATTGTCCAAAGAGGCATCCTGTGCCTCTTTCGACAAAACGAATCTCGCGGACGGCAGGCGGCTGGCCGCAGGTGCAGCCCGCGAAGAGCGCGCCGTCCGCCTGCGCCCTCCGCGCTCAACCCTCCAGCAGGCCCTTGAGCTGGTCCTCACTCTTCTTGAGCGCCAGCGCCTGCGCGTAGTGCAGCAAGAGCGCCCGGTTGTCGCCCACCGACAGGTTCTGCAATTCCAGCGCGCCGATGCGGTCCTCCGGCGAGAAGGCCGCCTCCGTCTTCTCCATCGACAGCTTCTCGGGGGCGTAGGCCGACTGGGCCGCGTGGGTGGAGACAATCGTGAAGTCGTCGCCGCGCCGCAGTTCCAGCGTCACCTCTCCGGTGATGGCGGTGGACACCCAGCGGACCAAGGCCTCCTTGAGCAGCATGGCCTCGGGGTCGAACCACTTGCCCTCGTACAGGAGCCGCCCCAGCCGCCGGCCCAGCGAGCAGTAGAGGTCCGTGGTGTTCTCGTTGTGCACCACCGACAGCAGGCGCTCGTAGGTGAGGTGGAGCAGCGCCATCGCCGGCGCCTCGTAGATGCCGCGGGACTTGGCGTCGATGACGCGGTTCTCCACCTGGTCGCTCATCCCCAGGCCGTGGCGCCCGCCCAGCGCGTTGGCGGCGAGGAACAGCTCCACCAGCGAGCCGAAGCGCTTGCCGTTCAAGGCCACCGGCGTGCCCTGCTCCCACGTCACCGTCACCGTCTCGGGCTCGATGGCCACGTCCGACTTCCAGAAGGCCACCCCCATGATGGGCGACACCACCTTCATCGACTTGTCGAGGTGCTCCAGGTCCTTCGCCTCGTGGGTGGCGCCCAGCATGTTGGCGTCGGTGCTGTACGCCTTCTCCGCGCTCATCGAGTACGGCAGGCCCGAGGCCTCGAGGAACTTCGACATCTCCAGCCGGCCGCCCAGCTCGTGCACGAAGGTGGAGTCGAGCCACGGCTTGTAGATGTGCAACTGGGGGTCGACGAGGATGCCGTAGCGGTAGAAGCGCTGAATGTCATTGCCCTTGTGGGTGGAGCCGTCGCCGAAGACGTGCACGCCGTCGTGCTTCATCTCGCGGACGATGGCGGTGGCCGTCACCGCGCGGCCCAGCGGCGTGGTGTTGAAGTACTTCTTCCCGCCGATGCCCAAGTGAAACGCGCCGCACTGCAGGGCGGTGAGGCCTTCGCGAGCCAGGGCGTCGCGGCAGTCGATGAGCCGCGCCCCCTTCGCGCCGTGCGTCTTCGCGAGGGGCGGAATGTCGGCCGGGTGCTTCTCGTCGGGCTGCGCGAGGTCGGCGGTGTAGCAGTACACCTCCATGCCCTTCTTCGTCATCCAGGCCACGGCGGCGCGGGTGTCGAGGCCGCCGGAGAAGGCGAGGCCGATGCGGGTGCCCTTCGGAGGAAGCTGGCGGTAGATGCGGCTCATGGCGCGGCTTGTCGCAACAAGCGCCGCGTGGGTGCAAGCCGAATCCGTCCGGGGTTATGAGGGCCTGGTGCTGCTGCTCGCCGCCGCCCCGGAGAACGCCCCCGTGCAGGGCGTCACCCCACGCGACACCCTGGGCCTCATCGTGGTGGGCGTCCTCATCACCGTGCTGTGGCTGGCCTTCCGGCGCCTCAAGCAACTGGCGGACAAGCCCGACGAGAAGAAAGACGCCGGCGACCGCGAGCCGTGAAGGCCCCGCGCGCCGCCGGCTCCCCTTTGAAGCGACAGGCTACTTCTTCGCGTCTTCGAAGCGGCTCGGCTGGTCGAGGACGATGCGCCCGATGCGCGGGTTGGCGATGCGGTTCAAGTCCTTCACCTCGGCCACCGTGAAGTACGAGTTGGAGAACTGCGCGTCCTTCGGCAGCGTCATCGGCCCCTTCGCCTGAATGCTGTCCGGCATGCGGCAGTAGCGGATGGAGTCGTTGGGCAGGTAGTACTGGTTGGTGTTGGGGTCGACGTACGCGGTGCGGCCGCCGTCCAGCTTCACCGTCACCAACGGCTGGCCCTCGGGGCCGCGCATCACGCCGTCAGCGCCGCGCTTCAGGGTGGCGTTGCCCGCCCTCAGCTCGGCGAGCTTCCCGGCCAGGCTGTTGACGTGCTGGCCGAGCGTCTGGTGCAGGCGGCCCGCCACCAGCCGGTCCTGGAGGCTCACCGTGCCCAGGAGCTTCTTCCAGTCGATGGGCGACGGCTTGATGCCGGGCGGCAGGCGCGGCGGCAGGGTGTGCGGCGGCTTCGGCAGCACGGGCTTGGAGGGCAACTGCGGACGGACGGGGGGCGGAATGCGGGTCATGGCGGTGCTCCTTCTTGTGCTGGATGGCGCGCCCGGGAACCAGCAGCGCGCGGGATACAGAGTTGTCCGCGCGCCCGTGCTCCAGTATTTCCCGGCGTCAGCGAAAGAGCTTTACAGCCGCGCTTAGAACCACTTGCTCAGGAAGTTGGTGACGGACGAGGCCGCGTCCCGCACCACTCCGGAGGCGGTGCCGACCGCGCCGCCGATGCCGTACTTCAGCAGGGCGAACCTGCTGACGAAGCCCGTCGGCGCGGGCTCGTCGGCGTAGTGGACCGCCACCAGCTTGCTGATGAACTTCTCCTTGGACATCGCGCGCACGTCGCCGGTGGAGGGGTCGCGGAAGTACACCTTGTCCCCGCGGATGGCTTCGAGCGCCACCAGGTGGTTGTTCTTCTTCCCCATGCTGATGTCGAAGATGACCGGCCGGTTTCGGCGCTCGCGCGCGAGGATGTGGTTGAGCTCGTCGCGGGCCTGGGCATTGTTGGCGATTTCCCGCGTCTTGTACGAGACGCCGAAGAGCTGGCCCACCATGTTGCGGATCTGCTTCGGGTACAGCCCCGCGTAGTTCTGCCCGGGCAACAGCTTGTCCGTCTCCTGCGCGAGCGCCTTGTAGTTGTCGAGGCCGTTGGCGTACTCCATGGCCGCCGTCTGGAAGATGGCTTCGCTGCGCGAGCGCAGGTCCTTGTTCTCGTGCGACGCGCGGATGGCGTCGCGCTCGGCCCGCAGCACGCCGCCGTTCCTCATCTTCACTTCCCCGTCGCAGATGAGGCCGGCCATCAAGCGCGCGTACTCGGCGGGCTGCTGGCGGGCGAGCTCGTACTGCATGGTGCTGACGGTGCAGGTGGGGGCGCGGCCCTGCCAGATGCGGTTCGGCCGGGCGATGTCGAAGAGCACCGCCCCCACGCTCTTCTTCCCGTCGGAGTTGGAAATCCGCTCCAGGCTGTCCAGCGTGCTGGTGCCGTCCGACGCCTTCGAGGTCAGCCTGGCCGAGTGCCCCTTCTGGAACAGCTCGGCCACCGCCCGCGCGGTCCGCGGCCCGCACCGCGACAGCAGGTTGACCAGCTTGGTGCGGTCCTCCGCGCTCATCGCGGCGAAGGCCTTGTCGCCCATCGCGTAGGAGGCGTTGGTGGCCTTGGTGCCGTTCGGGTGCTTGAGCAGCCGGTCCAGCTTCGCCTGCGTCTCCGGCGCCAGCCCTTCGCGCGCCGCCGCGGGCACGTCGCGGCCCTTGTCCACGCCGATGGTCCGTGAGCCGACGCCGCGGGTGAGCCGCTCGTCCCCGCCGATGGAGTCGTCCGCGGTGCCTCCCGCGCCCTTGCGGCCGATGGAGTCGTCGGCGGTGCCCCTGCCGTCGCGCCGGCCGGTGCTGGCGGCGTCGTGGTTGCGGTGGTGGTGGCCGTCAAGGTGCACGTGCACGCGCTTGAAGGCCTCGAAGCTGGACGTGCGGCCGGTGCGCTGGTCGAGGGCCACGCGCGCCGAGTGCTTCTTCGGCTCCGGCGCCTTCGCCTGCTTGTCCGTGCGCGGCCGCGGGGCGGTGACGGTAGGTCGGTGCGACTTATGGATGCTCGTCATGGGCAACCTCCCGAAGCGTGCTGGAGGTTATCGGCTGGGGGCTCCCACCTGTCCATGGAGTGAAGGTGCGACATGTCACCCGGCGGCGACGGTGTGTGCCTTCAGCGACGGCGCGCACTTCGAAGCCCAGGGCCGCCGCCTCCTCCCGCAGTCACTGTCAACACCTGTGGCATTGGGAGGGATTTACGACGGCAGGCCGTACCGTGGGTGCAGCCGCGGGACCTGGTGAAGACCCCGTCGCAGCCCGGCTTCGTGCTGAAGGCGCTGGCCGAGCTCAGCGCCGCAGCAGGACGCCTTCGAAGAAGAAGGCCAGCACGGCCAGCCCCAGCAGCCACGTCCACACCGGAGTCCTGGCGCGCTCGCCGCCACTGCCGGCCGTCTTCACCACGTCCTCGCCGAACCAATTCGACAGGGCGTCCACCGGGTGGCGGGAGAGGTCGCTGGCCGCGGGGTCGAGGGTGGCGGCGAAGGCCAGCGAGGGCAGCGCCTGGCCCTTCGCGTCCACCACCTCGTAGCGGCCGGGCTCGGGCAGCGGGCCTCCGGTGACGCTGGCGGTGTCGGGCGCCGGGGTGAGCGCCACCTCCACGCCAGACGGAGCGCGGGCGAAGGCCGGCGACTGCGAGGGCTCCGGCGTCAGCGCCACCGTCTCTCCCACCCGCGCGCGCACCGACTCCCGCTCATCGAGGGTGCCGGTGAGCCACGCCGCCACCCGCTGCATCAACGGGAGGAAGGCGGTGCGGATGGGCAGGTCGCACCAGTCCCGGTCCACCGAGGAGGCGAAGACGAAGACGCGGCCCTTCCCCTGGCGCGCGGCGAGGAAGGCCGGGGCGCCGTCGTCCAACGCACCCAGCACCTCAGCCGTCGCGCCGCCCGACTCGGACTCGAAGAGCGCGTAGCGCCAGAAGCGCACCGACAACAGGCCCTCGCGCGCCGGGCCGGTGAAGGGCTGCAGCACCGGGTGGGCGCTGGCCACCTGCACCAGCCGCGCGGCGCGGGAGGAGGCGTCGGGGGCGGAAGGCTCCACCGCCGTCTTCACCACCCGCAGCGTGCGGGGCAGCACCTGGGCCATCGCGGCATTCCACGCCTCGGGCTCGACGTGGTCCCCCACGCTGATGAAGAGGCCGCCGCCGGCCTCCACGAAGGCGGCCAGCGCGCGGGCCACGTCGGCGGGGGGCGCCTCCACGTTGAGGAGGAAGAGCGCGTCGTACTTCGAGAAGTCCTCGCGCCAGGCGGCGTCGGCGTCGCGGGTGACGGCGTGCACCGGGCTGCCGGGCGCGGAGAGGGCCGCTTCGGTGAAGTACGCCTCGTCCTTGTACTTCTGGGGGCTGGGCGCGCCGTTGACCAGCAGCACCTGCAGCTCCTTGGGCACCGTCACCACCAGAGCGCGCGCGTCGTCCTCGATGAGCGCGTCGGCCTCCAGCGCGCCCGTCACCGCCACCGTGCCGCCCTGCGCGAAGCGGTGCGACAGCGTCTTCTGCGAGGTGCCGCCGGGTGAGAGGTCGACGAAGCCCTTGGAGACGACCTCGCCGTTCACCTCCAGGCGCAGCTCCACGTCCTTCTGCGCCTCGCCGGAGTCGTTGCGCACGGTGAAGGTGAACTGCCAGGCGCGGGCGCCCAGCTGCGGCGCGGGCTCGGCGCGGGCGTCGATGAGGGCGCGGTTGGGCAGCTCTTCGCGGCCCTTCGCCACGTCGCGCAGGACGATTTCGGGCTTCAGCTTCTCGCCCTTGGGGCCGGTGGAGACGGGCGGCGCCACCTCGAGGTGCAGGGACGCCTGGGTGAAGGCGCTCACCAGCACCAGGCGGCGGTTGGGGAGCGGCGAGTCGTCCAGCGCGCGGGCGGCCACCTCCAGGCAGCGATTCAAGTCCACCGCCTCGAAGCCGGGCCTCACCTCGTCCAGCGCCGCGAAGAGGCGGGCGCGCTCGAAGCCCAGGGGCGCGGCGGCGGCGGGGCTGCGGGTGCAGGCGACGACGGTGGCGGGCTCCTCGGGGGCCAGCTCGCGCACGGCGGCCTTGGCTTCGTCGCGGGCGGTGTCGAAGAGCGCGCTGCCGTCCTTCCAGCGCAGGGCCAGGGACGTATCCACCACCACGGCGGTGGCGGCCAGGCCGCGGGACGGCGCCACCGTGGCCGCGCTGGCGAACTGCGGGCGGGCCAGGGCGATGGGGACGGCAAGGAGGATGAAGGTGCGCAAGAGGTAGAGCAGCAACCGCTTCAGCTTGAGGCGCGAGGCGGTGCGGCGCTGGGACTTCAAGACGAAGCTGATGGCGCCGAAGGGGACCTGCCGGGGCCGGCGGCGGTCGAAGAGGTGCACCAGCAGGGGGATGAAGGCCGCCAGGGTGCCGAAGAGGAAGAGGGGGTTGGCGAAGGTCACAGAGTCTCGGGGCCTCCGAGGCGCAGCATGTCCCGTCGCGTGCCGCCTCGACTCACAGCCGCCCTCCCCGGCGGGCGAGGAAGCGCAACAGCACCCCGTCGAGCGGCTCGCCGGTGGAGACGCGCTCGTAGTCGCAGTCCGCGGCGGTGCAGGCGTCCTTCACCTCGTCGAGGAAGCGGCCGAACTCCTCCAGGTAGCTCTGCTTGATTTCGCGCGGGTTCACCTCGATGCGGCGCTCGTCCTCCATGGAGAGGAAGAGCGTCGGGTCATCGAAGGGGAACTGGAGCTCGGCCGGGTCGACCAGGTGGAAGACGGCCACGTCGTGCTTGCGGGCGCGCAGGGCCAGAAGGCGCTTCAAGGCGTCGGCGCGGTCGTCGAAGAAGTCAGAGAAGACGCACACCAGGCTGCGACGGGGCAGCTTCTCGGCCAGGGTGTCGGCGGCGGTGGCGAGGTCGGTGGTGCCGCCGGGCTGCGCCTGGTCCAGGGTGTCCAGCAACACCGAGAGGTGGGTGGCGGCGGCGCGCGGAGGAATCTCGTGGAACTGCCCGCCGGCGATGAGCGCCACGCCCGCCCCGTCCTGCTGGCGGAGGAGGAGGTGCGACAGCGTGGCGGCCAGCACCTTGGCCACGTCCAGCTTGGACAGGCCGGCCGTGCCGTAGGCCATGCTGCCCGAGGCGTCGACCACCATCAGCGCGCGCAGGTTCGTCTCGTGCTCGAAGCGCTTGACGTAGTAGCGGTCGAACTTCCCGTAGGCCTTCCAGTCGAGGTGCTTCAGCTCGTCGCCCGGCGCGTACTCCTTGTGCTCGGCGAACTCCACCGACTGGCCCTGGTGCGGGGACTTGTGCAGGCCGGACAGCACGCCTTCCACCACCGCGCGGGCGCGCACCTTGACTCCAGAGAGGCGGGACAGCGTGTGGGCGTCGAGCAGCATGGCGCGGACGGGGACTTAACCGACCCCGGGGCGTTCGTCTGCCCGTCACTCCTGACAGGGCAGGCGCGCGCCCCGCTTGTCGGCGGCCGGCTGGGTGAACGACGATGGGCGAAGGACATGACGCGCCTGTTGACGCTCGCCGTGCTGCTCGCCGCCACGGCCTCGCTGGCCGAGACGGCGCGCTTCGCGCTGGTGGTGGGGAACAACGCCGGGCGCGGCGAGCTGCCGCCCCTGCGCTACGCCGAGAGCGACGCGGGCAAGGTGGCGCGCGTGTTGACCGAGCTGGGGGACGTCGCCCCCGAGCGCCTGGTGCTGCTGCAGGGCCGGCCGGTGAAGGACATGGAGGCGGCGCTCAAGGCGCTGGCGCAGCAGGTGCAGACGGCGCGCGCCGTGCCGGAGAACCGCACGGTGCTGCTCTTCTTCTTCTCCGGCCACTCCGACGGCGAGGCCATCGAGCTGGGGCAGGAGCTGGTCCCCTACTCGCGCCTGAAGAGCCTGCTCGGCGGCGTGGGCACCGACGTGCGCGTGGTGATTGTCGACGCCTGCCGCTCCGGCGCGGGCTTCCGGCAGAAGGGGGGCAAGCCGGCCGACCCCTTCGCCATCAAGCTGACCGACACGCTGTCGGCCACCGGCGACGCCTTCATCACCTCGAGCGCGGAAGACGAGGCGGCGCTGGAGTCCTCCGAGGTGATGGGCAGCGTCTTCACCCACCACCTGGTGTCCGGGCTGCGCGGCGCGGCCGACGCCTCGGGCGACAAGCTGGTGACGCTGGGGGAGGCGTACCGCTACGCGTACGACCAGACGGTGTCCCGCACCGCGTTGATGCCGGTGGGCGTGCAGCACCCCAGCTACGACTACCGGCTGTCCGGGCAGGGCGAGCTGGTGCTGTCGTCCCTGCAGAAGGCGTCCGCGCAGCTCGTCTTCCCGCCCGGCAGCGAGCGCGCGGTGGTGCTCGACACGCTGCGCGACCAGGTGCTGGTCGAGGTGCCCACCGCCGCCACCCGCGAGGTGGCCCTGTCGCCGGGGCAGTACGGGCTGCGCCTGTTCAAGGACGGCCAGAGCTACGGAGGCCGCGTCACCCTCACCGAGGGCAGCCGCAAGACGCTGTCGTGGGACGAGCTGACGCCCATCTCTTCGGCCACGGCCATCGCCCGCAAGGGCCCCGGCGTGGCGGCGGCCGTCATGCGCCCCGACGCCTGGCGCGACGAGCGGCTCCTCGGCCTGTCCCTGGGCGTCGTGCCGGCGGTGTCGCAGCTGGGCGTGCAGGTGCTGGTTCGCGTCGGCTTCGAGCCGCGGCTGGGGTGGGGGCCGGCCTTCGCGCTGCAGGGCGCCTGGGTGGGCGCGGCGGGCGTGTCCGAGGCGGGCGTCGAGGGGCGCGCGGGCTACCGCTTCGCGTGGAAGGTGGGGCCGGCGTGGTTCGGCGCGGGCGCCGAGGCGGGTCCGGCGCTGTTGTGGCAGTCGTCCGCCGCGGGCACGGCCTTCAGCCCGGCGGTGGTGCTGGCCCCTCGCGGCGCGGTGCGCTTCTTCGTGGGGGACGCCTTCGTCGTGACGCTGGAAGGCGAGGCCGGCGTCGCGGTGCTGGCGGTGGACGGGAAGGTGGGCGCGAGGTTCCGCCCGGCCGGCGCGCTGGGGGTCGCGGTGCGCTTCTGACTCTCTCAACGCCGTTGGTTTGGCCTCCCGGCAGACGTAGAGTCCCCCTCATGGTCGCTCCCATTCGTCTGCCACCCGTCACCCTCCCTCCGCTCCCCGGCGGCTCCGTCCCCTCGGTGCCCTACAAGGAGCCGAAGGCCGTCATCACCCTGCCGCCGAAGCTGGGCCGCCCGCCGAAGGCCACGGACCTCATCATCCAGAAGGGCTTCGACGGGCTGTCGCCGGACCGCGCCGTCACGCGCATCCGCAACAAGCTGACCAACACCCTGGCGCCGGAGAACCGCAAGCTGGTCGAGGACACGGCGCGAAGGGCGCACCGCGACTTCACCGTGGCGCTCAACAACGTCTTCACGCCGGGCTCGCCCAACAACAAGTTCGTCGAGCAGTTCGCGGGCCGGCAGGTCAGCGTGCTGGGCACGATGAGCGCGCTCAACCCGGTCGTCTACAAGGTGGAAGGCAAGGGCCTCGAGCCGACGCGCTTCTATGCGCGCGACTGGTCGGGAAGGTTCGCCGAGCTGGGCCGCCCGCCCAACCAGGTGGTGATGGAGGCGAAGGTGCGGCTGTCGCCCCCGGGGCTGGCGATGGACTACCCGAAGTGGACGAACAAGGCGCTGTCGTCCCGGCAGTTGACCACCATCGAGGAACTCTAACCGGCGACGCGCCGCCTCAGGGCTTGCGCCAGACGAGCCCGCGCGCGCCGACGAAGAAGACGCCTTCCTGCGCGTCGCTGACGCCCGCGGCCAGCGCGTCGCGGGTGACGTCCACTGCGTACGCCGCCCACGTCGAGCCTGTGCGGCGGAACAGCTCGCCCGAGTCGCACAGCGCCCACACGGTGGAGCCCTGCGTGACGAAGGCGTTGACGGCCTCCAGGGTGCCGGCCGCGAGGTACTCGCGCTGGAAGCCCGAGGTGGTGCGGTGGAACACCACGCCGCCTTCGCCGCCCACGTACAGCTCGCCCGAGGGCGTGAAGGCCGCCGCCAGGAGGCGGGTGCCGGGGGGGCAGCCAGCCACCGGCACCACCGTCACCGCCGGGCCCACCTTCGAGAGCACCGTGCAGCCGCCGCCGACGGCCACCACCTCGGCGGCCTTTCCTGCCGCGTCGGCGCGCACCGCGAGGCCCCGCAGCGGCTGGGTGGAAGCGGCCTGCCCCAGGGGCGCCCACTGCCCGCCGGCCAGCGTCTTCTCGAGCCACGCGCCGTCGTCGCCCACCGCCCAGGCCTTCTCGGCGTCCAGCGCGACCGCGTACAGGGCCGAGGCCGTCACGCCCGGCGCGTCGTCGCTCCAGCTGCCATAGCGCCGCGCGAGGACGGTGCCCGCCCCGCCCACCGCGTACGCCTCGGCGTTGCTGCGCGCCGCCACCGCCCGCAGGGCCTGCGTCGTGGGCACGCCCACCGCGTCGGGCAGCCAGGCGCCACTCTCACGCTTGAGGCGCGTGCCGTCGTCCCCCACCGCGAGGAGCCGCCCCGGGCCGAAGCTGGCCACGCCGCGCAGCGTCTTCGTCGTCGGCCTGGCGCCGCCCCGCGTGGTGAAGGGGACGGCCGGCGGGGGCGAGAGCTGGTCCGAGTACCAGAGCTTCCCCGCGAGGCTGGACACGAAGACGTTGTCGGCGTCGATGACCATCACCCCCGTCAGCGGCTCGGGCGCCACGACATTCTTGAAGAAGGACAGCACCGGCCGGGCGACGTAGGCGCCGTCGTCGCCCACCGCGACGACGTTGGTGCGCGAATTCCCGGAGTCATACACGCCGTGCACCGCGCGCAGGGTGGCCGTCACCGGGCCGTCCATCGGCACGATGGGCTGCCAGGCGCCAGCGATCCGCTCCAGGAAGGCGCCCTCGGTGCCGGCCGCATAGACGGTGTCGGTGAAGGTGTCGCCCCACGCCGCCAGCAGGTTGGCTGTGGTGGGCGCGCTCTCGGACGCGCAGGTGACGGGCATGGCGGCCAGGTCGCAGTTGACGATTTGGCCGCCGTTGCCGACGAGGAACATCCGCTGCTGGCTGAAGAGGAAGCCCAGGGCGTTGACGGGGCCGAGGACGCCGGTGGAAACGCTGCTCCACGCGCCCGAGCCCTTCAGGTACAGCTTGCCGTCGCTGCCCGCCGCGTAGGTGCTGGTGGAGTTGCAGCTGACGGCGCTCAGCGTCACCGCGGCGCCCACGTTCTCCTCCGTCCAACTGCCGAAGCCGCGCCGGTAGATGGTGCCGCCTTCGCCGCCGGCCACCAGCCGCGAGCCCAGGTTGCACGAGGTGAGGGCTAGCGCGCGCTTGCCTGGCGCCGCCCGCACCTCGTACTCCCACGAGCCGAGCGCGTTGTGGACGACGTTGCCCAGCGCGTCCAGCACCCAGTAGCTGCCGGCCAGGTCTCCGGCGACGGCGGCGAGGGGGGTGTTGAGGGGCGTGGGGCTCTCCCAGACCAGCTCCGTGCCCACGACGCCGCCGGTGACGCACTGGGGACGGCCGGGGTCGTCCGGCTCGGTGACCAGCGACGGACAGCCGCCGCCGCTGACGACGCAGCGCTTGAGGCCTTCCACCGTGCACAGCACCGCGTCGGGCGTGCAGGCTCCCGGGCAGGCCTCGACGCAGTCCGCGACGTCGCCCGTCACCAGGCAGCTCGTCCCGCCGGGGCACTGGCTCACCGTGGTGCGCCACGCGGGGCACGCGCCGGCCGCGACGCACGTCTCGATGCCTCCCGAGGCGCAGCGGGACGTGCCGACGTCGCAGGGGTTGGTGCAGGAGGTGACCTCGGCGCAGCTCCCCGCCGTGCAGGTGAGGGCGCCGTCGCAGACATCGCCCTCGCAGCAGCTCTGCCCCTTGCCGCCGCAGGGCAGGCACACGTCGTCCAGGCAATTCGCCTGGCCCGCGCACGCCGGGCTGGCCAGGCAGCAGCGCTGGCTGGCGCCGCCGCACGCCTCGCAGGTGTTGGCCGCGCCGCAGCGCCCACCGGAGTTGCAGGCCTGCGCCTCACAGCAGGGCTCGCCCACCGCGCCGCACAGCTGCGACGAGAGGCCCCCGCAGGCCTGGAGGAGGACGACACCGGCTGCCGCGAAGAGGAGAAGCCGCATGAGCCGTCAACCGTAGCCGAAGAGCGTCACCGCGCGCCTGCAGACGAAGCGCATCTTCCGTGCCCAGCGCCTCCCGGTGCGCGGGCCTCGCGGCGTGGGGACGGGCGACGTCAAGCGGCGACGGGGAGAAGGGCCTCGCCACCGGCCCCCCGCCAACGCGCTGGACGTGTGGCGGGCGCAGCGGCGGCGGCCGTTTCCCTTCGCGGGCCGGGTCGCGGTATGGCACCGGCATGACTTCGAAGCTCAAGGTGGGCGTCCTCGGCGCGACAGGCATGGTGGGCCAGCGCTTCGTGCAGTTGCTGGCGCAGCACCCCTGGTTCGAATTGGCGGCGGTGGCCGCCAGCCCCGCGTCCGCCGGCAAGGCCTACGCCCAGGCAGTGGAGGGCCGCTGGGCGTTGGCGGGCGCGGTGCCCTCGCAGGCGGCGGGCCTGACGGTGCGCGACGCCTCGGACGTGGAGGCGGTGGCCCAGACGGTGGACTTCGTCTTCTGCGCGGTGGACATGCCCAAAGACGCGACCGCGAAGCTGGAAGAGGACTACGCGCGCGCCGAGACGCCGGTGGTGTCCAACAACTCCGCGCACCGCTGGACGGCGGACGTGCCGATGATGATTCCGGAGGTGAATGCCGAGCACGCCTCCGTCATCGACGCGCAGCGGCGGCGGCTCGGCACGACGCGCGGCTTCATCTCGGTGAAGCCCAACTGCTCCATTCAGTCCTACGTGCCGGCCCTTCACCCGCTCAAGGCCTTCGGGCCCACCCGCGTGGCGGTGTGCACGTACCAGGCGGTGTCGGGCGCGGGCAAGACGCTGGCGGGCTGGCCGGAGATGGCGGACAACGTCATCCCCTTCATCAAGGGCGAGGAAGAGAAGAGCGAGCAGGAGCCGCTCAAAATCTGGGGCCAGGTGGTGGACGGGCGCGTCGTCAGCGCCGCCGGGCCGGCCATCACCGCCCAGTGCGTGCGGGTGCCGGTGTCCGACGGGCACCTGGCCGCCGTCTTCGTGGCCTTCGAGAAGAAGCCGTCGAAGGAAGACATCCTCACGGCGTGGCGCGGGTACCAGGGGCCGCCGCAGGCGCTCGAGCTGCCCAGCGCGCCCAGGCCCTTCCTCACCTACTTCGAGGAGGAGGGCCGGCCGCAGCCGAAGCTGGACCGCGACCTCGGGCAGGGGCAGGCGGTCAGCATCGGCCGGCTGCGCGCCGACGCCGTCTTCGACTGGCGCTTCGTGGCCCTGTCGCACAACACGGTGCGGGGGGCCGCGGGTGGGGCGGTGCTGACGGCCGAGCTGCTCAAGGCCCGGGGGTACCTGGCGGCGAAGTGACGAGGGGCCCAGGTGAGCCACGGGGCGGGCCGGCGGGCGAGCCGCGGCGTCTTCAGCAGGTGACGCCCATGCTGGCGCACGTCGAAGCGGCCCGGCAGGCGCCGCCGCAGCTGCAGCCGGAGCAGCAGTTGTTGCACGCCCCGTCGCTGCACCCGCTGGAGGTGCCCAGGGCGCGGCAGCAGGTATTCCCTGCGCAGTTCATCCCGGAGCCACAGCACTGCTCGGGGCAGCTGCAGTTGCCGCCGGGGTTGACCGAGCACGCCGCGGTGCAGACGTTGGACGCGCAGGTGTACCCGCAGCCGCAGGCTGCGCCGCAGTTGGCGGTGCGCGGCTGGCCGCAGTTGTCGGTGCTGCTGAGGGAGCCGCAGTTCTTGGCGTGGCGGGCGCAGAACTGGGGGTTCGTCTCTGGGGTGCAGCAGGCGCCTGTGGGGCCGCACACGTCGGCGCCGCTGCAGGAGCCGCAGGAGGGGACGCTGCGCGGCTGGGTGCAGTTGTCGGTGCCGCTGAAGGGGCCGCAGGCCTGCTGCTGGCGCTGGCAGAACTCCTGGTCCGTCTCGGGGACGCAGTTGGGGCACACGCCCGCGTCGGCGCAGGTGCCGGCGTCGCAGGTCCCGCAGTCGGGCACCGTCCGGGGCAGGCCGCAGTTGTCCTGGTCCGACACGGGGCCGCAGGCCTTGCCCAGGCGGCGGCAGAGGTCGGCGTCTGACTCGGGGGTACACACGCAGCGGCCGCTGACGCACGCGTCCGGGGGACTGCAGGTGCCGCACTGCGCGTTGCGCGGCACGCCGCAGTTGTCGAGGCCGCTGGCGGCGCCGCACTGAATCATCAGGCGGCTGCACAGCGCGGCGTCAGACTCGGGCTGACAGCCGCCGCCGGCCCCTCCGCCCGTCGCGCCGCCGCCGCCGGTTGCCCCGCCATCGGTTCCGCCGCCACCGCCCGCGCCGCCGCCGCCTCCTCCTCCGCCCGTTCCGCCGTCGGAGGCGTCGCGAGGCACGCAGAAGCCTTCTTCGCAGCGCTGGGAGGCGAGGCATTCTGTGTCCGACTCGCAGCGGGGCCGCGTGTCGACGATGAGAGAGCAGCCCAGGAGGAGCAGCGACGTGCAGGGGAGGAGGCGCCGCAGCGAGGACACCGCGCGACTGTACAGGCTCGGTGGAATGGCCACGAGTCCAGGGCCGCGTGGAGTGACGTGCGCCTTCCGGCGCGAAGGCCATTGAGGTGGCGTTCCGGCCGTGGGCCGGAAGACGGCGACCCCGCACCCCTCACCCTCACCCCTGCCAGGGGTGAGGGGGCCGCCCGTCGCGCCGGGCG
>JADLDB010000139.1 GCA_020846875.1 Myxococcales bacterium | reverse complement strand
GGTGACGTCTTCCATTCTCAACGTGGCGCGCATGGGCTTCTTCTCCAGCGACCGCTCCATCCGCGACTACGCCGAGCGGGTGTGGGACGTGAAGCCCATCGACATCGACGTGGTGGCCCCGCGCGCCTCGCCCCGCTGACGCTGCTCAGGGGCAGGCGTTCCCGTCCACCACCCGCTTCGCGATGATGACGTCGATGTAGCGTGGCAGGTGCGAGGACGACGACGTCGCGCTCACCGAGAAGCTGTGGGAGTGGCCGACGGAGACGGCCTCCGATTCGGCGGTGCCGTAGGTGCCCGGCGGCGTCGCGCCGGTGGCCGTGGCCGTGGTGCCGCTGGTGGCGCCGTGCGCGTGGGTGGTGGAGCCGGTGGTGACGTCGAGGTCCGGGTTGGGCCCGGCCTGGAGGAGTTCGTTGGACACCAGCGTGGTGGACAGCACCTGCCAGTTGGGCCCCGGCGCGCTGGTGAAGAGGGCGATCATCCCCACAGGCATGTCCACCGGGTTCGCGGTGATGACTTCGCCCATGTTGAGGATGCTGTGCGGAGGAATGTTGCCCACCGCCGGGGTGGTGCCCGAGTAGGCGTGGGTGTGCGTGCTGCTCGAGGCGGCGCAGCAGATGCTGCTCCAGTTCCCGCCGTGGCAGTCCCCGGTGTACGGGCCTAGCCAGGCCGGGCCGCTGGTGCCGGAGACGGTGTGGGAGTGGCTCATCGCGCCTCCCGTGCCCACGCTCGCCTCTCCGCGAATGAAGTAGCCGTCCTGCGCGGTGTAGCGGGTGAAGTCACCGTTGGGCATGTCCGGCGTGTCCAGCAGCACCACCACGCCCGGCGGGAGGTAGCGGGCCGGCGCCATCGGCTCGATGAGCTTCAGGTTGCGGTACGGCGGCAGGCTGGAGGCGGACATGAGGCCCGCGTCCGCGCTGCCCAGCGAATGCCGCCCCACGGCGTCAGTCCCACAGAGAATGGCGTCGCGATCTCCCGCGCCGGTGTAGTCGCCGAAGGTGACCAGCGCCTGGTGGTCGTGGGTGTCGGAGCCGCCCGTGCCCAGCGCCGTCGCCGCGCCGCGGGGGAAGCGCCGGAAGAAGGGGTCCGCCGCCCCGCACGAGATGCAGCGCCAGCCGGCCGGCGTGGGCGTGGCGGGATCGACGAAGAGGATGGGCGAGGCGAGGTCCTCCGGCGTCTCCCCCATGCAGGTGCCGAAGGCGCCCCAGGTGCAGGTGCCCGCGCACGTCCGCTGCTGGCGGCCGCAGTGCCCGCACGGCACCGACTCGGTGACGGAGGGAAGACACTGGGCGGCCGGGTTCCCCGCGTCGCAGGCCAGGCAGCTGCCCTGGGCGGTGCAGACGGAGTCGGTGGCGCAGGGCGTGCCGGCGTCCACCAACGCGGTGGAGTCCACGCACACCGGCGCGCCGCCGGCGCAGGACGTGAGGCCCACCAGGCAGCGGTTGGGGTTTCCGCTGCAGGCCTGGCCGGCCCCGCAGCCCACGCAGGTGCCCGCGCCGTCGCACATCTGGCCGGCGCCGCAGGGGTGCCCGGCGTCGAAGCGCGAAGTGGAGTCGAGGCACACCGGGCTGCCGGTGGTGCAGGAGACGACGCCTCGCACGCAGGCGTTGGCGTTGGTGGAGCAGTCCTCGCCCGCGTCGCAGGCCACGCAGCCGCCGTCGCCGTTGCAGACGCCGCCGGCGCAGGGCACGCCCACCAGCGACGGCCTGGTGCTGTCGAGGCAGGTCAGCACCGTCCCCGTGCACTGCGCAGTGCCCACCAGGCAGCGGTTGGGGTTGGTGGTGCAGGTGGCGCCGCCCACGCACGCGCCGCAGCCGCCGTCGGACTGGCAGACGCCGGGCGCGCACTGGGCGTTGGTGGTGCACGGCCTCGCCAGCGGCTGGCAGAAGCAGTCCACGCACTCGTGTCCACCGGGACAGTCCGCGTTCGACGCGCACGCGCACACCGACGCGTCGTACCCGCGGGTGATGGGCGAGAGGCAGGCGCTCACCAACGACCCCAGGGCGAAGGCGGCGAGGAAGGCGCGGACGAGCGAGGCCATGCCTACTTCTCCTCCCGATCCGCGGCGGACGCGAGCCACTCCACGGCCACGCCGAAGGACAGCAGCGCGGCGTCGTAGCCGGGGTAGCTGGCCTCACTCTGCAGCTTCACCACGTACTCGAAGCGCACCGCCGGCCCCAGCGCCACCGGCCACCCCGCGCCACGGAAGTACACCGCCCCGCCCGCCAGGAGCGCGAGGTGGTGGAGCAAGCCACTCGCCGGCCCCGTCAGCACCCACGCCAGGCCCACGTCGCCCGAGGGGATCACCTGAGCGCCGGCCCACGGACGGTGCACCCGCCCGCCCACGCCCACCGACAGCCACGAGGCGCCGGTGTTGAGCGGATCGCCGGAGGTCGGCGGCAGCACGCCGTAGCCGAGGCCAAGCAGGACGTCGATGAAGCGGCGCAGCCCGAGGAAGGCCGAGGCCCGGCCCGAGAAGCCGACGCTGTAGAGCTGGCTCTGCGGAGAGGACACCGGCGCCGCCCCCAACAGCTCGGCGCGCAGTCCCCAGGACCACGACGACGGTTTCGGCGGGGCCGTCTCCGTCTGCACGGTGGGCGGGGGCTCTGGGGAGCCGGGTGCGGCAGGAGGTGGGGGCGGTGGCGGCGGTGGGGCGACGGGCGTGTCGAGAGGTTCCGGCTCCGGGTCCGGTAGCTTCGCCAGCACCGCCGCGGCGAGGCTGCCGACTTCGCCGGTGGCCGTCTTCGCTTTCAGCGTGCGCGCCTCAGCGACCAGCG
The DNA here is from genome assembly GCA_020846875.1 of Myxococcales bacterium. Classification (GTDB taxonomy): domain Bacteria; phylum Myxococcota; class Myxococcia; order Myxococcales; family Myxococcaceae; genus JADLDB01. Next base: position 18,430 of record JADLDB010000139.1, on the reverse strand, counting down.
TCTTGCCGGTACGGCTCTCCACCACGCTGACGTCCAGCGCCAGGTCCCCGCCCACCTTGACCACCTGCAGCGCCACGAGGTGGGTGAGCCCGGACACGCGCGCCAGGGTGGCTACGCAGGCGGAGGCACCGTTGCACACCGAAGGGTCCGGCAGGCCCGCCGCCAGCAGGCGCGGCTTCAGCTCGCTCGCCGGGAGGAGGCGCCCCAGGCGAGGATGGCCCGCGGCGTCCAGCACCTTGCCCAACGAGGTGGCGAGCCCGTCTGCCACCTGGGGCGTCGCGCCGATCCGGCGGGACACCACCACCGCGTACTCCGGAGGGGTTCCGCCGAAGACGGACGCGGCGAGGAGCGCGAGCACCATCGAGCCGCCGAGTGTAGCCCGGATTCCCCGCCCGTCTCGCTCCGCCCGCCCCACTGTGAGGCGCTTCGCCCGGGTGGGTGGTGGATCACTGCCCTGCGCGCTGCGATCGCAGCAGATCCGCGCGCTGCAGTCCGAAGGGTCGCTGGGGGGTGGGGGGCCGCAGCCTCCTCTGACGAATCCTCTGCAGGTTGGCCGGCAGCGGCCGGATTTCGTGCGCTTCGTTCAACTCGCACCGCGCCAGCCGCTGTTCACAAGCACCGGGGATCCCTGGCGTTCGGATGAAACTGCAGAGGATTCGTCAGAGGAGGCTGGCGCCCCATGCCCCTGCCCGAGGCCTGGTCCGATCATCGCGCGGTGGCAGTTGATCAATCGCGATCACCTGACTTCGCGTCCCCTTCCCTCGTGGCGGCAGCGCGCAGAGCGCGGGCCTCGCGGTGCTCGGGCTCCCGTGCCAGCACGACGTCCACGTCGGCCAGGACCTGCTCCTTCGCGTCGAGGGCGAGGAGGCTGGCGGCGCGGTGGACGCGCGTCACCACCTCGTCGCCGTGGCGCTTCAGCGACTCGCTGAAGCAGGCCACCGCCGCGCCGGCGAAGCCCAGTCGGTGGAGGACCCGCCCGGCGTGGAAGGACACGTCGTCGGCCGGCAGGAAGAAGCTGCCGCGCGCCGCGTCGAGCAGCCACACGCCGAGATCTGCCCGCACCGAGTCCGGCACGCCACGCCCGGCCTGCGCGACGAGCGCGTCGGCCAGCTCCAGCACCACGTCGCCGTCGGGCTCCAGGGCCAGCACACCCGCGGCGGGGTCGCTGGCGTCGCGCAGGGCGGTGACGCGCGCCTGGGCGTCGAGGGGATGGACGACACCCGAGAAGAGGTCCGGCACCGCGACGCGCCCGCCCAGCACCGACGCCGCCACCACGAGGTCCTCGCTCCCTCCGGGCGCCTGCGTCACGCCGCGCCAGCCCAGCCAGCAGCGCAGCGCGTCCAGGTTGACCAGCACCGAGGCGCCGGCGCCGTGCCGCACCAGGCGGGGGTGCTCGGGCTCGCGCGCGGACTCGAGAGAGGTGGCCATCTTGTCGGCGAGGAGGACGAGGGCGGGCGCGGCGAGCGCGTGCTCCAGCGCGGAGAGGAAGCGGAAGGCGCCCACCGGGAGGAAGGCGCGGCCGTGCCCCAGCCGGGCGACGTACGCGCGGGTGAAGGCGTCCACCGGCGCGGGGTGGAAGGACGACGCGCCGTCTCCGTCGACGAAGGCGCGTTCGCCCCCGGGGGCCTGCACCAACGCGTGGGGCAGCGTGTCGAGGAGGTAGGTGCCCACCACCACCAGGGCCTCGTCGGGCCTGCAGGTGAGCGCGAGGCCGAGCGCATTCGCGGGCGCGTGCACCACGGCGGCGCCATTCAGTTGGGGATGGGCGCGGAGCGCGGCGCACATCGACTCCGACGCGTCGGTGAGGACGAGCGTCACGTCGGGGGCCAGCGCGCGGACGTGGTAGCCCAGGCGACCGGTGCCGGCCCCGACGTCCACCAGGCGGACGCGCTTCACGCTGCGGGTGCGGGCGAAGGCGCGAGCGGCCTGCACCACCAGGCGCGCCATGGCCCGCGAAGTGCTCAAGCGAAAGGGGACGATGCCGGCGAAGGCGCCCTGTCCCTCGCCGGCGTAGAAGTCCCGCTGCTGTTGGGCGAGCGCCTCTTCGAGCGGGACAGGGGGAAGCGGCACGATGGGCGGGCATCGTACGGTGCCTGCCCCGGGCGCGCGCGGCTGGCGTGGTTGACGATCTAGCCACACCATTGGTCGGCGCAGGCGCTGGGCCGCGACTACAGTCCCCCTCCATGTCCGACACGAAGAAGCTGAACACCCCGACGGTGCCCTCCGGCCCCAAAGCCAACAAGCGCAAGTCCATCAAGGCCCTGCAGGTCGACGTGGCCCCGGAGCGCATCGCGGCGGACGGCGCGTCGAATGCGCCCAACGTCAAAGACAAGTTCGACCTCCACGGGCTGCTGGGGGAAGGCGGCATGGGCAGCGTCTTCGTGGCGCAGGATCGTCGCCTGGGCCGGGTGGTGGCCCTCAAGGTGCTGCGCAGCGAGCTGGGGGGCGACGCCGACCTGGTGCGCCGCTTCGCGCTGGAGGCGCAGGTGGGCGCGCAGCTCGAGCACCCCAACATCGTGCCGCTCTACAGCCTGGAGCTCTCCGAGTCGGGCGCCCCCGCCTTCGCGATGCAACTGGTGGAGGGCATGACGCTGGCGCAGTACATGCGCGACGCGGCCTTCGCGCCGGAGGAGGAGCGCAAGCCGCAAGGCCAGTACGCCCTGAAGAAGCGCCTCGACGGGCTGCTCGGCGCCTGCAGCGCCATGGAGTTCGCCCACTCCCGCGGGGTCATCCACCGCGACCTGAAGCCCGACAACATCATGCTGGGCGACCACCGCGAGGTGTACGTGATGGACTGGGGCCTGGCGCGGGTGACGACCACCGGGGTGGAAGAAGACGACGAGATCTCCATCGTCGAGCTCGGCCCCAGCCCCACCCCGTCCACCTTCGGCTCCGCGCCCACCGTGGCCCCCTCGGCGTCGAAGCCCCCCGTGGACAGCGACGCCTTCGCCGGTGCGCCTACCGCGGTCCCGTCCCACACGCCGCCCGCCACGGGGAGCTCCCCGGAGCGCCACACGCAGTACGGCCAGGTGATGGGCACCTTCCAGTACATGGCGCCCGAGCAGGCGCAGGGCCGCATCGACGAGGTGGGTCCGGCTGCGGATCAATACGCGCTGGGCCTCATGCTGCTGGAGCTGGGCACTCTGCGGCCGGCGCGCAGCACCATCTCCTCTTCCGACGCGCACAAGGAAGCGATGGCGGGCCGCACCGGGTCCACCGAGGACTGCGACGGGAACGAGCTGCCCGCCGCCTTCCTCGCCATCGTGCGCCGCGCCACCGCGAAGACGGTGTCCGACCGCTACGCCTCGGTGACCGAGCTGGCAGAGGACGTGCGGCGCTTCATCCGCGACGAGGAGGTGTCGGTGTACCGGGAAGGTCTGGCGCGCCGCCTGGCCCGGGCCGCTGCCCGCCGCCCCGCCTTCTTCTTCGGAGTCCTCTCGGCGATCTGCACCGCCGGTGGGGTGGCGATCATGGTGTCGCTCGTCCTCGCGGCGCAGACGGCGCGCCGGGCGGCGAGCGACCTCGAGGGGCTGCAGAAGGTGCTAGTGGCCACCCAGCAGCGCGGGCAGGAAATCGACGTCCACCTGTCGGATCTCAGCGCGGCCCTCGAGCGGGTCGCCGCCGTCACCCTGGAGACGATGGCGCGCGAGGAGGGCCGGGTGGACGACGCGGCCCTCGCCGCCCTCGCGGCCCAGCCGATGCCGCCGCTCCAGTATTCCGATCGCCACCAGACGAACGTCAACTGGACGACTCCCACCATCAGCTGGGTGGGGAGGCCGGCTCAGCCGCCGCCGCCCTCGACGCTGGTGCTCTCGCGCGTCGCGCCGTGGCTGCGCGGCGCGGGCCTCAGCAGCCTGCCCGGGGAGTTCCTCGACGCTCCCCCCGCCGAGCAGGACGCCGCCCTCGAGCGGGGCAACTCGGCCTGGATTCGGGTCGGGGTAGGCCTCGCTGACGGCGCGTACATGCAGTTCCCCGGCCGGGAGATGCCGGAGGGGTACGACCACCGGGAGCGCTCCTGGTACCGGGCGGCCTTGCAGCACCACACCTTGCAATGGGCCGCGCCCAACCCCAGTCCGTTGGGCAAGGGCCTGCGGTTGCCGGCGCTCCTGGCGCTGACGAGAGAGGGGAAGGTGGTGGGCGTCGTGGTGGGAGACGTCAACGTGGAGGAGTTCGCCCAGCGCCTGGTGTTGTCCGAGATGCCGGGCTTCGTCGACGCCTACCTGTGTACCTCCGAGGGGAAGATCACCGTGCGCCGGGGCCTCGCGGCGCAGGAGATCAAGCCGGGGATGGACCTGGAGAAGCCGCTCGAGCTGCCGCAGGTCACCGACGAGGAGCTGGCCCGGCGCATGGCCGCCAGAGAGTTCGGTGGGTACCTCAAGCGCGGGGATCGGCTGGTCGTGTTCTCGCAGCTCATCTCCCCGCCCTGGTACTACGTGGCGGAGTTCGAGCGCGGGCCCTACCTGTCCACCGCGCAGGTCAGCGAGTAGCCGTCACTGCCTTGAAGGAAACGCCGCCCTCACCACCTCGTCCCCGAAGGGCGCCAGCAGCTCCTTCGTCACCCCGTTGGCCCGCGCCATCCTCCCGTAGAGGTCCGCGCTGGGCCGCGCCGTCCTTCGCTGGGTGGGCACGTCCAGCGCAAACAGCCCGAAGCGGGTGGAGAAGCCTTCCGCCCACTCGAAGTTGTCCACCAGCGTCCAGTGGAAGTAGCCCTTCACCTCCGCGCCCCGCCCCAGCGCGTCGTGCATCGCCTTCGCGGCCTTCGCCAGCACCCAGGGCCGCAGGCGATCCGCGTGGTCCGCCACGCCGCTCTCCGTCACGTAGCAGGGCTTGTTCGCCTTCTTCAATTCGTCGGCCACGCGGGAGATGCCCTGGGGGTACACCTCGCCCCAGCCGGTGCCGGTGACGGGTTGGTCGCTGCGCGGCGTGTTGGGCGCCGGCACGTTCTTCCCGAACAGCTCGCCCGGCTGGGTGGGGTCGAAGCGCACCAGGTCGCGGTAATAGGTGTTGATGCCCACGTAGTCGAAGGTGCCTCGGGCCTCGCCCACGTCGCCGGTGAGCAGCACGAGCGGCAGCGGCACGTCGCCCGTCACGATGGCGCGCGGCACCAGGTCGTTGACCAACAGGTCGCGCACGTGCGTCACCGCCACATCCAGCGGAGACAGCCGGTGCTCGGGGTCGAAGGTGTTGAAGTTCTGCGCCCAGCCCACGCGGGCGTGGGGCTGCAGGCGGTGGATGACGGTGTACGCCACGCCGTGCGCGCGGATGAGCTGCCCCAGCACCCTGAGCGCGCCGGGGACGTCGCCCTGCCCGCCCGGGGGAAAGTCGCCCAGCACCCAGCCGGTGAGCGCGTAGATGTTGGGCTCGTTGATGGTGCACCAGAAGTCGCAGAGGTCGCCCAATTCCTCCACCACCTTGCGCACGAAGCGCGCAAAGAGGCCGGGCGCGGCGTCGTGCAGCCACCCGCCGCGCGCTTCGAACCACAGCGGGTTGGTGAAGTGGTGCAGCGTCACCATCGGGGTGAGGCCCCTCGCCTTGAGGCCTTCCAAAAGCTGCCGGTAGCGCGCGATGGCCACGGCGTCGAACTCGCGGGGCCTGGGCTCGATGCGGCTCCACTCCACCGAGAGGCGCAAGGCGTTGAGGCCCAGCGCCTTCGCGCGATCGAAGTCCGCTTCGGCGTGGTGCCACCAGTCGAGGCAGACGCGCGCGGTGTCGGGGACGTGCAGCTTTCCCTGCTGCTCCCACTGCCACCACTGGTTGTTGAAGTTGCCGCCCTCCACCTGGTGCGCGGCGGTGGCCACGCCCCACAGGAAGCCCTCGGGGAAATCCAGGCGCTCGGAGCTCATGCGGCCCAGGGGTGTAGCCGCTCCAGGCCAACGCGCAAAGCGGTGAGACATCCAGAAAGTCACCGAATTGCTCTCACCCGGCCGGCGCGAGCGGGTAGCCTCGCCGCCCACCACGAGAGGGGAACCGCCATGCCTGCACCGACGCTGCCGATGCGCATCAAGGACTTCTACGAGCGCGTCTCCGTCGAGCGTGAAGCCGCGCTCGAGGACTTACCGAAGCTCTACGCGCCCGAGGTGCGCTTCGTGAACCCGGTGGTGGACGAGACGGGGCTGGTCACCTTCGAGGCGTACTGGAAGAAGGCGCTGCGCCAGTACAAGCGCTTCGTCTTCAAGGACCTCGAGGTGGTGGGTGACGACGCGCTCTTCACGCTGACCTACACGATGGAGGTCCGCTTCGCGGTGGGCCCCGTCTTCGTCAACGCCATGTCCACCGACTGCCACGGCCGCGACGGGAAGGTCGTCTTCTGCCGCGACTACTTCGATCCGCTGGGCACGCTGGTGTCGCCTTTCCCGGTGGCGAGCTGGCTGTACAAGAAGGTCTTCGGCCTGTTGGTGGCGTGACGTGCACGACCCGGCCTCCTCTGTCCCGGCCCGCCAGTCCGACGGCTGCTACCGGCCCGACAGCGGCCTGCCGTCGCTGGAGCGCTTCCTCCTCGACACCGACTACGCGCGCCTCATGTGGTGGCCGCAGCGCAGCTTCGACCGCCTGGTGGTGTGGCAGGCCAAGCGCGCGCCGTTCGAGCACGTGCGCGGTGCGCCGGCGCGTCGACCCACGTGGGTTGTTCCTGACCCGCTCCTGGAAGGAACACCTCGGCCTGTGAGGGACGCGGTAGAGTCCACGCAGTCGAATGAAAGAACACCTCTGGTACGGGCAGGTCGTCGAAGCCATCTTCATCAAGGGCCTGGGGCCGCGGCTCACCCCTCAGGTGGCGGCGCTGGTGAAGCAGGAAGGCATCAACCTCGACAAGCTGCTCCCCGGCTACCCGGTGGGCCAGGTGGTGAAGGCCTGCCACCGCGTCCTCCCCGCCCTCTTCCCCGGAATGCCCATGCGCGACGCGATGGCCGAGTTGGGCGCGCTGTCCACCCGCGGCTACAACGAGACGCTGGTGGGCCGCGCGGCGATCGCCTTCTTGAAGTTGATCGGCACCCGGCGGGCGCTCGAGAGCCTCAACAAGACGCTGAGCGCGGGGAACAACTACCTGCAGACGCAGTTCACCGCGCTCTCGGGGAACCAGGCGCGCATCCACCTCTCCGACGCCAGCGGCGTCCCCGACTTCTACCGGGGGCTCATCGAGGAGGGCGGGCGGCTGCTCGGGGCAAAGGGCTTCAAGGTGGACAACGGCGCGGCCACCGCGCCGGCGCACGAGTTCCTCATCAGCTGGGACGCGTAGCGGGCGCGGCGCCGAAGCGGTGCAGCACCTCGCGCAGGGCGTCGAGGCGCACCGGCTTGGCAAGGCACTCGTCCATTCCGGCGCGCTTGCAGGCCGCCACGTCGTCGGGCCCGGCCGAGGCGGTGAGGGCCACGATGGGCAGGCGCGCGCCCTCGCGCTCCTGCGCGCGGATCCGCTCGGCGGTCTGAAAGCCGTCCATGTCCGGCATGTGGCAGTCCATCAACACCAGGCACACGGGCTGTTGCTCCATCATCGCCAGGGCCTGCGGCCCGCTGGAGGCCGCCAGCGCGGTGAAGCCCGCCTTCTCCACCAGCGCGGTGGCCACCTTGAGGTTGACGGGGTTGTCGTCCACCACCAGCACCCGCGCGGCGCTGCCCGGACGCTCGGTCGCCAGCGCCGGCGAGGAGTCCACCTCTCGCGGGGCGGGGTTGAGGGGCAGGCGCACCTCCAGCGTGGTGCCGCGGCCCGGGGCGGAGTCCAGCGACAGCTCGCCGCCCATCAGCGCCACCAACTGCCGGGAGATGGCCAGCCCCAGCCCTGTGCCGGGCTGCCGCCGCCGCGAGCCACCGTCCAGTTGCTCGAAGGGCCTGAAGACGCGCTCCTGGTCCTCCAGCGGAATGCCCGGGCCCGAGTCCTTCACCGACAGCGCCAGGCGCCGCCCTTCAGCGCGCGCGGCCAGCCGCACCTGCCCGCCGGCGGGGGTGAACTTGAGCGCGTTGCTCACCAGGTTGTTCAGCACCTGGCCCAGCCGCATCGAGTCGCCCAGCACCCAGCGAGGGAGGCCCTCGTCGCGCTCCACCGAGAAGGTGAGCCCCTTCGCCAGCGCCTGCGGGCGGGCCAGCGCCTCCACGTCTCGCAGGGTGGCGTGCAGGTCGAAGGCCACCACGTCCACCGTCAGCTTGCCCGCCTCCAGCCTGGTCACGTCCAGCAGGTCGTCGATGAGCGCCACCAGGTGCTGGCCCGAGCGCTGGATGACCTCGAGCTGCTCGCGCTGCTTCTGCGTCTGCGGCTCCTGGAGCATCACCTCGGTCATCCCCAGCACGCCGTTCATCGGGGTACGGATCTCGTGGCCCGCGGTGGCGAGGAAGACGTTCTTGGCGCGGTCGGCCTCGCGCATCCGCTCCAGCGAGCGGCTGCGCAGGGCGTCAAAGCGGCGGGTGAAGATCCACGCCACCAGGATGCCGAAGCACAGGTTGAAGACGGCGCTGACGTGGGGGTTCTCGTCCACCACCGGCACCACCAGGCCGTTGGTTCCGGCCGCGTACGCCGCCACGCCCAGGGCCATCGACGCCCAAAGCCAGCAACCCCCGCCGCTCCCGAGCAGGTAGCTGGCCATCACCGGCACCAGCACCAGGGCGATCAGGTTGGTGGAATCGAACGGCTGCTGCATCAACGTCGAGGCGGCGAACTGCAGCGTCAGCGCGCCCAGGGACAGGTGCATCGCCACGCGCAGCTTCACGCCGCGCGCGAGGAGCAGCAGCAGCCCCGCCGAGCAGAAGAGCACCACCGCCGTCAGCCCCAGCTGGCCCCACATGCCCGACAGGAGATTCAAGGGCGCGTACGCCAGGCACACCACACTCACCACCAGGAAGACCTGCACCAGGAAGCGGGCGCGGTCGGTCTCGTCTTCGGTGGCCTGCCGCGGCGTCAGCGACTCCACCAGCGCGCGGTAGCGATGAAGCATCACGAAACTCCCCGCCCCCCACCAAGGCCCCTGGGGCCGAGTCTATAGCCCAGTCCCGCCGCGCCGGCGGGAGGGTCAGCGGCACCCCACGCGCTAACGGGGAGGTGGGCGAACAGGCGGACCTCGCCCGTGCGCCGCCAGCCGCCAGCCGCACCTCGCGGAGCAGACCTGGCGCTTCGGAAGGGCGCCCGCGGGGCGGCGGCGCCTTGACGCGGGGGAATTTGGTGCGCGTGTCACCTCCGGAGGCCTTGAGGCTCGCTGGTGGGCGCGTCGGCGGGCCTGGTGCTTCGGGGCCGCGCCGCGGGACGAAGGCGCCTTGACGCGCGGGAGTCGGTGCGCGTCCCCAGCGCGTGTCACATCCGGGGCCGCTTCAGCTCGCTGGTGGGCGCCTCGGCGCTGGAGTCCAGGAAGCTGAAGTCTTGGGCATCGGTCGGGTCGGGCGTCACCACCTGGCTCGTCTCGCTCGTCTCGCTCGTCTCACTCGGCGCCGCTAGCTGCACGGGCGCAGCCGCCGGCTCCGGGGCCGGGCGGGCCGGGCGCGCCACGGCCTTCGGCGAGGGCTTCGCAGCGGGTCGCGAGGGGAAGAGCGGCAGCTGGGGCAGCGGCGCGAGCTCGTCGTCCAGAAGCGAGGGCCTGGCCTTCGGCACCACCGGGCGAGCGGGCGCGGAGGGCGCCACCACCGCCGGGCGCGGAGGTGGCGCCGCCTGCGGCTCACCACGGGACTGCGCGAGGAGGAAGACGACCAGCATCAGCGCGAGGATGGCTCCGCCCAGGCCGGCCGCGACCACGATGACCTGCCGCCTCGAGCGCACGATGGCCTGCACCTCATCAGCGGACAGCGTCACCGCGCCCGCCTGGTGCAGCTCGTGCGACACCGAGATGGTGTCCGTCATCTGCACCGCCGGCGCGGAAGCAGGGTTCAGCTTCTCCGCCACCGCCTGCGCCAGCGTAGGCCCGGACGTGCCGGCCTTCCCCGAAGCGCTCAGCTTCTCCGCCACCGCCTGCGCCGGCGTAGGCCCGGACGTGCCGGCCTTCCCCGCAGCGCTCAGCTTCTCAGCCACCGCCTGTGCCAACGGAGGCCCGGAGGTGCCGGTCTTCCCCGGAGCGCTCAGCTTCTCCGCCACCGCCTGCGCCAACGTAGGCCCGGACGTGCCGGTCTTCCCCGGAGCGCTCGGCTGCTCCGCCACCGCCTGCGCTGGCGTAGGACCGGCCGTGCCGCTCTTCTCCGGAGCGCTCGGCTGCTCCGCCACCGCCTGCGCCAGCATGGGCCCGGACGTGCCGGTCTTCCCCGGAGCGCTCAGCTTCTCCGCCACCACCTGCGCCGGCGTGGGCCCGGAGGTACCGGTCTTCTCCGGAGCGCTCAGCTGCTCCGCCACCGCCTGCTCGGACGTGCCGCTCTTCGGCCGCGCGACCGGACTGTCGGCTGCGGACGGCGCCGAGGCCGAGGCCTTCGCCTTCGTGGCGTCCGCGGCGCGCGAGGACTGCTCGGTGGTCGCGCCAGCCTCCGCCTTCGCCCCGTCGCTCGCGGTGTCTTCGGGGCGGACCACGGCCGCGCGCTTCACCGTGTCTGCTTCGGCGGCGTCGTCGGCCTTCGCTTCGGCGAGCAGCGGGGCTTCCCGCGAGCGGAAGGGCTCCGAGGGCACCGCGGGCGTCTCGGCGGACGGGCGGCGCAGGAGCGCGTCGGCGGCGGCGAGCAGCTCGGGCGGCAGCTTCACCACCGGGAACTCCGGCACCGTGGGCAGCGACGCGGCCGGGGGAAGCTCCGCGAAGATGGCCGCCACCTCGTCGGCGGGCGGACGCGCGGAAGGGTCCTCCGACACCATCAACGCCAGGGTGGAGCGGTAGGGCTCGGGCAGCACCATCGGCACCCGCGGCGTCCACGCCCCGGTGGCGACCTGGTTCACCACGCCCAGCGTGGTGGAGGCCACCGGCAGCGGCGCCCCCGCGGCCACGCACAGCACCGCGCCCAGCGCGTACACGTCCGACGCCTGGCTGGCCCCTTCGCCCCGCGCGCGCTCCGGCGCCAGGAAGGGGGCCGTCTTCACCAGGTTCTGCATCAGCCGGTTCTCACCGCGGCGATCGGTCAGCCGGTTGGCGATGACCAGCGGCATGTCCCACAGGTACGCGTGGTCCGGCGCCACCAGCAGCACCGAGTCACAGCTCATCTCGCCGTGCACCACGCCCTGCGCGTGCACCGTGGCCAGCGCGCACGCCAACTGCGAGCCCAGCCGAATCACCTCGTCTACCTCGAGGCGCTCGCCCACCCGCGTGGACAACAGCGCCCCTTCCGGAAAGTCCATGGCCACGAAGGCCGAGCTGCCCACCTGGCCCGTCTGGCGGATTCTGGGCAGCCGCGGGTGCTCGGGCAACTTCGCGCAGGCCTTCACCGCCGCGTCCCCGTTGGCGTCCAGGGGCAGCCAGCGCACGGCCATGCGCCCACCGGACTCCGCGTCCTCAGCACAGTCCAGCCGGCCAATGCCGTCGCAGCGCAAGGGCGCGCGGATGCGGATGCGTGGATCCAACGACTCTCCCCTCAGCATGTCTTCGGCCCCTTCCAAAGACTCGACGGCGCCCCGGCACCCCAGCCGTGCAGCCTGTAAATTCAATGTCTTCGATGCGTCAGCGGCCCTCCACCACGGTTCCGCCAGTCCCACCCCATACCACCCTGCCGCCCACCTGCACACCCCCCCCCAGCACGCCTGTCACCTGGAGGAGACTGTTGCCCCACTGGGCGCCGTCGAAGCGGTGGACGTCGGTGCGGGTGCCGTTGACGAGGGTGGCGTAGACGTCGTTGGGGCCGCGGGCCAGCAGCGACGCAAGGCCGGTGCGGGCGGGCAAGGGCCGCCAGGCGCCGCTCTCGAAGCGGGCGAAGGTGCCGTCGCCGCCGACGAAGAAGCCGCCGGTGGTGAGGGCCACCGCCGACAGCTTGGAGTTGCCGGCGCCAGGCAGAGGGGGCGCGTTCATCCAGGCGCCGCCGTTGCGCACCACCACCGTGCCGGTGCTGCCCACCGCCACCGCCACGCCCGGCGCGCAGTCCACCGCCAGCAGGTCCTCGGTGGCAGGAGAAGTCACCCGCGACACGCCGCTGGCGGTGACGGCTGCGATGGCGCCGCCGCTTCCCACCACCCAGCCTTCGGTGTCGGACACGCGGCACACCGCGTTCCAGGTGGTGCCGGGGGTGTTGTCGAGCTCGGTGAAGCTGGTGGGCAGCGCGCGGTACACCACGCCATCGCCGGTGGCGTAGTCGGTGCCTACCAGCAGGGTGCCGGTGCCGCGCCGCGCCTCCAAGGCGTTGATGGACAGGTCGACCGGCGGCCGGCGGAAGCTGAAGGTGGACGCGCCCGCCGCCAGGGTGGCCACGTCGCCGTAGATGCTGGACAGCACCAGCGTGCCCGCGCTGTCCACCGACGCGCCGGCCAGGTCCTCGCCCACGTCCAGCGCCTGGTCCACCGCGATGGAGCGCCGGAAGATGTTGTTGCTGCGGCGGGGGCGGTTCACCTCGGCGACGATGACGCCGGTGGCCTCGGACGGGCTGAGCACCTCTTCGCCCTGGAACAGGTCGAGCGCGTTGGTGGCGGTGACGGCGCCGCCGGAGCGGCTGAGCCGCACCAGGTGGCCCACGGTGCCGCTGCCGGCCGACGACGTCAGCACGTACACCTGGCGGCTGGTGGTGGCGCTCTGCGCGGTGACGCCCACGACGCCGCTGCCGCTGAGCGCGGGCGACACCGACTGCGAGGAAAAGCTGCCGGTGTTGGAGTGCACCACCAGGTCGTTGTCCGACTGGCCGGTGAAGACCTCGGAAGCGCTGAGGGTGGTGGGCACGTCGAAGCCGCCGCCGATGGCGTCGAAGCCCAGGGTGTCGGTGCGGGTGTCGACGCGCCAGAGGAGCGTCGTCCCCGGGGGAGGGAAGCGGTAGGCCACGCAGCTCTCGCCGTTGGAGCCGCACTGGCCCACGATGCGCTGACGCCCCGACTCGTCGAGGTACGCCGCCTTCATCTCGTACGGCCCATCGGAGGCGGGCAGCGAGCCCGTCTGCCACCCGGTGAGGGTGAGGTGCCACCAGGTGCCGGCGGCGTCGGCGACGAGGACGTCCGACTCGCCGCGCCCCGAGAGGCCGACCAGCCTGGTGTTGGTGCTCCCGCCGGGCAGCGTGGTGGCCAGCAGCGCGCCGGTGCCGGGCCGGTACGTCCACACCGTCTTGTTGTCGCCCACCACGTAGGCCAGCGCGCCGGTGACGAACTGCACGCGATTCAAGTTGACGGGGGCAGGCGTGCGCACCTCGGTCCAGGCGGCGCCGTTCCAGCGGGCCATCATCCCGCCCTGCCCCACCGCCACCACCGAGTTGCCCCCGGAGTTGGGGGCCACGTCGATGGCGCTGATGGGGAAGCGCACCCGGGGGCCCACCTGGGTGAAGGTGAGGGCCGGCAGCACGCACTGGCCGTTGCTGCACCCGTTGGGGCACGGCGTGTCGTTGGCCGCGTAGACGCACTGCCCGGTGCTGGGCTCGCAGGTGCCGGTGCCGTCGAAGGTGCGCAGCGCGCCGCCGTTGCACACCGGGGCGGGCGGCATGTCGCACGTCTTCCCCGCGCAGAGGTCCGCGCCCTGGCACAGGTCGTTGGCGCAGCCGTTGGGGCAATTCACCTCGGTTTGGGCATAGCTGCAGGCGCCGCCCTGGCAGGTGCCGGTGGGGGCGAAGGTGCGCAGCGTGGTGGCGTTGGCGCAGGCGGGCGCGGGCGGGGTGAGGCAGGTGACGTTGGCGCAGGGGTCGACGCAGGCGCCGTTCACGCAGCCGGCGGCGCAGGGCGTGTCGCTGGGGACGAAGACGCACTGGCCGGTAGCCGGCTCGCAGCCGCCGGAGAAGCTGCGCAGGGAGTTTCCGACGCAGGTGTTCAACGGCGCGTCGCAGGCGACGGCCTGGCACGGGTTGGTGTTGGCGGCGCGGCACACGCCGTCCACGCAGGAGTAGCCGCTGGGGCACAGGCCGCCGGCCTCACAGCGGTGGCCGTCGGGGTCGGCGCGGTGGCCCACGGCGCAGCCGGCGAGCGACGCGAGGGCGAGGAGGAGCGCGACGAGGCGCCGGAGACGGGAGGCCTTCATCGGCCACCTCCACCGGACTTCATGCCGGGCTCGGGCATGGAGAAGATGAACATCACCGCGCCGCCGGCCACGCCCGCCCCGCCCACCCCGTAGAGGATGTTGGCGGCGATGCCCTTGGCGTTGGCGGCGTCGGCCGCGGCCTGCGCTTCGGCGTAGGTGAGGCTGGGGTCGTTGATCTTCGCGGCGTCGGCGCTGGACGACACCCCGAGGATGATGCCGGCCACCAGCGCGGCCACGCCCGCACCCGCGGTGAGGTAGCTGGCCAGGCGCAGCTTCGAGGGCCCGCTGGGCGGCGCGTCGTAGCCCTTGGCGATCAGCTCCACGGACAGCGACTGCTCCAGCGGGATGAGGGGGGGCTGCACGGGCTCGAAGAGGACGGTGGTGGTGCGGCCGGTGGCGATGTGCACCATCATCGTGCGCGTGCCGCCGGGGAACTCGCCCTTCACCTCGTAGTCGCCGGGCGCGAGGAAGAGGGCCACCGGCGGCTCCGGGAAGCTGACGGCCTCGATGACGACGCGGGTGGCGCGGGGGGCCTCCAGCTCGAGGAAGCCCTGCCCGTCCGCTTCGGCCTGGGCCAGGGTGGTGCCTACCTTCTCGGCCACCTCCAGCGTGTCCGGGGCGGACGGGGCCCGCTTCATGTACTGGCGGTAGTAGAAAGCGGTGTACGCCTCGTCGCCCAGCCGCTCGAAGCACTTGGCGAGGTCGAAGGCCACCTCGGGCGTCGTCCGCATCCGGTCCGCCTCGCGGAAGAGGGCGATGGCCGCCCCGTAGTCCTGGGCAGAGAATTGAGCCTCGGCGCGCTCGAACAAGTCCTTGAAACGCTGGGCCTCCGCCTCGCCGGGCATGGGCGCCGGCAAGGGGGCTGCCAACAGCGCGGTGATGAGCATGGACACGGGCACGGGCAGGCTCCCCGATGAGACGACTGGACCCTCGCCCATACAACAGCCGTTGCCCGACACACAACCACCCTGTCGGACAACGTGGGACAGCGCCGCGCGTCACTCCAGCCAGGGGATGACTTCGTCGATGTCGAGGGAGTCCTCGAAGCGGACGGAGAGGGGGACTTCCGAGGAGATGACAATCCACCGGGCCTGCTCGGACGACTTGATGGCCACCTCGCGGTCGGAGAGGCGGCGCACCTGGGGCCAGGCGCTCCTGGCCTTGGCTTCCACCTCCACCTCCACCTGGAGGGCGAACTCGGAGGGGCTGGACGGGAGGGCTGGCAGCGCGAGCAGCGGAGTGGGCTCGGGGTCGGTCTCGGCGTGGACGGAAGTGCGCAGGGCGTTGGGGGACAGGCGCGGGGCTTCGACGCGGCGGGTGCGGTGCATCTCCACGCGGATGAGGTCGGCGATCAAGTCGACGTCCTCGGGCAGGAGGTCGAGCGCCACCTTGAGCGCGGCGATGGCGCGGTGGTCGTGCCCTTCCTGCGAGAAGAGGGAGGCGGCCATGCGGTACGAGGCGGCCGCGTCGCGCAGGCGGTGGAGGCGGCGCAGGGTGTCGGCGTGCTTCACCCACAGGGCGGGATCGCGGGGGACGAGGGTGAGCGCCTGGCGGACCAGCACCTCGGCCTTCTCGAGGCGGCCGGCCGCGAGCGCCAGGTTGGCCTTGTCTTTGAGCGCCCGCGCGTTCACCAGGGCGACGCGTAGCGCCCTTTGGGGCTGCGTGTCACCACGGCACGCCGGACGCGGTTGCAGAGGCGGCGAGTCCTCGAGTCAGAACCACACGTAGAGGATGATGGCATAGCCCAGGATGACGAAAAGCAAGGAGCCGCCGTAGCCGAGCATTCTTCGGCGCCGCTCGCACCGGGCCGCCTTCAGCGCTTCGAGCTCGCAAGGCGGGAAGTCGACGAGGCAGACCCAGACGTTCCCGTGCCGGGCCAGGTCGGTCGACTTCAGCTCGCCTGAGCGCAGCATGGCGTTGAGCTCTTCTTCGCCGAGCCAGAGCTCGGTCACCTCGACGTCCATCACGGCAGCGGCGGCGTCGCTGGCGGCCCAGAACGCGTCGGCCTCTCGGCGAGGTCCCTGGGAGAGTCTACGGTTGATGCGGCTGCTCAGCCGCTTGATGAGGTAGAGCATGGCCGGCCCCTCTGCGGCTGAGGTGCCAGGTCCAAACGCGGAGAAATCGAGAGAGGAGCGGGACGCGGACGTCTCCAGGTATAGACGCCGGTCTCCCGCGCGGGTCCGCTCGCCCACGAGGCGCCTTCCGCCCGTCCCTGCGCGCTTGCGTCCGCCGGGCCGAAGAGGGGCTCGCGGAGAGGGCGTCGACCCCAGGGAAGCCAGCTCCACGCGAGGCTTTGCTCCCGAGAATCGCACGGCGTCCTCGCCGAAAGAAGGAGGCGCGAACCGGTGCGGAGCGATAGAGCCAGGGACGCCGCATGGCCCCGGTGAAAGAGCGCAAGCTGTCCACCCGCGAGCTGCTGCGGCAGTTGCCGCGGGCGCTCTCGCTGGTGTGGCAGGCGGACCCCAAGAGCGCGGTGGTGCTCTCGCTGCTCACCCTGGTGCAGGCGGCGCTGCCGGCGTCGATGGCGTGGGTGGCGAAGCTGATTCTGGACGCGGTGGTGGAGGCGGCGGCGCACCCGTCCGAGGCGGCGCGCGCGCTCGTGCTGCGCTACGTGGGCTGGGAGTTGGGCCTGGCGGTGGTGACGCTGCTCACCGGGCGCCTCACCTCGTACGTGCGGGAGCTGTTGCGGGTGAACCTGGGGAACCTGCTCAACGAGCGCCTCCTGGAGAAGTCGCTCACCCTGGGCCTCGAGCACTTCGAGGACTCGGCCACCTACGACGTGATGCAGAACGCGCGGCGCGAGGCGTCGATGCGGCCCCTGTCGCTGGCGCTGGACGCGGTGTCGGTGGTGAAGAGCCTCTTGATGCTGCTGTCCTTCGCCGCGCTGTTGTGGACGATTTCCTGGTGGAGCGTGGCGGTGCTGCTGCTGGCGGCGGTGCCCAGCTTCGTGGCGGAGACGAAGCTGTCGGGGGACGCGTTCCGGCTCTACTCGTGGCGGGCGCCCGAGGCGCGGCGGCTCAACTACCTGGAGTGGATCCTCACCCGCGACTCGCATGTGAAGGAGGTGAAGCTGTTCGGCCTCGGCCCCACGGTGCTGGGCCGGTACCGGGCGCTGTTCGCGAAGTTCCTGGGGGAGGACCGGAAGCTGGCGCGCAAGCGGCTGGTGCTGGGGACGCTCCTGGGCGTGCTGTCGCTGGGCGCCTTCTACGTCTGCTACCTGCTGGTGGCGGGGCGCGCGGCGAGCGGCACCATCACGGTGGGCGACCTGACGCTGTACCTCGCAGTGTTCCGGCAGGGGCAGCAGGCCTTCGAGTCGGTGCTGGGGGCGGTGGCGGGCATGTACGAGGACGCGCTGTTCCTCTCCAACTTGACCCACTTCCTGGACCTCAAGGTGGAGGTGGAGAAGACGGTGGGCCCGGGGAAGGCGCTGCCGAAGGGCCCGCACGCGCTGGCGCTGGAGCACGTCTCCTTCCGCTACCCGGGGAAGGAGGGCCTGGCGCTGGACGACGTGACGCTGACGCTGGAGCCCGGGGAGAAGCTGGCGCTGGTGGGGGAGAACGGCGCGGGGAAGACGACCCTCATCAAGCTGCTCTTGCGCTTCTACGAGCCGACGGCGGGCCGGGTGACCTACGGCGGCGTGGACGTGAGGGAATTGGACGTCAAGGACCTGCGCGCGCGAGTGGGCGCCGTGTTCCAGGACTTCGTGCGCTACCAGTTCATCGCGGCGGAGAACATCGGCGTCGGGCAGCCCGAGAAGCTGGAGGACCGCGCGGCCGTCGAGGAGGCCGCGGCGAAGGGCGGCGCGGACCAGGTCATCGACGAGCTGCCGAAGAAGTACGAGACGATGCTGGGCGGGTGGTTCGAGAAGGGCCACGAGTTGTCCGGCGGGCAGTGGCAGAAGCTGGCGCTGGCGCGGGCCTTCATGCGCGACGCGGAGGTGCTCATCCTCGACGAGCCGACCGCGGCCATCGACGCGGAGGCGGAGGTGAAGCTGTTCGAGCGCTTCAAGGCGCTGGCGAAGGACCGGACGGCGATCATCATCAGCCACCGCTTCTCCACCGTGCGGATGGCGGACCGCATCGCGGTGCTGGAAGGCGGGAAGGTGACGGAGCTGGGCAGCCACGAGGAGCTGCTGGCGAAGGGCGGGCGGTACGCGCGGCTCTTCACGCTGCAGGCGCAGGGGTACCGCTGAACGCCCGACGCCGGTGCTTTCGCGGTCCGGCACAGAGCACACCTGGTACGTTGGCTCGATGCGGGCAACGACCCGCGCTCGAAGGCCCCGGGAACGCAACGCCGGAACACGCGAGCTACACCGAGCTTCGCCGGACTGAAGCCAGCTTCGGTTGCCGCGCGCAGGGCGGCGACGGCGGCGAGAGGACGACCCGGGAGGAGTGCCTGCCCCAAGCATCACCCGC
>JADLDB010000138.1 GCA_020846875.1 Myxococcales bacterium | reverse complement strand
CACCAGCGCCACCAACAGCCCCGCTGCGGTGCCGCCGTACAACCCCGCGGTGAGCGCCGGGGGAGGCGCCATCGACGCGTGAATCTCGGTGCTGCCGTCCGGCATCGCTTCCAGGCGGCCCTCCAACTGCACGCGCACCCGCCGTCCGCGCACCCGCCGAGTCAGCTTGAAGCGGCCGCCGGCCACCTCGCCGCGGAAGGGCAACGAGTCGGTCCTCAGGGGGTCCTTGAGCGCGCCCACCACGCTGTCCGCGTCCGCGGGGCCCTGCGCCGTCTGCGCGCGCAACAGCGCCTGGGCGCGCTCCACGTCCGCCGAGGTGCGGAAGACGACGTGCCGCTTGCGCATTCTCCTCAACGCCTCACGGGCACACCGTCAGCGACGAAATCCACTGGTCGATGAGCGCGGTGCCCTGGGTGTCCACCACCGTGGTGCCGAGGACGGGCATGCGCCAGGCGTTGAGCGCGTGCATCCGCACGCTCACCAGCGACATGGCCGGGGCTCCCGGCGCGATGAGGCGGGCCCCCGTGATGCCCAGGTCTCCGCCCTGCGGCATCACGTCACAGGTGTTGGTCTGCTGAAAGGTGAGCTGCCAGCGGAAGTCCATCCGCGCGCCCAGCCGGTGACAGCCGGAGCAGTTGGCGTGCAGGTAGGCGCGCGCGCGGTCCTCCAGCGGTCCGGTGCCGAAGGGGTCCTCCAGCCGCGGCGGCGTCGCCGGCAGCGCCGCCGAGAGGAAGCCCAGCCCCTCCAGCGTGGTGAGCTGGTTGCGCACGCGCCCCGTCGGGTAGGTGATGGTGCGGTTCAACTGCGCCAGCTCCGGCCCCAGCGTGCGCCCGGCCGAAGAGGTGTGGCACGACATGCACTGCGCGCGGCTGGGGTAGTGCCACGTCTGGGTGCCCACCACCCGGCTCTTCGCACCCGGCAGCAGGGTGGCTTCCGTCTCCTGGTCGTTCCACTCGTAGCTGTAGCCCGCCCAGGTGCCGTCCTGGTGCCGCATGAACAGCCGCGTCTCGACGCGCTTGCCTCCCAGCCAGAAGGTCTTCACCGTCACTGTCCCGTTGGGAAAGTCGAAGTCGCCGTCGGCGTTGACGGTGATGGTGGTGCCGTCGGGGATGGCGAAGAAGCGGTCCTTGCCGGCACCGTCGCTCCACAGCGCGGCGTTCAAGTCGTACGGAATCATCGCCGCCACCGGCTGCTTCGGGTCCGCCGGGTTGAAGCAGCCCGTCGCCGACAGCACCTGCGGGAAGGTGTCCGGCGGCGGCGTGCCCGTGGGCACCAACTGGAAAATTTGTCCGTTGCTGATGTCGAGCGCGTACACCTCGCCGTCCAGCGTCTGCCCGAAGCCGGCGACGTCGATGCTGGAGTCCTGCAGCAGCGTGCCTTCGTTCCGCCCCGTCGTCATGTTGAAGGTGACGGCCCAGATGCGCCCCGAGTCGTAGTCGCCGTAGACGTACTTGCCCACCAGCGACGGGATGAGCGTGCCCCGGTAGACGAAGCCGCCGGTGATGGACACGCCCTGCGTGTGGTCGTACTCCACCACCGGGTCGATGAGGCCAGCCCTCGGGCAGTTGGTGGACGGGTTGTAGCAGTGCGCCCCTTCCCGGTAGCGCCAGCCGTAGTTGCCGCCCAGCACCACCCGGTCGACTTCTTCCCACGCGCCCTGGCCCACGTCGCCCACCCACAGCTCGCCCGAGGCGGTGTCGAAGCTCATCCGCCAGGGGTTGCGGAAGCCGTAGGCGTAGATTTCGGCGCAGCGCGTGCCCACGGGCGCGTCCCGCTGCGACGAGGTGAGGTTGCAGGGCGTGTTGTCCGCCGCGTACGGGTTGCCGGCAGGGATGGCGTACTTCTGGGCGAAGGGCACGTCGACGTCGAGGCGCAGAATCTTCCCGTGGATGGTGTTGATGCGCTGGCCGGCGTTGCTCGGGTCGCCGCCGGAGCCGCCGTCACCGAAGCCCAGGTAAAGAAAGCCGTCGGGGCCGAAGACGAGGCTGCCGCCGTTGTGGTTGGTGTACGGCTGGTCGAGCACCAGCAGGCGCTCCTCCGACGCGGCGTCCAGCGTCAGCCCGTTGTCCAGCGACTTGTAGCGGGCCACCACGCTGCGCAGCGGAATGGCGCCCCCGGGCCCCGTCTCTGTGTACGAGACGAACACCTCTCTCCTCGTGGCCCACTGGGGGTGGAAGGCTATGCCCAGGAAGCCGCCTTCCCCGGACGTGTTCACCCGCGCCTGAATGTCGAGGAAGGTGGTGACGCTGGCGGGCAGCGCGCTCTGCATGTTGGGGAAGACGCGGATGCGGCCCGGGCGCTCCTGGATGAAGATGCGCGAGGCGTCGCCCGGCGCCTGGAAGAGGCCCAGCGGTTGGCTGAAGGTGAGGTTGGGGAATACCCGCTGCGTCGTCACCCCCGAGAGGTTGGGCGGAGGGTTGGGCGCCACGCACGTCGGGTTGGGCGGCCGCGAGTCGTAGCCGTAGACGCCCGCGTCCGCCTGTCCTCCGCCGGCGCCGCCCCCGGCCCCACCGTCATCTCCTCCGCCGCCACCTGTGCCACCGCCGACGCCACCGCCAGCCCCGCCGTCATCTCCCCCGCCACCCGCACCACCGCCCACTGCGCCACCGCCGCCGACGCCACCACCAGCGCCGCCGTCATCGCCCCCGCCTCCCGCACCACCGCCCCCGCCCCCGCCTGTGCCACCGCCCGCTCCTGCGTCGGCATCGGCGACGACCCCGGTACAACTGCCGCTCAGCACCATCAAGGAAGCGAGGACGAGGGCTCGGACCATAGGCGTGTGACCATGGTCAACTCATGGCCGACATTCAACGCCCTCGGCCCTTCTTTGCGAGGCACGTCGGCACGTCAGGCGACGGCGCTTCGCCTGCGCCTGCGCCACCAGAGCAGCGCAGCCAGGCCCAGCGGCACCAGCCCTGGCGCCGAGGTGCACCCGCCCGTCACCACGCCCAGCCCGCCCTCCGGCACAGGCTTCTCTCCGGGGACGGGCCGCTTCGAAGGGGGCGCAGGAGGCACCAGGGCCGTCGTCCGCTCCTCCGGCGGAAGGAAGCGCGCGCAGACGTAGACGCCCGGCCACCCCCCGCTGGTGTCCTCCGCTTCGTACCACCGCGCGCAGTCCTGGCCCGGCAGCGGCGCGCTCGCCACGGTGAGGCCGTACTCGGCGGCCTTCTGCACGCACAGGTAGTCGTCGTCCCACCCGGGGTGCGGCTCGCCCGGCGCCGCTACCTGAAGGCAGTCCCGCGAGGGCAGCGGCCCGTGCGCGGACCACTCGAGGGCGAGGGGCAGCGTGGTGCACAGGTGGTTGTCCGCCCAGCCGTGGGAGTCCTCCGGCTCCTCGACGGCGACGCACGCCTGGCCCTGGTTGGGGCCGTCGGACGAGAAGGTGAGGCCACCTCCCGAGAAGTCCGTCAGCGGCACCGTGCACAGCCAGTTGTCACCCCAGGAGCCGCCGAGGTCGCTCCACTCGAACCACCTCACGCAGCGCTGCCCGGCCAGCGGCCCCGCCGTGTGCCACGAGAAGCCCAGGGGCGACTGGGGCGGCGCGCACAAGAAGTTGTCCGCCCACACCGGCGCGTTGTGCTCCGCGGACTCCGCGACGTTGGTGCAGTCCTGCCCGGCGACCGCGCCCGCGTAGGACCAACTGAGGCCCAGCCCCAGCTCCTTCGGGCTGCACAGGTAGTTGTCCGCCCAGGTGTTGGGGTCCGACGGCTCGTCCACCGCCACGCACTCCAGCCCGTCCACCGGCCCGACGGTGCTGAAGGTGAGGACGCCGTCGGTGAAGCGGCCCACCTTCGAGTAGCAGAGGTAGTTGTCGGCCCACGAGTTGGCTTGGTCCGCCGGTTCGTTGAGGTGCACGCACGTCCGCCCGGCCAGCGGCCCGGCGCTGCTCCACGCGAGGCCCAGCGGCGACTGCTTCGGCGCGCACAGGAAGTTGTCCGCCCACACCGAGGCCAGCGGCTCGGCCGACTCGTGCACGCCCGTGCAGTCCATTCCCTCGATGGGCCCGGCGAAGGACCAGCGCAGGCCCCAGTCGTCCGCGGTGCACAGGTAGTTGTCGCCCCACGTGTCGGGGTCCGCAGGCTCTTCCAGCTTCACGCAGTGCTTGCCGGCCTCGGGGCCGTCACACGAGAAGGTGAAGAGGCCCGCGGCCCTGTCGCAGGACGGCGGCGTGGTGGCGCACGGACCTCCGCCGGGGCCGCCGCCCCACCACTCCCAGTGCCAGGGCTCGCTGGGCACGGTGCGGGAAAAGCCGAAGCGCGCCGCGTTCGCGGAAAGCCAGTTGTAGACGCCCGGCGCGCTGGTGTTGAGGTCCAGCGCGTGGCCCGACTGGTGATTCGAGTACCCGGGCCGCGCCGCCAGGTTGCAACTGTTGCAGTTGCAGTTGACGTAGCAGGCGTACAGGTACTGCTGCTCGGCCATGGTGCGAAAGCCGGACACCACGGTGAGGGTGACGCCGGCTTCAGCGGCCGCCTGCTGCATGACAGCGTAGGCGTTGGCGGTGTCGCGCTCCACCGGCCTGCCGTCGGCCGTCACCACCGTGATGGTGAAGGCCGCGCCGTTGCGGTAGCCCGTGTCCTGCCGAGTGCCGCAGGTGACGAGGCCCTGCTCGATGGTGCTGTAGTTCAAGTCCGGCTCGCGCTCGCCCTCGCCCTCGTCCAGACCCACCCCGCAGCCCGCCAGCACCACCGCCACCACCATCCACCACCGGCTGTCTCGCGCGTGTTTCATGCGGCGCGACTGCCAGCAGGCCCCGTGCCGCCGCCGGCCTGAGGACGACGCGACCCGGCTGCCCCTCGAAGACCTGTAACCGGGCTTGACACCCGCCGGGCGCGCGGACGCCCTGGAAGGCGACGAGGCGTCTTCTGGAGCGACGACACGCAGGCGTGACATGCGGCTGTCCGAAACCTGCGGGTGTCGGAGGCCCCGCACCACCTCCGCTGGGAGTGGTTGGCGTCTTCCGGGTGGCAGCGGTAAGGCGGACGGCCTCATGTTCTTCGTCCTCTCGAAGACGCTGGACCTGCTCGTCGACCCCCTCTGGTGGGCCCTGGGGCTGACGCTGGCGGGCGTGGCGCTCCTGGCTCGCGGCGCGCGGCGGAAGCTGGGCCTCGCGCTGGCGCACGCGGGGCTGGCCGTCCTCCTCGTCTTCTCCCTGCCGGCGGTGGCCAACCGGCTGTGGCGCGCGCTGGAGTCGGGTGAGCCGGACACCTTTGAGCCGGAGGCGACGTACGACGCGGTGGTGCTGCTGGGCGGCGCGGTGGCTGCCTTCGGCAGCACGCCGGACGTCGTCGCCTGGAATGACAACGTCGAGCGCCTGACGGTGACGCACCAACTGCTCTCGTCCGGGAAGGCCCGGGTGGCCATCCTCTCCGGCGGCAGCCTGGGGACCGACGCGCTGCCCACCGAGGCGACCTACCTCGCCCGGCAGCTCTTGGCCTGGGGCATCGCGAAGGAGCGCCTGGTGGTGGAAGAGCAGGCCCGCAACACCCGGGACAACGCCACCTTCTCGAAGGCG
The DNA here is from genome assembly GCA_020846875.1 of Myxococcales bacterium. GTDB lineage: Bacteria > Myxococcota > Myxococcia > Myxococcales > Myxococcaceae > JADLDB01. The sequence continues at coordinate 15,862 of JADLDB010000138.1, read as the reverse complement.
CTGCTGGAGGCACGCGGCGCGAAGAAGGTGCTGCTCGTCACCAGCGCCTTCCACATGTCGCGAGGGGCGGGCTGCTTTCGCGCGGCGGGCCTTCACTTCGACACCCTCAAGGTGGACTACCGGATGCGGGAGCCTTCGCGCGACGGACACGTGCTGCCGCGCAGCGAGTACCTCGCCGACTCGGCGCAGGCGCTGCGGGAGCTCCTCGGGCGGCTGGTGTACCGGGTGATGGGCTACTCGCGGTGACGCCCGCTTCAACCACCTCGCCCTTCAGGCGTCGTCGCTTCTCGTGCAGGGGCCGCGGGGCGTGGTGAAGTCCGGGGCCGCCTGACGCATGGAACTCCACCTCGCCACCGCCCTCGCGCTGCTCGCCGTCGGCTTCTTCGCCGGCTGGCTGGGCGCGCTGGTGGGCCTGGGCGGGGGCATCATCATCATCCCCACGCTGGTGCTGGGCTTCGGGGTGGACCTGCGGGTGGCGGTGGCCACCTCGCTGGTGGCGGTGGTGGCGACATCCACCGCGGCGGGCAGCGTCTTCGTGGGCAAGGGCCTGGCCCACCTGCGCCTGGGGATGACGCTGGAGGTCTTCACCACCCTGGGCGGCATCACCGGGGGCCTGCTGGCCCTGCGGGTGCCGGTGGAGGCGCTGAGCGTCGTCTTCGCGGCGCTGGTGTCGGGGACGGCGGTGCTGATGCTGCGCGGGAAGGACGCGCGCCCTGAGCAGGGCGCCCCGAGGGCGGCTGCGGAGCCGGAGACGACGGAGCCTGCCGGCGAGGAGGAGCGCGGCCGCCTGGCCGGCAGCTACTTCGACGCGCACCAGGGCGCGCTGGTGCCGTACCGGGCGGTGCGGGTGGGCCTGGGGGGCGCGGTGTCCTTCGCCGCGGGGGTGCTGTCGGGCCTGCTGGGCGTGGGCGGCGGCTTCATCAAGGTGCCGGCGATGACGCTGGGCATGCGCGTGCCCTTCAAGGTGGCGGCGGCCACCAGCAACTTCATGATTGGCGTCACCGCGGCGGCGAGCCTCTTCATCTACCTCTCGGAGGGGCTGGTGCACCCCGCGCTGGCCACGCCGGTGGCGCTGGGGGTGGCGGGGGGCGCGCTGTTGGGCACGGCCACCTCGCGGCGGGTGTCGGCCACGCTGCTGCGAAGGCTGCTGGCGCTGGTGCTGCTGGCGGTCGCTGGACAACTGACGCTGAAGGCCTTCGGGGTGCGCCTTGGAAGGTGACGGACAGGGGCCAGCGCCGCGGCGGGAACGGGACTTCGTGCAGGGGTTGCTCCGCGGCGGCCTGGCGGTGGCGGTGGTGTTGATGGTGGTGGGCCTCGTCGTCCAGGTGGCCTCGGGGGAGGTGGCCGCCCCGGGCGTGCCGCTGCGCGCGCTGGTGGGGACGGGCGTCTCTCCGGGGACCCGGCTGATGGGGCTGGGCGTGCTGGCCCTGGGCCTTACCCCCGGCCTGCGGGTGGTGCTGCTGCTGGTGCTGTGGGCGCGGGAGCGCGACTGGCGCTTCGTGGGCGTGGCGGCGCTGGTGGTGATGACGCTGGCGGTGTCCCTGGCCCTCGGCGGAGGGTGAGGCGAGCCGGCCGGCTGGCCTCTGCTGAGTCGTCCGGCGGGGTGTCACTTCACCAGGTCCAGGCTGGCCGGGTACTCGTGGAGCGGGCGAGGCGAGCGCCTGAAACTCGAGGTTGCGCAGACAGGCGGCGTCGGAAGCCCTGTGCGAGCTGCTCGCGGAGGCCGATTTCAAGCACCAGGAACGGGCTCCACCTCGGGCGCCTCGCCGACCTCGCGCCTTAGTAGCGGAACGGGTTGGCCGTCACCGACAGCGCGAAGACGTGCGCCGACGCGCTGTACGAAGCGGGGAAGGCGTCGCCCGTCGAGGCGCGCGGCAGGAAGGCGATGAACTGGTACGCCAGGTCGGCCCGCACCGGCCCGAAGTCGTAGCCCACGCCCGCGCTGCCGCCGAGGCGAGTGGAGTCCGGCTGCGAGGGCGACAGCGTGTCCGACGGCGACGCCGCCAGGTCCACCAGCGCACCCAGCCGCACCATCACCTTGCTGAACTCGCGCTCGGCCCCGAGGCGGAACGTCGGCGCGTTGTGCCAGTTGCGCGGCTGCGAGACGTCGGGCGTGTTGGGGTCCTCGAAGTCCACCACGAAGGACTGGAAGGACGACCAGAAGGTGTACTCGGCGTCGGCGAAGAGGCGGAACCACGGCAGCCGGAAGTCCCCGCCCAGCGCCACCTTCCCCGGCAGCGTCAGCTTCGAGGTGATGGCCTGGTCCGGCAGCGTCGCCCCGAAGGACGCCGGCACGTCGGAAAACGACGCGCGGCCCGACAGCGTCAGCCCCACCGGAATGCGCCCCATCAGCCCCAGCCGCACCCGGTCCGTCGGCGCGAAGGTGACGCCCGCCTGCCCGCCGAAGCCCAGGCCCGAGCCGCCCAAGAGCGCGTGGCCCTCGGTGTCCACGAAGTCGATGGCCTTCTCCAGCAGCACGCTGCTGCCGTAGAGGGAGACGTTCAACCCCACGCTCCACGCTTCGTTGATGCGCCAGGCGCCGCCCAGGTGGCCCGCCAGCACCTGCAACTGCATCTGCGTCAGCTCCGTGTTGCCGGCCCAGTCCGCCGGCCAGGCCAGGCCTCCGCCGAAGGGCGCGTTGAAGCCGGCGCCCACGGTGAAGCGCCCGGTGCCCCAGGCCGCGTACACGTGCGGAGGCACCTTCACCCCCGACAGCGTGCTGGTGGACTGGCCCGTGGTGGGGTCCGCCGCGCTGGCCGAGGGCAGCAGCAGGGTGGCCCCGCCCGTCATCGCCAGGCCCTTCACCTCTCCCAGGCCCGCCGGGTTGAAGTGGATGGACGACGCGGTGCCCGCCACGCCCACGCCGGTGCTGCTGCGGCCCGAGGCGCTGGCGTCCTGGTCCGACACCGCGAAGCCGCCCGCCCACGCGGCCGAAGCCAGCCCGACGACACCGACGACGAGGAGCGCGCGGCGCATCAGTGGTTCTCCATGAAGGTGACCAGGTCGTCCTGGCCCACGTAGCAGTTGATTTCGAGGGGGTCGGCCAGGAAGCCGTGGCTGCCGAGGAACTCGCGGAAGTCGCGCTGCGCGTCGACGCCGGTGGCCTCCAGGAGCCGCCGGGTGGAGGTGTTGGGCACCACCGTGTCGCCCACGGCCATCTGCAGGCGCAGGGCCTTGGCCGGCGCCGTCACCGTCTGCCCCGTCAGCGGGTCCCGGTAGGACAAGGGCCGCGCCAGCGCATACGGCGCGGTGTTGATGGGGTCGACTTCGTCCAGCAGCCACTTGGCCGCGTTGACGAAGCTGTCGTACTCGGCCGTGCCCTCCACGATGCCCTTCTCCGCGAGGCCCTGCGTCAGCACCGGCTTGAAGGTGGCCGACTCGCGCATCAAGTCCACCAGGCCCGCGCCGCCCACGTTGAGCAGCATGGCGCGGAAGGACGGGTCGACGCCCGACACCAGCCCGCCCAGAATGCCGCCCAGGCTGATGCCCGCGTAGCGAAGGTCGGCGCCGTCCAGCGCCACGCCGCCCGTCACCGGGCGCCAGTCGGCCAGCTTGAGCAGCCGGCTCACCGCCGAGACGTCGATGATGGCCTGGCGGAAGTGGTCGCGGGTGGCGGGCAGGTGCTCGACGTCGATGAAGGCCTGCCCGGTGGCGGTGGGGAAGCCAGCGCCGGGGATGCCGGGCACCGCCGGGGTGCGCGCGAAGTCCACCACCTGGCCATTCTTGAGGCACTGGCCGTCCGCGGCGCACTGGGCGCCCAGGCTGCACTCCGAGTTGGTGCGGCAGATGGTGCGCTCCCCGTGGTACGGGAAGTCGATGGACAGCATGGCGTAGCCGGCGCGCGCCAGCTTGTCCGCCAGCAGCAAGACGAGGCGGCGCTCGGTGTACAGGCCGTGGCCGAACACCACCACCTTCACCGTGCTGCCCGCGTCGGCGCTGCGGGGCACCGTCAAGGTGAAGTGGATGGGCCGCGGCGAGCCGGTGCCGTTCTCCCGGAAGGCGTGCGTCGTCGGGTCCAGCCGCTCGTACGTCAAGAGCGTGCCGGACACGGTGTTGTACGGAATCAGCACCGCCGGGGTGTTCCGCTCGAGGACGGTGACGTCCATCGGCACGTTGGCCTCGTAGGGCGCGCGCCACAGCTCCTGGGCCCGCTTCATGATGTCCTGGGTGGTGAAGGTCCACGCCGCCGACACCTCGGTGCGCGGCACGCGCAGCGCGTCCACCACGGAGGAGACGCGGGCGCGCAGGGGCTCCAGGCGGGCCGCGGTGTCGTCGCAGAAGCTGGACACGGTGGAGTGCCCGCCCTCGTCGGTGAGGCCGAGGCCCAACGACAGCACGGAGGAGAGCGGCGTGGGCGCGGCGGGCGCGCCCTGCACGTCCTTCACCCCGGCCAGCACCACCACGTAGGAGGTGGCGGGCAGCAGCGGCTTCTTCGGCTGCAGCACCAGCTTCCTCCCGTCGGCGGAGACGGTGAGCGTCACCTCGCGCACCTCATTCCCCGCGGCGGAGGCGAGCCGCACCGTCTGGGCCGTCACCGTGGCGCGGTCGATGGGCGCGGTGAAGGACACCGACTGGGCGCCGGTGGTGGAGAAGCCGTCCAGTTGGTTGAAGGCGTGCTTGAGCTCCACCTGCGACGGCGAGTCCGCCGGGTCCGCCGGCAGGGAGACGAGGCCGGTGGCCGTGTCCTTGAGCAAGTCGTTGGGCATGGGGATGCGCTTGCTGCCCGGGTCCTGCAGCGCCTCCGCGTCCTCGTGCACGGTGAAGGTCCACAGGCCCGCCACCTGCGCGCGGGGCACGCCCTGGGCCTCCAGCACCGCGAAGGACGGCTTGAGCTTCTGGCGCACGGCCTCGAGGCGCTCGGCGGTGGCCTGCTTGTCCGCGCGGGTAGCGCCGGGCAGCGCGTTGGGGTGCTGCCGCAAGTCCTCGCCCGCGCGCAGGAAGTAGAAGGCCGGGGCCGCCACCACCTCCTCGTCGTGGGGCCCGCGCACGCCCGAGGCGCCGCCGCGCACCGCGAAGAGGTAGGTGTGCCCCTTCAGGAAGCCGGCCGGCGCGGCCAGCGTCACCGAGGCGTCGCAGTCGGCGTACGTCCGCGTCACCGAGGCCGCCGCCACCGGGCCACGGCCGTCCACGCCCAGGTCGAAGGCCAGCACGGAGGTGGCCGACACCGACGCGGCGGAGATGCCGTGAGAGAACTGCACCCGCGCGCTGGACGCGCTGGAGAAGCCCTTGCGCCCGTTGAAGGTGGCCTTCAGCGCGTTCTCCGCGTCGGAGAGGAGCGGGTTGGGGGCGATGGCCACCACGCCGTTCGCATCCAGCGCGAGGTCGTTGGGCGTGGGCAGGTTGCCGGCGCCCGGGTCGTACACCACGGTGATGACGGCTTCCCGCACCCGGGTGGGGATGGAGGGGCCGCAGGCGGCGGCCAGCGCGAGCGGCAGCGTCAGCAGGAGAGCGGAGTGACGGCGCATGGTGCGCGCGTCCTAGGGCACGAGTGATTTTGCAGTCAAACGGCAACCGTCACTTCGCGGCGACGGCGCGGGCGGCGCTTCAGCGGTTGCTGCGCTCCAGTTGGTGCAGCTTGCCGTCGTTCTCGGTGAGGACGAAGAGGTCGCCCTTCTCGTTGAAGGTGAGGCCCTCGACGCGGTCCAGGGACTTGCCCTTCGAGTCGCGCAGGGGGAAGGACTGGACCAGCGTGCCCACCACCTGGTCGCCGTCGCGGGTGAGGCGGATTTGGGCCACCGCGGCGGACTCGTCGCTGGAGACGAAGAGGTGCCCCGTCTTCGGGTCGACGGCCACCGCGGAGAAGTCGCGGCACACCGCGTACACCTCTTTCTCCAGCTTGATGGACAGGGGCTTGCCGCCGCCGCCGTCGTCGACGAGGGAGAGCTCGCGGGGCTTGCCTTCCCTGGCCATCAGCAGCTTCGGCGTGCCGGTGGGCGAGACCTCACCCGGGAGGAAGGCGAGGCCTTCGATGCCCTTGTTGGAAGGCCCTTCCTTCTCCAGCTTGAAGGACTTCTCCAGCACGGGGGCCTTGCCCTTGTCCGGGTTCCACTCGTAGCGCAGCAGCACGCCCTTCTCCTCGCGCGCCACGAAGAGGTGGTGGCGCACCGGGTCGTAGGTGACGCCTTCGAGTTGGCTGTTGCCGTTGGGCAGGCCGGGCAGCTTGAGAGAGGAGCGCTTGCCGTCCTTCTCCACCAGCACGGCGGAGTCCTTGCGGTCGCCCACCACGAGGAAGCGGCCGCCGGGCAGCGCCACCACGTCGGAGGCCTCGGGCGCCTTGGTGCTCAAGGTGCCCTTCAGCGCGAAGCGGGCGGCGGAGCTCTCCGGCGCGTGACGGCGCGAGGCCGTCGGACTCCAACCCCCTACGCGTGAAACCATGTGGTGTCTCCCCGGCGGGCTGGAAGGCCCTGAAGCGAAGCGCGCGCCAGCGTCGCAACAGCCCCGCCCCACGTCAACGAAGGGAGAAGCGCCGTCACCCGGCGGTGCCGCGTCCTGCCCAGGTGGCCGGGGGTGCTTTCATGGCACGGCCCAGGCGTGGTTAGCTTCGTCGGTGAAGGAGTCGTCGTGGCTGATCTCTCCAGCGTGCTCCCCGGGTTGATGGGCGCCATCGTCCTCGGCGCGTTGATTTGGGGGCACCTGAAGAAGCCCGCCCCTGTGCCGGTCCGCGCCAGGCGTCCGCGCCGCCGCTGACCATGCCTCCCTTCTCCCCGCTGGGGAGCGGACGGGGTGAGGGGTAGTGTCCGCCTCCGCGTGTTGAAGCGGATCGAGTGGCTGCTCAAGAACCTCCTCGCGGTGCTGGTGGCGCTGGGGTGCTTCCGCCCCGGCCGCCGGTCGCGCGCGAGGACGCGCCTGGGCCGGGCGAGGCGGGTGCTGCTGGTGCGGGTGGACCACCGCGTGGGCGAGGTGCTGCTCACCACCCCCGTCGTCGAGCGGCTCTTCGGCGCGGGCTACGAAGTGCACCTGCTGGTGCACCCCAAGTTGGTGCGGGTGCTGGACGGGCACCCGAAGGTGGCCAGGCAGTGGGCCTTCACGAAGACGCTCGCGTGCCTGCGGGCGCTGCGCGCCGAGCGCTTCGACGCGGTGGTGGACTGCGGAAACTGGGACACGGAGTCGGTGACGAGCGCCATCGTGGCGAGGCTGGTGGGCGGGCCGTCGGTGGTGCTGGGGCCGGCGCGCTTCCCGGCGGGGTGGCTCGCGGACGTGCCGGTGGCGCCGCTGCCGTCGACGCGAAATGAAGCGGAGCAGCGCGCGCACCTCGTCTCGCCGCTGGTGGCCGCGCCCGGGCCGCTGACGATGTCGTTTCCTCCCACCGCGCCGTTCTCCGTCGACGGCGTCGCCTCTCCGTACGCGGTGGTGAACCCCGGCGGGCGCCTGGGGGAGCGACGACTGCCTGCGGACCTGTTCGCGAGGGTGGCGCGGGCGCTGGCGGACGCGGGGGTGACGCCGCTGGTGACGTGGGGGCCGGGGGAGGAGGCGCTGGCGGACCTGGTGTGCGCGGGCTGCCCGAAGGCGGTGCGGGCGCCGCCCACCAGCCTCGACCAACTGGCCTCGCTGATGCGCGCGGCGAAGTTGACGGTGTGCAACAACACCGGGCCCATGCACCTGGCGGTGGCGGTCGGCAGCCCCACGCTGGCCTTCTTCTTCAACATCGAGCTGGAGCGCTGGGCGCACGCGCGGCCGCCGCACCGGATGGTGGACCTGACGCCGCTGGTGCTGCAGGGCGAGGACGTGGCCCGGCGGGCGGCGGAGGAGGTCGAGGCCTTCGTGCGGAGGCTCGGCGCTGCGGGTGCGCGGGCCGGGAGGCGAGATGAGCGCGCTTGAGCTTCGCGCACCCTTCTACGCGTGCTGCCCTGTCTGTCAGGCGACTGGCGCCTCGCCGGTGGTGTCCTTCCCGCAGTTGGTGTTCGTCCGCTGCAGGGGGTGCGGCGTCATCTTCAAGTCCGAGCAGGTGCCCGGCCTGGGCGGCGCGTACGAGGAAGAGTACTTCCGCTTCAACCGGGCGAAGTACCTCTCGCGCTGGGCCCACCGCGTCCGCAAGTGCATGCGACAGTTGTTGGTGTGCCTCGAGGTGGCGCCACACGCCAGGGACGTGCTGGATGTGGGCTGCTCAGCCGGGTACGTGCTGGAGGCGGCCCGGCGGCTGGGGCTCGAGCCGGTGGGCGTGGACCTCTCGCGCTTCGCCGTGTCGCTGTGCCGGGAGCGCGGCTTCGCGGCCGAGGAAGGCCGGCTGGAGAAGTTGCCGTTCCCCGACGCCAGCTTCGACGTCGTCACCTGCAAGCACACGCTCGAACACATCGAGCGCCCGCTGGAAGGCCTCGCGGAGCTTCGGCGCGTGTTGAGGCCCGGCGGAGTGGCCTTCCTCATCGTGCCCGATGCCGCCTACTACAAGCTGGCGGTGATGCCGAAGCGCGGCCGCTCCTTCCGGCCGGATCGCCGGGGCTGGCAGCACCACGTCTATTACTTCGAGAACAACCTCGCGGACGCGGCGACGCGCGCCGGGCTCGAGCCGGTGCGGGCGGGCAAGGACATCTACCGGCGCCGCCTGGCGAAGGGCCTGCGCTGGCCGTGGGAGGGGTTGCGCTACCTCTTCCTCCTGGCCTGGGTGTGGGTGTGCCGGGTGACGCGCTTGCGCCGGGAGCTTCAGCTCATCGCGCGGCGACCGACAGTGAAGTGAAGCGAGCCGAGGGAGGACCTCCTCTGTCCGGCGCCGCCGGTGGCCGCGGCTGCTCCGAAATCCTTCACGCGCGGGTGGAGTCGCGGGTCAGACTCCTCCCTATGGCCGCTGGGCAAAGAAGCGCCGACTCCATCACCTGGGCGCTGGGCCTCGTCTCCGCCGGCCTCTGGGCCCTCTTCGCCGCGCCCCTGGCCCTGGCCGCGCTGGCGCTGCCGGTGACCTCGTTGCCCGCCCTCTTCCTGGGTGCCATGGCGTGGCTCAGCGCCCGCCTCGGGACCGGCCAGGCCCGGCGCGTCGAGAAGCTCCTCCTCGTGCTTGGAAACCTGGGCGCGCTGGCGCTGGCCGGTGGAATGGCCACGCTCGAGCGCGGGACCGACTGGATGGAAGGCGTGTCGGTGTTCCTCCGGGTGCTGGGCGTGGCCCTGCTGGGGCCCTCCGCGACGACCGCGGCGCTGCTGGTCCGCGCTGCCTTTACCCGGCGAAGCGCTCAAGGCAGGCCGAACGACTCCCAGGCGTCGCACTGAGCCTCTCTCCACGCACCAAGGTGAGCGCCTGGACCAGGTCGCCGAGCGCGTAGTTGCCCGCTGCTCCCCCGTCGCGCGTCAGCGCCGGGTGCGCCAGGAAGCCGAAGACGCCGAGGCGATACGAGACGACGACGACGACTGCCCCTCGCGTCGCGAACGCCGTCCCGTCATAGGCCAGCCCCGCGGGGAGCCCGTCGTTGATGGCGCCGGAGATGTTGTCTCCGCCGTGGACGAAGACGATGACGGGCGCGCCCCCGTCGGGCGCATCGCGCGGCGCCCAGAGGTTGGCGCGCAGACAGTCTTCGACTCCCCACACCCCGCCATCAGGGAGGCTCTGCGCGCAGGGCGCAGGCGCCTCTACGACCGAGGCGCTCGCCGCGGCCTGCACAGGTGCTGCGTCCTCCCAGCGGCCAGCGGTGGCGTAGCGCACCCCGAGGAAGCGCACCCCGCCGTCGAAGGTGGCGCCGCGCACCTCGCCGCTCGTGAAGCACGCGACGGCCTGGTGGAGGTCACTGCGACACGAGGGGCCCGCGTCGTCACGCCCGCCGGCCCCCCCCGTCGGGCTGACCCTCGGGCGGCAGCCGACACCCCACCGCGAAGACCGCGGAGAGCGCCAGCAGCCATCGACTCGTCTTCTTCTCCATGGCTTCTTCCCTGGAAGGCTTCGTGCTACGCCCGTGCCACACCGAATTCCCGGTGCGGGGAGAAACTCATGAACTCAGAAGCGATTCTATTCGTCGAGCACGACGACGACCTGGAAGTCTCTGACAAGGCGCACTGCGGCAGCTGCACGCCGGAGGTCACCGACACGGCGCACTGCGGCAGTTGCACCCCGCAGAGCCGCGTCGAGGTGACGGACAAGGCGCACTGCGGCGACTGCCTCTAGTCCGCTGAAAACCCCCGCACCGTGCGCCTGCGTCACGCCGTGGTGAAGCGCTCCCTGGGGCGCGTGTGTCTGCATGACTTGCGCTCTTCGTACTACGCGGAGCTCAACGCTGCGGCGGTGACGGCGCTGGACGACGCGCTCGCCGGCCGGGGCGAGCACGTCGCGGCCGCCAACATCCTCACGAAGCTGCGTGGCAGGGGACTGGCGGAGGACGGGCCCTACGAGCCGGTGCCGGAGCGCTCGGGCTCGGACCTGGTCTCGCTGGAAGTCGAGCCCATCGGCACCTGCAACCTCGAGTGCGGCCACTGCTTCGCCGGCTTCTCCGGCGCGGTGATGTCCGACGCCGTCTTCGAGGCGGTGCTGCGGGGCGCGGAGGAGCTGGGCGCGGTGGAGCTCACCTTCAACGGCGGCGAGCCGCTGCTGCACCGCAAGACGCTCGACTGGATTGACGAAGCGTCTGCCCGCGGGCTGCGCGCGCTGCTCTTCACCAACGCCACCGTCGTCACCGAGCGCACCGCCCAACGCCTGGCCGCCGCGCACGTGGCCCGCGTCACCGTCAGCCTGGACGGCTTCGAGGCCGCGCACGACCAGCTCCGGGGCCCGGGCGCCTTCCGCAAAGCGGAGGAGGGCATCGGCAGGCTGGTGGCCGCGGGCCTCACCGTCTACGTCACCACCGCGGTGCACCCGGGCAACCGCCAGGAGGTGGACGCGCTGCACCGCCACTGCCGCGAGAAGCTGGGCGTGAAGGGCCTGCGCATCACCACGGTGGCCGCGATGGGCCGCGCGGCGAAGCGCCCCGAGCTGCAGCTCGACGCCGAGCGCTTCCGCGCCGTGTACGAGAAGGAGTCGCCGAAGGCGCCGCGCGAGCTGGGCGGCCGGCTGCCGTGCAACGCCGGCGTGGACAAGCTGTACGTGACGGCGCGCGGCGAGGTGCACGGCTGTCACCTCTTCGACGGCGTGACGGCTCCGCTGGGGCTGCTGCCGCAGGAGTCGCTCACCCACGTCTACCGCACCCTGGGCGAGCGCCGCGGCGGCGCGCTCCTGCGCCGCTTCGAGGCCCAGGCCCTCACCGCGTGCCAGCGCTGCCCCGCCTTCGCGACGTGCGCCGGCGGGTGCCGGGCCCGCGCCTGGCAGATGACCGGCGACCCGATGGGCGTCGACCCCGTGTCGTGTCAGAAGTTTGGTGTCGTGGCGCCGGCAGCCGAGCGCGCCGCGCAGCACGCCTGAAGCGCCTCCCCTGCCCGGCCGGAGACGGCGAGGGAGTATGCGGGCGCGCGCTGAGTTATGACTGCGGCCTATGCGTCGCCTCCCCGCGCTCCTCCTCGTCACGTTGCTGTTGGGCTGTGCGTCCGTCCCCCGCCCCACCCTCGCGAAGGCGGACGCCGTCGACGACGCCGCCCTGGCCGCCGCGGTGGAAGCCTTCTACCGCGCCCAGACACCCGAGCAGCTCCGCGCCGCCGTGGCCGCCGCCGAGAAGGCCGGCCCCGCCACCGCGCGCTTCCACGAGGTGGCCGCGGCCCTCGCGCTCCTCGAAGGCCGCGAGGCCGACGTCCTCACCCACCTCCTGGCCGCCCTCACCGACACCGGCGACGACGCGGCGCTGCTGCACGTCCACCAGGTGGACGCGCTCAACCCCACCTTCGCCCAGCGCCCCCTCGTCGAGGCCCACCTGCGCGCGCTGGCCGACGGGCACCCGGACAGCGCCGTGCGCGCCGTCGCCGCCACCGCCCTCGTCTCCTTCCTCACCTCGGACGGCGCCTTCGCCGAGCGCGACCAACGAATCGCCGCCGTACCGGGACGGGTGGCGCTGGCCTGGGTCGGCACCTGGGACAACGACCAGGGCAAGGGCTTCGACTTGAAGCTGGGGCCGGAGGAGCGCCCCGGCCTCGACGAGACGTACGAGGGCCGCGTGGGCCCGCTGCACTGGCGCCGTGACGTGCCCGTCGACCCGCGGGGCCGCTACGACTTGCTGCAGGTGATGACGCCCACCCGCTGGAGCGCCGCCTTCGGCCAGGGGCAGTTGGACGCCGGGGCCGACGGCGACTACGCGCTCATCCTCACCAGCACCGACCCGCTCAAGGTGTGGGTGGACGGGAAAGAGGTCTTCTCCGACGCGCTCTTGAAGCGCAGCGTGGAAGGGCACCTGGTGGTGCCGCTGTCCTTGAAGCAGGGCCGGCACGCGCTCCTCATCAAGTCCGCCCACCGCGAGGGCGCCTGGTCGGTGAACGCGCGCTTCGTCCCCCTGGGTGGAGAAGGACCGGCGGCCTCCACGGTGGAAGGCGTCCTCGCCTGGCGGGTGCGCCACCTCGCGGCGGGGAGCGCGCGCCAGCACGCCCACGCCACCCTGTGGGCCCACCTCGGCGCGGGCGGCGACTTCGCGGTGAAGCACGCCGACGCCTTCAACCAGGCCTTCCCGAAGTCCCTCCTCGCCCGCCTCTGGGTGGCGGACGCCCTGTGGTTCAACCAGGAGCGCGGGCGCACCGCCGACCTCCTCTCCGCCCTCGACGCCGAGGTGGGCGCCGCCCTGCCCTTCGTCCGCCTCCGCCAGACGCGCTTCCACTTCCAGCAGGGCTTCAAGCAGCGCGCGCGAGAGAAGCTGGTGCCGCTGGCGAAGGAGCAGCCGGAGCTCCGCGACGTGTGGGACCAACTGGCCGACCTCTGGCGCAGCGAGGGCTGGACGGAAGACGAGCTGTCCGCCCTGCAGACGCGCGCCGCCCGCTTCGGCGAGGCGCCCGACGAGGCGATGACCCGCGCCCGCGCGCTCTTGCGCCTGGGCCGCCGCGAGCAGGCGCTGGACACCGTGGAGACGCTGCTGGGCCGCCTCCCCGCCTTCCCCGAGGCCCTGCGCTACCTGGCCGAGCAGCGGCAGTCGGACGGCCGCCTGGAAGACGCCGCGCGACTCATGCAGCGGCGCCTGGACTCCTGGCCGGTGGACTTCTCCACCTGGATGTCGCTGGCCGAGGTGCGCCGCCGCCAGGAAGACGGCGCCGCCGCCCTTGCCGCCCTCGACCGCGCCCTGGCCCTCTCCCCCGAGGCGGCGCTGCCCTGGAGCCGCAAGGGCGACCTCGCCTACCAGGCGTCCGACACGGCCGGCGCGGTGGCGGCCTGGCGCAAGGCGGTGGAGCTGCACCCGGAGGACGAGGCCCTGGCCAACCGCATCGACTTCCTGTCCCCCGAGGCCCGTGGCCCGTGGATGGCCGACGTCCCCGACGAGGTGCGGCTGGGCGAATTGGTGCGCGCCCGCGCCGGCCTCCAGCAGCAGAAGGGCGCCGACTACGCGTACCTCCTCGACCACGAGGTGTCGTTGCTCAACACCGACGGCAGCACCTCCAACGTCGTCACCCTCGTCGTCCACGCCTTCAACTCCCAGGGGCGGGACCGCATCATCCGCCAGTCGGTGGGCCAGGGGCGGCTGCGGGTGCTGCACGCCTACGCGGTGGACGAGAAGGGCCAGCGGCTGGAGGCGTCCAGCGAGCGCAACCGCAGCATCTTCTTCCGCGGCATGCAGCCGGGCTCGACGCTGGTGCTGCAGTACCGCCTCGACGTGCCGCCGCGGGGCTACCTGGCCCGCTACTTCACCGAGACGTGGAGCTTCCAGGGCATCGGCAACCAGCGCCGCGAGTCCACCTACGTGCTGTGGGCGCCGCTCACCACGAAGCTGCACGAGCGCCGGGTGGGCGAGGGGCTTGCCCGCAGCGAGGAGCGCCGGGGGGACCAGCTGCGCATCGTCTGGCAGGCCACCGACACACCGCCGCTGGTGGCCGAGCCGGCCATGCCCACCGTCGGCGAGCTGGCCCTCAACCTTCGCCTGTCCACGGTGCCCGACTGGACCACCTGGCTGTCCTGGGAGCAGGCGCTGCTGGAAGGCGTCTTCCGCGACAGCCCGGAGCTGGACGCGCTGGCCAGGAAGCTGGGCGACGGCGCCACCGGCACCGAAGAGAAGCTGAAGCGCGTGCACGCCTTCGTGATGGAAGAAATCCGCTACCAGCAGGACTACGAGAGCTTCATCGCCGGGGTGAAGCCGCACCCCGCGCCGATGGTGCTGGAGCGCCGCTACGGCGACTGCAAGGACAAGGCGGTGCTGTTCATCGAGCTGGCCCGGAAGTTGGGCGTGGACGCGCACTTCGCCCTGGTGCGCACCCGCGACGCCGGGCCGGTGGACAGGAACGTGCCGATGCAGCAGTTCAACCACGCCATCGTCTACGTGCCCCAGCAGGCGGGGCTGGCCGCCGGGCGCTTCTTCGACCCCACCGCCGAGCTGCTCGACCTCGACGCGGTGCGCAGCGACGACGTGGGCACACAGTCGCTGGTGTTCGACCCGAAGACGAACCAGCACGCCTGGCGCGACATCAGCTACCAGCCGCCGGAGGCCAACCAGGAGACCACCTCCCTCTCCCTCGTCCTCGACGAGAAGGGCGGCGCCTCGGGCACGCTGACGCTGGAGGCCGTGGGCCGCGGAGGCAGCGCGCTGCGGCGCACCAGCAAGAACGCCGAGGTCTTCTCGCAGGTGGTGCAGCGGGTGACGGCCCACCTGATGCCCAACGGCAGCAGCCAGAACCCGAAGGCGGTGGAGGTGGAGGACTTGCGGAAGCCGGCAATGGTGACGGCGGAGGTGGCCACCACCTCGCTGGCCCGGCCCGAGGGCGACACGCTGCGGCTCAAGCTGCCCACCGACACCAACCCCCGGGGCACCTTCTCGCTGGCGCAGCGGCGGCACCCGCTGGTGCTGGGCACCCCGCAGCAGTCGACGATGCAGGTGGAGCTCAAGGTGCCGGCGGGCCTCGTGGTGAAGAAGCTGCCGGCCAGCGGCACGGTGTCCCTGCCCTGCCTCTCCCTGTCGCGCGCCGTCTCGCAAGCGGGCGCCGTGGTGAAGTCCACCGAGACGTACCGCACCACCTGTGAGCGCCTCACTCCCGGCGAGTACCAGGCCTACCGGGCGAAGCTGGACGAGATGGTGCGGCTCCTCGACGACGAGCTGGTGCTGGGCGGCAGCGCGAAGGCGAAGGGCGCGAAGAAGCCTGCCGTCGAGGCCAAGCGCTGACCTCCGCCCGGCGAGGCGGCGAGGCGTGTCCTGCTCCACCGCCGGAGCCTCCGCCCATCGCGCCGCCGCCCGAGCCGCCGCCCCCGCCGGTGCCGCCATCCTGCACCGCCGGCGCGTAGTTGCAGCTCTTGGGGTTGGAGTGCCCGGGCTGATTCCACCAGCTCGTCTGCGGTAGAAGGGTGCGTCGTGATGCGCGCCGCTCTCCCCCTGCTTCTCACTCTCGCGATGGGGGCGTGCGGGCCCTTGAGTCCCCCGCGACCGGATGGCGGACTCGGCGGCGGACTCGGCGGAGGTACCGGCGGAGGTACCGGCGGAGGTACCGGCGGAGGCACCGGCGGAGGTACCGGCGGAGGTACCGGCGGAGGCACCGGCGGCGGACTCGGCGGCGGACTCGGCGGAGGCACCGGCGGCGGACTCGGCGGAGGCACCGGCGGCGGACTCGACGGAGGCACCGGCGGTGGTACGACGGGTGGCGGCGCGGGCGGAGGGGGAGGCCTGCGGCCCTTCTCCTGGACGCGGCTCACCTTCAACCCGGTGCCGACGCGGGCCGTCACCTCCCAGGAGGTGCGCGGCCTGGCACGGCGGCCGTCGGGCGAGCTGTGGGTGGCCCTGAGTGACGGCACCGTCTACAGGGCGGCGCCGGGCAGCGACGTCCTCACCCTCGTGCCGGGCTTCCCGGTGCCCACCGGCAGCACCGAGTTGAGGAGCCTGGCCGCCACCGACACCGAAGTCCTCCTGCT
>JADLDB010000137.1 GCA_020846875.1 Myxococcales bacterium | reverse complement strand
GGTGAGTTGCGAGCAGACCAAGGCGCGACGAGGGAAGCTGCTGGTGGGCAACTGACCGAGGAGCAACGACGGGATGCGACGCAAATCGCCGATGTCACGACGGGAGCTAACCTGTTCGGCGCTCTAGACGGGGCCGTGTCGCGTTCGCCTCGCCTTCGCGCCGAGGTGCGGCTACGAGTCAGGCCCGCCGCTTCCGCTCCGTCCCCCGCCCGCGCTCATGTCCGCCGATGCCTCCACGCTGATGTCCGCCGAAGCGCCCGGGCCGGCGCCCGCGTCGCTCAAGACGCTGCTCACCCTGGCCTGGCCCATCATCATCAGCCGCGCCAGCCAGACGGTGGTGAGTCTGTCCGACACCCTGATGGTGGCTCCGCTGGGGGCGGCGGCGCTGGCGGCGACGGCGACGGGCGCGGTCAACGCCTTCACCCTGCTCATCCTCCCGATGGGCATCACCTTCATCGTCTCGAGCTTCAGCGCGCAGCTCCACGGGCGGGGCGACCTCGCCGGGGCGCGCCGGTATGGGTGGTACGGCCTGGGCGTGGCGGCGGCGACCCAGGTGGCGTGCCTGCTGGCCATTCCCTTCCTCGGCCAGGTGCTGGGCCTGCTGCCGTACGAGGCGCAGGTCCACCAGTGGATGACCGAGTACATGGCGCTGCGCCTGGTGTCCGGCGGCGCGGCCATCGGCATCGAGGCGCTGGCCAACTACTACGGCGGGCTGGGGCGCACCCGGCCGGGCATGGTGGCCAACGTGGTGGCGATGGCGCTGAACGTCTTCCTCAACTGGGTGTTGATTTTCGGGCACCTGGGCGCGCCGGTGATGGGGGTGGCCGGGGCGGCGCTGGCGTCCACCCTCGCCACCTGGGCGGCCTTCCTGGGCTTCGCCTGGTTCTTCTGGACGGACGCGCGGGCGGGCGAGAAGGCGAAGCTCCGCGCCCGCGAGTTCTTCCGCATGCTGCGCTTCGGCGTGCCGTCGGGCTTCAACTGGTTCTTCGAGTTCCTCGCCGTCATCTTCTTCATCAACGTGGTGGTGGCGGGGCTGGGCACGCCGGCGCTGGCGGCGATGAACGCCATCTTCGCGCTCAACTCGGTGTCCTTCATGCCGGCCTTCGGGCTCACCAGCGCCGGGGCCATCCTGGTGGGGCAGGCGATCGGCCGGTCGGCGAAGGACCTGGTGCCGGGCGTGGTGTGGCTGACGGCGCGCACCGCGGGCACCTGGCAGGTGCTGGTGGGCCTGGTGTACCTGCTGGTGCCGGCGGCGCTGATGGTGCCCTTCGCGCAGGGCGAGCACGCGGCGCGGATGACGGACATCGGCGTGCGCATGCTGATGGTGTCGGCGGCGTGGCAGGTCTTCGACGCGGCGTCGCTCACCCTGGCCGAGTCGCTGCGCGCGGCCGGCGACACGCTGTACCCGCTGCTGGCGCGGCTGGTGATCGCCTGGCTCGTCTTCGTGCCGGGCAGCTACCTGACGGTGACGCGCTTCGGCGGTGGGGACGTGGGGGCCATGGCCTGGCTGGTGGTGTACCTGGCGGTGCTGTCGGCGGTGCTGTGGCTGCGCTTCTCCAGCGGCGCGTGGCGCCACGTGCAGTTGGTGGAGCTCGAGCCGGCCCCGTGAAGCGCCCCTGCCTCTTCCGGAGACACCGCCTGGGCAAACGCTTTGCGCGCCGCGTCAGCCCCTGCTAACCGCGCCCGCATGTCCAACGCACCGCACTACCAGGCCAACCTGCGCGACATCGAGTTCAACCTCTTCGAGTTCCTCGACATCGCCCGCACCACGCTGGGCAAGAAGCCCTTCGGCGAGCTGGACGAGGCCACCGCGCGGCAGACGCTGGCCACCTACGCCACCGTGTGCACGGACGAGCTGGCGCCGGCCTTCGCCGAAGGGGACACCACGCCCTTGCAGTTCGACCGGGAGCAGGGCGCGGTGACGCTGCCGCCGCTGACGAAGAAGGCCTTCCACGCGTACTTCGACAACGGCCTCAACCTGCTGGACCTGCCCACGCACCTGGGCGGCATGGGCGCGCCGCGGGCGCTGGGCTGGGGGGCCTTCGAGCTGGTGGTGGGCGCCAACCCGTCGCTGGCCTTCTACTTCCTGGGCAACGTGCTGACCCGCGTGGTGGACGGCCTGGCCACCGAGGCGCAGAAGAAGCGCTTCGTGGGGCCGATGATGGAGAGGCGCTGGGGCGGCACCATGGTGCTGACCGAGCCCGACGCCGGCAGCGACGTGGGCGCGGCGCGCGCGAAGGCGAAGCTGGTGAAGGACGACGTGTGGGAAATCGAAGGCGTCAAGCGCTTCATCACCAACGGCGACTTCGACGCGGTCGAGAACATCTGCCACCTGGTGCTGGCCCGCCCCGAGGGCGGCAAGCCCGGCACCAAGGGCCTGTCGATGTTCATCGTGCCCAAGTTCTGGGTGAACGAGGACGGCAGCCTGGGCGAGCGCAACGGCGTGTACGTCACCAACGTCGAGAAGAAGATGGGCCTGTCGGTGTCGGCCACCTGCGAGATGACCTTCGGTGACAAGCACCCGGCCCGCGGCTTCCTGGTGGGCAACGTGCATGACGGCATTCGGCAGATGTTCCACGTCATCGAGCACGCGCGCATGGCCATCGGCCAGAAGTCCATGGCCACCCTGTCCACCGCGTACTTGAATGCGCTGGCCTACGCGAAGGACCGCAAGCAGGGCTCGGACCTGGCCCAGGCGATGGACAAGAAGGCGCCCCGGGTGCCCATCTTCCGGCACCCCGACGTGCGGCGCATGCTGATGATGCAGAAGTCCCACGCGGAAGGGATGCGGGCGATGATCCTCTTCGCCGCGTCGCTGCAGGACGAGGTGGAGCTCAAGGGCGGGCACAACGCCGAGGCCGCCGCCGACGTGGAGGCGCTCAACGACCTGCTGCTGCCGCTCATCAAGGGCTACAACAGCGAGAAGGTCTACGAGCTGCTCTCGCTGTCCCTGCAGACGCTGGGCGGGAGCGGCTACCTCAAGGACTACCCCATCGAGCAGTACATTCGCGACCAGAAGATCGACACCCTCTACGAAGGCACCACCCACATCCAGGCGCTGGACCTCATCTTCCGCAAGGTGGCCAAGGACGGCGGCGCCACGCTGCAGGGCCTGCTGGGGCGCATCAAGGCCACCCTGGACGCGCAGGAGGGCGGCGACGACTTGAAGGCCGAGCGCGCCGCGCTCACCAAGGCCCTGGCCGAGGTGGAGGCGGCGTGGGGCGGGCTGCTGGAGAAGCTGGGCGAGTCGCTCTACCACGTGGGGCTGCAGGGGAACCGGCTGCTCTTCGCCAGCGCCGAGGTGGTCATCGGCTGGCTGCTCCTGCGCCACGCGGCGCTGGCGCTCAAGAAGAAGGGCGAGGCGAAGGGCGCGGACGTGGGCTTCTACGCGGGCAAGGTGGCGTCGGCGCGCTTCTTCTGCCACGAGGTGCTGCCCAACGCGGCGCTGGTGGCGCAGGCGGTGCAGAACAGCTCGCTGATGCTGATGGAGCTGCCAGACGAGGCCTTTTGAATCCTTTGCGGGGCCAGCCGCCTCTCAGAGGGCACATGTTCACCGTGCCGCCAGCGAGCCAGGAGAAGTCCATGAGCCCCACCCTCGAGCTGACCGAGGCCAACTTCGAAGAGACGCTCGGCAAAGGGGGCATTCTCTTCATCGACTTCTGGGCGGCGTGGTGCGGGCCGTGCCGGGCGTTCGCGCCCACCTACGAGGCCGCCGCGCAGAAGCACGCAGACATCGTCTTCGCCAAGGTGGACACCGAGGCGCAGCGCGGGCTGGCGGCCGCGTTCGAGATTCGGGCCATCCCCACCCTCGCCGTGTTCCGCGACGGCATCCTCGTCGGGCAGAACGCGGGGGCGCTGCCGGCGTCGGCCCTGGAGGAGCTCATCACCCAGGCCCGCGAGCTGGACATGGAGAAGGTGAAGGCCGAGGTGGCTGAGCACCAGGCGAAGCAGCAGGCGTAAAGCCGACGCGTCAGCGCGCACGCGACGTGCGCGATGGGCGAATGACCTCGCTCGTGGGACTCGTCTTTGGCCTGCCGCACCTCGTCGGCGACCTCGGGGCCCTGGCGCTGGCGGTGTCGCGAATTGGGGCCGGCACCCCATGGCGTCCAGGTTCCTGGCGGTGGGCACTCGCCGCGGCGCGTCTGGTAGCGAGAGGCCCGGTCAGCGGGGGACCGGCAGCCGGGCCCGCCAGTCGCGCTCGAAGGCGTCGAAGTCGGGCAGCCCCCGGAGCCTCATCGCGGCCAGAGCGGCTGCTTCGCGAACGCGATCGAGGTCGACCCCGCGCGGGCGGCTCCAGCTCTTCTTCCACCCCTCGCACGGCGCGGCGGCAGGGGCCGAGGTGCCCTTGAGCTCGGCACACCGGCACAGCCAGCGCTCCAGACAGGGCTCGGGCGCGCAGGGGATGACGGGCACCCGAAGGCGCTGCCGCTGGGCCCAGGCGAGGATGTCGGCGCGGCGCTCCGCGGCGCTGCGCGCGTCCGCATCGGAGTGAATCAAGAGGGCGGCGACCTCGATTCCGGCCTCGGCCGCGGCCGCGAGCCGGCGTCCCAGAAGTCGCGCCGCCTTGTCCGTCAGCACGGGTCCACCCAGCGGCGTGAGCAACAGGTCGACGCGGCGCGCCTGGGCGAAGGTGCGGAGGAACTCCTGATCTCGTTGGAGATCGTTCTCGCAGACGCCGAAGACGACGGGCCAGCTCATCAGCGCCCCTCGAAGCCTTGAGCGATCAACAGGTCGAGGTTCCCCTGCTGCAGGAGCTCCCTTCCTTCCCAGGGTTGCACCAGCACGCGGCCCGTCTTCAGGCGGTTGAGCACCAGCACTCCGGTGCGGGCGTCGAGCACTCTCACCGCCCGGCTGACCAACTCGGGGCTGTGCGTGGCGAGGAGGACGAGCTCAGGCGTCGGCAGGTCGTGGCCGCTCGAGGGCGCCAGCCTCTCGATGACGTCCATCAGCCGGGACAGGTGAAAGCCGTTCTCAGGCTCGTCGAAGCCGAGGATGGCGGGGCAGTTCTGCCGGTAGCGAACGAGGAACATCCCCGCGGCGCGCACGAACCCGTCGCTCTCCTCGTCCAACTGGGACTCGCGCTCTCCGGTGAACTTGAGCAGGACGCCCCGGGGCCGCGTGCTCGGGACGATGTCTTCGAGGTCGGGCTGCACCGCCTTGATGGCCGCCAGCACCGCGCTCCAGAGCTTCGGAGACCGGTGGGCGTCGAGCAGCCCGCTCACCAGCGAGGTGCCCTTTCGGGCGTAAGGGATGGGGCGCGTGTCGACCGCCGTCCCCCGCAGGAAGTCGGCGTCGAGCGCGTACATCTCGACCTGCGTCATGAGGTCGATGACCTTCTGCGCCCGCTTCCTCCTTCCGGGTGACCGCGCGATGAGGCCGAGCGCCGACTCCCACGGGTTGGTGGTCTCCAGCGGGCGGCCGGCTCCTTCACCGAGGAAGCGGCGCGCTCCCCCGGGCGTCGTATGGACGTACTTGGTCTTGTTGACCGTGAGCTCCTCGTGGCCGATCTCCGGGCGGTCGGCTCGTCGAAGGGTCAACGAGTACTCGGACCGTCCCCAGACGAGCCGAAGGTGTGCCTCGGCGCCGGGCGTGGCGGTCTCGCCGCGGGTGAAGACGCCGTCGGGCCAGCCGCGCAGCCAGGGGCGAAGATCCTCGGACAGCGTGCCCCGCCGCGCGAGGTGAGAGATGAGCGCGAAGGCCTCCAGCAGGCTGCTCTTCCCGCTGCCGTTGGGACCGACCAGGAAGGTGACAGGCCACAGCGGAACCGGCTTCGTCGTGTGGAATCCCTTCCAGCCTCGAAGGTCGAGGTGTCCGAAGCGGCTCACGTCTTCGTGCATAGCACGGGCCTGCAGGCGCACCGAGCGGGACGCGGCGGCACCGAACTGTTGACAGGACCGCCTGCGCGACCGAAAGACGAGAGGTGCGTCGCTCGAGGCTCCCCACCCGACTGCTGGCCCTGGGCGCGGCCGTGGCCACCATGCCTGCCCTCGCGTCGGGCGCAGAGCACCAGGATCCGTCCATCCCCGTGGTGGCGGCCCTGGCGGTGATGCTGCTCTTCGCCAAGCTGGGCGGGGACCTGGCCGTGCGCGTGGGCCAGCCGCCGGTGCTGGGCGAACTGCTGGTGGGGGTGCTGCTGGGCAACCTGACGCTGCTGGGCTTCGACGCGCTGGCCGGCCTTCGCACCGACGTCTTCGTGGACATGTTCGCGCGGGTGGGCGTCATCATCCTGCTGTTCGAGGTGGGCCTGGAGTCCACGGTGGCGCAGATGCTGAAGGTGGGCGTCACCGCGCTGCTGGTGGCGTGCGTGGGCGTGGTGACGCCGATGGCGCTGGGCTACCTGGTGACGCGCTGGCTGGTGCCGGACGCCTCCCCCTGGGTGGCGCTCTTCGTGGGGGCGACCTTGACGGCCACCAGCGTGGGCATCACCGCGCGGGTGCTCAAGGACCTGGAGAAGTCGCAGACGGGCGAGGCGCGGGTCATCCTCGGGGCGGCGGTCATCGACGACGTGCTGGGGCTGGTCATCCTCGCGGTGGTCACCGGCCTCATCGCCGCGGCGGACCAGGGCACCCACCTGGCCGCCAGCGCCGTCGCGCTCATCCTGGTGAAGGCCGTCGGCTTCCTCGTCGGCGCGCTGGTGCTGGGCGTGTGGTTGTCGCCGCGCCTCTTCACCCTGGCCTCGCGGCTGCGCGTGCGCACGGTGCTCCTGTCGGTGGGGCTGGCCTTCTGCTTCGGGCTCTCCTGGCTGGCCGGCGTCATCGGCCTGGCGCCCATCGTGGGGGCGTTCGCGGCGGGCCTCATCCTGGAGGACGTGCACTACCGGGACTTGCGGGACAGGGAGAAGCACACCCTGGAGGAGCTGGTGCAGCCCATCTCCAGCTTCCTGGTGCCCATCTTCTTCGTGCTGATGGGCACGCGCACCGACTTGACGGCCTTCGCCGCGCCGGGCGTGCTGGGCTTCGCCGCGGTGCTGCTGGTGGTGGCCATCGCCGGGAAGCTGGTGGCGGGCCTGGGGGCGGTGGGGAAGAAGCTGGACACGTGGGCCATCGGGGTGGGCATGGTGCCGCGCGGAGAGGTCGGGCTCATCTTCGCGGGCATCGGCCACGAGCTGACGGTGCAGGGCGAGCGCGTGGTGAATGACCGGCTCTTCTCGGCGCTGGTGTTGATGGTCATCGTCACCACCATGGTGACGCCGCCCTTCCTCAAGCTGGCGCTGGCGCGGGGCGCGAAGCCAGCCTGAGGGCGTCAGCACTCTTCGGGGCCCCAGTGATCGGCGAAGGGGTTCTTCTTCGCGACGGCTTGCGCGCCACACGCGGGTGCGGCAAACCTGACCTCCTGAAGATGCTCGTCCGGCCCCGCCTCACGCTCCTCGCGCTGCTCGCGGCGGCGGTGGCGTCGTCGTCCTGCGGGGGCGCGGGCGAGTGCCAGCCCGGCAAGCGCGTCACCTGCTACCTCGGGCCTGCGGGTACTCAAGGCGTCGGCGCCTGCCGCGCGGGCTCGGCCCTGTGCGACGCCGCCGGGAAGCTGGGCGAGTGTGAAGGCGCGATGGCCCCGTCCCTCGAGCTGTGCGACGGCGAGGACAACGACTGCGACGGCCAGGTGGACGAAGACGTCCTCAACGCCTGCGGAGGCTGCACCACCCTCGAGCACGCCGTGGGCGACGCCTGCCCGCCCTGCGGCGCCTGGCAGTGCGCGGGCCTCGAGGGCCTGCAGTGCACCGGGGGACGGCTCAACAACTGCGGGGTGTGCGGCGCGGCGGACGTGCCGGGCCTCAACGCCTCCTGCGTGGGCCCGGAAGGCTGCCCTGGCTCCACCGCCTGCCCCACGGACGGCGGCACCACGGCGGTGTGCGTGGCGGCGAAGAAGAACAACTGCGGCGTGTGCGGCCTGGCCGACGTGCCCGGCCTGGGCGGCGCCTGCAGCACCGGCGGCTGCCCGGGGACGCTCCAGTGCAACCCGCTGGGGACCGGCACCGTGTGCGGCGGCCCGGGGCGCAACAACTGCAACGCCTGCGCGCTGCCGGACGTGACGGGCCTGGGCCAGGGCTGCGCCCTGGGCGGCCCGGGCTGCGGCGTACAGGCCTGCAACAGCGCGGGCAACGGCACCGAGTGCGTGGCCAGCCAGCGGGACCCGGACTCCGACGGCGTCTTCGACCCCTGCGACTCCTGCCCCGCGGTGGCCAACCCCACGCAGACGGACGCCGACTCGGACGGGCTGGGGGACGCGTGCGACAACTGCGTGAACAGCCCCAACCCCACGCAGACGGACGGCGACGGCGACGGCGTGGGCGACGCCTGTGACAACTGCGCGGCGGCGCCCAACCCCACCCAGACGGACTCGGACTCCGACGGGCAGGGCGACGCCTGCGACGCCGACGCGGACAACGACGGCGTGCCCAACGCCTCCGACAACTGCCCGATGGTGGCCAACGCCAACCAACTGGACGGGGACGGCGACGGCAAGGGCAACGCCTGCGACAACTGCGCGGCGCTGCCCAACCCCACCCAGGTGGACGGCGACGCGGACGGGGTGGGGGACGCGTGCGACACCTGCCCGATGATGGCCGGCGCCCAGACGGACACCGACGGCGACGGGCGCGGAGACGTCTGCGACAACTGCGCGATGGTGTGGAACGCCACCCAGGTGGACGGTGACAACGACGGGAAGGGCGACCTCTGCGACAACTGCGCCACCATCTCCAACGCCAACCAGACGGACTTCGACGCCGACGGGCGGGGCGACGTGTGCGACGTGGTCATCAGCGAGCTGGCCGCGGAAGGGACGGGCGGCGCGTCGGACGAGTTCGTCGAGCTGTTCAACGGCAGCAACCAGCCGGTGAACGTGGGTGGCTGGTTCCTCCACTACGGCGCGGCGACGCTGAACACCTGGCAGACGAAGCTGACGCTGCCCTCGGGCGCGGTGATTCCGGCCCGCGGCTTCTACCTCGTCACCTCGGCGGCCGGCACCTACACCGGCGGGGTGGCGGGCGACGCGGCGCACAGCAGCTCGCTGGGCTTCGCCGCGGCGGGAGGCCACGTGCGGCTCATGCTGCCGGGCAGCGCGCCGTCCACCCCGGTGGGCAGCCCGCTGGAGGCGGACCGCGTCGGTTACGGCACGGCCAACACGCCGGAAGGCACGGCGGCGCCCGCGGCCAGCGGCGGGGCGTCCCTCGAGCGCAAGGCCAACGCGTCGTCCACCGCGGCGTCGATGGCGGCCGGCGGCGCGGACGTCGCTGCCGGCAACAACCAGGACTCGCAGAACAACGCGGCGGACTTCGTGGTGCGCACCGCGCGCGAGCCGCAGAACCGCACCTCGACGCCCGAGTAGACCCGCGCGTTTGCTTTCCGCCCGGAGGGTGTGCGTTAAGCCGCCGAATGTCCCGCCCCTCTTTCCTCGCCTTCGGTGTGGCCCTCGCGTGCGGCGCACTCCTCTCCTTCGCGGCCTGCGGCAGCCCGAAGAAGACGTGCTCGACCAGCACCTGCCAGGGGTGCTGTGACTCCAACGGGGAGTGCCAGTCGGGCCTCACTACCAACGCCTGCGGCACCTTTGGCTCGCTGTGCAACGCGTGCCCGGGGGCGCAGCTCTGCCAGTTGGGTGTCTGTGTGCCCGTCTCGGGCACCGGGGGCGGCGCGTCGGGCGGCGGCTCGGGTGGTGGAGGCGGGGGCGCTGGTGGTGGCGTCGGCGGAGGCACCGGTGGTGGCGTCGGCGGAGGCACGGGTGGTGGCGTCGGCGGCGGTGTCGGCGGAGGCACGGGCGGAGGCGTCGGGGGAGGCTCGGGCGGAGGCATCGGGGGAGGCTCGGGCGGAGGCATCGGCGGAGGCTCGGGCGGAGGCGTCGGCGGAGGCATCGGCGGAGGCATCGGCGGAGGCACGGGCGGTGGCGTCGGTGGCGGCGTGGGCGGCGGCGGCGGCGTCGGCGGAGGTACCGGCGGTGGCGGCGGCCTGGTGTGCGACTACTCCGCCCAGGACTGCGCGTCCGGCACGTGCCTCATCGGCGACACCGGCGGCATGACGACGGTCTGCCTGCCCGGACCGTGCAACGTGCAGCAGCAGAACTGCCCCATGGGCAACGCGTGCACCTTCGGCTCCGGCGCCACCGGCATTACCACCGCCTGCGTTCCCGCCGGGACGGTGCCCGTCGGCGGTACCTGCACCGCGGCCGGGGACTGCGTGGCGGGCAGCCTCTGCGTGGGCAGCGGGACGCGGACGTGCCATAAGATGTGCT
>JADLDB010000136.1 GCA_020846875.1 Myxococcales bacterium | reverse complement strand
GGAAGCCGCTCGCCTCGTACTACCAGGTGTGGACCACCTGGCTGACGGGCGACGTCGACCTCGGCATCTGGGGACAGGGGTGCAACGCGTCGGAGCAGAAGTACGGCTTCACGCTGGCGGAGGTGCGACGGGATGCGCCGGTGCGGCCGCCGCTGGTGCTGGGCCTGCCGGGGCAGAAGCAGCGCGCCGATGGGACGTGGGACAACTGGTATCGGACGTACGTCGCCGACGTCGGGCGGTACCTCTCGCCAGAGCCACTCCTTCAGTCGCCCCTTTACGTACGACACATGGCGCAGGCTGGGCTCCAAGTGCCAACCTACGCCTATGCCGCGAACAACCCGTTGATGTACGTCGACCCCGACGGCGGGGGAATCAAAACTTGGGCAAAGGCGATTGCGCTCGCGATGCACATGGCGACCACGAAGAAGATCGGGAAGGTCAAGGGGGCGCTCGACGAAACGACTCAGCTCTCGAAGGAGGCAGCGCAGAAGTACGCGAAGGAGAAGCGGACTGCCTGCGGGCCCGGGCCGGATCCGGACGACATCCCCGACCATCGCAGGTTCACCCCGAAGGAGTTCCTCGACCTGTTTCTCCCGGACATCCTGATCATCGATCCGGAACTCCTGCGCGAGGCCATGGGGCCCATGCCCGGTGACCCGATTAACGAGTCCTTCCAGGTCTACTGATGAACTGCATGCGCACTGTCGGCTTCTTCACTGCGCACGCGATAGCGGTGCACCAGCGAGTCATGGCCGTCGTAGCGAATGCGCTGAGCCGAGCGTTCGTTTGTGACGTGGTGGCGAGAGACGAGGTGCCGATCTTCGCGCAGACGACCGGCGAAGCACAGGCGGCCGTTGCTGCGCTCGGGCTGCTACGCGACATGGCGCCGCATTTGTTCAGACGACTGAAGCGCAACGTCACGGCGATCTACTTTCTGGGGCCCGACGATCGATTTTCGCCGCCAACCAAGACCGTTCTCCTTGCAGAAGGCGAGACGGAGCCCCTCTACTTGGCACTGGCCTTGGTCCAAGCATCAACCTATGCGTGGCTCTTGAGCGTTGGTCAGGTTGCGATTGACACCCCGCAGGGGGAGAGGATCCACAACGAACTCGGATATCGAGCAGCGGTCAGGATGTACGAGCGAATCCTCTCTCGCCAGGGAGAAGGTGAGGAAGTGATTGATCGGAAGTCGCGCGCACTTGCCCGGTTCTTGGAGAAGCACGGACATCCGGCTCCTCCGCGTAGGCAGCCCGAATGAGCTGTCGGTACCTCTCGCCAGAGCCGATGCTGGTACGACCGGACTTCGTCAGTTCGCGCGCGCGGGTAGGACGGTCCCGTCGTATGCGTACGCCGAGAACAACCCGCTGAAGAAGACTGACCCGACCGGGCTCGGGCTCTTCGTGGCCAGCGGTGCCTGCGACAACTTCGACGAGGCGGTCAGGATCGCGCTGAAGAAGGCGGGTTGCGACGAGTCCCCGCGAGGCGGGTGCAGTTCCAGCATCATGAAGCGCGGAGGCTGCGACATCTGCCCGATTCTCCGTGACGGCTCGGGCCCGTACCTCATGTTCAAACAGTGGGCGTATGGCGCTCCGCCGAGCGAAACCACGCACGTCGCGAAGGTCTTCAGGTTTGACGTGTGAACAGCCGCAGGGTGTCCAGTTCGGGCCGGAGATGTACCGGTGACGAAGGCGGCGCAGCCATTCGGCATCATCACGGCGCTCGTCGCCGCGGTGCTCTGGCTCATGGGCAGGTGGGTACACGAGGTCCAGCGGTGCCTTCGTGGGGCGAGCGCCGGCGTCCGATCGGCCGAAGACTGCAGCGCACTCGTTGGCGTGCCCGCACCTGCGTTCGCAATGTGGCTACCCCTCATGGTGTTCAGCGCGATCTGGGCCGTCTATTTGCTCGCCAAGGGCCACCGTTGGATTGGGGCGGCGACGCTCATCGCTGCTCTCGGAGTGCTCCTCTTGGCTGGGTCCTTGATGTGAGTGTACCAAGCCTCAGCCGCTACCGATGTACGCGTTCACGGGGCGGCATTGGTTCGCTCCCGTCGCCCTTGGTCAACGGCGTGCTCTCCGTCCCGGAGGCTTCTTTTTCGCAGTCGGCTTCGAGACGGTCTTCTTGCTCCCTCGGGCTGGCCTTCTTCGGCCTGGGGCCCTCCACGGGCGGCGGGAGCGCAACCGGCCACGCCACCATTCAAGAAATCTGCCTGGGCTGAACCGGGCTGGAGCCTCATCAAGCGCTGAGCTGCCGCGCCTCGGCGGGCAGCCGCATGCGCTCGTTCCAGGCCTCTTCGCCCACCGCCTCGACCTCGGCGATGTTCTTCCGCAGCGCCTCCACGTAGCTCTTCGACTGCAGCGCGTAGGCGGCGTTGAAGACGGCGCCGCCCAGCATCACCTCCACCGCGCTGGGGTTGGTGAAGAGCGCCTTGAAGAAGGTCTTCCAGAAGAGCCACGCCGTCCCCGGCTTGAGGCCAATCTTCACGGCGATCTCCACGAAGCTGCCCGAGAGGCGCAGCAGCCGCTTGAAGCCCGGGCGCCACTTCCGCTGCGCCTTGAGCTGGCGAATGGTGAGCTCGGCCCGCGCGAAGTGGTTCTTCGGCTGGTAGAGCTGCTCGAGCACCCAGGCGAGGTCCTTCAGGATCTCCGTGCGCGGACGGCGGGTGACGAAGTTGAGCCCGCTGGTGGCGGTGTCGGTCCTGTCTTCGTCCAGGTTGGTGATGACGCCTTCGCGGAAAAGGCGCCCTTCGCGCGCCAGGCGCCGCGACAACTCGGTGCCGGGCAACGCGTGCAGCGGCAGCACCAGCGTGGGGAAGGCGCCCGTCTTCTGCACCATCTCCAGAATCTTCGGGCCGATGCCCTTCTTCTCCGCGTCGAAGCCCAGGATGAGGCCGGTGTTCACCGCGATGCCGTAGCCGTTGACGGTGCGCACCACCTCCTCGGCCGGCAGGGCGGTGTTCTGCCCCTTCTTCGTCTGGTCGAGCACGTCTTCGTCGCCGCTCTCGATGCCCATGAAGATGTAGCGGAAGTCGTTGTCCCGCATCAGCTCCAGGATCTTCGGGAGCCGCGCCAGGTTCATCGTGGCCTCGGTGGTGTAACAGAAGGGGTGGCCGTGGGCGCGGTTCCAGTCGCGCATGGCGGTCAGCACCTCTTCCGTCCTGGCCACGTCGCCGATCATGTTGTCGTAGCCGAAGTCCACCATGCCCCGGTAGCCGAGGTCGTACAGCGTCTGGTGCTCGCGGAGGATCTGCGCCGCCGTCTTGGTGCGCGGCTTGCGGCCGAAGATCTCGATCTGCGCGCAGAACTCGCAGGCGAAGGGGCAGCCGCGGCTGTAGTTCATGCCCACGAAGAGGTAGCGGTCCAGCTTGGCCAGGTCGTAGCGGGGCGTGGGCGCGTCGAGCAGGTCCACCGTGCCCGTCCCCCGGTACTGCTTCTTCAAGCGGCCAGCGCGCAGGTCGGCGATCAGCTCCGGCAGCACCAGCTCGGCTTCTCCCACCACCACCGCGTCGGCGACGCCGGCGAACTCCTTCGGCTGCAGCGTCGGGCCCGCGCCGCCCAGCACCACCGGTATGCCGCGCTTGTGGGCGCGCTCGGCGAGGCGCCGCACCGGCACCTGCTGCGGCCCCTTCGCCGTGAGGAAGAGCACGTCGGCCCAGGCCAGGTGCTCGTCCGTCACCGGGTCGAGGTCCTGGTCGACCAGCTTCACCTCCCAGTCCTTCGGCAGATGCGCGGCGACGACCAGCAGCCCCAGCGGCGGCGCGGCCGAGGCGCTGCCCAGCATGCGGAACATCTCGCGGGGGTTGTAGAAGGTGTTGTCCAGGAACTCCGGGCGGACCAGCAGACAGCGGACCGGTCCTTGGGCGGGGAATGGCATGACAGCCTCCACGGGCGCGACGGGAAAGGACCTGCGCGTATCAGCGCGGGGGGGGCCCGGCCTTGCTCCAGAGCAAGGGTACCGGGCCGAGAAGGGCCTTGATGCAGCGCAGGCGCCCCGTGAAACTGGGGGGCAGGGTTTTCCCTGAAGGACGCCCCGCATGAACAAGGTCGCGCACAGCGTCGTGGAGATGCTCGTCACCTTGGCGGATCGCTGCGGGGTTCCGCTGGAAGAGCTCGCCGACGGCCTGCCGGTGGACGCGCCCCGGCTGCGCCGGCTGGTGGGGGGCCTGGAGTGGGACTACGCGACGCAGATGCTGGAGCGCCTGGAGGCCCGCGCCGGCTTCGAGCGCCTGGAGGCGCTCTGCTCGTACATTCCCGGCATCGCGCCCGAGAGCCACCGCGTCGTCGCCAACTTCGTCAGCGCGCGCATGTTGATCCGCTTCATCACCCGGCTGATGGGGCCCAACCAGTACCCGATGCTGGAGTGCGGCTACCACGAGTCAACCAACGAGGCGGGCGAGCTGATCGGCCACGTCTCCATGCGCCTGCGCCCCGGCTTCCGCGAGTGCCACACCATCTTCCGGCTGATGCCGGCCTCGCAGGCGAGCATTCCCTGCTTCCTGGGCCTGCCCCCCACCCGGGCCGTCGGGCGTACCTCCCCGCGCGGCGCGGACATCGAGCTGCTGCTCCCCGCCTCGCAGACGCTGCTCGCCCGGGCGGCGCGCGGCCTCCGCCCCGGCAACACCTGGAAGGAGACCCTGCGTCAGCTCGAAGAAGACAACGCCCGCCTGCGCGACGCCCACGAAGCCCTCTTCCGGCAGCGCGACACCGTCTTCGGCGCCAAGCTGTCCGAAGCCCAGGCGCGCTGGGGCCTCACCGAGCGGCAGGCGCAGGTCGTCTCCGGCCTGGCCCGCGGGCTGTCCAACAAGGAACTGGGCAAGGAGCTCGGCTGCTCGGTGAAGACGGTGGAGACGCACGTCACCGAGGTGCTGCGCCGCGCCAGCGTGGGGTCCCGCCTCACCCTAGTGGCGACCTTCTGGAAGGACCTCTGAGAGAGGCGGCTGGCGGCTGCTTCACCGCAGCACGGGCGCGGGCACGCGGGTGTCGACGCCGTTGCCGACGGGGCCGCGGCGGTTGCGGCCGGCGCACTTCACCACGCCCATCGGGTAGAGGGCGCAGGTGTGCAGCTCGCCCGGCGCGAGCGCTGTCGAGCCGACGAAGGCCGGCGTCGGCGTCGGCACCGAGGACTGGTACGTGCCGAAGCCGAGGTCTCCCTCGGAGTTGCGCCCCGTGCAGAGCGTCTGCCCGCGCACCCCGCACGCGTGGTACCCGCCGGCGACGAAGCCGGTGAGGCCGGTGAACGAGCCCCACGAGACGGGCGCGGCGCGCCGGGTGAGGGTGCCGTCACCCAACTGGCCCCAGGAGTTGTCGCCCCAGCACCGCACGTCGCCGGCCGTCGAGCGCACGCAGGTGAAGTGCGTTCCGTTGGTGACGCTGGCGGCGTTGGTGACGGAGGTGACGAAGGGCGTCAGCCTCGGCGTGGTGCCGTTGTCACCCACCTGCCCTTCGGCGTCGTAGCCCCAGCACCACACGGCCCCGGTCGCGCGCGCGACGCACGTCGTGGAGTGGCCCGCGCTGACGCTCACCGCGTCGGTGAGGCCGGGCACGGTGACGCCGAGGGGGCGCGCGGTCTGCGAGTTGTCTCCGAGCTGGCCGTTGTTGTTGCCGCCCCAGCACTTCACGCTGCCCGTGCCGAGGCGCGCGCACCCGTAGTTCGCGCCCAGGGCGAGCTCGCTCACGTCGCTCACCACGGTGGCGGCGACCGGCCCCGGGCCCGCCGACACGAGGCCGTCGCCGAGCTGGCCCACCGCGTTCGAGCCCCAGCACCTCACCGAGCGGTCGGCGAGGACGGCGCAGCCGAAGGTGTCGCGCACGCGCACCGCGGTGGCCGTGGTGATGCCGGGCACCCTCACCGGCACGAAGGACGCGGTGGTCGTGCCGTCGCCGAGCTGGCCGTAGGTGTTGTCGCCCCAGCACCACACCTCGCCGCCGGCGACCGCGCACGACGTCTCATCACCCGAGGCGACGGCCGAGGCGCTCGGCAGCCCCACCACCGGCGACGGCACCGCGACGGCGTTCCTGATGCCGCGGCCGAGCTGACCGGCGAAGTCGAAGCCCCAGCACACCGCGTCGCCGCCGGCGCGGACGGCGCAGGTGAAGGCGTCCCCCGCCTCGAGGTGGACCGCGTCGGTGAGCCCCACCACCGGCGTCGGGGCCGACCTCATCCGGTTGCGACCTTCGCCAAGCTGACCTTCCGAACCCTCGCCCCAGCACACCACCGCGCCTGTCGCCCGGCGCGCGCACGCGTGCTCGTTCCCCGCCGTCACCTGCACCGCGTCGGTGAGGCCAAAGACCTGCACCGGCGTGAGGGTGCCGCCGGAGGTGCTCGAGCCGTTGTCGCCGAGCTGGCCCGAGCCGCGGTCACCGAAGCACCACACTGTGCCATCGGCGCGCAGCGCGCAGGTGAAGTCGTAGCCGGCGGCGAGCGCGACGACGTTGCTCAGGCCGCTGACTGGCCCGGGCGTCGGCCGGTAGCTGCCGCTCGCGGCTCCTGCCCGGTAGGAGGCGTTCGAGCCCCAGCAGGTGACGGCGCCTCCGTCCAGCGTGGCGCAGGCGTGCGCGTCGCCCGCGACGAGGTGCGTCGCGGTGGCGACGTTCAAGACGTCGGTGGGCGCGGTGGAGCCCGTCGCCACGTTCACCTGCCCGTTGCCGAGCTGCCCCTGGAAGTTCTGGCCCCAGCACTTCACGGCGCCCGTCGCGCGGAGCGCGCAGGCGAAGACCGAGCCGGCGGAGATCTCGACGACGTCGCTGAGGCCCGCGACCACCAGCGGCGTCACCGAGGCCTGCCGCGTCCCGTTGCCGAGCTGGCCGAGCTGGTTGTCTCCCCAGCACCGCACCGTGCCGTCCACGAGGCGCGCGCAACTGAAGCCGCCGCCGAGCGCAAACTGGGCGACGCCGGGGAGGTTGAGGTCTGTCGGCTGAAGCACCATGGGGACTCCCGTGCCGGCGTCGAGGTCGGTGCCGGCCTGCAGGTCGGCGTTGAGCCCCCAGCACATCGCGCGGCCGTCGGTGCGCGTGCCGCAGGCGTGGCCCCAGCCACCGCTGATGGTGACCCAGCCGGGCCCGGCGTCGAGGACACCCGCATCGACGACCCCAGCGTCGGAGCCCGCGTCGGCGAGTCCCGCGTCGATGGGCCCCGCGTCGATGGGCCCCGCGTCGATGGGGCCCGCGTCGATGGACCCGGCGTCGATGGGCCCCGCGTCGGTGAGTCCCGCGTCGGTGGGCCCCGCGTCGGTGGGCCCCGCGTCGGTGACACCGGAGTCTGGTTGGCCAGAGTCGGAGGCCATCACCAGCGTCCGAGCGCTCAAGGGGACCTCGAGGATGGGCGCGTTGGCCGCGTCGCTGTCCACGACGAGGCGGCTGCTGCTCACGCCCTCGCCCGCGCGCCCCTCGAAGCGGACCGCGAGCTGCACCGTCTCTCCCACGGCGACAGCGGGCACCAGGTTCAACACGGTGAAGCCGGCGTTGGCGTCCTGCACCGAGAGCGAGGCGATGGTGACGGGCGCCGTGCCCTGGTTCTGCAGCGAGACGGTGCGCTCCACGCGCTCACCGGGCGCGACGAGGCCGAAGTCGAGCGACGCCGGGTCTGCGCGCAGCCGGCCCTCGAGGCGATTGGACGGCGGGCCTCCGCAGTCACAGCCCGCGAGGACGGCGACGAAGAAGAGGAGCTGCCCAACGCGCATGGCGCGCTCCTTACCCCCGGGACGGCGCGACTGTGCAAACGACGTGGGTGCGGTGGAAAAACCGTCGCCCGCCTCAGCTTTCTGAAGACGGGCTTCGAGACTCCCAGCGAGAAGTCAACCGGTTGGCGGCTGGCATCGCGCGTGCTGAGGCCGCGCCCCATGCGACTTCTCCTCTTGTGTGGCGTGGTGTTGGGGCTGGGCTGTGGGCGCAGCGGCCTCGCGGAAGAGTTGGACGCGCAGCAGCCGCCCGAGGTGCACGAGCCGCCCAGCACCACCGACGCGCTCACCGGCACCTGGGCGCTGGGCGCCGACACCATCCGGGGGCTGCCGAGCGCAGACTTTGAATTCGAGGGGGGCGGCACCCCCTACGCGCTGCTGAACGTCTACGCCGACGGCACCTTCGTGCTGCAGTTCGGCTCGGGCTGCGTCATCGAGGGTACTTCGGGCGAGTGGACGCCCCTGGCCCAGGGCGTGCTCCTGACGCCGCGGGTGGACGACTGGTCCACCTGGACTGACGGGGTCAGCGAGCGCCCCCGCCCCGCCGTGCTGGTGGCCGTGCGTGACGGCGAGCAACTGCGCATCAGCGGCGTGGACGAGAAGGGGCAACCCATCGACCAGCGGTGGCGGCCGTACGCCCCATGAGGTGAGGGCCTGCGGCTACAGCGCCTCTTCCAGCGCCGGGCGGTCGAAGCCGAGGATGAGCTTGCCTTTCACATCGATGACCGGCACGCCCTGGGGCCGCACCCCCGCCGCCGAGGCCTTCGTCGCCAGCTCCTCCGCCGCGCCCTCGTCCTTCTCCAGGTCCTTCTCCACGTACTTCACGCCCTTCTTCTTGAAGTACTCCCGCGCCTGGCGGCAGTAGCCGCACCAGCTGGTGGCGTAGAGGACGACGTCGCCGCTCACCGGCACCGGCTTGTTGAAGCCCCCCGCGCGCTGCTCCGCCGCCAGCGCCAACTGCCGCTCCAGGCCGGCCACCGTCGAGCGCGCCGCGCGCTGCTCCGCCAGCTCCTTCACCGCCTTCGCCTTGAGCGCCTTGGCCTGCGCCGAGTCCGCCCCCGTCAGCTTCGCCTGGTCGAGTTGATCGACCACCAGCTGCCACTCGCCCGCCTCCTCCGCCAGCTTCGCGCGCAGCAGCCGCGCCGCGCCGTTGGTGACGTCGGTGGCCAGCCACGCGTCGGCGTACTTCTCGGCGGGCTCGAACTGCTGCTGCCGGTAGCTGGCCCGCGCGGCCGCCTCCAGGGCGCTCTTCTGCGCCGGCTCCTGCTTGAGCGCCATGGCCGCGAGCTGCAGGGCGAGCAGGTCGTCCTTCTTCGCGAACGCCTTCTTCGCCGCGTCTCCCAGCAGCGCCGCCGCCCTCGGCTTCTCCTCGCCAGTGAAGCTCTTCCCGTCCAGCGCGAACAGCACGTCGTCCAGCCGGCCCGCGGCGAGGTGCGCCTTCGCCTCGTCCAGCGGGCCCGCCGCCAACAGCACCCAGACCAGCGCCGTCACCATGCCGCCATGAGAGCAGAGTCCACCTCCCCTCGGCCACCGGGATGACGCAGCCCGTCACGCCCCCGCCCGACAAGCGCAACTGACCTGTCTGAGTAGGGCATTGCGCTTGATCAACCTGGGCCCGCGTGCGACGCACGAGGCCCATCCCTTCCAGGAGAGACCATGCGCCACACGACGACGCTCACCTCCAACAAGCACCTGCTCGGCTGGGTCGAAGAGATGGCCTCGATGTGCCAGCCCGACCAGGTCGTCTGGTGCGACGGCAGCGCGGAGGAGAAGAAAAGCCTCACCGACTACGCGGTGAGCAAAGGCATCCTCATCCCCCTCAACGAGGAGAAGCACCCGGGCAGCTACCTGCACCGCAGCAGCCCCAACGACGTGGCGCGCGTCGAGCACCTCACCTTCATCTGCACGCCCACCAAGGAAGAGGCCGGCCCCACCAACAACTGGATGGCGCCCGCCGATGCGTACGCGAAGCTCAAGGGCTGGTTTCAGGGCTCGATGAAGGGCCGCACCATGTACGTGGTGCCGTACTGCATGGGCCCTCTGGGCTCGAAGCACTCGAAGGTGGGCATCGAGCTGACCGACTCCGTCTACGTGGTGCTGAACATGGGCATCATGACGCGCATGGGCAAGGGCGCCCTGGACATGCTGGGCGCGACCAACGACTTCAACCGCGGCCTGCACTGCACCGGCGAGCTGAACCCCGAGCGCCGCCACATCTGTCACTTCCCCCAGGACAACACCATCTGGTCCTTCGGCTCGGGCTACGGCGGCAACGCGCTCTTGGGCAAGAAGTGCCTCGCGCTGCGCATCGGCAGCTTCCTCGGGAAGTCCGAGGGGTGGATGGCCGAGCACATGCTCATCCTCGGCGTGGAGGACCCGGACGGGAACACCACCTACGTGGCGGCCGCCTTCCCGTCGGCCTGCGGCAAGACGAACTTCGCGATGATGGTGCCGCCGCGGCGCTTCGACGGCTGGCGGGTGTACACGGTGGGCGACGACATCGCCTGGCTGCGGGTGGGCGACGACGGGCGCCTGTGGGCCGTCAACCCCGAGAACGGCTACTTCGGCGTGGCGCCGGGCACCAACTGGAAGTCCAACCCCAACGCGATGAAGTGCATCTCGAGGGACACCATCTTCACCAACGTCGCGGTGACGAAGGACCTGCAGGTGTGGTGGGAAGGCCTCGACGGCGAGGCGCCCGAGGAGCTCACCGACTGGCAGGGAAGGCCGTGGAAGAAGGGCAGCGCCGAGAAGGCGGCGCACCCCAACAGCCGCTTCACCGCGCCGGCCACCAACAACCCCATGCTGTCGCCGCGGGTCAACGACGCGCGCGGCGTGCCCATCAGCGCCGTCATCTTCGGCGGCCGGCGCTCCAACACCATTCCCCTGGTGATGCAGTCGTGGAACTGGGCCCACGGCGTGTACCTGGGCGCCACGCTGGCCTCCGAGACGACCGCCGCCGCCACCGGCGCGCAGGGCGTGGTGCGCCGCGACCCGATGGCCATGCTGCCCTTCTGCGGCTACAACATGGCCGACTACTGGTCGCACTGGCTGAAGATGCAGAAGCACGTGCCCTACCCGCCCAAGCTCTTCATGGTGAACTGGTTCCGCAAGGACAAGGACGGCAAGTTCCTCTGGCCCGGCTACGGGGAGAACATGCGCGTCTTGAAGTGGATCGTCGACCGCGCGCACGGGAAGGTGGGCGCGCAAGAGACCTTGTTCGGCTGGGTGCCCAAGCAGGGTCACATCGACCTCTCCGGCCTGTCCATCGACCCCACCAGGGTGGACGAGGCCACCGCAATCGTCGAGGCCGAGTGGAAGACCGAGCTCGAGGCGCAGAAGGCCCACTTCGAGCAGTTCGGCGAGCGGATGCCGAAGACGCTGGAGCTGATCCGCCAGACGCTGCTGTCGCGCATCAACTGAAAGCCTCTTTCCGAGGCGGTGAGTTCTCGATGCGGGCCCTGACAGGGTGTAGCCTTGCCCCGTCATGCGCTCGCTCACCCTCGCCGCGCTGCTCTTCGCCGCGCCCGCCCTGTCCGCGCCCAAGGCGTCGGACCTCGCGAAGGAAGCCGACAAGCTCTACAAGGACAACAAGTACGCCGAGGCCGCCGAGAAGCTGCAGCAGGCCTACGAGCTCGACCCCAACGCGCTCTACCTCTACAACATCGCCCGCGCGTGGGATCAGGCCGGAGAGCTGCAGAAGTCGCTCGACACCTACCGCCAGTACACCTCGCTGCCCGCCGAGCAGACCCGCCCCGACCTGGTGAAGAAGGCCAACCTGGCCATGGACCGGCTGCGCACCCTGGTGGCCAGGGCCGAGGCCGACAAGCAGGTCCAGGCCGCCGAAAAACAGCGCCTCGAAGACGAAGCGAACAAGGCCCGCGAGCGCGCCGACGCCGAAGCCGAAGCCGCCCGGCTGCAGCGCGACGCCATCGCCGCCAAGGACAAGGCCGCCCGCGAAGAAGCCGACAAGAAGGCCGGCACCCGGAAGATCGCCGCCTTCGCCGTGGGCGGGGGCGCCGTGGCCGCGCTGGGCACCTCGCTGGGCCTGGCCCTGGGCGCCCAGGGTGCGAAGAATGCCTACAACAAGGCGACCACCGTCGAGGCCAAGGAGGCCGCGCGCGGCCAGGTGCAGACGCTCGCCGCCGTCACCGACGTGATGCTGGTGGTGGGCGTGGCCGCCGCCGTCACCGCCATCATCCTCTACCCGAAGGGCGGCGAAGACCCGAAGGCTTCCGTGTCCGTCGCCCTGGTGCCCCTGTCCGGAGGAGGCGCCTTCGCCACCGTGGGGGCCAGCTTCTAGATGCGCCGCGCAACCCTCCTCGCCCTGGCCGCTGGCCTCTTCGGCGGCGCCGCGTGCTCCTTCACCACCGCGTCGGGCTTCACCGAGTGCAGCACCGACGTGGACTGCGGCCCCGGCATGGCCTGCGTGAAGAGCTTCTGCCTGCCCCTGCCCGACGGCTGCCGGCGCCACGCGGGCGTCTTCAACACCACCAGCCGCGTCCCGCTCGTCGCGGTGCAGCCGCTCACGCTGAGCACCGCCGACGGCGGCACCTCCACCGACGAGTCCGAGCTGCAGGCGCTCAACGCCATGACGCTCGCGGTGGAGGAGGCGAACAAGTTCGACGGGCTGAGAGGCCGCGCCTTCGGGCTCTTCTTCTGCGACACCTTCGACGACAACGACCGGGGCGCCGCCCAGGCCGGGTGGATGGTGAAGAACGTGGGGACGCCGGCCATCCTCACCTCGGGCAGCGGCCTCACCACCAACGTGACCAACAACCCCGATCGCAAGGCCGCCCAGGCCTTCATCATGTCTCCCACCGCCACCAGCGCGTCGCTGCTGGCGCTCTTCCGCGACGACGGCAACGTCTGGCGGGTGGCCCCCGACGACAGCCAGCAGGCCGCCGTCCTCGCCGGCGAGGTCGCCCAGGCCACCGCCGGAAACGTCAACTTGAAGGTGGTGATCGCCCACGAGGACTCGGTGTACGGCAGCGCCTTCGAGCCCGCCCTGCGCGACGAGCTGACCCGGCGGGGGCGCGTGCCGAAGAGCATTCCCTTCACCCGCGGCCTGGATCGCAGCGCCACCACCACCCTGCTCAACCAGGTGGAGAACGAGTCGCCGGTGGCCACCATCCTCATCGCCTTCCGCCCCGACGTGGTGTCCATCGTCTCTGACGGCGCCACCCGCCCCAAGCTGCAGCGGGCCAACGGCCACCGCTGGTTCCTCGCCGACGCCGCGAAGGACCCCGGCATCATCACCCCGCAGACTGCGGTGGAGCTGGAAGCGGCCCTCGGCACCGCCCCGGCCCAGGGCGCCGGCGCGGCCTTCGGCAGCTTCTCCGACGCCTTCTTCACCCGCTTCGGCGTGCGGCCCGACACCTACTCCTTCACCTCCCACTCCTACGACGCGGCGTGGCTCACCATGGGCGCCGCCGCCTGGGCGACGCAGCAGGGCGGCGGCATCACCGGGGCGCGGATGCGCGAAGGCATGGGCCGCGTCTCGCAGACGTCGCTGCCCCCGCTGCGCCTCTTGGCCAGCAACTGGACCGAGTTGTCCACCTCCCTGTCCTCCGGCATGTCCGTCAACGTGGAAGGCTCCAGCGGCGCCCTGGACTACAACCTCGACGCCGGCACCCCTTCCTCGCCCTACGAGGTGTGGCAGGTGCTGGACGGCGGCCTCTCCACCGTGCGCCTCGTCACCCCCTGACGCCTGGGCGTGCCGCGCGCCGCGCCGGCCGTTAGGACTCGAGGGCCGAGGCCTGATGCTCCTTTCCTGCGCTCCAGCTCCCGCCCGCGCACTTCCTGCGGTGACGCGTGGAGCAAGGGCCCGTGCGCGCACACCTCCTCGTGGCCTTCCCGTTGCAACTGTTCATGCGTGGGTGGCGCTCCCGTCGCTGCCTGTCGGGGCGCTTTCCCCACCCACTCGAAAGGAGGAGTCACCGTGCAAGTCCCTGTCGACATCCGCTTTCGTCATGTCCCCGCCTCTGACGCGCTGAAGGCCGCCATCGAAGAGCGCGTGGCCGCGCTGGAGCGCTTCAGCGACCGCATCACCTCGTGCCACGTCACCGTCGACCACGTGGGAGGCCAGAAGGAGACGCGCGGCCGCAGCCACCACCGGCAGGGCTCCCACTACCGCGTGTCGATTCGCGTCACCGTCCCCGGCGCCGAGCTGTTCGTCGGCAGGGACCCGGAAGCGCACGCCAACTTCGAAGACGCCTACGCGGCCGTCAACGAGGCCTTCGACGCGATGAGGCGCCAGTTGCAGGACGTGGAGCGCACCGTGCGACAGGACGTGAAGGCCCACGTGCGGCCGCTGCACGGGCGGGTGACGAAGCTGCTCCAGGGCTTCGGCTTCCTCGCCGCCGAGTCGGGCCGCGAGCTGTACTTCCACCAGAACGCGGTGGTGGGCGGCTTCGGGAAGCTGGCGGTGGGTGACGAGGTGCGCTTCACCGAGCACCCCGGCGAAGGCGAGAAGGGCCCGCAGGCCAGCACCGTGGAGCGCGTGGGGAAGTCCGGGCACGCGCCCATCCTCACCCTGGGCTGAAGACCAGTCGGAGAATTAAGCCGACGCAGGCTGGCGGATCAGCGCGGGCTGGCGACGCGCGCGAAGATGGCGCGTGAGGCGGAGAGGGACGGCGACAGGTTGCGGACGACTCTGGCCGAAG
>JADLDB010000135.1 GCA_020846875.1 Myxococcales bacterium | reverse complement strand
CTCTGGCCGCTGGGGACGTGCGAGATCCAGTGGGAGCCCGCGCAATCCCCGAAGTGACTCTGCCGCCGCGAGAAACCAGGCTTCGTATTCGCGGACAGCGACGGCGACGGCCAGCGGGAAGCCAGCGCTGAGCTGCGCCGCAAGCGCATGGACGCGAGCGGCCAACTCCACGGCACAGTCGTCGTCCGCATCGAAGACCACCAGACCCGCATCGGCTCGTCCACGCGCGACCTTCAGAACTCGATCAAGAGTGTCAGCCGCGAGGATCCGCGCACGAGGCTCGCGCCAGGGACGGCCCGCGATGGTGAGCTCCAGGCCCCTCATCCGCAGCGACTCGTCGCAGCAACACCGGCAGGGCCGCTTCCTCTCCCTGGCCTTCCACGATGACGAAGAGCCTCAATCGTCACTGCCCTCGAACATCTGAAGTTGATCGGGCTCGCTCACCGCGCGTGCGTGGTCGGCCTCGAGCTGTCCGCGCTTGAGGAGCTCACCCGCAGTGAAGAGCTTCTCTTTCAGCACTTGTCGCGTCCTCTCGTCGAGGCGGCTGATGACGGTGCGCCCGCCGACTGCCTCGACACAAACCAACTGCTCGTCGCCGACCTCCGCGCTGTCGAGCAACTCCGGGCTGTGACTGGTGACCAGCACCTGTCGATCCGAGGAAGCCTCGAGGAGTGCGTCCCTCAGCGCCCCCGCCGCGCCCGGGTGCAGCGCGCTCTCCGGCTCCTCCAGACCGATCATCGAGACGTGCTTGTCCGTCAAGCCCTGAAAGAGCGCGACGAGGACACCCAATGCTCGGAGCGTTCCGTCAGACATGTTGGCGGCGTCGAAACGCCAGGGGAGTTTTGAGCCCTCGACCTCCTGTGTGAACTCGATCGTCTCTCG
This sequence comes from Myxococcales bacterium, assembly GCA_020846875.1. Classification (GTDB taxonomy): domain Bacteria; phylum Myxococcota; class Myxococcia; order Myxococcales; family Myxococcaceae; genus JADLDB01. The sequence goes on along the minus strand of JADLDB010000135.1, from coordinate 11,701 downwards.
GCCGCCGAGTTGCTTCCGCTCGGCGCTGCTGATTCCCGGGACGATCGCACGGAGGTACTCGAGCAACCGCGACATGGCTTTGGGGTCCCGGGACTGAAGCCGCGTGAGCGCGCTTGCCGCGTTGGCGCCATCACGCAGCAGCACGTCACCGGCGTCGGGAGTCTAGGGCTCCCGGATGACCTCTGGGCTCAGGTTGTAGACCTCCATGTGGGAGAGGAAATCGAACACCGGCCGGAACTCGGCGGTGCCGCTCACTCCAACGAGGGCGAAGCGGTCGCCAAGGACTCGAGGTGGCGCCGCGGAGAGCGACCACTCGATAGTCTCGTCGGCCTCGTCGCTTCGGCGCTCAAACTGGTGGGGGCCCACCGTGCATGACTCTCGACGAATCACGAAGCCGCCGTCCGCTGCGGCGCCGACATCGAAGGCGTAGCGCGCGGGTCCGGAGTTCAGCTTCAGATCGAAGCTCATCCCGAAGTGGGTGGGGTGGCCCGTCGAACGTCGGCGCACCTGGCCGATGCCACCCCGTCTCCGAATCGCATGATCGACCGACGTGCGCAGGCTCTCAGCGACAAACCGAAACGCATCGAGGAAGTTGCTCTTGCCGCTGCCGTTGGGGCCCAGCAGAAACAACAGGGCACCTGGCTGCACGTCACAGGCGGCGATGCTCCTGTAGTTCTTGAGTCGTACGCGCGTGACCAACGCTCTGGGCGCCATGGTCGTCCTTTCGTCCCGGTGGCACGGTCGAGTCCAGCACCTCTTGCCTGACCGAGACAGCGCGCCGTTCAGTGCACGCCGGTGACTTCGCCGGCCTCGGTGAGGTCGAGCCCATACGCGGCCGGCATCTTGGGCAGGCCCGGCATGGTGAGGATCTCGCCGGTGAGCGCGAGGAGAAACCCCGCGCCGGCCGACGCGCGCACCTGCCGCACGGTGACGGTGAAGCCTTCGGGCGCGCCGGGCTTCGCCGGATCGTCCGACAGCGACAGATGCGTCTTGGCCATGCACACCGGCCAGTTGCCGAAGCCCCAGGCGGCGGCGCGCTCGAGGTCCTTCTTCGCCTCGGCGGTGATCTCCACGTCCTTCGCGCCGTACACCTTCGTGGCGATGGCGCGCACCTTGTCGGCGAACGGCGCGTCGAGCTCGTAGGTGAACTTTGGCTTGGGCGCCTCGGCCTTGAGCTGGGCCAGCACGACCTCCGCGATCGCCTCGCTGCCCGCGCCGCCCTTCACGAAGCCGTCGTTGCGGGCGATCTGCACGCCCTCGGCCTTCGCCAGCTTCTCCACCAGCGCCAGCTCTTCTTCCGTGTCGGAGGCGAAGACGTTGAGCGCCAGGATCGGTGGCAGGCCGAAGCCCTTGATGGACGCGAGGTGGCGGCGCACGTTGGCGAAGCCCTTCTCGATGGAGTCGAGGCCCGGCTGGTCCCCTCCGTGGGCCCGCAGCGCGCGCGCCGTCAGCACCAGCACCACGGCGTGCGGCCAGAGGCCGGACATGCGGCACTTGAGATCGAGGAACTTCTCGCCACCCAAGTCGAAGGCGAAGCCAGCCTCGGTCACCACCACGTCCGCCAGGGCGAGCGCGCTCTTCGTGGCCATCACCGAGTTGCAGCCGTGAGCGATGTTGGCGAACGGGCCGCCGTGCACCAGCGCCGGCGCGCCTTCCGTCGTCTGCGCGAGGTTGGGGAGCAGCGCGTCGCCGAGCAGCGCCGCCATCGCGCCGGTCGCGTTCAAGTCACCCGCGGTGATGGGCTTGTTGTCCTTGTCCACGCCGACGATGAGCCGCGCGAGGCGGGCCTTCAGGTCCTTGACGCCGTCGGACAGGCACAGCGTGGCCATCACCTGGGAGGCGGCGGTGATGTCGAAGCCGTCTTCCCGCGGGACGCCGTTGGCCGTTCCGCCGAGGCCGATGACGGTGTTGCGCAGGAAGCGGTCGTTCATGTCGATGCAGCGCTTCCACGTCACCTGCTTGAAGCGCTTCTGATCGAAGTTGATCGAGTTGTCGACGAGCGCCGCGAGCAGGTTGTTGGCCGAGGTGATCGCGTGGAGATCGCCGGTGCAGTGCAGGTTGATCCGCGCGGAAGGCTCCAGCGCCGCCTTGCCCCCGCCGGTGCCGCCGCCCTTGGCGCCGAAGACGGGTCCCAGCGACGGCTCGCGCAGGGCCGCCATGGCTCGCACGCCCTTGCGCAGCAGCCCCTGGATGAGCCCGATGGAGCTGGTCGTCTTGCCTTCACCGTACTTGGTCGGCGTCATCGCCGAGACGAGCACCAGCTTGCCGCGCGGGCCCTTGCTGCGCAGGCGGTTGACGGTCGACCAGGACAGCTTGGCCAGGGGCCCGTAGAGGAGCAGATCGTCGCCAGACAGCTCCAGCTTCTTCGCCACGTCGGTGATGGGCAGCATGGCCGCGCACGATGCCGCAAAGGCGTCCGCCGGGCGACGAAGAAAACTCCCCTGGCACGACGCAGCGCGGCTACTCGAACGACAGCGCCCGCTCGAAGTCGCTCGGGTTGGACGCCGCCTCCTTGGCGACCTCCATAGTGATCTGCTTCTCCCGCAGCAACTGCGCGAGGTGCATGTCGAAGCTCTGCGTGCCGAGCAGATCGTGGTTCCGCTCGGTGTAGTCCTTGATCTCGTGGGTCCGGTTGGGGTCCTTGATGAACTCCACCACCGACAGCGTGGACACCATGATCTCCGCGGCCACCACGCGGCCCTTGCCCGAAGCGTGCGGCAACAGCCGCTGCGACACCGTGGCGCGAATGTTCTCCGCCAGCCGGTTGCGCACCCCCGTCTGACCTTCCGGCGGAAAGACGCCGATGATGCGGTTGATCGTCCGGTATGCGTCCTGGGTGTGCACCGTGGACAAGACGAGGTGGCCCGTCTCCGCGGCCTTGATCGCGATCTCGATCGTCTCCGCGTCGCGCATCTCGCCCACCAGGATCACGTCCGGATCCTGCCGCAGCGACGCCCGCAAGGCCTTGCCGAAGTCCGGCGTGTCCGGGCCGATCTCCCGCTGCGTCACCCGCGAGAAGCGATCCTCGTGCACGAACTCGATCGGATCCTCGATGGTGACGATGTGCTTGCGGTAGTGGTTGTTGACGTAGTTGACGATCGCCGCCAGCGTCGACGACTTGCCGGATCCGGTGATGCCCGTCACGAGGATGAGCCCGCGCTCCTCCTGGCTGATCTTCTCCAGCACCTTGGGCAGCCCCAGCTTGGAGAAGTCGGGGATCTGCAGGGGAATGGAGCGCATGATCGTCCCCAGGTGCCCCTTGTTCCGAAAGACGTTCGCGCGGAACCGCCCCACGTTCTCCAGCGCGTAGCTGGTGTCCCAGTCCTGCAGATCCTCCAGCGAGCCCTTGTACCGGCTCGACGAGAGGATGTGCTTGGCGATCCGCGCCGTGTCCTCGGACTGCAGCGCCGGCACCTTCACCGGCAACAACTGTCCGTTGACCCGCAGCGCGGGCGCGCTGCCCACCTTGAAGTGCACGTCAGACGCGCCGTTCTTCACCGCAGCGGCGAGGAACTGGTTGAAGGTCGCGAGCTCCATGATCGGTCTCTTTTGAGGGGAATGCGGGTGAAGGGAAGGCGGTCAACGCACCGCGACGCCCAGAGCCTGCGTCTTCGCGAGCAGCGCGTTCGTCTTGCGGACGCGATCGGACAGCGTGCGGCAGAACGAGCGGTACACCTTCACCGCCAGCTTGTCGTCGGCCCCGAGCAGCGCCTCGAACTTGTCGCGCGGCATCTTGAGCAGCCGGCAGTCCGTCACCGTCGACACCCGCGCGCTCGTCAGCACGTCGTCGATGAGCGACATCTCTCCGAACAGCTCGCCCGCCTTGAGCCGGCCGATCTCCTCCTTCTCGGAGTGCGTACCGTCCTGATCGATGTCCCGGGTGACGCGCACCTCACCCTTCTGAATGACGTACAGCGCGTCGCCCAGCGCGTTCTCCTCGATGACGACCGTCCCCGGCGGCAGATCGACGTACTGGATGACGCTGCCCAGCCGCGTCGTCTCGTCGAAGGTCAGCTTCTGGAAGAGGTGGAGCTTCTGCAGCAGCTCGACCCCTTCGAATTCCCCGAATCCGGTCAGCTCGAGTTCCACGGTGGCGCTCACTGTAGATCGGCCCCGGTGTGGCACGGTGTAGGAATCGCACCCAGCTTCCCAGCGCAGGGCCGGCGGGTACGATGCGCCTTCCCATGAGCGCCGACGAGAGACGCCAGGACGCCCGCTACGCCGCCCGCTTCGACGTGCGCTTCGCCCGCACCAAGGACGCCGCGCGGGCGCTCAACGCGTTCTCCACCAACTTCTCTGCCGGGGGGCTGTGTGTCCGCGCCAACCACGCCTACGAGCTGGGCGAGGCGCTGAAGATCGACGTCACCATCGAAGGCTTCACCTACTCGCTGGACGGCGTGGTGGCCTGGATCCGCGGCGAGGCAGTCGGCGTGCGCTTCGTCAACGTGCGCCCCGAGGTGCGCGAGCGCCTCGAGCACGTCGCCCGCACGCTGGCCCGCACCCAGCCCCAGCTCACCTGAGCCGGAACGTCCCCACGTCCGCGGCGTCGAAGCCGCAGGCCAGGAAGAAGGCTCTCACCTCGTCGGTCAGCGGGCCGAAGGTCTGCACCTCCAGCCGCTTCACCGACAGCACCTTCGCGCGCTCCACCGCCCGGCGCAGCAGCTCCTTGCCCACGCCCTTGCGCCTCCACGCCTTCGTCACCACCAATTCGTCGATGGACGCCGCGCGCCCGCCCAATTTCAGGATCGGCCGGTGCGAGAGGGTGATGAGGCCGATCGGCTTGTCCAGCGGATCGGCGGCGATCAACACCTCCATCTCCGGGTGGCTGATCGTCCAGGTGAAGGTGTGGGGATCGCTGGGCGCGCCCACCTCCGACAGGATCGCCACCGCCGGCACCGCGTCGCCTCTGCGGGCAGGCCTTACCCGGAAGCCCTGCGTGGGCGGCTGGCTGGGAGAAGAGGGGTGCGCCACGGCCCCGTCAGTTTAGGCCCATTCTCCCGGCGATCCACTCCCGCGGTGTGACTCGTCGCTACAGGTCCACCAGGAAGACGTCCACCGCCATGTCCAGGAGCTCCTTCGACAACGCCGGAGGCTGCCCCCGGAAGCGCGCCGCGTCCTTCACCAGCTGCACCAGATCCCGCGGGTGACAGGCGCGCAGCGACAACGAGCGCGGCTTGTAGGTGTGCTCCAACAGGTAGCTGACCGCCTGCTCCACGTACGGAATGCCCGACGCCTCGCACACCCGCCGGAAGATCTGCCGGTACTGCGTCTCCTCGGGATCGCCGACCTCGATCTTGTACTTGATGCGTCGCAGGAAGGCCTCGTCCACCAGCTCCTTCGGATCGAGGTTGGTGGAGAAGACGATCAGCTGATCGAAGGGGATCTCGAACTTCTTGCCGGTGTGCAGGGTGAGGAAGTCCACCCGCTTCTCCAGCGGGACGATCCACCGGTTCAGCAGATCCGTGGGGTGCACCTTCTGCCGGCCGAAGTCGTCGATCAGCAGCATGCCGCCGTTGGCCTTCACCTGGAACGGCGCCTCGTAGAAGCGAGCGGTGTCGCTGTAGATCAGATCCAGCGTCTCTAGCGTCAGCTCGCCGCCGACGATCACCGACGGGCGCCGGCAGAGCTGCCAGCGGTTGTCCATCTCGAAGGTCTGCCGCCGCCCCTGCGCGTCGCGGCCCAACTCCAGCGGCACCGGGTGGTGCACCAGCTTGTCGAACACCTTCACGATCTGTCCGTCGATCTCCAGACAGTGGGGGATGAAGGCCTCGCCGCCGAACATCGCGCTGATCGCCTCGGCCAGCGACGTCTTGCCGTTGCCGGGCGGGCCGTAGAGGAAGAGCGAGCGCCCGCCGTTCACCGCCGGGCCCAGCTTGTCGACGATCCCCTGCGGCACCACCAGGTGCGACAGCGCCATCTCCAGGCGGTGCCGCGTCACCACCGGCGCCTCCCGCGTCTGCTGGTGGATGAGCGTGTTGTACTGCTCGATCGGCACCGGCGCCGGGCCGACGTAGGTGGTGCGCAACAGCGCGTCGCGCGCGTACTCCCGGCCCTTCTCGGTGAGCATGAAGTCCACCGAGACGCGGCCGAAGCCCTTCCCGCCGCGCAAGTCGACCAGCTTCTCGGTGGCGAGGAAGTCGATGATCCGCTCGGCCACCTCGCTCCACGGCAGCCGCAGCTGATCGGCCACCTCCGCGCCGGTGGCGGTGCCGGTGTAATAGAAGTACTTGAGCGCCAGATCGGCCAGCAGGCCCATCTTCAGGCCGGTGTCCTCCAGCGTCTTGGGCTGGGGTGGGGCGATGTCGAGGATCGCCGGGTTCTCCAGGCCGAAGGGGTTGGGGCGCTTGCTCTGCGGCACCCGCGTCTCGGCCATCTCGCCGGTGGGGTGGCCGCTGGTGTCCAGCAGGTCGCTGTCCGACACCGACTCCACCTTGTTGCGTCCGCGGTTGGTCGGGCGAGTCATGGGAGCGGCGCAGTATAGCCGTGGGCCGCTACACGTAGGTCAGCCAGTGCAGGTACCGCGGCTCCTGGCCCCGCACCACCCGCGCGTACAGATCGCGCACCGCGGCGGTGATCGGCCCCGGCCGCCCGTCGCCCACCTGCCGGTTGTCCACCTCGCGCACCGGCGTCACCTCCGCGGCCGTCCCGGTGAAGAACACCTCGGAGGCGATGTAGAGCGCGTCCCGCGTGAAGGACACCTCTTCCACCGGGTGGCCCATGTCCCGCACCAGGTTGATCACCGTGTCCCGGGTGATGCCCCGCAGGATCGGCGAGGACAGGGACGGCGTGCGGGCGATCCCGTTGCGGATCTGGAAGATGTTCTCGCCCGACGCCTCGGCCACGAAGCCGGAGATGTCGAGCAGGATCGCCTCGTCGTACCCTGCCAGCACTGCTTCCCGCTTGGCGAGGATCGAGTTGACGTACTGCCCCGACACCTTGCCTCGCACCATGTTCACGTTCACGTGCATGCGCGTGAAGCTCGACACCTTGGCGCGGATGCCTTCGCGAACGCCCTTCTCCCCCAGGTAGGCGCCCCACTCCCAGCCGCAGATCGCCACGCGGGTGGGGTTGTACGCGCCCAGGCCCATCGCCCCGTCGCCCATGAAGGCGATCGGCCGAAGGTACGCGCCGTTGGGGAAGAGGTGCCCCTGCACCTCGAGCGTGTCGATGCAGGCCTGCTCCAGCTGCGCCTGGGTGAAGGGCAGCTCCAGCATGACGATCCGCGCCGACTCCACGAAGCGCTGCATGTGCTCCCGCAGCCGGAAGATCGCCAGCCGCCCGTCGTGCGTGCGGTACGCGCGGATCCCCTCGAAGACGCCCAGCCCGTAGTGCAGCGCGTGGGTCATGACGTGCACGTTCGCCTGGCCCCAGGGGAGCAGCTTGCCGTCCAACCACACCTGTTCGGCCTTCACCGTCGTGCCGGAGGTCGAGCTCATGCCGTCGGGCTTTGCCACCCGCGCCAGGGCAAGGCAAGCGCTACGGGGGCGGGATGACCGGCGGCAGCGGCGCCAGCAGCCGCGCCACCAGCGGCATGTCCCAGGCCAGCCCCTCGCGGCCCAACTGCACCGCCTCCAACAACTGCTCCACGCTGGGGACGATCACCAGCGGGCTCAAGGTGCGGCGAAAGTCGTGCTGCAGGTGGGCGAACGGCCGGTTGCTGCCCACGTTCACCTCGGCGAGCCGCTCCAGCGCCAGCCACAGGGGCGTGCGCAGCTTCATCGAGAAGCCGTTGAGCGCGAGGATGAAGGCGTTGCGCGTGCCGAGCTGCCCCTTGTGCACCGCCCGCCACGCCGCCCGGGAAGGCACGTTGTCCACCAGCCCGCCGTCCATCAGCCGGCTCACGCCCCGCGCCTCGAACAGGCCGCTCACCAGCCCGTGCATCCGCGGATCGTCGCGGAAGATGTCGTAGTGAATGACGCCCGGCAGCGCCGCCGAGAAGCCCGCCGCGTCCAGCGCGTCGAAGTCCGCCGACTCGTCGTCCGCGCCCAGGTGCACCTTCACCATGATGTCCGGGCGGGTGGCGAACTCGGCGATCGCAGCGAACCAGCGGGGCAGGATCAGCGGGTTCATGAGGTGCCTGGGCGAGGCGGCGATCAGCCGCTCGTAGAACTCCAGCGGGCGGGGCAGCTTGCCCCGGCGGATCCCAGACACCGCGATGATCGTCTTCACCGGCAGATCTTTGAGCCGCGGGCCTTCGCCGCCGCGGCTGTCCACGCCGAACCAGCGCCCGATGCCCGATCGCAGGAAGAGCCGCAGCGCCGCCGGCACCCCGTAGCGGTTCTCCGTGGACACCGCGCGGAACAGCTTGCGCCAGGACAGCGTGCGGACGATCCCCACCACCTCGTCTTGATCGTAGTGATCGAGGCGTGATCGAAACAGCGAGAGAATGCTGCCCATCGACGCGCCCACCAGCAGCTTCGGCTTGAGCCCGTACTCGTCCAGCAGCGCCATCACGCCCAGGTACGGGTAGGCCGTACCACCGCCGCCGCCCAGCACCAGCACCAGCGCCTTGTTCCGCAGCTCGCGATCGATCGCCTCCCACGAGAGGCGGCCCTCGAAGCGCCGGACCAGTTGATGGGCGGTGTTGGCGGTGCGCTCCTTCAGCTCGCGCAGGTGCGGCAAGAGCAGCTCGCGCCGCACCACCGGGTTGAGCAGCACGGGCTTCAAGCGTCGCTCGATCTCCGCGCGGAAGGGCTCGAGGTAGGCGCCCACGCCCACGTCGCGCTCGTCCTGCCGCACCCGGTACATCCGCGCCAGGGACAGGGCCGTGCGCAGCACTGCCTCTTCGTGCGGATCCACCAGCTTCGGGTGCGCCAGCGAAGCGCGGACCAGGGAGATCTCCATCTCCTCCAGCGGCCGGATGATCTGGAAGCGCTCCTTGAGTCTCATGCTGCCGCGCGAGCGCTGCTACCGCTTCTGCCGGCCCAACAGCCGCAGCTCTCTGAGCGCCTCGGTGCAGTCCGGGTTCGACTGGATCGCCTTCTCGAACTGCTTCTCGGCCTTGTCCGGCCGGCCGGTGGCCTTGTGGATGTAGCCGAGGAACAGGTAGCTCTTGTCCAGCTTGGGGTTGAGCGACACCGCGGTCTCGATGCTGCGCAGCGCGTCCTCGGCGGCGTTGGGATCCGCCTGGAACTGGCTCCACCCCAGCCACGCGTGGAACTCTCCTTCGTCCGGGTAAAGGCCGATCGCCTCCCCGAAGGCGCGGTGGGCGTCGGCGTATTGGCGCTGCCGCATCAGCTCCTCGCCCTTCTGGAACTTGCCTTCCGCCGCGAGGATCTTCCCCACGTCCTCGTCGTGATCGCGCGGGGGGCCTTCAGCCAGCTCGCTCAGGTACCGCTCGCGCTCGGACGCATCGGTGAGCGTGTCGTGCGCGGTCGAGATGAGATCGTAGATCTGCTGCGCCAGCTGCCGCAGCTCGGCGGAGGCGGAGTGGAAGTGCTTGTCCGGGTGGTACTCCTTGGCCAGCGCGAAGTAGGCGCGCTTGACGTCCTCGCGAGAGGCGCTGCGCTTCACCCCGAGGATCTCGAAGTAGTCCTGCTTGCGCATCGCCGCCGCCTTGCCGGCCAGCTTCTCGCGCGCCACCGACTCCTCGTTGGACAGGCGCGGCAGGCTCACCACCTCGGACAGCTCGGGCAACAGCGAGCCGGCCGACCTCGCCAGCACCGGCTCGGGGCCCTTCTTCGGGCGCTTCTTGCTGCGCGAGGCCGACGGCGGGGGCGGGGGCGGCTGCGCGGCCACCGCGGCCACCGCGGCCATCGGCTGAGCCAGCTTCGCGTCGTCCCAGGGCAGCTCCAGCGGGGGGTTGACCGGCGCCGGCGGTGCGGCAGGCGGCGCGGTGGCCTTGCGCGCGGGCAGGGGAGGCGGCATCGGCAGGGGCGGAGGCATCGGCGGCGGCGGGGGTGGGGGCGGCTCCGGCGCGCGCGTCGCGGCGGCCACGTCGGCGAAGGACACCCGCGGGCGCCCCTCGGCCGGCTTGTCCTTCAGGACGATCATCTGGGCGGCCCGCATCGCGAACAGCAGCCGATCGGTGTCCACCGGCGGGAGGATCTCCAACGCGCGCAAGGTGGCCACCGTCTTGTGCCCGTCGGCCAGCAAGAGCAGCTCCTTCTCTTCCTCGCCCAGCCCCGCGTCCTGCAGCGCCTGCAGCGGATCATCGGACGGGTGCACGTAGAGGTGATCGACGCCGGTGAAGGCCTTCTTCAGCCGGGCCGCGTCGTAGCTCTTGCGCACGCCCTCGAAGATCAGCTGCGCGCAGGTCATCCCCAGGGACACCGGCTCGGGGGGAAGCGCCACGCGCGGGTTGAACTGGTACTCGCCGTTGTCCCAGCGGAACACGTCGAACAGCTTCTCCTGCAGTTGTATGTGCAGCGCGTACTGCAGGTTGTGCGGGCTGATGCAGCCCATGTCGATCAGCACCGTGCCCTGCATGCGCCTGGACGCCTTCATCCGCTTGAGCGACTCCTCGCACTCCGCCTCGCTGATCATCTTCTCGCGGACGAGGATCTTCCCCAGGCACTCCACCAACAGGTTGGACTTCACCAGCTCGGGCGCCCCGTCCCGGAAGTAGACGATCTTCTTCACCTTGGCGCGGCGCAGCAGCAGCGCCCCCGACGCGCGCCACCGGTACACCTCGGCCAGCACCTCGGCGAAGGGCCGCTGGGCGAAGTCCCCCCGTGCGGTCAGGCCGGTGGCCTGGCGCTGCACCTTGCGGGCGTGGCTCTCGACGACGGCCACCTCCTCGCGCTGCAGATCGTCGGCCATGAACTCGCCCGTCTTCTCGTCCTCCTCGAGGGGCGGCGGCGGCGGCTCAGGCGGCCTGGGGCGCGGGTAGCGATCACCCAGCGCGTCGTGCAGCGTGTCGTACAGCTTCTGCAGCGCGATCGGCTTCTCCAGGAAGGCGAAGGCGCCGTGCTTCTGCACCGCCTCCCGCTGGTGAATGGCGTTCTTGTACACGCCGGAGATCATGATGATCGGCACCCGCTTCCCGCGGGGCGTCGCGCGCATGCGCTGCGCCACCTCGTAGCCGTTGAGCGCCGGCAGCAGCAGATCGAGCAGCACCGCGTCGAAGCTCTTCTTCTCGAAGGTCTTCACCGCCCACTCGCCGTCGCGCTCTACGGTGACGACGAAGCCCTGCTTCGTCAGCGCGTCCGCCAACACCCGCTGGGTGCTGCGGTCATCGTCGACGATGAGGATGTTCACGGTCTCGGAACGAGCCACCCGGGCGAGACTATGCGAGGGGGCTCGAATTCCTAAGCAGGATCAGTCCTCGAAGCTGAACCGGAACACGTTGCTGCCCGACTTCACCTCGAAGGACTTCGTCACTTCCCTGCCGAGATCGCGGTTGACGACCCGCACCTGGTGGTTGCCCACCGTCATGCTGGCGGGCGCGAAGGGCGTCTCCCCGAGGAACTTCCCGTCCACCCAGACGGCGCCGAAGGGGCGGACGCGGAACTCCACGCTGGCCACCTCCGCGGCGGCCGGCCTGGCCGCCTCTTCCGGCTGCTTCATCACCACCACCGAGGGCTTCGGCTCGGGCTGGGCCTCAGGATCCTTCGCGGCGGCCGCCACCTTTCTCCCCGGGGGCCTCTTCCCCTTCGACTTTGAGGGCGCCACCGGTTCGGCCCCCTTGAGCGGCTCCGGCGGCCTCACCTCAGGCGCCTCGGGAGGCGGTGGCTCGGTCGCCTTCACCGCGACGGGCTCG
>JADLDB010000134.1 GCA_020846875.1 Myxococcales bacterium | reverse complement strand
TGCATGGAATCGCGAGGCTCATCCGTTCAACTGGACCTCTGCCTCGTTCGACAAGGTGCTCAGGACCCACGAGGCCCGCGTTGCGCGCGCCGCGTAAGAGCACCAACTTCTGGGGCGCTGTACTTAGAAGCTGTTGATGATGCCGGTGAGGTCCGGCAGGGCGAGGCCGCCCCGCTGAGCCTGCGTGGGGCGTGGGCCTTGGTCTGACGCCGGAGGTGGCGGTGCCTTCGGGGCGGGCTTCCGGACGGCCTTCGCCACGCGCGCGGCGTTGGCGCAGGACTCGCGGACCCCGGCGTTGCAGGCCTGCAGGTACAGCTCGTAAGCGAGCGGGAGGTTCTTCGGAATCCCACCCAGGCCCTTCTCGTGCGCCTCGCCGATGCTGTCGTGCGCCTCCGGCAGGGTCTTGCTGGCGCTCTCCCACAACTCGAAGGCGCGGGGGATGTTCTTCTGGACGCCCTCGCCGGCGATGGTCAGGTACGCCAGCATGTTGCAGGACCAGTCGTCCTTCGCGTTGCACCCTCTGGAGAACAGCGACGCCGCTCGCCCCAGGTCCCTGGGGCCGCCCTGCCCTTCGCGGGCCATGACCCCGGCCTCCACGCAGCCGGTGGTTGGGCTGTTGGTGCACTGCTGCTCGTACAGTTGGCGCGCCCGCGCCTTGTTCGGCTTGCCCAGCACCCCGTCTGCCTCGCAGGCCGCGAGCGCCCGGCACGCGCCCTTCTTGCAGGCGTCCTCGAAGGACGCCCGCGCGGCCGTGAGGTCCCTGGGGACGAGCTTCCCCTGGAGGAACAGCACGCCCACCGACTCGCAGGACCGGCCGTCCTTCAGGTCGCAGGCCTTCTGGAGGAGTGACTGGGCGCGGGCCACGTCGAGGTCGCGCCCCTGCCCCTGGAGGTACGCGATACCCAGCGCGCGACAGGAACGCGCCTCCCCCTGGCCGCAGGCGGCCTCCCACGTCTGCGCGGCCGCGACGAAGTCGCGCTTCCTGGACAGGGCCGCGCCGTACCAGAAGCACCACGCGCCGTCGTACCCACACGCTTCCCTGGCCCTCTCCAGCGCCTCGACCTCTCTGTCGGCTCGCAGGGCGGCCGCCGAGAGCTCCGCGCAGGAAGGCGCGGCCCTCCACTTGCAGCCGCTGGCGAAGGCCGCGAGATACGGCCGCTCCAGGTTCATGAGAAAAATACCCCAGGCCGTGCAGCCTGTCGGGTTGGCCTCCGTACAGGAAGCGCGCAGCCACGCGCTCTCGTCGTCGATTGGCAGGGGCCTGCCGCTCTCGCGCGCGGCCACGGGCACCAGCTCGCACGACCTGGCGTCGCCGGCCTTGCAGCCGGCCGCATAGGCCGCGACCGCTTCGTCGGGCTTCGTCGCTCCAAAGCGCTCGTCGCGCAGGGAGTTTCCCAGGTAGCGGCAGCCGCGCCCATCGCGGTGGTCGCAGGCGCTCCGGTAGAGCTTCAGGGCGCGAGCGGGGTCTGGACTGGTGCCGGTGCCATCCGCGAGCAACACGCCCAGGTTCACGCACCCGAAGGTGTCACGCAGCTCCGAGCAACCGTGCGACTGGATGCGAAAGGCGCGCTCCGGGTCCCTCTTCTCCAGGAAGACGACGGCGTCCGCGCAAGAAGGCGCGAGGCCCATGAAGCAGGCCGCTTCGGCCAGGTCTGCCCCCGCCGCCTCGCCTCGGTCCATCAACCTCTTCGCGTCCTCGCTGCAGTCGGCGGCGCTCCTGCTGCCGCACGGGTTGCGCCGGGGCTTTTCCTCGCCTCCCGAGGAGGAAGACGAGGACCAGGTCGTCGTGCTCGTCGTGGTGGTGCTCCATGAGCGCCCCGAGCCGGCGCACGACGAAGCGGCCAGCGCGAAGGTCAGCGCCAAGCCAGAACTCTTCCAATCAAGAGAGAGTGCTGTCATGCCTCGATTTCTGGCATACCGTCCAAACGTTTCAAGCGGGCTCTGCCGCTGGAGCGCGAGAGGGGGCATCACGTGACGACCTTCACCATCGTTCTCACGGTCGCGGGGCAGGGGCCCCAGCGCCTGGTCTTCAGCCAGCCACGCCTCACCATCGGACGGGAGGCGGGGGACCTGGTCGTCGCCGACGCGCTGTGCAGCTCGACCCACGCCGAGCTGCTCTGGGAGGGCGGCCGGCTGACGTACCGCGACCTCAACAGCACCAACGGCTCCTTCCTGCTCGGCCAGCGCATTCAGCAGGTCGAGTTGGTGCCCGGCTCCATCGTTCAAATCGGCAGCTCCACGCTTCAGTACGAGGCGCCCGCCGGCCGGGGTCGCACCGTGGTGGCCCAGGCCGTCACCCGGCGCCCCACGACGCCCGCCGCCGGGACCCCCGCGGCGCAGCCCGTGGCCAGCCAGCCCCAGCGGCCGGCGGCCTCCTCCCGGCGCGCCCTCTTCGTCGCCCTGGGCGCCCTGGGAGTGCTGGCCGTCGCGGCGCTCGGCGCGGGCGCGCTGCGCGTCTTGTCGAAGGGCGGAGGGGCTGACAGCTCGCGCCCTGGCGCGAAGGAACCGGTGGCCCCGGGCGGCGAGGCCACCGTCAAGGCGGTGTGGTTCAGCGGCCGCCCCGGCGTCCAGGTGGAAGGCGGCACGGCCGACATCACGATGCGGGTGAGCCCCAACACCAAGGACGGGGCGTCCGTCGGCGTCATCGAGGAGTTCGCCGGCGGGACGGGCAACCAATGGAGGACCGCGAGCTGGCTCGCCGCCTTCAGCGCCAGCAAGGCGGTGGGCGTCTCGCTCATCGACCATGAGTACCTGGTGCGCGCCGGCGGCCACATCGACGGCCCGTCCGCCGGAATGCTCATGACGGCGACGATGATGGCCCTGCTGCGCGGCAAGCCGTTGGTGCCCAACACCACCATGACGGGCACCATCAACCCCGACGGCTCCGCGGGCCCGGTGGGCGGCATCGTCCAGAAGATGGGCGGCGCGAAGAAGGACGGCATTACCCGCTTCGGCTACCCGATGGGGGCGCGCAACCACGTCGACCTGAGCGACATGTCGCAGGTGGACCTCGAGGCGGTCGGCAGCCGCCTCGGGCTCGAGGTGAAGGAAATCCACGACCTCAACGAGGCGTACGAGTTCCTCACCGGGGACCAACTGCCCCGCCCGGCGCCCGTCGACGAGGCCGCCATGGAGCTCGACGCAGAGACCAGCCAACGGCTGCACGCGAAGGTCACCTCCTGGAAGGCCCGGCTCGACAGCGAGATTGCCGGGCTCCAGAAGGACCTCCGGCGCGAGCCGCGCGTCGCCCCCTTCGTTCAGCCGCTCATGAACACGGCCGCCGACCTGGTCAAGAGCGCCCAGACGATGGAGCGCAGCGACCTCCCCGCGGCCGCGCTGTCCAACTACACCCGCGCTGGCCTGAGCCTGGTGCTGGTGCGCGACACCATGGCCTTCACGGCCAGCCTGCTGCAAGGCGACCTGCAGAGCATCGAGTCGCAAATCGCCGAGGCCTCCTCGGTCCGCGGCCAGGTGAAGGCCTTCGGCGACGAGCTGCTCATCCGCTCGAAGAAGCAGAGCGTCGGCGGCCAGGTGAACGTGACCCTCTCGTTCACCACTTACACCTCGGCGGCGAACTTCGCCGACCTGGCCGAGACCGCCAAGGCCAAGGCAGGTAAGGCGATGCAGATGCTGCGCGCCGGCACCATCAAGATGACCCCGGACGTGTTCCAGTTCCTGACCGAGAACCTCATCCTGCCCATCGCCTACTACCACTGCGCGAAGGTGATGCTGGACCTGGCCCGGGACTTCCAGGACCTGTCGGGGGAAGAAGGGCAGGCTTCCCGCGCGAACCTGGCGCGGCTGGGGCGAGAAGCGGCGGCCTACGGCTCGGCGGCCGGCGCGGCGCTCTCCTACTTCGACGCGCTGGTGACCGCGCAGATTGAGGAGGGCAAGGGCGTGACGAAGGCCGAGGCGGAGCAGGTCATGGCCAGCCGGGAGCTCCCCTACCTGCTCGCCAAGCACGGCGTGCTGCTCACCGAGAGCATCAAGCCGGGTGACGACGGCCCGAAGAACCTGATGCGGCTCGCCGCCGGCGTCGATGCGTACTTCACGGCGGCCGGCCTGGTGAACAAGTACTACGCCCTGGGTGCCGAGTTCAGCAGGTCCGGTGACATCACCCTGACGCGGCGCAAGGCGCTCACCGCGCAGCTCGAGCAGGCGCGGCTGCACGCCCGGGAGGCGGCCGGCCGCGCGAAGGCGACCGCCGGCTTCATCCCCGTCGCCGCCCGGCTCGACTACCAGCACGCGACGGCGATGCGGGAAGGCGCCGACAGCGACAAGCTCGATGCGTTGAACAACTACTGGACCAGCGCCTTCTGGTCCGAGCTGGCTGCGACGCTGGCGTCCGAGTAGACCTGCCGCGCCCTGGCGCGTCCGCCCGCCTCCGACTCGAGCGTCAGCCTGGCGGTGTCCTCCTCGTCGCGTGGGGGCACGAAAGGCCTCGTCATGGACCCACAGCCCCACTCCGCGGACCACCTCTCGCGCGAGACGCGCGACTTCTGGTGGAACGCCGACTTCCTCGACTTGATGGCGCGGCGCTGGTCGCTGTCCGGGGTGACGCGCGTCCTCGACGTCGGCTGCGGCGTCGGCCACTGGGGGCGGCTGCTCCTTCCGCGCTGCGCGCCCGGCGCGACGTTGACCGGCGTCGACCGTGAGCCGCTGTGGGTGAAGGAAGCGCAGGCCAGGGCGGACCGCGCGCGACTTCCGGCGAAGTACGTGGAGGGCACCGCGCAGGCCCTGCCCTTCCCGGACGCGTCCTTCGACTTCGCCACCTGCCAGACGGTGCTGCTCCACGTGCCGGACCCGGTGGCGGTGCTGAAGGAGCTGCGGCGGGTGGTGGTGCCCGGCGGCCTCGTGGCGGTGGCGGAGCCCGTCAACCAGGCGTCCTCGCTGGTGTTGGGCAGCACGCGCTTCCACGAGGACGTGGACGAGACGGTGGCGCTGCTGCGCTTCGAATTGACCTGCTACCGGGGGAAGGAGCGCCTGGGCCTGGGCCACAACTCCATCGGCGCGCTGCTGCCCAGGCTCTTCACCCAGGCGGGGCTGGAGGAGCTGCGGGCCTGGCAGACGGACAAGGCGGCAGTCATCGCCCCGCCCTACGACGAGCCAGAGGCGCGGGCAGTCGTCGCGGAGGCGAAGGACGACCTCGCGCGCGGCGTGTGGCCATGGGAGCGCGAGGAGACGCGCCGCTCCTTCCTGGCGGGCGGGGGCGAGCCCGGCCTCTTCGAGGCGGAGTACGCGCGGGGCCTGGCGGCGGCGCGGCGGGTGGTGGAGGGCTACGCGCAGGGCACGGAGTTCAGCCTCGGGGCGGGCTTCTTCTTCCTGGCTTCGGGCCGGAAGCACGCGAGCCCGAAACCCTGACGCCCGGACGGCGCGCCCGTCCAAACCACGAAAGAGGAGGCGGCTCCCCGTACGCCCTCTGCGCAGAGAGGCGCTTCGCCAGCGCGGTGGTCCGCGCCCTCCTGGCCTCCGGACGCGGGAGGGCGCGGCGACTTCGCCGCTGTGCCTCAACCCCCGCCCTTCGGCGCAGCGCCGCGAGGGACGACTCGGCCGAAGCCGGGCGCAGCCAGAAGCGCGCCCCACGTCACCCCGACGAAGGCCGCGGTGAGGCCCGGCAGGCCGAGGGGCGCGAGCAGCGCCGAGGTCGCGGCTGAAGCGACGGCCGTCGCGGCGACCGCGAAGAGGGCGTAGAGCGCGGCCCACCGGCTGGAAGGAAGCAGCGCCACCAGCGCGACCGCCGTGAGCGCGGAGTTGTAGCCGAACAGGCCCGTGCGCAGCGCTGGTTCCCCAGCCCCCAGGGCGGCGCCCACGGCGGTACCGCCGAGCGCCCCCAACACCGCCGCCGCCGCCGCGCGACGGGAGGCCAAAAGCAGCCCAGCGAGAACCAGCGCGGCGCTGGCCAGGTGGTCCTGCACGAAGACCTGCGCGAGGCCCCGCGCCGTCCCCTCCGCCAGCGTCGAGAGCGCCACCGCGCCGGGCGCCGCCGCCGCCGCGGCCAGGTGCGCGACAGGCATCGCGTCGCTCGCGCGCAGGTGCGACAGCCCAGGGTGCCCCGCGAGGATGGCCCAGGTGACGAGTACGAAGGGCGCCGTGAGCGCCGGCAGCGCGTGCGCGCGCAGCGCCTGGGACAGCGCCGCGGCCACCACGGTCGCACCCCCTGCGCCGCCCACCAACAAGGCCCAGAAGAAGGCGTCCATCCGCAGGAACACCGCCAGGGCGATGCCCACCAGCGCGCCGTTGAAGCCGTAGAGGCCGGCGCGCACGTCGCCGCGGTCCGCCCCGAGGAGCGCCGCGACCAACGTGCTGATGGTCGCTCCCGCCAGGAGTGACGCGCCGGCCGCCGGGGACGCCGCGAAGGCGCCGGCGGCAAAGAGCAGCCCCGCCCAGGTGTTGTTCTGGAGCATGACCTGGCCGACGCCGCGCAGCACCGCGTCGAGCGTCGAGAGCGCCACGTTCCCTTCGACGGCGAGGCCGTCCGCACGAAGCTCGAGTCTCATGAATGGCGTCCTCCTTTTGCGGCAGCAGGACGGGCGCCGTCACCCGAAATCGGCCGGCCCTGGGCCGAAGGCGCTCCCCGTTCGCGCCCATCCCCCCGGCAGGGTAGCGTTGCGGGCACCGTGTCCAGCCGAGTGGGGGACGAGACGATTCGCCAGTTCGGGGTTTCCGCCCGGGCGGACCCACTCGTCGGCTCGACGGTGGACAGCTACCTGGTGGAGGCGCAGGTGGGCGCAGGGGCGATGGGCATCGTCTACCGGGGGGTGCACAACGTCATCGGCAAGACGGTGGCCATCAAGGTGCTCAAGCCCGACTACGCGGACGACCCGGACATGGTGCAGCGGCTCATCCGCGAGGCGCGCACCGTCAACGCCATTCGCCACCCGGGCATCGTGGACATCTTCGGCTTCGGCACGCTGCCGAAGACAGGGCAGCCGTACATCGTGATGGACCTGCTGGTGGGCGAGCCGCTCGACGCCTTCATCACCCGCGAGGCGCCGGTACCGGTGCGCACCGCCGGGCCCATCCTGGAGGAGTTGCTCTCGGCGCTCCACGCGGCCCACCAGGTGGGCGTGGTGCACCGCGACTTGAAGCCCGGCAACGTCTTCCTCGAGGCGCTGCCCGAAGGCGGCTACAAGCTGAAGGTCATCGACTTCGGCCTGGCCAGGCAGGCGGACCGCGCGGGAGGCTCGATTCGGCCCACCAACCCGGGCACCCTCATCGGCACCCCGGCCTTCATGGCGCCGGAGCAGGTGATGGGGCTCAAGCTGACGCCGGCCACCGACCTCTACGCGGTGGGTGGCATCGCCTACCAACTGCTCACCGGGCACCTGCCCCACGAGGCACCCAACGCCATCGAGGTGCTGTCGCAGAAGATGGCGCACGACTCGATTCGGCCGAAGCAGTGGAACCCGAAGCTGTCCGACGAGCTGGACGCGTGGGTGATGTCGCTGCTGGCGCGCGAGGTGCCGGACCGGCTGGGCGACGCGGACGAGGCGCGGCGCAGGCTGCGGCGGCTGCTCGACACCCGCACCCAGTCCGGCCCGCAGGCGGTGGGCCCGGTGCCGGTACGGGCCTCGGCCGGCGCGGGGGTGATGCCGAAGCGGGACTGGGGCGAAGCGAAGACGATGGTGGGCGAGCCGGTGTATGGGCCCGCCGCAGAGGTCAGCACCGAGGACCACTACAGCCCCTTCGCGCAGACGCAGGGGGCGCTGCCCATTCCCCAGGTGACGCCGCCGCGGCCCACCGAGCCGTACGGCCTGCCGGTGCCTGACGCGCTCCGGAGGACCTCGCCCGTCCCGGTGCCGGCGCCGCCGAAGGACGTGACGGACTCCACCTTGAAGCCCGGGCAGGTGCTGGCCAGAGGCGGCGGGGACACACAACTTCCACCGGCGGCGACCCCCACCGGCCCCTTCTACCCGCGGCCGCAGGCGGCCCCGCCGCAACCCGAGGACCTGGCGCTCCCTCCGTCGCGGCTGCCGCTCATCCTCGCGCTCATCGGCACCATCGCCGCGCTGCTGGTGGGGCTGTGGTGGCTGTTCTCTCAACGCTGAGTCGAGAGAGAAGACGCCCTTTCGGCCCTCACCGCGGCGCTTGGGCCGAAGCAGCCGCCCAGCGACGGCGGGGACGGCTCGCGGCTTCTCCTGGCCGGCAGCTACGGCTTCGGCCGGGCCGCCCACTCGCGGTCCAGCGTCGCGTACAGCGCGGTGTCCACCCACCTTCCGCCCGCGAAGGCGTTCTCCACGAAGTGGGCTTCGCGCCGCAGGCCGAGCGACTCGAAGAGGCCCACGGCGCCCGCGTTGCCCGGGCTCGTCTCGGCGGTGACGCGGTGCAGCTTCAGGGGGCCGAAGGCCGCGCCCAAAAGCGCGGTGAGGGCCTCGTGGGCGTAGCCCTGGTTCCACGAGGAGGGGTCCGAGACGAACCACATCAGCGCCTCGCGGGGCTCGCGCTCCCCCCTCTTGAGGCCCGCCCGCCCGATGAGCCGCTCTCCCTCGGAAACGACGACGGCGAGGTCCCAGGTGGTGCGGGGCTCCTCGCGGCAGGTGGCGATGGCGTCGTGGACTTGCCGCTTCACCGCCGGAAGGTCGCGCAGGTCGAAGGGCTGCACCGCCGCCGCCACCGGCTTGAGCGGCGCCCACTCGCGCGCCAGGTCCGCTTCGATGAAGTTCCTCAGCACCAGCCGGGGCGTGACGAGCCGCATGGGGCCTCCCGAGAGGAGAAGCCTAACCTCAGTCCCGTCGCACTTCCCCTATTCGGCGCGCTGCTCGTCCGCGCGCGCCGGCTGAGGTATGGCGGCCTGGTGCGCGCCGGCGTCGCCGTCCTCGTCAGCCTGTCCCTCGCCGGCTGCAACCTGCTGCGCGGCCCGCCCCGCGAGTCGGAGTGCCGGGGCAACCTGCGGTCCCTCGTCGGCCGGCAGGTGGAGCTCAAGGAGGAGCGCGGCGTCTTCTCCGTGCACCCCGCGGAGGTGGGTTTTTCGCCCGCGCCCGGCAACCGGTACCTCTACCTCTTCGCGGCCGCCGGCGAGGTGACTCGGCGGGACGACAAGCCCTCGCCTCCGCCGGAGGAGTCGGTGGGCGTGGGCCCGGACACGCGCGCGCGCGGCGTGACGGCGGAGTGGCTGCGCGAACGCCTGCCCGAGGACGTCGCCGGGCAGTTGGGCGTCGAGGGCGAGTGCCCCGCCTGCGAGGTGACGGTGGCCTGCGTGGGGAACCTCGACGGCGACGAGACGGTGGACGTGTGGAGCATCAGCACGAAGGACCGCGCGCTGGGCGACGGAGGCGTCGTCACCCGCGGGCTGCCCTGGCGGCACGTCAACGACCGCGAGGAGTGAGGCGTCACCTCGAGGGAGTCTCGAGCGAGGTTGCCGCGGAGGAAGCCAGGGCGCCGGCGCGGTGGAGCCACCCCAGGTCTCGCCACGTCACCGGGTCCACCTCGGCGCGACACTTCGGGCACCGGGAGGCCTCCTCGCGGATGCGGGCACCACACGCGGGGCAGGGCCGCCGGGCGCGGCCCTCCAGCTTGCGCGCCGCCACCAGGGCCGCCACCGTCAGCGCCGCGCCCGACAGGACGAAGGCCAGCGCCACCACGGGCGCGAGCAGCGCCGCCACCGCCACCCCGAGGACGCCGCCGTTCTCCAGGCGCACCAGCCACCGGCGCGGAGAGACGACGTCGTGCTCCAGGGCGCCCAGGGCGTCGTGCAGTCGCTGACGCGCGCCTTGTGTCAGCAGGGCGAGGGCGGCGCCCGCGGCTCCCAGCGCGACGGGCGGCGCGTGCTCGAGGCCCACGGACTTCTGGGCAGCCAGGCCGACCAGCGTGCCCGCCAGGCCATGGACGCCGTAGGAGAGGACGGCGAGCAACTTCCGCACGTCGTCGTCGCGCTGGGTGGCCTGCTCCAGAATCGAGAGGGCCAGGAGCGCGCCCAGCGCGGCGTCGTGGGTGAGGAAGCCGAGGCCGGGGGGCAGGGCTACCTTCCCGAGGCGCGCGCCGGCCGCGAGGAGGAGGAGCGAGAGGGCCGCGCGCGTGCCGCTGGCCGTGGCGAGGCCCAGCAACCGGGACGCGGCGTCGAAGGGAATCATTTCGCCAGGGTCCCTCCGTCCACGGCCGTCATCGCCGCCGCCAGCGCGTCCTTCACCCAGACGAGGGTGACGACGAGCACCGCGCACGCCAGCACGAGGGCCGCGGCGGCGCCCAGCACCAGCGCCCACTCCCAGGCCGCCACGCCGGCGCGCGCAGCCTCGCGACGGGTCTGCCACGCCAGGTACCGGCGGGAGAACCAGGCGGCGAAGGCCACCTGCACCGCGGCGATGGCGGCCTTGAGCGGCATGCCGAGGAAGGAGAGCAGCGTCAGGGCCTCGATGACGATGAAGCAGCCCGCGGCGAAGGCGCCGCCTCCGAGGCGGAGCGTCCACTGCGAGACGATGCGCCGGCCGGTGGAGAGCAGCCGCGTGCCCGGGGCGATGATGGTGAAGCGAATCCACGCCAGCCCGGCCAGCACCAGGAGCGAGGCCACCAGCGGCAGCATGCCGGTGAGGAAGGCCCCGGCGCCCACCAGCACCACCGCCACCCACATCCGCGCGGAGGTGCGGCGCGCGTACCAGTCCTCGAGGGGGCCGTGGGGGTTGCGGAGGGAGGTGTCACAGCGGGGGCACTGGCTGCCCTCGAGGGCCACGCCGCCCGGAAGCCGCTCCGCGCAGGAAGGACAGCGCCCTTCCAGGAGGAGCGCCAGCCGGTGCACCTCGCGAGGAGAGAGCGCGGCAGTCGTCACGGAAGGGGGGAGCGTAGCACCTCCCTGTCCCGCGCCCCGCGGAGGAGCGGCGCGGCTTCCCCCCGGGTGGGTCAGGGCGCGTCCGCCACCTTGAGCTGGACGATTCTCTCGATGGGGCCTGGGCAGGAGTTCTCGTGGCACGCCTGGCAGGCCGTCACCACCGCGTTGAAGGCGGCGCGCGGGTGGGTGGGCTTCGCGTCCAGCGCCTGCACCTGGGCGAGGTAGGTGACGGCCATCGCGTCGAACTGCGGGTTGCGGTCCGCCGAGTCGGTGGGCCAGGCGCACCGCAGCTTCCGGTGGCGGCTCCACAGCGGCGGCGGCGTCCCTCCCTTCTCCAGCGCGGCGCGGCCTGCCTCCAGGTCGGCCACCATGGTGCGCATCAGCGCGGCCAGCTCACTCGCGCCGTTGGGGTTCAACTCCGAGGGGATGAGGTGGCCCGGGCTGCCGGGGACGCCCGGCACCAAAGGCGTGGCCAGGGTGCACTCCGGCAGCGGCGCTTCAGCCTTCAGCGTGGAGGCGTCGCGGGCCGCGGCGGCCGGGGCGCGCGTGCAGGCGGCGAGCAACAGGAGGGACGAGGCGAGCAGGCGGCGCATCGAGGCGCGCATACCACTGCCGGCGGGCGAGACGAACCGGCGCGCGCATCGACGGGGAGGCTGCGGACTTGCGCCAGTCACCTCAAGACGCGAGCGGGACTTCGCCGAAGTACCAGGGCGCAGGCCCACCGGCTTTTTCCCGTGAGACTGAGATGAGACTGTCGTCTCAGAAACACCCAAAACGCGCGCCGAACTTCGAGAGGTTGCGGACTCAAAATGAGACGACTGTCTCATCTCAGTCTCACGCCTTCCGGGGCACCCACGCGCAGTTGTCAACTTGAGTGCTCCCGGCCATCGCGTGTCCTTCCGCGCGAGCCGAGGAGCTGTCTCGCGGTGGGCACGGCGCCGGCGCACCGACTGGGTGACCTCATCTTCCTGGAGAGCCTGGCTTTCAGGGGGAGGACGGGGGCATGGGAGGCATTCCGGGCGGAGGAGCGCCGGGGCCGCCGACGGTGCGGGCGGTGTACCCCTTTGGCACCTCGAAGACGGAGGCGGCGAGAGAGTCGGTGGACAGCTTCTTGGTGGTGCTCTCGCTCAGCACGGCGCCGTCGGGGCCGACGCGCTTGCGCCAGGCGGGCACGCCCGGGCCAGTCTCGGCGGTCATCGCCGTGTCGAAGGAGTCCGCGGCGCCGGGCAGCCCTCCCCCGTGAGAGTGGCAGCGCGAAGCGGCCACGCTAGAGCGCCGAACAGGTTAGCTCCCGTCGTGACATCGGCGATTTGCGTCGCATCCCGTCGTTGCTCCTCGGTCAGTTGCCCACCGCGCCTGCGCTGTTGCGTCCCATCAGCGTGGCCCGGGGCTTCTGCTTGACCTGGGGCTCCCGCGGGCACATCTGTCACGGCAGCACACCAAGGGGGAATTTCATGTACGACGCCCTGCAGCGAGCAGCACCTCTCGATAGCCACCGGAAGGTGAAGAAGCACTCCAACGCGCAGTTCTCTCCGTCGTGGGGAGTGCACAAGGGACTCATTGGCGACCCCAACTGGCCGCCCGCGCAGTTCCCCGAGGCCGGCACGGCCGCCGCGCGCCGCAGCCGGCGCATCGCCTGTGACTTCTTGGTAGGGGCCGGTGACGCGCAGCTCCAGGTGCACGGCGACATCTCCCGGGGAGGGGCGATGTTCGTCCTCACCCAGCGCCTGCCGGTGTCCGCGGTGGTGGTGTCCTACCGGGGCCTGGCGGCCAGCGCGGAGGTCATCTCGCACACCACGCGCGGCGCGCAGACGGCGCACCACGTGCGCTTCGTGTCCTCGGCCGAGGCGCTGCCCCTGGCCCAGGCGGTGGAGGCGGACGCCGCGCGCTGACGCGGCTTGACGTCCTGACAGCCGAGTGCACGCGAGGGTGCACCACCGGTGTGTAAACGAGGGTGGCCTTCCGGCTGGCTTTCGCGAGGTTGGGCAGCTCCGCTCGGGGCACGGCTCTTGCCAACAGCGGTCTGCGTGAGCCCTCGAACCTTCTTTCCGGCCGTGGTGACTGCCGTGTTCGTCTGCCTGGGGTGGGGCTGTGGACCTGCGCCCGAGGAAGAAGAAGAGCCGCCCGAGTTCATCCCCCCGCCGGACATCTGCAACACGCAAGACGAGGCGCTCAGCAGCGCGTCGTGCGAGCTGTCGCTGGGGCAGCCGCAGCGCGAGCTCATCGGGAGGCTGGGGGACCAGGACTGGTACGTGGTGCAGCTTCCCTCGGGCCTCACCGACCGCAGCCTGCTGCACCTGACGGCGAGCTACTCGGTGCCCGCGACGGGGGTGAACCTGGCCGTCAACGTGGTGCGGGCCAACGGCTCGAGCATCATGAACGGGGTGGACGTCCACGGGGCGGCGGCGCCCAGGCCGGTGAACCTGATTGTCCCCTTCAACGAGTCGGGCACGAAGGTGCTGGTGATGGTGTCGGACCAGGGCGCCAAGCACTTCGACGCGCGCGCGCCCTACTCGCTGATGGTGGAGGTGGTGGACAACCCCGACGCCAACGAGTCCAACGACGTCACGCCCACCCCGATTCCGCTCACCGCCGCCGAGGGCGCCACCGTGAAGGGGAGCCAGACGGGCTACCTGGCCACGGCGAACGACGTCGACCGCTTCGCCTTCGAGGTGCCCGCGGGGCGCAAGGTCACCTACCTGCACATCACCAGCCCCAAGCAGACGCCCCCGCCCGCGTACCGGCTCGCGTACACGCTTCGGGACTCCAACGACGTGCCCATCTCGGAGGGCCGGGTAGCCAACGAGTTCAACGGCGTGGACCTGGCGACGGCGCGCATCACCACCGGCGGCAGGTACACCCTGGCCATCGAGGGCTACCGCAACCCGAGCAGCAACGTCACCACCGTCCCGGGCGACCTGCGGCAGCAGTACCAAGTCGAGGTGGTGGTGTACCCGGAGGCCGACGCCCACGAGCCCAACGACACCCTGCAGACGGCGAAGGCGGTGCCCTTGAGCGCGCCCGGCAGCGCCGCGAACCTCACCGCGCGCCTGGGGCAAATCCCCGACCCGGACTGGTTCGCCATCGACCTCGCGCCCAGCAACAAGCCCACGGTGCTGTACTACCAGGTGAGCCCCACCTCGAACGGCGGGCGGTTCGCGACGCTGCCCGGGCCGAAGGACCGCCTGGTGCGGGTCTTCCTGCCCGTGACGCAGGGCGCGAACGAGGCCGACCGGCAGAACGCCTGCCGGACCCAGGCCAGCGCCTGCCCGCGCAAGGACAACGGCGACGACGAGATGAAGGCGACCGTCGACGCGCACTGCGGCCTCTCGCCGCCGCGCTGCCTCATCGCCTCGCGCGAGGAGACGCCCAAGTTCACCAGCCTGAAGAACTTCGAGGGGGCCGTCCCCGTGCCGCCGCACGGCGCGCCCCTGCGCCTCTACGTCGTCGTGCAGGACGACGGCAGCAACTGGGCCGACGACCTCGACTACCAGTTGAAGGTGGAGTGGCGCGCCGACGCCGACGAGGAGTCGCGGCCCCAGACGGTGGTGCGGACGCTCGGCGGCGACACGGGCGGCGCCTTCCCTGTCCCTCCTTCAGGGGCGACCTTCGAGCTCACCGGCACCCTGTCGTACGGGCACGGCTTCAGCCGCAACTTCGAGCCTGAGGACGCGCAGGGCGTGCGCGGGCCGAGGGACTACGACGTCTTCACCAGCGACACCGACCGCTACGAGCTGCGCTTCCCCGCCGGCATGAGCGGAGACCGGGCCTGGGAGCTGCAGTGGGAAGTCGAGCACGCCGGCGCGGGCGGACCGCCCTATGACGTGGTGCTGGAGGTCGAGTTCTGCGTGGGCGCGGCGTGCACCCCGGTGGCCCGCAGCATCGGCTACAAGGGCGGGAACCTCGGCGCGTGGCACAGCGCGGGCGTGCAGGGCGCGGCCTTCCAGCCGGTGTACTCCCGCGCCACCCTGTCCGACCGCACGCAGGTGACGGCGCTCCCGTGGGGCTGCTTCTGCTTCGAGGACCGCTTCGTCCAGGCCGGGAAGTTCTACCTGACGGTCACCGGCGTGGACCGGACGTCGTACGCCAACGCGCGCTACCACGTCCGCACCGCGTACACGGACTACCCGAAGCCGTACAACGGCGGCATGTGCCCCACGCCGTGCAACTTCACCAGGTAGCGGCGTCACCCTCGCGGTGGAAGTCGGGCGTCTTCGACGTGTTCAGGTAGCATCAGCCTCATGGCTCCCCGGCTTCCGCCCGCGCCTCCGTCCGTCGACGACGGCGGCGGCGCCCCACGCTTCGGCACCTACGAGGGCACGCTGGACGCGGTGCACCTGAAGAACCTGCGCGGCAGCTACCAGCCCAACGCGCTGGACAAGCTGCGGATGCACAAGAAGTGGCTGTACGGCTTCCTCGCCACCCGCGAGGTGCTGGCCCTGTGGGCGGTGGTGGACCTGGGCTACACCTCCAACGCGTTTTCGCTGGCGCTGGACCTCACCACACAGCGGGTGCTGGCCGACGAGAGCTACCTGGGGCTGCCCAGGCCCTTCGTCACCGTGGGCGACCACCCCGGCCCGGGCCTCGAGGTGGGCTTCCGCCGGCCCGACGCGCGCCTGGCCGCCTCCCGCCGCTTCGGCGACGAGCGCTTCCACGGCAGCGTGCGCCTGGGGCCCAGCCTCCCCTTCGTGCGGCCGAAGCTGGCCTTCACCTGGGAGCTTCTGGCCGCCGGCGCCGCGCCGCCGCTCACCGTCATCGCCCCGGTGGAGGGCGGCGTCGTCAACGTGACGCAGAAGTGGGCCGGGCTGCTGTCCTTCGGACAACTGGAGGCGGGCGGGCGGCGCTTCGTCCTGGACGGGGGCGTAGGCGGGCTGGACTACACGCACGGCTACCTGGCGCGGCGCACGTCCTGGCGCTGGGCCTTCGTCTGCGGCCGGCTGGACGACGGCACGCCCTTCGGCATCAACCTGGTGGAGGGCTTCAACGAGACGCGCGACGACGTCAACGAGAACGCGGTGTGGCTGGGGCAACAGCTCCACCCGGTGGGCCGCGCGCGCTTCGCGTGGAACCGGAGCGATCCGCTCGACCCCTGGCGCGTCAGCACCACCGACGGGAAGGTGGACCTCACCTTCAAGCCGCTGGCCGCCCACCGCGACTTCCGCGACCTCAAGCTGGTGAAGAGCCGCTTCGAGCAGCCGGTGGGCCTGTGGAGCGGCACCTTGAAGCTGGGGGACAGCGCGGTGCGCTTCGAGAACGCCGCCGGCGTCACCGAGGACCAGGACGTCCTCTGGTAGGGTGGGCGAGTGTTAGCACGCGCTCCCTGCGTCCGAAGCGGCTAGGCTCGCTGGCCGCATGCCTCCTTTGGATCAGCTGACCGAAGTCCTGCAGGCCGAAGTGGCCCGCTTCCCCCGCGCCCGCCTGTCCGTGGTGAAGGGCCCCGACAAGGGCGCCGAGGTGGTGCTGGAAGGACAGACGGTGGTGGTGGGCACCGACGAGTCGTGCCAACTGCGGCTGAAGGACCCTTCCGTCTCGCGGCGGCACTTCGAGCTGTCCGGCGGCCCGGGCGGCTACCGGCTGCGCGACCTGCGCAGCACCAACGGCGTGCACCTCGAGGGCGTGCAGGTGATGGACGCGCGCCTGTCCGACAAGACGCGCCTCACCGTGGGCCGCAACGAATTGCGCTTCGAGCCCGAGCGGCACGAAATCCAGTGGCCGCTGTCCCCCCATGAGCGCTTCGGGGAGGTCATCGGCAAGTCCTTCGCCATGCGCCGCCTCTTCGCGCTGCTGGAGCGCGCCGCCCCCACCGACAGCCCGGTCATCCTGGAAGGCGAGCCCGGCACCGGCAAGGAGCTGCTGGCCCGCGCCATCCACGAGAAGAGCGCGCGCCGGGAGGGGCCCTTCGTGGTGGTGGACCTGGGGGCCTCCAACGAGGCGTTGATGGACTCGGACCTCTTCGGGCACGACGTGTCCACCGCGCGGCCCGTGGCCCGCCCCGGGGCCTTCGAGGAGGCGGAGGGCGGCACGCTGTACCTCGACGAGGTGGCGGAGCTGTCCAACACCCTGCAGGCGCGGCTGTTGCGGGCGCTGGAGACGAAAGAGATCAAGCGCCCCGGCCAGGGCGGCACCGCCAAGGTGGAGGTGCGGGTCATCGCCAGCACCCAGAAGGACCTGGAGGCCGAGGTGAAGGCCGGCCGCTTCCGCGAGGACCTCTTCTTCAAGCTGTCGGTGTTCCGCGTGCGGGTGCCGCCCCTGCGCGAGCGGCCCGAGGACGTGCCGCAGTTGGTGCGGGCCTTCGAGGCGAGGAACAAGTCGCAGCAGGCGGTCAGCGAGGAGACGGTGGAGATGCTGGCCCGCCACGACTGGCCGGGGAACGTGCGCGAATTGCGCAACGTGCTGGAGCGGCTGGCGGCCTTCCCGGACCTCGGCGCGGGGGCCATCGCGCGGGCCCTGGGGAAGAACCTGGACACCACCAACGACGAGTCCTCGGGCGCCAAGCTGCGGGCCGAGATGAGCCAGCAACTGTTGTCCCTGCCGTACCACGACGCCAAGGACCGGGTGCTGGAGAGCTTCGAGAAGACGTACCTGCTGGAGCACCTCAAGGCGGCCAACGGGGTGGTGACGCGGGCGGCGCAGCGGGCGGGCCTGCCCCGGCAGAGCTACCACCGCATGCTGCGGCGGCTGGGCGTGACGGCCAACGACGAGTAGCGGGCGTCCTCATTGTCTTCCGGCGTGGGGCGTGCCAAGCGGGCGCTTCTATGCGCACTGTCCACCGTTGGTTGTTGACCGGCTTCCTCTTTGGCTTCCTCGGCGCCGTCGGCGTCTCGTGCGGAGGGGGCACCAAGACGTGCAACGCCAGCACCTGCGCCACGGGCTGCTGTGACGCGATGGGCACCTGCCAGCCTTCCGGGAGCAACACCTACTGCGGCTCGGGCGGCGCGCTGTGCGTGTCCTGCCCGCTGGGCCAGTTCTGCAGCCTGGGCCTGTGCGTCGGCAACAGCACCGGCGGCGGGGCGGCGGGCGGTGGCCAGGGCGGCGGGGCGGCGGGCGGCGGCACGGGCGGCGGGGCGACGGGCGGTGGTGTCGGCGGCGGCGGCGGCGGCACGGGTGGGGGCACCGGTGGCGGCTGCACCACCATCACCACGTTCCCCACGCTGGCTCCCGAGGGCTACTACGACAACAACGCCAACTACGAGATCACCGGCGGCAGCGTCACCTCGGCCACCACGGACCCCTACGACATCGTCGGCGTGGAGGTCATCTGGGCCATCAGCGGCACGCCCACCAACGTGATGGTGCCGAGCTCGGTGAACCTGGCCACGGGCGGCACGTACCGCTCCTGCCTGTACTGCACGACGCTGTCCACCGGTTGCTCCAACAGCACCATGACGTGCGCCCAGCGCTTCCTCGGCCGCGCCGGAACGATGGTGGTGAGCCAGGCGTCCCGCACCATGACAGGGAGCATCTCGGCCACGCTGACGGACGTCCGCTTCGAGGAGTGGAACCTGAGCAGCGACACGCCGGTGACCGGCGGCCAGTGCTACCTGGTGCAGTCCGCCACCGTCAACGCGACCTTCTGATCCCCGTGGGGCGCGGGGGCGCTCACCTGCGCTAACCTCGGGTCCGTCGTGCCACTCGAAGCCGGGACGAAGGTCGGCCGCTACACCATCCAGCGCCTGCTGGCGCAGGGCGGCATGGCCGAGGTGTACCGGGCGGACCAGGAGCTCACCAGCGGCATCAGCCGGCAGGTGGCGGTGAAGGTGATTCGCCCGGAGTACTCCGAGTCGCAGGACTTCCGGGAGATGTTCCTCGACGAGGCGCGCACCGCCTGCACCCTGTCGCACCCCAACATCGTCCACATCTACGAGGTGGGGGAGACGGACGAGGGCCAGCTGTACATGGCGATGGAGCTGGTGTCCGGCGAGACGCTGGCCACCCTCAACCGCACCCTGCGCAACAACGCCGAGCGCCTCGCGGACGACGCGCTCTTCGCCATCGGCATCTGGACGGCGGGCGCGCTGGAGGCGGTGCACGCGCTCAAGGTGGAGGGCGGCCACGCCAACCTGGTGCACCGGGACGTGAGCCCCCACAACCTGCTCTTGTCCTCGACGGGCGCGCTCAAGCTGATTGACTTCGGCATCGCCAAGGCGGCCACCAACCGCAACCTCACCATGCCCGGCGTCACCAAGGGCAAGGCGGGCTACTTCTCGCCCGAGCAGGCGATGGGCAAGAAGCTGGACGGCCGCAGCGACCTCTTCTCGCTGGGGGTGTCGCTGTACAAGCTGGCGGCGGGCGAGACGCCCTTCGACGACTACAAGAATCACGCGGAGCGCCACGCGGCCCTGGTGCGCGGCCAGTGGAAGAAGCTCCACGAGGTGTGCCCGGGCCTGCCAGCCGGTTTCCATGAGGCGGTGGACCGCGCGCTGATGCTCAAGCCCGAGGCGCGCTTCCAGACAGCGAGGGAGATGCGGGAGACGCTGGAGAAGGCGGCCTTCGACGCGGGCCTGCGGGTGAGCCAGTCGACGCTGCTGGGCTACGTGGACGACGACGGGGACATCACCGCCACGGGGGGCTCGCGCAGCTCGCTGATGCCGGTCATCTCCGCGCCGCCCACCGCGACGAAGCTGGCGGCGTCCCACAAGTCCTCGCCGCAGGTGCAGGTGCCGTCCGGGCGGGCCCTGGCCACGCCGGCCGCCAGCCCCGAGTCGACGGAGCCGCTGGGCGCCGCGCTGCCCGAGCCGGTGAAGCGGCGCTCGCACCACACGGAGAGAATTTCTCGGACGCCCGGGGCGCCGGCGAAGCGGCGCTCGCGCACGCCCCTGATGGTGGCGGCCTTCGGTGCGGCGGTGGTGATTGGAGTGTTGGGCGTGCTGCTGGTGGTGGACGGCGAGCCGACGCCGCTGCCCGAGAACCTGGTCCCCGCGCCGGTAGAGAAGCCGACGCCACTGGCCACGGTGAAGCTGCCTCCCCAGCCGAAGGCCCCGCCTCCGCCAGAGCCCCAGGTGACGGTGACGGACGGCGAGGAGATGGTGAAGGTGGAGCGCCCGAAGGGGCCTCCGGCGACGGTGTTGAGGGAGCCGGTGCGGCCGAGGCCGCCGAAGCCGGTGGCCGTGGCGAAGGCGCCCCCCGCCGAGAAGACGCCGCCGCCTCCGCCGGCCGCGAAGGAGGAGGCCATTCCCCCCGGAGAAGGGAAGCTGCGCATCAACGTGTCCGGCCCGAGCGCGAAGATTCTGGTGGGCAACGAGGACTGGGGCGAGCCGCCGGTGAATCGCAAGGTAAACTCCGGGGTGTACCGGGTGACGGTGAAGCTGCCGGACGGGTCCACCTCGAGCTCGCGCGCGTCGGTGTGGCCGGACCAGACGACGACGGTGATGTTCGACGCTTCGTCGCAGAAGTGGTCGTCGAGCTCACGGTGAGGCTGCCCAGAGGAAGCGGTTGACGATTCGCCAGGGGTGCCCGCTCGGCGCGCCGCGCAAGAGGTTGACGATTGTCCGGCCCACCCCGCCCCGCCCCTGACGGGTTGACGATTCCACGGACGCCGCCCGAAACGTCTCCCCGCCCGTCACCGGCGACGATTCTTCTGGCCACTCGTCATCCGCGTCGCTGCTTCGTCCGCGAGACTCGCCCCTGCGAGGCCAGATAGTTGCCCCGCCGGTGGCGGCCCGTAGCATCCGCTCCATGCCCGGCACCGTCGCCCAGGTCCTCGAGCGGTTGCTCGACACCTCCACCGCTGTCTCCAGCACCGCCCTGGCCCGCGCCGCGGGTGTGTCCCGCCAGGCCGCGCACAAGCACCTCGCCCGCCTGGTGCGCGACGGCGCCCTCGTCGTGCAGGGGAAGGCGCGCGCCGCCCGCTACTCGCGCTTCACCCTTCTGCGCACGCGCCTCGAGGTGGCCTCCGCCGGCTCCACCTTCCGCCTCTCCGCGCGCCTGCTGCTGGACGGCGTCACCGCGGGCGAAGTCACGCTCGACTTCACCGGCGTCGCCGACGTCACCGAGGAGTTCCTCGAGGAGGTCTTCCTCGCCTGGGCCCCCGCCCACCCGGCCGTCTCCGTGAAGGTGGCGCACCTGCCGGCCCGCTTCGCGCCGCTCCTCTTCGGGCTGGCCCGCCAGAAGGGCCTCCTTGCGCCGACGTCCTGGACCGAAGCCCGCGCCGAGGCCGCCCGCCGCTCCGCCGCGCTGGGCCGCTTCGCGCAGGCCGGCTGACTCACACGTCCAGCACCGTCACCGGCAGCTCGCACTCGTTGGTGGTGACGTTGAGGAGCTTCATCCCCGCCACCTCCCACTGGCCGCGCGCCTCGTGGATGTGCCCGAAGAGGTGGTAGCGCGGCTTCGTCCGCCCCAGGTGCCGCAGCAGGTCCTCGCAGCCCACCTCCCGCCCGTCGAAGCAGCGGTCCCCGTAGCCCGCCGGCGGCCCGTGGGTGACGAGGAGGTCCAGGCCCTCGGGAATCAGCTTCCACTTCTCGTCGATGGGCGCCCCCCGGTGCAGGTTGAAGGCCCAGCTGTGGAACCACGGCTGCCAGGGGCTGCCCCAGATGCGCAGGCCCTCCACCGTCACCTCCGCGTCCTCCAGGTAGAGGAAGTCGCGGAACAGCGCGCGCGCCGCCGCAGGCTCGTTCTCGAAGAGGAAGTCGTGGTTGCCCGCCACCACCACCTTGTGCCGGTGCGGCAGGCTCTTCAGCCACTGCGCCACCGCCTCCAACTGCGGCCGCGTGCCCCTCATCGTCAAGTCGCCCGCGTGGATGAGGACGTCTCCGTCCGGCACCGCCAGCTTCCCCTCGAAGCCGTGCGTGTCGGCCATCGCCACCACCCTGACGCCCTTCGGACTCACGTCACTTCGGCGGCTGGGGCGCCAGCAGGAAGATGACGGTGGCCACGCCCACCAGCGCCGCGCCGGTGACGCCCCACACCACCGGGCTGGTGTACCAGGGCTTCTGGTCCACCACCGACAGTTGCAAGGGAGAGCCCGCGCCCGCCACCCGCGCCACCGTGGCGTTGGTGGGGTCGAGCGCCTCCACGAAGTACCAGGCGGTGTAGCTGGACGCGCCCTTCGGCGGAGGGATGAAGCCGGTGCACGCCTCGCCCTCGCACGTCATCTCCGAGGAAGCGAAGGGGCCGGTGGGCGCCAGCGCGTGCCGCAACAGCACCCGCGTCACCACCTTCTCCGGGTCCGCCACCACCACCCGCACCTGGGACGGCGCGTCGTCGTCCTTGCGGGGCTCGACCAGAAGCCGCGCGCGCGACAGGTACAGCTTGCGCATCTTCGCGATGAAGTCGGCCTGCTTGGCCGGCGCCGAAGGAGGGGCGGTGAACTTCGGGTCCGTCTCGAAGGCCTCCTGGGCGCGGGACTCCGCGTTGGCGTTGTCCCCCAGCACCAGGTGGATGAAGGCCACCTCCATCAGCGCCTCGGCGCGCTCCTTCAAGGGCCGCTCGGGCAGCGCCAGGTAGCGCTGGTACTCCACCACTGCCTCCTCGTAGCGCAGTTGCTCGCCCAGCTTGCGGGCCTCCACCAGGCTGGGGGGCGTCTCCGTCACCGGCGCCGCCGCCACCACCACCGCCAAAGGAGAGCCGGACTCCGGCAGCAGGACGACGCTGCGCGGGGAGTCCGCCGGCACCGCCGCGAGGAGGAGCGCGAGCCACATGCGGACTCGTCTTTATCTCTTTTGGCCGGCTTTGGGGGGACCAGCCCCTCGCGCCCACGCGAAGGCCCCGAGTCGCCGGTCACGCCAGCGCGGGCGGCTGGGTGGGCGCGGCGCATGCCAGCACGGCCCACGCGAGCCGGGACGGAGCTGGAAATCGTCCAGCGTGGCGTCGACCCGCACGGCCGGCCTTTCGAGAACCGCGCCTCGTACCGGCGGGCCTGAGGTCAGCCCGGCGCTTCGGTGTCGATGCGGGTTGAGGCGGTGGAGCCGCGCTCCTGGCCCGCGGCGAGGCTGGAGCGGACCAGCTCGGCGAGGGCCAGCTCGTCCGCCACCGGGCCGCAGGCACAGAGGGCCTCGCGCAGCGCCCGCGACGAAGGGAAGCGCGCGGACGGCTCGGCGGAGAAGGCGCGCAGCAGCACTTCGCGCAGGCCGGCCTCCACGGCGTCCAGCGCGGGCGGCCGGGCTTCCTTGATGCGGTCCATCGTCTCCAACGGGGTCGCGGCGTCGAAGGGACGCGCGCCGGTGAGCAGCTCCACCGTCAGGGTGGCGAGGGCGAACTGGTCGCTCGCGGAGGTGAGCGCGCGGCCGGCGACCTGCTCGGGGGACATGTACGCCCAGGTGCCTTTGCGCACGCCGCCGCGCGTCTGCTCCTGGAGCTGCGTGGCCCGGGCGATGCCGAAGTCGGCCAGCCGCACCTCGCCCCACTTCGAGAGGAGGACGTTCTTCGGGCTGACGTCGCGGTGGACGATGCCGAGGGGACGGCCCGTCGCGTCGCTGGCCTCGTGCAGCGCGTGGAGGCCGAGCGCCAGCTCTGCGGCGACGAAGCGGGCCACCTCCGCGGGGAGTGGGAGGGCGAGTCGGGAGAGGTCCACGCCGTCCACGAAGTCGAGCCGCACCCACGGGCGGCCCTCGGCCACTCCGGCGTCGTGCGCCTGCACCAGGTTGCGATGGGAGAGGAGCGCCTGCAGCCGCGCCTCCTCGAGGAACATTCGCTCTGGCTCCGGCTCGCCCAGCAGCTCGGCCTTGAGCGTCTTCACCACGACTACCTTCTCGAAGCCGCTGGCCCCGTAGACGCGGGCGCGGAAGACCTCGGCCATGCCGCCGTGGCCCAGCTTCGCCTCGAGGAGAAAGGGGCCGAAGGGCCGCGGCAGCTCCAAGGTGCGAAACGGTACGGCGAACGGGGCCGACCGTCGAGCGCGCGCGTCCCCCAAGGCACGTGGGCCTCGAAGTCGTCGTCAGGACAACCAAACCGGGGCCCACGTCGGGCGTCGAGCCATGCCGGCGACGCGCGAGACACGCTGGTGCCCTTGGTCCGGGCCGAGGGGCTGGTGGCGACGAGCGACGCGCCCGTCCACCGCCCTCGAGGCGGCCTCGACGCGCGACCGTCGACACCCCGCGCGGGCCAGGCTGGTAGAGTCGCCGCCCCGTGGCGCAGACCCGCCTCACCACGCAACTCGACGACGCGGGGGCTCCTGTCCGCAGCCAGCTCGTGGTGGTGGAGGGCCCTGACGTGGGCCGGGCCATCGCGCTGGACGGGGCGAGGGTGGTGGGCACCTCGGGTGACTGTGACCTGGTGCTGTCGGACGAGCGCGTGTCCGCGCGCCACCTGGAGGTGAGGCCCGACGGCGGCGGCTTCCGGGTGAAGGACCTGGCGAGCACCAACGGCACCTGGCTGGAGGGCGCGCGCGTCGGCGAGGCGGAGGTGACGGCCGGGGCGACGCTCAAGGTGGGGCGGACGTTCCTGCGGGTGCAGCCGCAGGCCCAGGCGCTGGAGGTGGTGCCGTCGCAGGCCCGGCGCTTCGGCGACCTGGTGGCCGAGTCGCTGGCGATGCGGGAGGTCTTCTCCGTGCTGGAGCTGGCCGCGCGCGGCGACGTCACCGTGCTGGTCACCGGCGAGACGGGCACCGGGAAGGAGCTGGTGGCCCGGGCCGTCCACGAGAAGAGCGCGCGGCGTGGCAAGCCCTTCGTCACGGTGGACTGCGGGGCGCTGCCCGAGTCGTTGCTGGAGAGTGAGCTGTTCGGCCACGTGCGCGGCGCCTTCACCGGCGCGCTGTCCGAGCGGCGAGGCGCCTTCCAGAAGGCCGACGGGGGGACGCTCTTCCTCGACGAATTGGGCGCCGTGTCGCCGTCGGCGCAGGCGCGGCTCCTGCGGGTGCTGGAGGCGAGGACGGTGAAGCCGGTGGGCAGCGACGTGGAGCGTCAGGTGGACGTGCGCGTCATCGCCGCGACGCCGGTGGACCTGGCCACGCGCGTCGCCGCCGGGCAGTTTCGCGCCGACTTGTTCTACCGGCTCTCGGTGCTGGCGCTGGAACTCCCTCCATTGCGCGCGCGCCGCGAGGACATTCCCGTCGTCGCCGCCGAGGTGCTGCGCCGTCGCGGCTTCGAGCCGGGTCCGGTGAAGGGCCCCAACCTGGACCGGCTGATGGTGCACGGCTGGCCGGGCAACGTGCGGGAGCTGCGCAACGTGCTGGAGCGGGCGCTGGCGCTGTCTCCGGGGGCGACGTCCTTCGGGGGGCTCAAACTGGGGCTAGAACCCGTAGCGCCGGGGTCGGACGCGCTGCCGGTGCGGGTGGACTTGCCTTTCAAGGACGCGAAGGACGCCGTCGTCGACGCCTTCGAGGAGAAGTACCTGAGGGACGTGCACGTGAAGCACGACGGCAACGTGTCGGCCGGCGCGCGCTTCGCCGGGGTGGACCGAAAGCACTGGCGGGCGCTGCTGCGCAAGCACGGCCTGCTGCCCGACTCCGGCGACGAGGAGGGGTGAGTCTCCCCTCTCCCAGAGGGAAGTGGTGTCAGCCGCAGCGCACCACCACGCCGGTGATGTTGTCGTGGCTCCCCGCGTCGAAGGCCGCCTGTACCAGGTTGCGGCACGCCGCCTCTGGAGGCAGCTCGAGGCCCGCCTTGAGCCGCGCCTCGTCCAGCGGGTCGTACAGCCCGTCGCTGCACAGGAGGTAGACGTCGCCGGGCTCGAGGGAGAACGACGCCACGTCCGCCTGCGCGTGGCCGTCGAGGCCCAGCGCGCGGGTAATCTGGTTTTTCCAGGGGAAGCTCTTCCGGTCCCCGGCGGTGCCCGCGGCCTCCAGCTCCGCCCACAGCGAGTGGTCCCGCGTCAGCGCCGTCACCGCGCCGTCGCGCAGGCGGTACAGGCGGCTGTCGCCCACGTGCGCCACCACCAGCTTCTCCCCGCACACCAGCGCCGCCACCACCGTCGAGCCCATCTGGGACAGCGCGCCCGAGCGCTTCTCGAGAATCGCCCGGTGCGCGGCGACGGTGGCGGCGGTGAGCAGGTTCTCTTCGTAGCTGCGGTGTTTCGCCTCGCGGATGGGCCAGGTGCCCTGCGGGTCTCTGCGGTTGTCGTCGATGAACTCGCGCAGCAGCGACACGGTGAGCTGCGAGGCCACCTCGCCGCCCTCGTAGCCTCCCAGCCCGTCGGCGACGACGAAGAGCCGCAAGGCCGGCGCGTCGCACAGCGCGTCCTCGTTGTTGCTGCGACG
Source organism: Myxococcales bacterium (assembly GCA_020846875.1). Classification (GTDB taxonomy): domain Bacteria; phylum Myxococcota; class Myxococcia; order Myxococcales; family Myxococcaceae; genus JADLDB01. Next base: position 28,106 of record JADLDB010000134.1, on the reverse strand, counting down.
TCCGACATGGGAGAGGCCAGCGCTGGTGAGGTGCATGCCCCGTCGGTGAAGCACGCCGCGCGCCGGCGCAGCGCCGCGGAAGCACGGGTAAGGGTGGGGACTCGAGTCTCCAGGCCCGCCGGACCGGGGGAGGCCGCCAGACCCCACCCACGCCGAGCGACGGTGGCGAGAAGCCTGCCGCGCGACGTGCGAGGATGCACGCATGTTCTCCGCCCTCCTCTCCGTGGCCGTCCTCGCCGCGCCGCCCGGCCCCGCCTGCCCGAAGGCGGCGAAGGACCCGCTGCTGGACATCGGGCCCTGCGACAAGAAGCCGGTGGAGGCCTGCGTGGCGGCGGGCGACAAGCTGCTGCCCCAGCCTGGCTGCCACGCCGAGGCGCTGGCTCGCTACGAGACGGCGTGCAACCGGGGCGGCCTGCGGGGCTGCTCCAAGCTGGGCTTCCGCCTGGTGGAGGGCTCCCGCGACCCAGCGCCGGTGAAGCGCGCCATTCAGCTCTTCACCCGGGCGTGTGACGGCAACGACGCGCTGGGCTGCGCCAACCTGGCCAGCTTCACCTGGGACGGCGAGGGCGTGCCGAAGGACCCGAAGAAGGCCGCCGCGCTGGCGGAGAAGGCCTGCAAGCTGGGCGACGCCTTCGGCTGCGGCACCGCGGGCAGCCTCTACGCGCAGGGCGAAGTAGGCCAGAAGGACCCGGCGAAGGCGGCCGGCTTCTTCCAGAAGGCCTGCGAGGGCGGCAGCGCGTCGGGGTGCAACCAGTTGGCGATGGCGCTCTTCGCGGGCGCGGGCGTGAAGAAGGACGTGGAGAAGGCCATGGATTTGTGGGCGAAGGCCTGCACCGAGCGCAACGCCGCCGCCTGCGCCAACATCGGCCGGGCGCTCAAGCAGCGCGGCGACGGAGAGCGCGGCCAGAAGGCGCTGTCCCGCGCGTGCAGCCTGGGCGACCAGGAGGCGTGCAAGGAGAAGGGCCTGCCGCCGCCGGACCTGGAGGAGTAGCGGCTACACGGGCTGGCGCCGGCGGGCACGGCCTGCGTGCGCCCCACGCCTTCCTCGCGGCTGCTCGCCCCACCCGCGGGCATTACAGTCACGCCATGCTGAAGCCCCGCTACCCGTACTTCCTCGCCAACGCGCCCGTCTTCGCCAACGAGGCGCTGCCCGTCACCGACAAGTACACCGGCGAAGTCGCGACGCGGGTGGCGCTGGCCGACGCGAAGGCCATCGACGCGGGCATCGAAGCCGCGCACCAGGCCAGAGGCGCGATGGCGGCGCTGCCTCCCTACGCCCGCCGCGACGTCCTCGCGCACTGCGCCCGCCGCTTCATGGAGCGCTTCGACGAGCTGGCGCTGGCCCTCTGCGTCGAGGCTGGCAAGCCCATCCGCGACTCGCGCGGCGAGGTGACGCGCCTCATCGACACCTTCCGCGAGGCCTCCGAGGAGGCGACCCGCATCCACGGCGAGGTGCCGTCGCTCGAAATCTCCGCGCGGGCGAAGGGCTACCGCGGCATGTGGAAGCGCGTGCCGGTGGGGCCGTGCAGCTTCATCAGCCCCTTCAACTTCCCGTTGAACCTCGCCGCGCACAAGGTGGCGCCGGCCATCGCCGCGGGCTGTCCCTTCGTCCTGAAGCCGGCCAGCCGCACGCCGGTGGGGGCGCTGCTCCTCGGCGAGGTGCTGGCGGAGACGGCCTTGCCGAAGGGCGCCTTCTCCATCCTCCCCGCGCACCGCGAGGGCGCCGACCTCTTCACCACCGACGCGCGCCTCAAGCTGCTGTCCTTCACCGGCTCGCCGGGGGTGGGCTGGGCCCTCAAGGCGAAGGCCGGCGACAAGAAGGTGGTGCTGGAGCTGGGCGGCAACGCGGCGTGCGTGGTGGACGAGACGCAGGGCCAGCGGCTGGACTTCGTGGTGGAGCGCCTCGTCGCCGGCGGCTTCTACCAGTCCGGCCAGTCGTGCATCTCGGTGCAGCGGATTCTGGTGCACGACTCCCTGTACGACGCGCTCAAGGCGAAGCTGGTGGCGACAGTGAAGGCGCTCAAGTCCGGCGACCCGAAGGACGAGGCCACCTTCCTCGGGCCGATGATTGACGTCTCCGAGGCCACGCGGCTCGAGCGGTGGATTGCGGAGTCTGGCGGGAAGGTGCTGTGCGGCGGGAAGCGCACCGGCGCGATGCTGGAGGCCACTGTCCTGGAGGACGTACCCAAGACGGCGAAGGTGGTGACGGACGAGGCCTTCGGGCCGGTGGTGGTGCTGTCGCGCTTCTCGGACTTCGAGGCCGCCCTGGCCGAGGTGAATGACTCGCGCTTCGGGCTACAGGCGGGCGTCTTCACCGACGACCTCCACCGGGCGCTGCGCGCCTGGGACGCGCTGGAGGTGGGCGGCGTGGTGGTGGGCGACGTGCCGTCGTGGCGGGTGGACTCCATGCCCTACGGCGGGGTGAAGCAGTCCGGCCTCGGCCGCGAGGGCGTGCGCTTCGCCATCGAGGACATGACGGAAGTCCGGCTGCTGGTGGTGCGCGACGCCCCCGGGGTGCGCTGACCTCCGCCGGCACCTGCACAGACTCACGCCGGAGGTGAGCGCCCCTGCTTCCTTGCGCGCGCTCGCTCGAGGCTCTTCCGCAGCGCCTCCAGCTTCACCGGCTTGGACAGGAAGTCGTCCGCCCCCGCGGCGTACGCGGCCCGCTCGTCCTCGGGCAGCGCGCTGGCCGTCACCGCCACAATCCACGCCTGAGGCCCTTCGCGCGCGCGCAACCGCCGCGTCGTCTCCCGGCCGTCGAGGTCCGGCATCATGATGTCCATCCACACCACCTCGAAGGCCTCGCGCGCGCACGCGTCCAGCGCCGCCAGCCCCGAGTCCACCACCTGCACCGCGCAGCCCAGTTGCTCCAGCAGCGAGCGCGCGATGCGCTGGTTGGCCAGGTTGTCCTCCACCACCAGCACCTTCGCCGGCAGCGAGCCGTTGCTCACCACCGGCTGCTCCCCTGTGGGCGTGGGCTTCGTGGCCGGGTGGGCGCGCACGGTGAACCAGAAGGTCGAGCCCTGCCCCCGCGCGCTGGCCACGCCGATGGCGCCCTCCATCAACTCCGCCAACTGCTTGCTGATGGCGAGGCCCAGGCCCGTGCCCCCGTGCCGCCGCGTCGACGAGGCGTCTAGCTGCTCGAAGGGCTGAAACAGCCGCTGCTGGTCCGCCGCGTCGATGCCCACGCCCGTGTCCGTCACCGCGAAGCGCAGCCGCGCGTCGGCCTCCTGCGTCACCGAGAGCTGCACGCTGCCCTTGTCGGTGAACTTGAGCGCGTTCCCCAGCAGGTTGAGCAGGATTTGCCGCACCCGCGCCCGGTCCCCCAGCACCAGCGGCGGCACCTCGTCGGGCACGAAGGAGAACAGCTGCAGCCCCCGCGCCCGCGCCTGCGGCGTCATCAGCGCCACCACCTCGGCCAGGGTGGCGCGCACGTCCCACGGGGCCTTCTCCACCACCAGCCGTCCGGCTTCGATTTTCGCCAGGTCCAGCACGTCGTCGAGCAACTTCACCAGGGCGTCGGCGCTGTCCGCCATCAACTGGACGAGCTCGCCCGACTCCGAGTCCAGCTTCCGCGTCTTGAGCAGCTCCGTCACCCCGATGCCTGGTCGCGGGCCTCCAGCAGGCTCTGCGTGCGCTGCCGCACCGTCTCTTCCAGCGAGGCCTGGGCCAGACGCAATTCGTCATTCTTCTTCTCCAGCGCTTCCCGCGCCGCGGTGGTCTGCGCCAGCGACTCCTTGAGCCGCCGCAGCGCGATGAGGAACACCGCCGTCGTCACCGCCAGCGTCAACACCGCCGTCAGCCCGCGCTGAAAGGGCGACATGCCGGCGTTGGCGGGGACGAGGCCCCACGCCTCCGACGCGAGCAGCCCCAGGCTGCCGGCGATGGACAGCCCACACACCAGGAGGGCGGCGCGCGCCGAGACGAGGACGCCTGCCAGCACCGTGCACAGCAGGTACAGGCCGACCGTGCCGGAGTACAGGCCGCCGCGGGCCACGCTGATGGCCCCCACCATCGCCCAGGCCACCGGCAGGAAGAGCCCCGCCGCTGCCGTGAGGCGCTCCCGCCGCGCCAGGGCCACCGTCGCCGCGCAGCACGCCACGGTGCCAAGGCCGATGGCCAGCGCCGCGAAGGTGGCGGTGCCACTCACCCACCTCGACGCGAGCCCGAGTCCCGAAGCGACACCCACCAGCGCCGCCGCCAGCGCCAGCACTCCTGCGCGCTCGTCCTGGGCCGGCCCCGGCGGAGGCCCAGCGGGGGGGCCTCGAAGCTGGTCTGTTGGAGCCCTCCCCACAGCGACTTCGTGACACAACCTCCCCCGGCGGTCGAGGTGGGGCCCCGACGACGGGGCCGACCGCCACCGACAGGCTGTACGAGAGGCAGAAGGCCACGTATTGGTCCACGTCAGGCGAAGGCTCGAGGACTATGCTGCGGCGCCGGTGAGCTTCCCCCCACGCGAGAAGGTCGGCCGCTACGAAGTCCTCACCCCGCTCTCGGTGGGCGGCATGGCGGAGCTGTTCCTCGCGCACTTCACCGGGCCCGGCGGCTTCCGGAAGTTCGTCGCCTTGAAGCGCATCCTCCCGCAGTTCCGCGAGCAGGAGGACTTCGTGGCCATGTTCCTCGACGAGGCGCGCATCTCCGCGGCGCTCTCGCACGCCAACATCGGCCAGGTCTTCGAGCTGGGCGAGGCGGGCAAGGACTTCTACCTGGCGATGGAGTTCATCGAAGGGCAGGACCTCTCGCGCATCAACCGCGCGGCCCGCAAGCAGGGCGGCGTGCTGCCGGTGGGCTTCTCCGCGGGCGTGGTGCGCGACGCCTGCCATGCGCTGCACTACGCGCACGCCTTCAAGAGCCCCTCGGGCCGCGCGCTGCCCGTCATCCACCGCGACCTCTCCTTGCGGAACGTCATGGTGACGTACGCCGGCACCACCAAGCTGATTGACTTCGGCATCGCCAAGGCCAGGGGCAGCCTGTCGTCCACCGCGGCGGGGATGGTGAAGGGCTCTTCCGGGTACATGTCGCCCGAGCAGATCCGCGGCGAGGACCTGACGGGCGAATCCGACCTCTTCGCCACCGGCGCCGTCCTCTTCGAGCTGCTCACCGGGCGGCGGGGCTTCCAGGCCGACGACCCGACGGCCACCATGTACAAGGTGCTCAACGACGCGCCGCCCGACCCGCGCACCTTCAACCCCGAGGTGCCCAGGGCCCTGGCCGAGGTGGTGCTGCGCGCGCTGCAGAAGGACAAGGCCCGGCGCTTCCTCACCGGGCGGGAGATGGCGAGGGCCCTCGAGCAGGCCACCCGCTGCTTCGACGAGGCCGAGCGCTCCGCGTGGATGGAAGCCAACTTCGCCGAGGACATCCAGCGCACGCGCTCCATGCTGGCGCTGGCGGAGGAAGGCGACGAGGCGCGCATCGCTCAGGTGGTGCAGGAGCTGTCCCGCGGCGGCGAGAAGCCGGGCTCCGCCTCGCACGTGTCCCTGGCGGCGCCCACCTCGCTGGTGTCGGCGGTGGTGCCGGCAGACATGCCCACCCGCGCCGCGCAGTTGGCCCCGCGCACCGGCACCGTGCTGGTGGTGGACGACAGCCGGGTGGGCCGCCTGGCGGTAGAGAGCGTGCTCAAGGCCGAAGGCCACCGCGTCCTCGACGCCGAGTCGGGTGAGGAAGCGCTGGAGGTGCTGGAGCAGATGCGCCCGGACCTCATCGTGCTGGACGTGCGCATGCCGGGCATGGACGGCTTCGAGCTGTGCGAGCGCATCCGCACCCGGGGGGACTTGAGGCGCATTCCCATCGTCTTCCTCTCGGCGGCGTGCAGCATCGACGAGCGCAGCAAGGGCCTGCAGGTGGGCGGCGACGACTTCTTGCGCAAGCCCTTCGAGCCGGAAGAGCTGGCGGCGCGGGTGAAGGCCCACCTGCAGCGCGCGGCGATGCTGCAGGCACCTTGACCGTCACTCGATGGGCAGGCCCGCGCCCTTGAGGGCCTGCAGCAGAGCCGGCCCGTCGATGACGGACTTCACGAGGTAGGCGTCGGCGCCCGCGTCGAGGCCCGCCTTGCGCGAGGCGTCGTCGTCCAGGGCCGACAACACGACGATGGGGATGCGCCTGTCCCCGCCGCGGGCGCGCAAGAGCCGCGTCAACTGCGTGCCGTCCAGGCCGGGCATCTGCACGTCGCTGATGACGGCGGCGGGCTCTTCCGCCTCGAACAGCCGCACCGCCTCGGCGCCGTCCTCGGCCTCCACGGCGATGAGGCCCACCTCGGCCAGGGCCTCGCGCACCACCCCGCGGATGACGCGGCTGTCGTCCACCACCAGCACCTTGAGCGCCCGGCCAGACGCGCCGGGTGCCACCGGGCTGGGCAGTTGCGCGGTGGGCGCCTTCGCGCGGGCGGCCGCCGCCAGGCGCCGGCGGGCCACCAGGGTGCGCACCGCCGCCTCCAGGGCCTCGGGCACCACCGGCTTGGCGAGGAACTGGCTGGCCTTCGCCTGCAGAGGCTTCAAGGGCTCGACGTCCGCCTTGCCGGTGAGCAGCACCGGCAGCCGCGCGGCCACCGCGCTCTTCAGCACGGCGTCCACCTGGGCGAGGCGCGCGTCGCCCGCGGGCGCGTCCAGCACCACGACGTCGGCGGCGGGCGCGGACTCCGCCTCGGCCAGCTTCAGCGTCGTCACCTCGAAGCCCGCGTCCTCCAGTACACGCACCAGCAGCTTCCTGCTGACGGCCTCGTCGCTCACCACGGCCACGCGGCCCTTGGCGCCGCTGGCGGGCTCCGGCCCTTCCCCCCGCGCCACCAGGCTCGAGAAGCGGTCGGTGCGCTCCTCCACCAACTCGGCCTCGAGGCCGTCCAGCACCTGGGCCAGCGCGCTGCACAGGCGGGCGCTCACCTTCGCCTCGCCTTCCTGGGCCAACTGGGCCACCAATTCCCCGACGCGCGCCAGGCGAGAGACACCGGGCAGGCCGGCCACCGCGCCCGTGCCGGCGACGCGGTGACACAGCTCGCGCACCGGCTTGAGCTCCGCCCCGTCGCCCGACTGCAGCGCCGCGTCCAACGCCCTGCGCGCGGCGTCGAGGCGCGGCAGCGTCTCTTCGCGCAGCGCTTCGAGCAGCTTGCCCTGGTCCATGCGCCCTCCGGCGCGGCGACTGTAGCCGCTGAAGCGCTCTGGTCGTGGATTTGCCGGCAATTCCCCAACCAGCTCCCACTTCCGCCCCTGGGGCGCGGTCGCGGCGAAGGGTTGAGTTGCTCTTGGTCCGCGGTGAAGGCGTGGCCGCTGGTGCTGGTGCAGGCCCAGGGGGCCGATGAAGTCGTCCTGGTGCGAAGTGCGGATGGTGCGCGGCGGGCAGCCCTGGCCGGCGCCCCGCCTCCGCAGCGGCGTCGAGGGGGGACGAGCGCGGGCACGGGGCGACTGCGCGCACGCCCCCTGAAAGCGGAGTGTCCGGCGTCACCTCCCGTCGCGCAGGCGCCGCACGAGGACACCCGCACCCGGCACCCGGCGCAGCACGTTGGACGCACCAGGCACCCAGCGCAACACCCAGCGGGCCACCGCCGGCAGCGGCACCAGCACGCCGCGCCGCCGCAGCGCCGTCACCCTTCCCAGCACCGCCTTCGGAGGCGCGTCCTCCCGGCCATTCGTCGACGCGGTGCGCACGGGCCTGACGCCGACGACGAGGTGGGCCACCAGCTCGCCGGAGGCGGCCTCCACCACCGCCACCTCCCCGCGCCGCACGTCCCCTTCCCCGCAGCGCCGCACCTGGAGCGAGTCGCCGTCGCGCACGAAGGGCCACAGGCTGTTGCCGGCGGCGCGCAGCCACATCACCTGGCCCGGGGCGAGCGCCACCAGCAGCGCCTTGAAGCGCGCGTCGGTGGCCGGCGCCGTCACCTAAGACTCCCCGGCCTTGGCGGCCAGCACCTTCGCCGCGCGCAGCGTGTACTGCACGCCCGCACCCAGCCCCAGCACCGCGGAGGCCAGCGCGCAGGGAAGCGACAGGAAGTCCCACTGGAGCAACACCGACATGAAGAGAGCGAACTGGGCCACGGTGGTTGCCTTCCCCAGCGCCTTCGCCTTCCAGGGAATATGGCGCTCGCGCACGCCGGGCACCACGAAGCGGGCCACCACCAGGGGCAGCAGCACCACCTCGCGGGTGGCCGCCAGGGCCGCCAGCCACCACGGCGGCTGAAACGCCACCCACACCGCCACCAGGGTGGACACCACGAAGGCCTTGTCGCAGAGCGGGTCGAGCCACGCGCCGAGGTCCTCCCCGGGCACGCCCGCGCGCCGCGCCAGCCACCCGTCCAGCAGGTCCGACAGGGCGGCCAACACCAAGAGCGTCCCAACCCAGGCCAGCGACCGCGGCGCCACCCACACCAGGCCCGCCATGGGGAGGCGGGACAGGCTCATCAGGTTGGGGGCCGACAGCAGTTGCCGGAAGTCGAACCGCCTCATTCCGTCACGGAGCGCGCTTCTGCAGCTTCTCGAAGAGGCCTTGCACCTCGCCGGCCATCAGCTTCGTGCCGATGGAGCGCTTGGCGGCTCCGCCGAAGCCCGTCACCTGGTCGGTGGAGGTGTGGTTGGCGTAGAGGACGACGGTGCCGCCGTCCACCGGCACCAGCGCGGCGATGGCCTGCTCGCAGTTGAAGCCCTCGCTGACGTAGTACTGCCGCTGCAGCACGAGGAAGGCGTCGGCGTCGGGGACGGCCATGCCGTGCACCAGCGCGAGGGTGGGGGTGCCGTGGGCCTTGAGGTGCACCCAGCGGAAGACGTGCTCCGCGCCGTCGGCCTTCGAGCCCGGGTAGCCCAGCATGGCGGCCCAGGCTTTCGGGGCGAACTTCTTCAAGCCATCGTGGGCCTTCATGAAGGCCTTGAGCTCGTCCGTCACCGAGCGCTGCGAGCCCCCGCGGTCATAGGAGGCGATGGCGTCGAGGCCCTTGGCCCGGTACGCCTGGTAGCGGGCCAACAGCGACGCCTTCACCAGCGCCTCCACTGCGGCGGCGTCGGCGGCCTTCTGGAAGGCGGCGATTTCCTCGGTGGACAGGTTGAGCGCGTCGCCGGGCTTCGCGCCCTGGTACTTCTTCACGCGCTTCTCCTGGTCGGGCTCCAGCGTCAGCCTGGCGAAGGCGTCGACGGTGGCGTCGGCGGTGAGGAGCCCGCTGGCGAGGGTGTTGGGGTCCACCTTCAGCATCACGCCTGCCTTGAAGTCCTTGAGCGCCTCGGCGGGCGGCTTCTTCAGGAAGAAGGCGAAGCTGGTGGTGAGGTCGCGCTCGGTGGCGCCCTTCGAGTCGCGGGACACCAGCTTGCCGGCCTTCACCTGGGCCACCTCGTCGGCGGAGAAGCCGAGGTCGGACAGCACCGCGTCGGCCGCCGGGGCCCCGGCCCACGCCGACGACGACACGACACCAAGCACCACCACACCGACGCGCATTCCCCGCATGGCCGCCTCCTCGAGTGGAACCAGGACAGAGCGTGTCACGAGGCCAGGCTGCGCGCACGCCCGCGCCTCACAGCAGCCTGTTCTTCCGCATGAACCACAGGAGCCCCAGGACGATGGCCAGCACCAGCCCCCAGAAGCCCCCGTACCCGTACTGCCAGCGCAGCTCAGGCAACACCTCGAAGTTCATCCCGTACACGCCGCAGAGGAAGGTGAGCGGGAGGAAGATGATGCTCACCACCGTCAGCTTGCTCATCACCCGGTTGGTCCGGTGGGCCACCAGCGACATGTAGTTGCTCAAGCTGCCGGCGAGGATGTCGCGGTCCGTCAGCACGTCCTGCAGCACGCGCTCCACCACGCCCACCATGTTGCTCAGGTACGGCTGGGTGGCCTCGCTGACGAAGCGGGACTTGCGGGTAGAGAGGTCGGTCAACACCGCGCGCGCGGGCAGGACCACCTTGCGCAGATGCAAGAGCTCCGCCCCCAGCTCGGTGGCCTCTTTGAAGAGGCGGTCGTCCACCTCGCCGGTGAGCTGCGCCTGGGTCTTCTCGACGCGCTCCTCCAGCACCTTCTGCACCGCCAGGTAGTTGTCCAACAGGCAGTCCCACAGCTCGTAGAGGAGGAAGCTGGGGCTCTGCGCGAAGCGCACGAAGTCGTCCAGCCAGGTGCGGCGCAGCGTCGAGAGGAACACCGTGGAGCCCTTGTGAAGGGTGATGAGGAAGCGCTCACCCAGCACCGCGTCCACGCGCTCCAGGGCGAACCTGCTTGCCTCGAGGCGGCAGCCGGTCAGCACCAGGTGCAGGAAGTCCTCGTGGCGCGCCAACTGGGTAGCCGGCTCGCGGGAGAGTGCGTCCTCCACAATCTCCGCGGTGCCCAGCTTCGCCAGCTCGAGCACCTTCCGGGCCACCTCACCCGCCGCCAAGTCGACGTCGAGCCAGATGAACTTCCCCCCGTCCATCGCGGCCTGCGCCTCCGCGGCGCCGATGGCCCGGTGCTTCTTGGTGGCGAAGTCCAGCTCGACGCAGGTGTAGCCCGCCTCGCCCCCGCTCCAGGACTTCTCGCTGGGTGCCCAGTCCCCCACGCCGCGCATGGTACTCCGGCGCGACGTACCTTCAACGAGCCGGAGCGCGCCGCGCCACCAGCCGGGCTTCGTGCCGGCCTTCGGCAGTCCAGTCCTCCACCAGGGAGACGACGGCGAGGCTGGCCGGCACCAGGGAGGCCAGCTCGCCCGGCTCGAGGAAGAAGCGCGGGCCCGGCTTCGGATGGCGCTCCAGGTTGGTGCGGGTGGGCTGGGAGAAGACGAGGACTCCGCCCGGCGCCAGCACCTCGGCGAAGCGGGGGAAGAGCGAGCGCTGCAGGTAGTTGAGGCACACCACCACCGCGAAAGGCCCCTCGGGGAGGCCGGCCACCTCCAGGTCCCGCGCCTCGGCGGCCAGGGGCAGGCCGCGTCGCGCCGCCTCCGCCCTCGCGCGCTCCAGCGCCACGAAGGAGCCGTCCACCAGCGTCACCGCCAGGCCGCGCGCGGCGAGCCACAGGGCGTCGTGGCCCGGCCCGCCTGCCACGTCCAGCGCGCGCCCCACCCGCGGCAGCGCGGCGTCGAGGCCCACCAGGAAGGGTGAGGGCTGCTTCGGCGTGGCGGCTCGCCACTTCGCGTCCCAGCGCTCGCGGTCGGTGTCGGGCATGGGCCTCATTCTCTCTTGTTTCTGTCCGCGTCGGCGCGCGGTCCCTGTCTCCAGGTAGACTCGACTTGAGGGGGTGCCATGGCTGAGTCGCACACTTGTCTATGGGACAGCGCGCAGGCGCCGGAGTCTCGGACGCGACCCAGGCTCGCGAGGAAGCTGGCGGCCCTCGGCGGCCTCGTCGACTTGAATGCACAGCTCACTGGGGTGGTGAGGACCACGGCGTGAGGCACGTCCTCCTCTTCGTCCTCGCTGGTGCCACCGGCGGCGGGTGCCGGGTGCCGTCGCCTCCTGCTCCCGTGGTGGACGCGGGCGCGCCCGAGGAGGCAGCGGCGGACACCGCGGCTCCTGCCCCGGACGACAAGTACGAGTGGCAGACGCCCACCGCGGACCGCACAGCGCTCTTGCGCTCGAGGTCCGTGGGCGGCCGCTGTTACCTGGCGTGCACGCAGGGAGAGGCGCGGCTCTGGGAGGGCACCGGCCCCTGTCTCGTCGAGAAGTCCGACCGCCGCTTCGTCGGGCCCGGCTGCGAGCGCACCGTCGCCTTCATCGCGGCGCCGCAGCGCGGCAGGCCGTGGTCGCAGACGGAGTTGATGCGCGTGTTGAGGCGCGAGGCGCTGGACTATGTGGTGCCCGGCGTGGCGCTCCTGCCCGAGGAGGCGCTGAAGACGTCCAGCTCCTGGCTGCAGGGGTGTTACGCCCAGCCAGGGCAGCCGCCGCGGTACTCCGCGAGTGGCACCGCCGTCGAGTACGACATGGTGAATGGGGAGTCGGGGACAGTGGAGCTCATCCCTCCTCCGCCTCCACCGGAGCCTGTGGCTGCGCCTGTGCCCCTGAAGACGAAGAAGGCGAAGAAGCCGAAGAAGCGCAACTGAAAGCCAGCCCGGGCGGGCTACACTGGGCGCATGCTGACCCTCACCCTGGCGCTCGCGCTGCACCTGGGCGCCACCGAGGCCCCGGCGTCCGCGCCTCCTGAAGCTTCCCCGCCCGCCGCCGCCGCACCGGCGCGCAGCGCGTCCCTCACGCCGCAGGAGGAGCGCCACAAGTCCTTCAACCCGCTCATCGGCCTCCTGGAGTTCACGGTGGGCACGGTGGCGGCCTACGCGGGCGTGCTGGTGGGCGTGCTGTACAACATCGGCCAGGGCGGGCTGCAGTGGCCGCCGGACGCGGGGGACATTCTGTTGCTGGGCGCGCTGCCGGCGGTGATGGCGGCGGGGGCCTCCTGGCTCATCGGGCTGATGGACGCGTCCCAGCGCTCGGTGCCAGGCAGCCTCCTCCATGCGCTGCTGGGCGCGGCGGTGGGGCAACTGGCCGGCCTGGGGGTGGGCTACCTCATCGGCCGCGCGGTGGCCGGGCCTGCCGACTTGTCCGGCGCCATGGCCATCTCCGTCTTCGTCGCCCCGGCCTTCGCCGCGCTGGGCGCCGTCCTCTTCATGGAGCTCTTCAAGCCGGGCGAGCTGAAGGTGTCGGCCTCGGTGTCCCCGCTGCGCGACGCAGGTGGGCTGTCGGGCCTCGCGCCGGCGGTGGCCTTCACCTGGTAGCACCGGCTTCCTCCTCGGCGTAGAAGGGCGCCGTGCTGCAGCGCTGGAACGAGAAGACGCACGCCCTGGAGCCGCTGGGCACGCTGCCGGCGTCCGGCTGGGTGCACGCGGCGGCGCCGGGCGCAGAGGAACGAAGGGCGCTCGAGGCCGCGGGCATCGCCCCGGCGCTGCTGGCCTACGCGTTGGACCCCGATGAGGTGGCCCGGGTGGACCACGACGGCGCCTGCGCGCTGGTGGTGCTGCGCGTGCCGGCGCCCGGCAACGGCGACGGAGTGCCCTTCCGCACCACCACGCTGGGCGTCATCTTCCGCGAGGGCCTGGTGGTGACGGTGTCGGCCGGCGGCGCGGAGCTGGCGGCAGCGCTGGCCGCGCGGCAGGGCCTGGACCCCTCGCGCACCAACCACTTCGTCCTGAACCTGGTGGGCGTCTGCGCCGCCAACTACCTCGCGCACCTGCGCGACATCGAGCGCGCCGTGGACACCCTGGAAGAAGAGCTCGAGGCCAGCCTGCGCAACCGCGAGGTGCTGGGGCTGCTCAAGTACCAGAAGGCGCTGGTCCACTTCACCACCGGGCTGGAGGCCAATGAGTTGATGCTGTCGCGCCTGCCGAAGGACGCGCGCTTCGCCGTCTCGGCCGAGGACCAGGCGCTCCTGGAAGACGCACAGGTGGAGCTTCGCCAGGCGCTGCAGATGACGCGCATCACCGAAGAAATCCTCTCGCAGATGATGGACGCCTTCGCCTCCATCATCTCCAACAACCTGAACGTCGTGATGAAGGTGCTGACCGCCCTCACCTTGGTGCTCACCTTCCCCACCATGGTGGCCAGCTTCTACGGGATGAACGTGGACCTGCCTCTTCAGCACCACCCGCTGGCCTTCTTCTTCGTCCTGCTCGGCTCCTTCACCGTGGCCGGGGCGGTGGCCTTCTTCTTCTGGCGCAAGCGCTGGCTGTAAGGCCCGCGCGAGAGAGGGGGCGGGCGGCGGCGCCCGGCGAAGCCGTTGCGCCCTTCTCCGAGGGGAGCCCTTGTCGGGTGCGGCGGTGGTGCGCCCGATGCAGCGGGTGGAAGAAGGCCCGGCGCGCTGGAGGATGTGGCCCGGTTGGCTGGTGACTGGTTTACCCGGCACCTCGGCGCCGGGTGAGGGGCTTCAGTTTCCCTGCTCCAGCACCCTGGCGCCCATCACCGAGTCGTCGCCGAGCGTCTTCTCGTCGCCGCTGGCGTCGGTGACGCCGTAGTAGAGGGTGATGGGCCCGCCGCCGTCCGGGGCCGTCCACTGGAAGCGCCAGGTGGTGTGGCCGCTGGCGTTGGCGCCGCGCCCCCGCCCGACGACGGCGTTGCAGCCGGCGAAGGTGACGGTGGTGCTGCCCGCGTCGTAGGCGTTGAAGTGCGCTGCCGTCAGGGTGGTGGGGCAGTTGCCGCCCTTGGCGAAGCCGGTGTCCGAGCGCAGGCGCCCCGCGTACCGCCCCTGCCCGTCCTCGAAGGACGCGGCCATCTGGTTGTGGTTGGCGCCGGTGCCGGACAGGCCCAGGTGCTCGCCCACCATCGCCACGGTGACGTCGTAGGTGGTGTTGCGCAGGTAGGCGCTGCCGCCGTCCGCCGCCGAGGTGAGCGCGGGCGAGAAGGTGACGTTGGCGCTGATGCGGGACGGGAAGCCGGCGTCGGGCAGCACGTGGCACATCACGCACGTCACCTTGTGCTCGCGCTGGCCGCCGGTGGCCCAGTTGCCGCCGCCGCCGGGCCGCCCGCCCATCTGGTCCAGGGTGAATTCGTCTTCGTACTGCCAGGCCCGCACCGCGCCCGCGAGGAGGAGCACGCCCAGCACTGCAAGTCGGAAGCGCTTCATGGAGGTGGCGTCCTTCGTGAAAGTCAGTTGTGGTCGTTGAAGCCGGCGTCGCAGGTGGCCTGCGTGCCCCCGTCCAACCAGAGGGCCAGCGTCTGGAAGTCGGGCGAGGAGGGGTCCCAGAACTTCATGCCGGCGTGGGCGAAGGAGGACTGGCTGTTGGGCTGCGCGAGGAGCTCGGAGTCGGCGGGCGCGGTGGTGTCGAGAGCCAGGGCGCGGCTCATGTCGAAGTTGTTGGCCCACTCGCGCGGGCGCAGCGCCATGTTCCCCCAGCACTGCACGGTGGCGGTGGCGCGGTCGTACACGTCGAAGGTCTGCGGCGTGTTGATGAGGCACCCCGGCCAGGCCATCGTCACCGTCTCGTGGATGCGCATCCGCCCGCGCGCGTAGATGAAGTACGGGCGCTGCGCGTCGCCGTGGCACCCAATCATCGAGCAGTTGAGGGCCAGCACCGGGTGGACCCGGCAGCGGAAGAAGTTGTAGTCCAGGGGCGGCAGGGGCACCGGCCCTTCACCGGGCTTGCAGACGGTGGTGCCGCTGGCGTTCTGGTCGATGCAGGTGCGGGTGGCCACGCCGGCGTCGGGCACCGGCACCCAGGTGCCGCACACCCAGTCTTCCGGGCAGCCGCCGTCGCTGGAGCCGCCGCCTCCGCCCGCGCTGCCGCCGCCACCCGTGCCGCCACCCACGCTGCCGCCGCCCGCGCCTCCCCCTCCGCCGCCGGAGCCACCGCCGGCGGCTCCTCCGCCTGCTCCTCCGTCGAGGTCCGGGTTGGTCGGGCTGCCGCAGCTCCACGCCGCTGCGAGAATCAGCAGCGGCACCACCACTCGGCGCAGGTGCATTCCGTCTCCCCTTCGGCTTCGGCCGTGAGCACCGGAGTGTACCGGACTTCGGTCTACGGGGGAGTCCGTCGAGTCGGCGCGGGCGCGCGGCCTACTCTTCCTTCTTCAGTTGCTCGGCCAGGTAGTTCTGCTCGCCCACCGTCTTCATCGCCTCCAACTGCGTCTCGGTCCAGTCGACGTGCCCTTCCTCCTCGCGGAGGATGTGCTCGAGGACTTCCCGGGTGCCGCCGTCACCCACCGCGCGGCAGGCCTCGATGGCGTCGTTGAGGCGCTTGACCGCCTCCAGCTCGACGGCCAGGTCCAGTTGGAATTGCTCGGCCACCGTCTGGCCCACGCCCACCTTGTTCAACTTCTGCAGGTTGGGCAAGCCCTCGAGGAAGAGGATGCGGTGGACGAGCTTCTCCGCGTGCCTCATCTCCTCGATGGACTCCTTGCGCAGCCGGTGGTGCAGCCGCTCGAAGCCCCAGTGCTCGCAGAGCTCGGCGTGCAGGAAGTACTGGTTGATGGCCGTCAGCTCGGCAGTGAGGATGTCGTTGAGCAGCGCGATGACCTTCGCATCACCCTTCATGGCCCCTCCCGGCGTCAGAATGGAAGGACCCTAACCCGTCGCCCCCGCCTGCGCCGCACCGTTTTGCGCAGGGCAAGTGCTGCACGCGCCGCCGCAGCCCCCGGCCGCGCGGGCCAGCCGGCGGGCGATGGCATTCTGGCAGCAGCCGCAGTCCGTCCCCGCGCCCGTCGCCTCGCCCACCGCGCCCACCGACGCCGCGCCGGCCTCGATGGCCTGGTCCACCACCCGGTCCGTGACGGCCTTGCAGATACAGACGTACATGAGGGCTCCACTTTGCGACTGACTTTCAAATTCACGGGCATCCTGCCCGAACTGGCCGCCCGGGACAAGGCCTGACTGGAGGAAGGATGAGGCAGGCTCACCGCGCCCCTTAAGAGTTCAGCGCGAGAGCCCGCCTAGACTGGCGGGGTGGACCCGGCGCCGACGACAGCGGAAGCGTGGTTTGACAAGGGCGAGTGGTGCCTGGACCTCTCGCGCGGCGCGGACCGGCTGTCCGAGTACCGGGGCGACCTGGAGGACGCGGTGGCGGCCTTCGAGCAGGCGCTGGCCCTGGACCCTTCGCACCGGGGCGCGGCGCGCCAGCGGGCCTTCACCCTCGCCAGCCTCGAGCGCCACGAGGAGGCGCTGGACGCCTTCGTGCAAGCCACGCACTTGAGCCCCGATGACGCGGACGTCTGGCTGTCGATGGCGCAGTGCCTCGCGCGGCTGCGACGGGACGAGGCCGCGCTGGACGCCTTCGAGCGCACGCTGGCGCTGCGGGCGGACGAACCCGAGGCCCTCTTCGGCCGCGCCCAGGCCCTCACCGCCCTGCGACGCGACGAGGCCGCGGTGGCCGCGTGGGACGAGGTGCTGGCCGAGCCCGACAACCGCACGCTGAAGCTCCACGGGCGCCCCGTGCGCGTCCTCACCGATGACTTCCGCCGGGCCCAGGCCCGCCAGGCCCGCGCGGGCTGCCTGGAGCACCTCGACCAAGCGCAGGCCGAGGCGGCCTTCCGCGCGGCCTTCGACGCAGAAGGGGCGAAGCTGCCCATCTCCCACCAGTCCTTCGTGGAGACGCTGCGCGGAAGCGAGGCGGCCCGCCGGGCCTACCGGGCGTACCTCGCGGCCCGGGGCACCGAGGCGCCCACCTGGTTTCGCGCGGCAGGCGCGTACCGGGCCGCCGGCCTGCAGGAAGAGGCGCGCGCCGCGTACGAGACGCTGGTGTGCCTGGCGCCCACTCAACCCCAGGCCTGGTTCGGCAAGGCCGAGGCGCACGCGGCGGCGGAGGAGTACGACGAGGCCCTGGCCGCCTACCGCCGCGCGCTGGAGCTGTGGCCGGACTTCTCCGGCGCGGCCGCGCGACTGAAGGCCCTGGAGGCCGAACGCAAGGCCCGCGGCCGCTGACGCCGGAGGTGGTCACGGGTGCGCACCTCTCTCCTTCGGCGGGGGGGGGACAGTCGGGGTACGCTCGCGCGTCGATGCGTCGCGCGCTGGCCCTGTGCACGGTGTTGGCCCTCCTGCCCTCGTGCGTCCTCGTCTCCGCGCCCCAGCGCGGGCTGCTGTCGAAGCGCTGCATGCAGTTCAACGAGGACAGCGACGAGCAGGTGCTGGAGAACCACCTGGTGGACAGCAGGGAAGGCTCGTCCGGCGCGCGCGGGGCCCGGGGAGGCGGATGCGGCTGCAACTGAGGGCCCTCGTCTCCCTCGGTGCGGCGCTGGCGGCCGGCGCGCAGGCCGCCGACGTGGTGGTGTCCTCCAAGGTGCAGGTGTACGCGGACAGCGACGCCACCATCGTCGTCTCGCCGCACGTCACCGGCAGCGCCACCTTCGGCACCGGCACCTCCGTCAACGCCACCTACACCGAAGACGTCGTCTCCTCCGCCTCGGTGGACGTGCGCACCACCGCCAGCCCGCGCATCTACGACCGGCGGCAGGAGGTCGACTTCGGCCTGGGGCAGGCGGTGCTGGGCGGGCAGGTGAGCGCCGCGTACATGCACGCGCGCGAGCGGGACTACACCTCCAACGGCGGCTCGCTCTCCTTTACCCGGGAGTTCCTCCAGCGGAACCTGGGCGTCACCGCGCGGGTGGGCTTCATGTCCAACCTGGTGGGGCGCGCCGACGACCCCGCGTACGTGGCGCCGATGTCCGACTGGAGCGGCGACCTCGCGGCGACATACACGCTGACGCCGCGCACCATCGCGCAAGTCGCCGCCACGGTGGCCCAGTCCAACGGCATGCTGGCCAGCCCGTACCGCAAGGTGCGCGTGCAACTGGGAGACGCGGTGACGTTGCTGCCCGAGACGGAGCCGGGCAGCCGCTTCCGGGTAGCGGGCGCGGTGGGCGTGAAGCAGTACGTGGGCCTGCTGGTGGCGCACCTCGACTACCGCCTCTACGCCGACACCTGGTCGCTGCTCTCGCACACCGCGGAGGCGCGCCTCGTCCTCGACTTCGACGCGCTGACGGTGCGGCTGCGCTACCGCTTCTACGTGCAGAACGGCGCGTACTTCTACCAGTCCTTCTACGACGCGCCGAAGGCGTACCTGTCCGCGGACCGGGAGCTGTCGGCCTTCACCTCGCACCTCTTCGGGGTGAAGCTGGAGTGGCTGCCCCTGCGCAGCAAGAAGAGCGGCGCGGTGGTGCGCGTGGACGCCAAGGTGGAGGGGATGTACTTCCAGTACCCCGACTTCCCGCGGCTGCCGACGCGGTGGGCCCTCATCACCCAGGCCGGCGTGGGGGTGGACTTCTAACGCCATGCGCGCCCTCTTCTCCCTCACCGTCTTCGGCGCGGCCCTCACCTTCCCCTGCGCGGGCAGTCCGCCCGGCAACCCGGTACAGACGGCGCCGGCGCTGGACCGGGCGTACTTCGAGGCCGTCGTCGAGCCGGAGCTTCTGCACAGCTGCGCCTTCAGCAACTGCCACGGAGCGCCGCAGCGGCCCCTGCGCCTCTTCTCTCCCGCGGGGCTGCGCCTGCGCGCAGGGCTGCCCACCGACGGCCTCGTCCCCGAGGAGCACCAGGCCAACTTCGAGCGCGCGCGGCTGTCGGCGGCGCCCACCGCCGCTGCCCTGTCCGACCTGTTGCGCAAGCCGCTGCAAGAGGCGGCCGGCGGCGCGGGCCACGAGGGCGTGGACGCCTTCGGGAAGAACGTCTACCCGACGAAGGAGGACGCGCGGTGGAAGGCGCTGGCCGACTGGGTGGCGGGCGCGGCGTGGGACGCGGGCGCGGGCGGCGGCGCGGGAGGAGGCGGCGGCGGCGCCGACGATGGCGGCACGGGCGGCGGAGGAGGCGGCGGCGGCGTGCCGGCGTGTCTCGACGCGGGGGTGGGCTACCAGCGGGTGGCCAGCATCATCACCCCGGCCACCTGCGCGCGGGAGGCGGGCTGCCACACCCCACAGAATGTGCGCGACGCGGGCTGCTTTCTTCCGGACAGCTGCGAGGCGGTGCGGGCGTCGGGGTGCGCGCGGCCCTCGGTGCTGCCGTGCGAGCCGGCGCGCTCGAAGCTGATGCAGTACACCGGGCCGCCCTACGGGCTGAAGGCGCACCAGGGCGTGCTGCTGCCCAGCCACCAGCCGGCCCTGCTGGAGTGGATCAACTCCGGCGCCTCCTGTGACGGAGGTGGCCCGTGGCCGTGAGCCTCGTCACCTTGTCGGTGCTGGCCTTCACCGTGCCGGTCAACTTCCAGGCCCCGGCCTTCGTGGGCGGCGGCGGCGGGGTGGACTTCACCGGGGCGCCGGCGTCGAAGTGGAGCTGCGGGGTGTGCCACGGGCCCCTTCCCAGCCAGAAGCAGCCCACCTTGCGGGCCAGCATCACGGCGTCAGGGAGGAACCTGGACGCCGAGGGCTACGCGCCGGGCGAGACGTACCCACTGGAGGTGTCGGTGACGGAGGCGGCGAAGGCCTCGGCCATCGCGCTGGAGGTGGTGGACGCAGCGGGGGCGCCGGCCGGGACATTGTCCGTGGCGCCGCCCGCGCCGGGAATGGAGGCCGAGGCGCTGTGCCCCGACGGCTTCTCGGCGGTGGTGGAGGTGTCGGCGGACGGGCGGGTGGCGCACTCCAACGCGTGCCGGGAGGGCCTGACGCGGTGGCGGCTTGCGTGGACGGCGCCGGCCACCGACGTGGGCCAGGTGACACTGTATTTCTCGGCGGTGGCCGGCAACGGCGACGGCACCAACCTGGAGGACGCGGCGGTGTCGCTGGTGGTGGGCCTCCCCTCGCCGACGACGCCGAAGCCGGGCGGTTGCGCGGCGGTGCCGGGGAGCGCGCTGGCGTGGCTGGTCCTCGTGCTGCTGCTGCGCCGGAAGGGGGCTCCTTCTCCTCCATCGCAGGAGAGGGCCGGGCCGAGGAGGTGCTCCCTCGCGGGCGTGCTGTTCGCGTTGCTGCTGGCACCGGATGCGTCGTGGGCGGCGCCGAAGAAGAACGCCCCGAAGAAGCCGGCGGCGGCGAGCGCGAAGAAGAAGAGCGAGGACGGCGCCCCGCAGAAGCCTCCCGCGGTGGACGCCCCTGCCGCAGGGGCGTCGTCCGTCGCGCCGGGCGCGGCCTCGTCAGCCGGCGCGGGCGCTGCTCCCGCTGCGGCCTCCACGGGTGACTCCTCGACTTCGACCGGGGCGGCACCGGGGGCGGCGGCGGAGAGTGGGCGCCCCTCGGCAGGGGCGGCGCCGGGCACCTCCGCGGGCACCTCGGCCGCATCGGCCACCTCCCTCGCCGGCACGGCGGATGCCGACCGCGTCGCCTCCACCCTGCAGCGGCGCCGCGACGACTCAGACGCTCCCTCGGCCCTCGAGCTCTCCGCCGGGCTGGGCGGCGGCCACCGCGTCTTCGCGCTCGACTCCGACGCGCCCTTCCAGCGCTACGCCATGGCGTACCCCGCGGTGGCCTTCGGCTTCCTCCTCTACCCGCTGCGCCTGTTGCGCCTGGCCGACGGCGGGCTGCACCTCGAAGGCAACTACCAGGTGGGCTGGGCCATCGGCGCGGACCAGACCGACGCCAACGCGGTGTTGCCTTCGGAGGGCTTTCTCGCCCTGGGCTGGCGCTTCGACCTGGGGCGCTTCTCCGTCTCGCCGCGCGGCCTCTTCCGCATGGAGGTCGGCGGGGTGGAGAAGAACAGCGCCTTCGACGACGTGTGGCTGCAGTCGCTGGGCGGAGAGGTGGCGCTGCGCTTCTCCGGCCCGGTGGTGGTGGAGGTGCGGCCACGCCTCGGCGCAGTGGTGGACGCGGGCACCCTGGCGGAGACGGGCTACGGCGCGTTTCTGGGAGGCCTCACCGCCGGCGGGCAGGCGCAGGTGGGCCTGGGGCTGGGGAGGTCCGGCGTGCACCTCGGCCTCAAGTACCTCTTCTCCTGGAGCCAGGTGCGCTTTGCCGGCGGAGGCGCGCGCGGAGCGGGGCCGCTGCAGGCGACGGACGTGACGCACGGCGGGCAGGTGGCGGCGCGCGTCGAGCTGTAGCTTCACCGGTTCTTCCAGGTGACGAGGCGGCCCTCGAGGGCCTTCGAGGCGTGCACGGCCTCATCGGGGGTGATGACGACCACCTGCGCGCCCAGCTTCTCGGCCAGCTTTCCGCCTTCCTTCGGGCCAAGGATGAAGACAGCCTTGGTGAGGAACTCCGCGTCCACCGCCGTCTTCGCCAGCACGGTGGCGGAGATGGACGTCGTCGCCGGCCGGCAGGTGCGCGGGTCGATGAGGTGGTGGTAGCGCACGCCGTCCTTCAGGAAGAAGTGCTCATAGTCGCCCGAGGTGGAGAAGGCGGTGTCGCCCACCTCCAGCCGCGCGACGGTCTGCTCCAGCGGGCCTCTCGGGTCGCGGATGCCGGCGCGCCAGGGCCGGTCTCCATTCTTCCCCGCGAGGTACAAGTCCCCGCCGGCCTGCACGAAGAAGTCGGCGAGGCCCTTCGCGCGCAGGCGCTTCACCACCTGGTCCACGCCCCAGCCCTTCACCACGCCGCCCAGCCCCAGGCGCATCCCCAGCTTCGCCAGGCGGATGGTGCAGGCGCGCTCCGTCGTCGGCTTCGTCAGCGGCTCGAGCTCCACCGCCTTCCAGTTCACCAGTGGGCACACCTTCGCGAGCGCCTCGTCGGAGGGCACCTCACCCGTCTCGTCGCTGCCGAAGCGCCACACGTCCTTGAGCGCCGCCCACGTCGGGTCGAACAGCCCGCCCGTCTTCCTCGCGCCGTCCAGCGCCAGCGAGACGACGTCACACACGTCGGCCGGCGCCTCCACCGGCTTCCCGCCGGCGCCCGCGTTCACCCGGGAGAGTGGGGAGTCGGGCTTCCACTCGTTGAGCCGCACCTCGATGGCCTCGAAGACGGCGAAGGCCTCGGTGAAGGCGGCTTCGCGCGCGGCGGCGTCCATCGACCAGGGCAGCGCGATGGCCACGCGGGTGTGCATCAACTCCCGGGTGCGGCGCACGAAGGGCTCGCCGGTGCCGGCGTCGAGGGTGCCGGCGTCGGCCCAGGCGGCGGAGGACACCACGAGGAGCGCGGCCAGCCAGGGGCGAGGGAGCTTCCCGTCACCGTGCACGCGAGCTCCTCACTTCATCGCGTCGATGACGGCTCGGGTGAAGTCCGTCGTCTTCGCGCTGCCGCCGAGGTCCTTCGTCTTCACCTTCCCCTCGGCGTACACCGCCAGGAGCGCCTGCTCGATGCGCCGGGAGTGCTCGGTCAGCTTCAGGTAGTCCAGCATCATCACCGCGGACATCAAGAGCGCGGTGGGGTTGGCCAGGCCGCTGCCCGCGATGTCCGGCGCCGTCCCGTGCACCGCCTCGAAGACGGCCGTCTTCTCCCCGAGGTTGGCGCCCGGCACCAGGCCCAGCCCGCCCACCAGGCCCGCGCACAAGTCGGACACGATGTCGCCGTAGAGGTTCTCCATCACCATCACGTCGAACTTCTCCGGCCAGCGCACCAACTGCATGCACAGGGCGTCGACGATGACTTCCTCGCCCTGGATGTCGGGGAACTCGCGCGACACGGCGCGGAAGCAGTCGAGGAAGAGGCCGTCGGACAGCTTCATGATGTTGGCCTTGTGCACCGCCGACACCTTCTTGCGGCCGCGGGCGCGGGCGTACTCGAAGGCGAAGCGGCAGATGCGGGTGGACGCCTTCTCGGTGATGATTTTGAGGCTCTCCACCACGCCCGGCACCACGATGTGCTCGAGGCCGGCGTAGAGGTCCTCGGTGTTCTCCCGCACCACCACCAGGTCCACGTCCTCGTAGCGCGTCTTCACCCCGGGGATGGACTTCACCGGGCGCAGGCTGGCGTAGAGGTCGAGGCGCTTGCGCAGGGCCACGTTGGCCGACTGCTGGCCGCCGCCGATGCCGGTGGCGGTGGGGCCCTTGAGGCCCACCCCGTTGCGCAGGCAGGACTCCACGGTGACGTCGGGCAGGTTGGTGCCGAAGCGGGACGAGGCGCCGGCGCCGGCCTCCTGGTACTCGTAGTCCAGCGGGCACCTCGCGGCCTCGAGGATGGCGCGGGTGGCTTCCATCACCTCGGGGCCAATGCCGTCGCCGCTCATCAAGGTCACCGTCCGTCGCGCGTCGCTCATGGGGTGGGTGTCTGTAGCAGGCGAGGCGCCTCCCGTCACAGGGATGGGCGGGTGGTAGGCTGCGCGCCGTGTCGGTCGAGCGCATCCAGTCCAAGGTGTGGAGCGGCGAGCGCCTCACCGACGACGAGCTGAACGAGCTGACGGCGGCCGCGCAGCGGGAAGGCGGGCCCACCCTGCGCACCACGGTGGCGCAGGCGCTCATCAACGCCGACCACCCGCGGCAGGCCATTTCGCTCCTGCTGGCGGTGCGCCGCGACTTCCCCAAAGAGGCGCAGGTGCACCTGGCGCTGGGCCGCGCCCTCATCAGCCTGGAGAAGTGGACGGAGGCGGAAGAGCCGCTCAAGCGCGCGCTGGAGCTGAACCCCGCCGACCCCGAGCCCCTCAAGGCGCTGGCCACCGTCGCGCTGCGGCGCGCAGAGTGGAGCCGAGCGAAGGAGCTGCTGCAGCAGGTGCTGCGGAAGGACCCCTTCGACAGCGAGGCGCAGTTGCTCTTCAGCGAGGTGGAGGCGGCGCAGCCGGCGGACCTGGCCCACGGGCCGTCGCTGGAGGACTTCACCCACGCGCTGTCCGAGGTGCTGAAGGCGCAGTCCACGCCGTTCCTCCTCCAGAAGGACGCGGTGTTGATTCGCCTGGGCCGCGGCGGGGTGGCGCGCTTCGACCTGGACTCCCTGTTCCGCGAGGCGCGGCGCACCGGGCAGGACCTGGACGGCGCGGTGGCCCTCATCGGGCGGGACTTCGCCGAGCGCAGCCTGGGCCTGCCCCCGGGGAAGCTGCAGCTGTTGTCCAAGGTGCTGCCGGTGCTGCGCGACTCGTCTTTCCTCGAGCGGGCGACGGGGACGGTGCGGCGCGAAGGGCCGGCGGGGCTGTGGTTCTTCTATGCGGTAGAGGACCCGGAGGTGGTGCTGTACGTGCCCGAGGGCGTGCTGTCCGCGATGCGGGTGGACCTGGAGCAACTGGACACCGCGGCGTGGAAGAACCTGGAGGCCCACCCGGCGGAGGTGCGCGCCATCGAGCTGGAGCAAGGCGCGCTGCGGCTGTCCGCGACGCCCACCGGGCTGTGGGCGCTGGCGCACGGTGACGGGCACGACGGGGCGCGAGTCCTGACGCCTTCGCACCAGGCGGCGCTGGAGAAGGCGGCGGGGCCCGGGCCGTGGCGGGTGTACCTGGGGCTGCGGGAGCTGGTGCTGCTGTGCCGCGAGTCCGACACGGCCTCGGCGAAGAAGCTGGAGGGCCTGGAGTCGGCGCGCGAGGGCATCGGCGGGGCCTGGCGCCTCTTCGAGGGGCGCCTGAGTCCGCTGCCCGAGTGGGACGTCTGAGGGTGCTCCGGCCCGACGCGCTATGGTGCGGCGCGTGACGGCTCGCTGGTGGTGGCTCTTCCTGCTCGCGTCGTGCGCCACCGGCGGCGAGGCGTACCGCATCCGCCCGAATGAGAAGGCGCTGGCGGGGCGCGACGCGTGGCTCGCTCAGCCGCGCGTCACCCCGAAGCAGAAGGTGAACGTGGTGCTCATCGTCGCCGACGACCTCGGCATGGCCGACACCTCGCTGTACGGAGCGAGCGGCGTCCAGACGCCCAACCTGGAGCGGCTGGCCCGCGACGGCGTGCGCTACGGGGCGGGCTACGTCACCGCGCCCTTGTGCTCGCCGTCGCGCGCGGGGCTGCTCACCGGCCGCTACCAGGAGCGCTTCGGGCACGAGGGCCAGCCGCACGACCGCTACGCCCGCAACCGCCTCGAGTTCTTCTTCGCGCGCCTCTTCCTGGCCACCGACGACTGGCGGCTGCTCACCTACCGGGCGCCCGACACCGAGGACGTGCAGCGCCAGGGCATTCCGCGCTCGGAGCTCTTGCTGCCCGAGTTGTTGCGCCGCGCCGGCTACGCCACGGGGATGTTCGGCAAGTGGCACCTCGGGTGGAGCCCGGACTTCCAGCCGCAGCACCGGGGCTTCGACGAGTTCACCGGCTTCTACGAGGCCTTCTCCCTGTACGCCGAGCCGGAGGGGCGCGCGGACATCGTCGACCAGCACCTGCCGG
Organism: Myxococcales bacterium; assembly: GCA_020846875.1. Taxonomy (GTDB): domain Bacteria; phylum Myxococcota; class Myxococcia; order Myxococcales; family Myxococcaceae; genus JADLDB01. The sequence continues at coordinate 2,692 of JADLDB010000134.1, read as the reverse complement.
AGTTCTCTGACCGCTTCATCTGGGACAAGGGGCGCACCGGCAGCGCGGCGTTGGTCCGCGACGGCAAGGTGGTGGAGGAGCCGCGCTACCTCACCGACGTCTTCACCGACGAGGCCATCGGCTTCATCGCCAAGCACCGGGACGAGCCCTTCTTCCTCTACCTGCCGTACCAGAACCCGCACACGCCGTTTCAGGCCAAGCGCAGCGACTGGGACGCCTTCGCCGGGGAGAAGGACCCCCTTCGCCGCAGCTACCTGTCACTCATCCGCTCGCTGGACACCTCGGTGGGCCGGGTGCTGGACGCGCTGGACGAGCTCGGCCTGGCCGACGACACGCTGGTCATCTTCGTGAGTGACAACGGGGCGGCGCTGTACACGCAGGCCACCACCAACGCGCCGTACCAGGGCGGGAAGTTCACCCACTTCGAGGGCGGCGTGCGCGTGCCCTTCGCGATGCGCTGGCCGGGGCGGCTGCCCGCGGGCGCCCGCTACGACGAGCCGGTCAGCACGCTGGACGTGGTGGCCACCATCGCCGAGGCGGTGGGCCTGCCCTTGCCCCAGGACCGCGCGTACGACGGCGTGGACCTCCTGCCCTTCGTGCGGGGCGAGAAGGCAGGGCCCCCCCACCAGACGCTCTTCTGGCGCGCCGGGTACGCGAGCGCGCTGCGCCAGGGGCCGCTCAAGCTGCTTCGAGACCGCCAGTCGGGGGTGACGGCGCTGTTCGACCTCGAAAGCGACGCGGGAGAGAAGAAGGACGTCTCGGCCGCGCGGCCTGAGGACGTGAAGCGCCTCCTCGGCGAGCTGGACGCGTGGGAAGCCCAGTGCGTCCCGCCCCTCTGGCCCGCGGTGATGGACTACCGCTTCGTGGCCAGCGACGGACGGGAGTACTGGTACCCGCTGTGACCGTCAGAAGGCCTCGAGGAAGTTGAAGTACACGGCGCGCGACCCGCGCCCGAAGCCCACGTCGAGGCGCAGCGTCACCCGCCGCATCAACTCCACGCGCAGGCCCGCCCCCGCCGACGGCAGCACCTGCGTGAAGTTGGGCAGCGCCGTCGGCGAGAGCGCCCCCAGGCCGCCCCACGCGGCGAAGCCCAGGTGCGACCAGAGCGACTCGGGCGGAAACGGCAGCATGAAGCGGAACTCCACCAGCGCGGTGAAGCCGGTGCGGTCCCGGTACTGGCCCCAGCGGTAGGCGCGCAGGTCGAAGGGCGTGCCCACCTGCGTCATCTCGGACCAGGGCACGTCGCCGAAGGCGGCGCGGTACTTCACCTGCCAGGCCAGGGTGGTGCCGGCGCGGAAGAGCGTCACGTAGTGCCGGTAGTCGGCGCTCAGCGCGTGCCACTCGGTGGTGGCGCCCAGCGCGCGGCCGAAGAAGGTCCAGGTGGCGGCGAGGAAGACGCCTTTCTGCGCGTTGATGGGCACGTCGCGGGTGTCGAGCTGCAAGGTGAGGCCCATGCCGGTGTTCACCACCTGCGCGCCGTGGCGCTGGTAGTCCGGGTCGGCGGCCACGCCTTCGCTCACGTCGCGCGCCAGGGTGCCGGAGAGCTGCAGCACTGCGCCGCCGTAGAGGGGGCCCGCCAGACGGCGCAGCAGCGTGGGGTCCGCGCTCCACCACGTCCTGCGCAGCGCCGTGGTGTCGGGGCCCTGGGGGCGGGAGAAGCCGTTGTCGAAGCCGACGCCGAAGTAGTGGTCGGGCTGGTCCCGCACGTCGATGAGCGCGTTGATGCGGGTGCGGTCGCCTTCGAGGAAGGAGACAAGCCGGGCCTGGAGGAGGAAGGCGCCGACGGTGCCGTATGCGGCGGTGAGGGTGAGGGACGAGCGGGGGATGTCGGGGTGGGCGGGGTCTGCGTTCCACGTCATCGCTCCGCCCGCGTTGAAGAGGAACCCCAACTCAGGCGTGTAGGCGGGCGCCACGAAGGGCACCAGCTTCACCTCGGCCTGGGCCAGGGACAGGGCGACGAGGAGGGCGGCCGCGCTCACGGTGAAGAGGCGCCAATATGCCACGCCGCCCCTCGGCTGCGCGCGCCGGCTGGGGGTAGGCTGTCCTGTGCCATGGGCAAAATCCTCTCCATCGTCCTGGGACTCATCGTGGTGAGCTTCATCGCCTACAAGGTGATGTACGGGCGCATGCCGGGCGCAGGGGAGCCAGGCCAGGCGCCGCCCGAGCAACTGAAGAACGCGAAGGACGCGGCGAAGCGCATCGAAGGCCAGCAGCAGGAAGCCGCCGACAAGGCGCTCAACGCCGGCCAGGAGTAGCGCCGCGCCGTCTTCGGAACTCGCCGCGCAAGACGCCGGTTGTTGGCCGGAAGAGAGGAGCCGCCAACCCCAGAGTTCATCTGGGTAGAGCATCGCGCAGAGCGTCGGCCGGAGGTCGAGAAGCGAGGAAGGAGCGGAGGGGTGGGTCAACGGGCCAGCGAAGCGTGTTCTCCCGAGGTTGCGCGCCACGCGATGATCGCCGCACTCATGCACCGCGCTCTCGCCGTCTCAGCAGCGTTGCTGCTCGCCGCTGGCTGCGGAGGCAGCATCACCGTCGATGACGGAGGCAGCGGCGGTGGAGTCGGCGGCGGTGGAGTCGGCGGCGGTGGAGTCGGCGGCGGTGGAGTCGGCGGCGGTGGAGTCGGCGGCGGTGGAGTCGGCGGCGGTGGAGTCGGCGGCGGTGGAGCCGGCGGCGGTGGAGTCGGCGGCGGTGGAGC
>JADLDB010000133.1 GCA_020846875.1 Myxococcales bacterium | reverse complement strand
CGGCCCTGGCGGGTCGTCACGGAGGCTCCGCAGGAGGAGGCGCTTCGCGGCCCACGAAGACGCTGATGACGGCGGCGATGGCGGCGGCCCCGGCCACCCCGAAGCCGATGTTGGCGATGAGGGCGTTGGTGTTGGCCTGATTCAAGTGCGCCACCGTGTCCGACTGGAAGGTGGCGCTGCGCGCGGCGCTCACCTGGGTGGAGGACAGGTACCCGAAGACGCCCGCCACCCCGGCGGCCACCACGGCGGCGCTGCCCAGCACGATGGGGGCCACCGGCACGCCGCGCGGCTGCTTCTTCTCCACGCCCACCACCTGCTTGTTGGGGCCCTCCCGGGGCGTCAGCTTCGGCTCCTCGGGCCGGTCGGTCTGCTGCTGCGCGGCGAGGCGGGCCTTCTCTTCGTCGGCCTTGCGCTTCGCCTCGGCCTCGGCGAGCCGCTGCTTCTCCGCGTCGGCCAGGGCCAGCTTCGCCGCTTCGTCCTTCTTGCGCTGCTCCTCTTCGAGGCGGCGCTTCTCCTCCTCGGCGCGCTTCTTGGCGAGGATGGGCTGGAGCTCCTTGAGCACGTCATTCTTGGTGGCGGTGAAGACCTGCGCGATTTTGGGCGCCACCTTCACCGGCAGGTTGGCCTCGGGCTTCAGGTACAGGCCTTCGCGGAAGGCGGCGACGGCTTCCTCCTTCTTGCCCATGTCCGAGAGGATGATGCCTTCGTAGAGGGCGATGTTGACGTCGTCGTCCACCCCGCCGGAGACGCCGCGGGCCTTCTTCAGTTGGTCGAGCGCGCGCTCGTACTCGAGGTTCTCGTACAGCCGCGACGCGGCGAGGATGTAGCGCTGCGCGTCGGACTGGGCGGACGCGGCGGCGGCCCACAGCAGCGCCACGGCGACGGCACCCGCGCGGAGGAAGGACGGCATGCGAGGCGCGAGTGTAGCTGAGCCCCTCTGCTTCTCCACGTTCCCCGGCGCGGGTGTGGGCGGAGGACCCACCGCCGAAGTCAGGGCTCCACCGCCACCGAGAGCTGGAACTGGTCGCTCAAGTCGCCGCCCCAGGTGTTGGTGGGCTGCACCACGACGGTCTGCGTCTGCGAGGTGTTGTTGACCAGCCGCGCCTGCCAGAAGTGCCACAGGCCGTCGTTCACCAGTTGGTTGCGCACCAGCTCGCAGATGGAGTTGCCGTTCGTCTCCAGCGCGTAGAGGTAATAGACGGAGCCGGTTCCCCCGGGCACGCCCGAGATGGCGGCATAGTTGAAGAGCGCGGCCTTCCCCGCGGGGATGACCACGGAGAAGGTCTGCAGCGTGTCGGTGCACTCCCGCGTCAGCGTGCCGCACACCTGGTCGCAGGTGCGGCCGGCGGTGTTGGTGCGCAGCGCGGTGGGCGACATGGGGGACAGGCCGCCCACGTTCATCCGCCCGTTGGTGGCCAGGTGCTCGACCTGCAGCGAGTAGCTCAGGTTGCTGCCGAAGGTGTTGGCCACCTGGAAGCCCGCGGGGTGGGCGCAGGACAGCAGGTTGCCGCGCCGCTCCAGCGCCTTGATGGTGGGGCTGCTGCTGCTGGTGACGCCGGTGGAGGAGTCCAGCTCCACGCCCGCGTCGGTGAGGTAGCCGATGCGGTGGCTGGTGCCGCCGCCCGAGCCCAGCAGCGTGGCGGTGACGCGCACCAGCTCCGCCGGGCCGACGGTGAGGGGCACCACCGCGCGCTGCCCGCTGGAGGCCAGCACCCCGGTGAAGGGCCCTTCGGTGGTGGTGGTGGTGGGCTGCCCGCAGTTGGCGAGGGTGATGGGGAAGGCCGCGCAGTCGGCGGGCGGGGTGTTGTAGTTCGTCTGGCAGGTGAAGGGCGCCACGCAGCCGCTGTTGCTGCAGGACAGGCCCGACGGGCACACGTTGTTGCACGCCCCGCAGTTCAGGTTGTCCGCCGTGGTGGGGATGCACTGGCCCCCGCACAGCGACTGGCCGGGCGGGCACGCGCAGGTGCCCAGCGCGCACAGCTGGCCGGTGGGGCAGGCCCGGTTGCACATGCCACAGTTCATCGCGTCGGTGCCCAGGGACACGCAGGTGCCGTCGCAGCTCGTCTGGCCGGCTGGGCACTGGCAGACGCCGCCGCTGCAGGTGCCGGCGCCGCAGGGCCGGGCGCACCTGCCGCAATTCACCGCGTCGGTGGCCAGGTTGACGCAGGCGGTGCCGCACAGGGTGAGGCCGGGGGGGCACTCGCACGCGCCGCCCACGCAGTTGCGGCCGAAGCCGCAGGCCGCCCCGCACGCGCCGCAGTGGGCGGGGTCGATGGCGGTGTCCGCGCAGCCGCCGGCGCAGGGCGTCTGGCCCACCGGGCAGGTGTTGCCCACGCAGGTGCCCGACGCGCAGGCCTGGCCCGAGGCGCAGGTGGTGCCACAGCGGCCGCAGTGGGCGTTGCTGCCCAGAAGGTCTACGCAGGCGCCGTCGCACAGCGTCCGGCCGGCCGGGCAGGTGCAGACGCCGGCGCTGCACAGTTGTCCTCCTCCACAGACGACGCCCACGCAGGCGGCCTCCACGCAGCTTCCCTGGTAGCAGACGGACAGGGGGTCGCACGTCTGGCTGGGGCACTCCGCGGGCAGGCAGGCGCCGGCGGCGCAGCGGGAGGTGGCGTCGCAGCCCACGTCGCAGGCGCCGCAGTGGGCGTCGCTCGTCTTCGGGTCGACGCACTGGCCGCCGCACACCGTGTCCTTCGGCGCGCAGCCGCACAGCCCGCCCTGGCACACCTGGCCGCCGGCGCAGACGACGCCCACGCAGGCGGCCTCCACGCAGGCGCCCTGGTAGCAGACGGACAGGGGGTCGCAGTCCTCCTGGGGGCAGTCGTCGGGCAGGCAGGCGCCCTGGACGCAGGTGGTGTCGGCGCCGCAGGGCGCGCCGCACCCGCCGCAGTTCTCCTCGTTGGTGAGCGGGTCGACGCAGGCGCCGGTGCACGTGAGGCGGCCGGACGCGCAGACGCAGGTGCCCTGGGAGCAACTGAGGCCGGTGGGGCACACCACGCCCACGCAGGCCTTGTCGGTGCAGGTGTCCTCGAAGCAGACGGACGAGGGGTCGCACGCGGCGGCGCCGCAGCTCTTCGGGTGACAGGCGGCGTTGGCGCAGGCGGTGCCGGCGGCACAGGAGGTGCCGCAGCCGCCGCAGTTCCGGTCGTCGACGTTGAGGCGGGCGCAGCTGCCCCCGCAGAGGGTTTCTCCCGCGTTGCAGGCGACGGCGGGGGGCGTCGAGCTACAGGACAGGAGGAGGAGTGCGAGGCCGCCGGCCCACAGGGTGCGCATGGGGACTCCCGAATGCCGCGAGGAGGCCCGCAGCATACGCCTGGCGTCCGGGCGTGCTACATCCCGTCCGGTGCGCTGCCTCCTCCCCTCCCTGCTGCTGCTGACCTTCCTCGCCTGTGGCGCCCCCAGCGCCGCGGCCGACGCCGGAGCCGGCGCCAAGCCCGACTTCGCGCTGCTGGACGTCAACGCCGCGTCCCCGTCCGCGGGGAAGAGCGTCTCCCCGCGCGACTTGCGCGGGAAGGTGAGCGCCTGGTACTTCGGCCACTCGAGTTGAGGGTACTGCCGGAGCCAGTTTGGCTTCCTCGATGACATCGGCCGGCAGCTGGACGCGGAGGCGCCGGGCGCCATCGCCATCCTCGGCGTGAATGAGGCGGGCTACGAGTCCACCAACGACTTGATGACCACCGGCCGGGTGCTGCCCTGGCTGCAGGACCGGGTGGACGTCGACGTCTGGCGAAGCTGGGCCGTCACCTACCGCGACGTCATCCTCCTCGACGCGGACGGCCGCCCGGCGGGCGTCTACAACCTCACCCTCCACGACTTGTCGGACCCGGCCAACCAGGCCACCCTCAAGCAGCTGCTCAAGGACGCCCGAGCGCCCTGAAATGTCCCATCGGTTGCCGTAAGTTTTGGGTATTTGCACTAGCCGGCCCTTGGCGAAGGCTTAATTCTGTGTCACATGTCGCTCGCCAATGCGCGCGGACCGTATGGCCGCCTGCCTCTCCGCGCCCCACAAGCCTGTAGCACCACGGGAGCCAGAGCCATGACGACGACGACGATGCTGAGGGACTTCCTCGAAATCCCCTACGAGCAGCTCGAAGAGATGAACCTGTCGGTGAAGCAGCAGCGGCTCAACCGGGTGGCCCCCGACAAGCTGCGCGAGGAGCG
>JADLDB010000132.1 GCA_020846875.1 Myxococcales bacterium | reverse complement strand
TTTCACCAGTCGGGGAGACAGGATTTGAACCTGCGACCCCTTGGTCCCGAACCAAGTGCTCTACCAGGCTGAGCCACTCCCCGGTGATGCGAGGCCACCTACCGAATGGCCCCAGCAGTGTCAACGTAACGCCGTGAACGACGCTGATCACGACGGCGCGCCCCGCGGGCCCTGACAGCCAGCGCCTCCAGGACGTCAGTGGATTTCTTCGTCCGACGGAGCCCCGCCCTCGGCCTCCGCCTCGTCCTTGAACGCGCTCGGCAACAAGTCGAACGGCAACACCTTCGCCAACGCGATGAGCAGCAGCACCCCCCCCGGCGCCGCGAAGATGGCCAGCGCCGGCACCGCCTTCGCCACGTCGAGGAGCTGCTCCCGCATTCGCCGCTTCTCGTCCGCCGTCAGCGCCTGCCCCCGCGCCGCCCGCGCCAGCAACACCGACAGCTCCCCCGTCTCCTTCACCTCGGTCAAGAGCGCCCGGTAGTTCTTCCGCATCGACGTGGACATCGTGTCCACCCACTCCTCCCCCATCACCTCCGCCCCCGCCGCCAGCGTGAAGACGTCCACCACGTCGCGGTGCCGCGCGTAGAACTCCGCCACCTGGAGCTCCATCGCCTTCACCTCGGCGTCCTTGAAGCCCAGCTGCTTCGCCAAGGACTTCGTCCACGCCACCTCCCGCGCGCTCCGCCGCCCGTCCACCAGCGACGCCAACAACGTCTGCTCCAGGATGAAGCGCTTCAAGTCCCGGCTCCGCACGTCCCGCGCCAGCACCTTCAGGCCGGGCGGCCGCTCGAAGGCTTTGCGCGCGAAGTCCCGCGTCTCGTCCGCCAGCTCGTCCGGCAACCGCAGGTCGTCGATTTGCCGCAGAATCGCCCGCCGCGTGGGGAAGCCCGGCTTGCGCTCCGCACACACCAGCGCCACCAACACCTCCACCAGCCGCGCCTTCTGCACCGCCGCGAAGTGCAGCCGCCGCTCCACCGCCTCCCGCGGGAAGCTGCTGCGCGAGAAGTAGGCGATCGCCGCCCGCCCCAGCAGGTTCGCGTCCGCGTAGACGGCCCCGTTGTGCAGCACCAGCCCGTAGTACGGGTCCGCCCCCAGCGAGAGCGCCCGCTTCTCCAGCGCCTCCTCCACCCGCTCCCACACCTTCGCCGGCAACGGCCACTGCTTCATCGCCCGCTCGATGCGCCGGTGAACGTCCTCCGCGTCGCCCAGCCGTCCGATAAGCGCCGCCAACAAGAGCAGCAGTTGCTCCGCCCGCGGCCCCGGCGGCGCGTCCACCAGCACCGCCAGGTCCAACGCCACCCGGCAGAAGGTCCGCAACACCGCCAGGAAGAGCTGCTCCTCCGGCCCCTGCCCCTGGGCGTGCGCCCCCTTCGCCTGCGGCGTGCCGTAGAGCAACCCCGACTCCCGCAGCACCCCCCGCAGGTGCCGCCGCGCCCGGGCCCGCCCCGTGGACAGCGTCATCGCCTCCTGGAAGGACGGCGAGCGCAGGTCCACCCGGTGGTCCTTCACCACCTCGCGCACCAACTGCTCCAGCCACCCCGCTCTCCCCAGTCGCATCCGCCTGCCCCCTAACAGGAAGCCGCGCGCCCCGCCCGTGACGGAGGCCGCTTTCCAGACGTTGACGCCTCCCCCGCCTCTCGGGGTAAGCGGCGTCCCTCGATGTTTCGGTACCGAGAAGACGTCCTCCCTGTGCTGGTGCTCCTCTGTGTCTTCTCCATCGACGTGGCGGTGTACGCCTTCGTCGACGCGTGGTGGCTGGTGCTGCCCTATGGGCTGCTCAGCCTGCTGCCCAAGGCCGGCGCCTGCGCCTTCAACCACCACCACCAGCACGTCAGCACCTTCACCCACTGGCTGCCCAACCGCCTGCTGGAACTGGTCTACGCCCTCACCACCGGCGTCACCAGCCAGGCCTGGGTGCTGCACCACTCGCTGGGCCACCACGTGAACTACCTCGACCAGAAGAAGGACGAGTCGCGCTGGGCCCGGGCCGACGGCTCCCCCATGGGCGAGTGGGAGTACTCGTGGCTCACCACCGTCACCGCCTACTGGCGCGCGTTTCAGACCGGCGCGAGGTACCCCAGGCAGCGCCGCCTCTTCGTGGCGATGGGGCTGTTGTCCCTGGCGCTGGTGGTGGGCCTGGTGTGGGCGCGCCCCGTGCCGGGACTCATCCTCTTCGTGCTGGTGCCGTCGCTCGCCCTCTTCGGCACCGCCATGGCCACCTGGAGCCACCACTCCGGCCGCAGCACCGCCAGCCACCTCGTCGCGTGCAACAACATCCTCCAGCCGTTCTACAATCGGCTCACCGGCAACCTCGGCTACCACACCGCGCACCACCTCAAGCCCGGCGTCCACTGGTCGAAGCTGCCCGGGCTGCACGCAGAGATTGAGGCGGACATCCCCCCCGACGCGTACATCGAGCCCGGCGTGCCGTGGAGGTGGTTCGGCCCGTCGAAGAAGCCGCAGCCCCTCGCGCCCCCCGCCGAGGCGTGACGGAAAATTGCCCGCCCACGACCCTGTGGCACCCTGTCGCTCATGATGCGTGACCGCCGGGTTCGCAGCGAGAGACGTGAAAGACACCTCATCCCCGAGCCTTTGGAGCGGAAGAAGGAGCGCCGCGAGGACGAGCGCCGCGACTCGCCCCGCCGCCTCATCGCCCTCGACGTCCGCGAGCCGGGGAAGAAGAGCCGCTCGTGCATGGGCGACCTGTCGGTGGAGGGCGCCGCGTTCGTCACCACCACGCCGCCCGCGGGAGACGTGGTGGAGCTGATGTTCTCGGTGCCGACCTACGTCGGCCCCATCGTCACGCGCGGACAGGTGGTGGGACGCCATGGGCTGCGCACCGGCGTGCAGGTGTCGGCGGTGTTCCCGGACATCGACGCCGAGGCGCAGCTGGCCATCGCCGAGTGGCTGCAGCCTTCGCTGAGGAAGCTCTCACCACCAGGTGTTGAGCCAGTGCCCGCGCTTTGCCCAGAAGAGGCACCACCGCGCCGCTGACGCGATGATGTGCGCCACCGACGCGGGGCTGTTCTCGGGCGCCAGGGGCCTTTCGCGGCGCGCGGCCTCGGCCACCACGCCTTCCGCTTCGGCGAAGGCGCGGCCCCGGCGCTCGAGCTCCTCCCCGAAGGCCAGGAAGGGTCCTGGGAGCATGTTCGCGTGCGCGCGCTCGAAGAGTTGCTCGCCAATGACGTGCACCGCGTCCTTCAGGAACTGGCCGCGGAAGCTGGTGAGCTCGAGCTCCCGCATCAGCGGCGCGTTGGAATAGACGGGCAGGCCGTCACACGGAGGCGCGAGCGCGAGGACCGTGTAGCCCGCGTTCTTCTGGAGCCACCGCCGCTCCTCTTCGGAGGGCGGCGCGCCCGTGTCCACGCCCTGACGTAGCGCCGTCCGGACGAACCACGCATCCGCCTCCGGGTCGAAGCCCACCCGAGGCGCGCCCAGCTCGGACCACGAGTCCACTTTCGGGAACGCCTCCCAGAGCGCGCTCGGAGCGTCGTTCTTCGGGTCGGCGAGGGTGCGCTCGAGCAGCGCAAAGCCCTCCTGCTCGCGTTCCTTCACCGGACGCGCACCGACGAGCCAGTCGAGCCCCACTCTTCACCTCGCCCTGACCCTCTCCCCCGATGGGGGAGAGGGGATAGTTCGTCACGTCGTCACTTCCTGCTTCCCTACTTGACCGCCTTCACCCGGGGGCGCTTCTCCTCGGCCTGCGCCTCGGCCTCCGGCTCGGCGGGGGGCACCGCCTTCACCACCGGCCCCGTCTTCACCCCGAACTTCTCGAACAACTGCGCCTCGATGTCCCGCGCCACCTCGGGGTGCTCCTTCAGGTAGTCCTTCGCGTTCTCCCGGCCCTGGCCGATGCGCTCGCCCTTGAAGCCGAACCACGAGCCGCTCTTCTCCACGATGCCGGCCTCGCTGGCCAGGTCGATGAGGTCGCCCTCACGCGAGATGCCCTGGCCGTACATGATGTCGAACTCCACTTCCTTGAAGGGCGGGGCCACCTTGTTCTTCACCACCTTCACCCGCGTGCGGTTGCCCACCACCGCCTCACCGTTCTTGATGGCCCCGATGCGGCGGATGTCGAGCCGCTGCGAGGCGTAGAACTTGAGCGCGTTGCCGCCCGTCGTCGTCTCCGGGTTGCCGAACATCACGCCGATCTTCATGCGGATCTGGTTGATGAAGATGAGGCACGTCTGGCTCTTCGCCACCGTGCCCGTCAGCTTGCGCAGCGCCTGGCTCATCAGCCGCGCCTGCACGCCCATGTGCGCGTCGCCCATCTCGCCCTCGAGCTCGGCCTTGGGCACCAGCGCGGCCACCGAGTCCACCACCAGCACGTCGATGGCCCCCGAGCGCACCAGCATCTCGGCGATCTCCAGGCCCTGCTCGCCGGTGTCCGGCTGCGAGAGGAGCAGGTCGTCGGTGCGCACGCCCAGCTTGCGCGCGTAGCCCACGTCCATCGCGTGCTCGGCGTCGATGTACCCGCACACCCCACCGCGCTTCTGCGCCTCGGCCACGATGTGCAGACACAAGGTCGTCTTGCCCGACGACTCCGGCCCGTAGACCTCCACGATGCGCCCGCGGGGCACGCCGCCCACGCCCAGCGCGATGTCCAGCGAGATGGAGCCCGTCGAGATGGTCTGGATGTCCTTCGCCATCGGCTCGTCGTTGCCCAGCCGCATGATGGAGCCGCGGCCGAACTGCCGCTCCACCGCCTGCATCGCCAGCTCGATCGCCTTTTCCTTCTCCGGATTCATCGCCACGTGTGTTCCCTCCCTCGGGTAGGACCTGAACAACTGTTGAGTATCACCGATGCCCTTCATAGACCAGAGGTCTGACATCCACCGTGCGGCGCGCTGATTCTCTCGTTAATCCGACAACTTAAATGAGGCCGCTGCCCCGGCGTCGTCACCACCACATCCACAGCGGCAGGGTGAAGTAGGCAACCTCAAGCGTCAGGGCGGTCCACAGCCCCAGCACCAGAAGCCCCTTCCAGTGCCGGCGCCAGTACGGCCGCTGCTGCTCGCGCAGCCAGGCGAGGTCCTCGGGCTTCACCTGCAGGGCCCACGGGTAGCCCATGCGCAAGAGCGCCAGCAGCGCCTCCAGCTTGAGCGGCCGGCCGTGCTCGTCGGAGAGGCCGGCGAAGGCGTCGGCGTCGAGCAGCACGAGCAGCTCCTTCCCGTTCTCCTCGGTGGAGGGCGCCGACTGCAGCCACGCCACCACCTGCGGCACCTTCTCGCGGCCCGTCAGCGGCCCCAGCGAGGTGACCTCCGCCAGCAGCGAGGACAACCCGGGCCGGGCCAGCGCTGCCTCGGGCGCGGGAGGTGTGAAGGACGTAAGCTGCTCCATCGCGACGAGGAGTGTACCTCCCACCGAGGCTCGAACGGTCTGGCGATCAGCTGGCCGCCCGGGCAGGATTCCCGACGCCTTGCGCGAAGCCCCCCAGGACGAAGTCGGCGCCACCATCGACCGCTGCGCCGCGGTGGTGGGGGACCTGGACGCCCTCAAGGACGCGCTGCACGAGCTGCGCCTCTCGTCGGATCCACGCGCCCAGTTCGCCACCGCCCTCTTCGACCTGGACCGCGCCCGCCGGGGGGACTCGGAGGCCCGCACCACCATGCTGCAGGTGGCCGACGCGCTGCTCGTCTTCTGGCGCGAAGGCACGGGCGAAGAGCTGGCCTCCCTTCACCCCGAGCTCTCGCGCCTGTGGACCGACGCGCACTCGCTGCTCCACACCTTTGAAGAGAAGCGCCTCTCGAAGCTGCTCAAGGCCTGCTGGGACGCGCGGGCCGACGCAGCGCTGCTCGAGGTGGCGGTGGCAGACCTGCAGCCCGACGGCTACCGCCGGGTGGAGTTCGCCCGCTGCCTCTACCACCTCGAGCTCGCCCGCCTCTTCGTGCAGGAGAGCCGCGCCGGGTTCTCCGCCCGCGCCGGCCTGTTGTCCGAGGCGTACCAGGACGACGCGGTGGCCCAGGAGTTGATCGGCGGCGACGCCGGCCTCATGCACCTGTGGGGCGAATTGGTGCCGTACCTCGACGAGTTCTTCGAGCACCAGGAGCGCCAGGCGTACCTGGCCCAGGCCACCGCCAGGGTGGCGCCGGTGCCGGAGCACCTGGTGAAGACGGACCCCGTCGCCACGCCCCTGGCCACCCCCGCCGCCGCCTCCGCCAGCGAGGCGCGCACCCAGCGCGAGCTGCCCAGCCTTCCGCCCCGAAGGGACTCGCCCCACCAGCACTCCCAGGCGCTGGCGGACAGCCACCAGGTGCCCAGCTTCCGCACCCTGGTGGGCGAGCGCGCGGGGGCGCTGCCTGCGCCGCCCATCACCCCGCCCGCGGGCCCGACGCCCTTCGAGGAGAGCGCGCCCTTCTCCTCCTCGCCCACGCAGCGCGTCTCGATGGACCCCAGCCTCTCGACGCCGAAGGACCCCGCGCTGGCCGTCAGCCCGCCGCCGCCCACCGACTTCGCACCCCCCGGCGCCTGGAAGCCGCCTCCCGCGGAAGAAGAAGCCGACCTGGTGGTGGAGGCCGAGGTCGACAGCGGGGCGCCTCCGCCGCCGCCCAGAGACCTGACGCCGCCGGGCGCGTGGTTCCCCCCGTCCTCGCCGTCAGGCGAAGTCGAGCTGGTGGATGCGGCTGAGGCGCCGCCGCCGCCGCCCGCCGCGCTGGACCTCGACGTGACGGAGGTGGAGCCCGAGCCGGACCAGCCCACCCTGGACTTCTGGGCCCACACCTTCGACGCCCTGCAGATGTCGCCCGGCGCCGACGGCCGCGCCACCCAGCGTTTGTTCGCCACCGAGACGCGCGGCGAACGCAAGCGGCTGGTGGAGTACCTGGACTCGCTCGAGCCCTTCCGCGAGGTGCCGGAGGCGCGCGCCTTCGCCTGCCTCGTCCGGCTGATGCTGGCGGCGCAGACGAAGGAGAAGGGGCTGTTCGGCCAGGCCAACCCGGTGCGGCAGGAGGCCGTGCAGGCCGCGCTGGCCCTGCTGTCGGCCAACCCCGCGGCCGCCGGACACGCCGCGGTGTGGTTCGAGCTGGACGGGCCCCAGACGCGGGCGACGCTCAACAAGGGCTTGGAGCTGCTCGTGAAGTACCTCGCCTTCTGCTCCCGCGCGTCGGTGGATCCGCTGTCGGCGGCGGCGGCAAAGCGCTTCGCCACTGGCGGCTAGAAGCCAGCGGATCCACTCCGTTTTCTCCGTCACCGCAACCCATGGACGCCACGGGGGTTCAAGGCAGCGTGCAGGCGTTTGGCGACGAGGACGCGCGCGAGATGCAGGCGGTCGCCAACGGCGACAAGGCGGCCTTCACGCGGTTGTTCGACCGGCACCAGGCGTCGGTGGTGCGCTTCTGCCGCCGCTTCGTGGCGGACGAGGCGCGGGCGGAGGAGCTGGCGCAGGACGTGTTCGTGAAGCTGTTCCGCGCGGCGAAGTCGTACCAGCCGTCGGCGCGCTTCAAGACGTTCCTGTTTCGGGTGGCCACCAACGCCTGCCTCAACGACTTGCGCCGGCCGGCCGCGAAGGCCGAGGTGCTGGAGGCGAAGGTGCGAGACGACGACGGGCTCAGCGTGCTGGAGGAGGGCGCCGACGCGGCCACGCCCCTGCACGCGCTGGAGGCGAAGGAAGTGGAGGCCGCGGTGCAGCGGGCCTTTGGGAAGATGAGCGACCGGGAGCGCGCGGCGTTCGCGATGTGCCGCTTCGAGGGGCTGGCGTACCGCGACATCGCGGAGGCGCTCACGTCCACCGAGTCGGCGGTGAAGAGCCTGATTCACCGGGCCACCGTGCAGGTGATGAAGCACCTGGCGGCGATGGCGCCCGAAGGGAGCGCGGTATGAGTGACGAGCTGAGCGACGAGCTGACGGCGTACATCGACGGCGAGCTGCCGCCGGAGCGGGCGAAGGAAGTGGAGGCCGCGCTGGCGAGGGACCCGAAGCTCAAGGCCCTGGAGGCGCGGCTGCGGGCGACGGTGCAGGCGGTGGAGGCGCTGCCGTCTCCCCAGCCCTCGGCGGCCCTGCGGCGGGCGGTGCTCTCGAAGCTGGACGAGCCGACGTGGCGTCAGAAGGTGCTCCAGTGGCTGACGCCTCCCCGGCTGGTGCCGGTGGGGCTGGCGGTGGCGGCGGCGGTGACGGCGGTGGTGCTGTGGCCTGGGCAGCAGGCGGTGACGGAGCCGGCTCTGGACGAGGACGCATTGCTGGTGGCGCAGAACCTGGAGCTGGCGGAGGACCTGGACGTGGTGGGCCTGGACTCTGCGGACGACGTGTCGGTGGTGGCTCAGTTGGACGAGCTGGAGGTGATGCGATGAGGACGCTCGTGTTGATGGCGGTGTTGCTGGCGGGCGCGGCGCGCGCGCAGGAGGCG
The DNA here is from genome assembly GCA_020846875.1 of Myxococcales bacterium. Taxonomy (GTDB): domain Bacteria; phylum Myxococcota; class Myxococcia; order Myxococcales; family Myxococcaceae; genus JADLDB01. Next base: position 23,538 of record JADLDB010000132.1, on the reverse strand, counting down.
GCGCCCGCGCAGACGGCCGCCGAGCGCTTCAACGCGCTGCCCGAGGCCCAGAAGCAGGCGCTGCGGGAGAAGCTGAAGGCCTTCAAGGCGCTGCCGCCCCAGGAGCAGGAGCGCCTCAAGGAGAACGTGAAGCGCTTCCGGCAACTGCCGAAGGAGGACCAGGAGCGGATTCGGGAGAACCTGACGCGCTTCATGAAGCTGTCGCCCGAGGAGCGGCAGGAGCTGCGGGAGCGGCACCGCGCGTTCCGGCAACTGCCGCCGGAGCAGCGCCAGGAACTGCGGCAGAAGATGCGCCAGTACTTCAAGGACAACCCCGAGGCGCGGGAGAAGATGCGGGAGAACCTGAAGCGCTGGCGCGCGCTGTCGGAGGAGCAGCGGCAGAAGCTGCGCGAGCGCGCGAGGGAGCGGCGGCAGCGATGAAGGCGCTCCTGTGGGCGGTGCTGGTGGCGCTCGATGGAGGGGCGCCGGCGCCTCCTCCGCCGCCGGTGAAGGCGGTGGACCAGGAGGTCATCGAGAACCTGGAGCTGCTGGAGAACCTCGACGGCGCGGCGGACCTCGACTTGCTGGAGGAGCTCTCGCTCGAGCGCTGAGGCGCGCCGGGCGCGGGAGTCAGGCGGGCGCCGGCGCCACCGGGCTGGCGCGTGACGCGGCCATCTCCTCCACCCGCGCCGACAGGGCCAGGTCCGCTTGCAGCGCCTGGAGGAAGACGTCGCGGCCCAGCACCAGCACCAGCGTGTCGGTGAGCGTCCGCACCGTCGCGGTGCGCGGCACGTTGCGCAGCAGGGCGATCTCTCCGAAGACGTCCCCGTCCCCCAGCTCGACCAGCTTCTTCCCCTCGCCCGACAGCACCTCCACCCGCCCCTTCGCGAGGAGGAAGAACTCGTCGCCCTGCTCGCCGAACTTCACCACGTCGGTGCCGGCCTCGAGGCTGCGCGGGACGAACTTGCTGGCCAGCGAGGACAGGCGCTCCGGGGGCAGCTCCTTGAACAGCTTCGACTTGCCGATGGCGCTCGCCGCCCGCAGCACCGACGCGAAGTCCACCCCGCCCACCGTGGCGACGATCTTCTCGAAGGCCTCGCTGGCCAGCTCGATGACCACCGTCTCCGTCACCGCCCGCACCGACGCCGTGCGCACGCCGTCCTTGAGCATGGCCGTCTCGCCGAAGCAGTCGCCCACCCCCAGGCGCGCCACCACCCGCGGACGCTGCGCCGCCTCGCCGCGCACCACCTCCACCGAGCCCCGGCGAATCGAGCAGAAGGTGTTGCCCGCCGCGCCTTCCTCCACGATGCGGTCACCCGGCCCGTAGGTGACCTCCTGCGCCTGCGCGGCGATCAGCTCCAGGTCCTTGTCCGGCAGCGAGGAGAAGAGGGGGATGAAGCGGAACGCCTCGATGGCCACCTTCCCGCCCACCTGCCGCCCGCCCGTCTCCCGCGGCCAGAAGGACGTGAAGAAGGACTCGATGCCCTGGAAGGCCGCGAGCATCAACGGCAAGGGGCACACCACGAAGAGCGCGAAGGCCCCCGTGCCCGCGAGGACGCGCCAGCCCCCCGTCGCGGTGACGCTCAGCTCGAGCAGCCGCAGCGCGGCCCACAGCCCCAGCCCGGTGACGAGGATGACGAAGGCCGCGAACCACACCGCGGCGAGGAAGCCCGCGAAGACCAGGAAGGGCCCCGTCTTCCGGAAGCTGAAGGTGACGAGCGCCTTGAGCAGCGGCAGCCCCACGAAGGCGCGAAGGTGGGCGCGCAGGTGGGGCTCCTTCGAGGCCACCACCAGAATGGCGTCCAGCGACGAGGCGGCCAGCGGGCAGAGGTCCATCAACAGCACGAAGGCGGCGCCCGCCCGCAGCCCCGGCCAGGCCCAGGTGAGGGCCAGCGCCGAGGCCACCCCGACGAGCGCGCCGAAGTGGGCGAAGACACGCCCGCGGCGGTTCATCAGCACCGCCACCGTGGTGTCCGGCGCGGGGTACCAGACCAGCCCGAGGATGGAGACCAGGTGACCGCGCTGCGGCGGGAAGCCGGCCAGCGCGCAGCAGGCGGCCTTCACCCGCTCCCGCAGCACCAGCGCCACCAGCAGCCCCGGGTAGAAGAGCGCCACGTCAAGGGGCGAGAGCGCCACCGTGGGTACGCTCAACAGCGCGAAGACGCCCAGCGCCGGCCACAGCCCCAGCTCCAGGCTGCGCAGCGCCCGGGGCCACTTCGTCTTCCAGCGCGAGCGCGAGTGGGGCGCGACCAGGTCGCTCGACGCGCTGCTGCTCGGAAGCCGCCCGAGGTTCTGCGGCGGGTCCACCAACAGCTGCGCGTCGGCCAGCCCCCACAGCAGCTCGTCGATGGCGGCGAAGGGCACGAAGCCGTGCCGGCTCAGGTACTCGGCCGAAATCTCCAGCAGCGAGCGCTTCCCGTCGAAGAGCGCCACCAGGTTGGCCTGCTCCGGGGTCGTCTCGTAGCTGTGGCCAGAGTCAGGATCATAGATGCCTTCGGTGCCGTCCTTGCGCTTTCGCACGAGGGCGCCCGGGAGCAGGGCTGGCCGGACCTGATCGAGCATGGGACGGCCGAGCGTACAGCGCGGCGCCCGCGGCGTCCTTCACCAGTTTCTTCAAGCCAGCGGCCGGTGGGTCAGCCCGGACAGGGCCAGGCGCGCCGGGGCCGACGCGTCCAGCCAGTGGGTGAACCAGGCGGTGCTGGCGGCGATGACCTGCTGCAAGGCTTCGCCTTCACCCAACTCGCCGGTGCGGGAGTCCAGCACCTTGAGCTGCCTGCGCTTCTCCGCGTCCGTGCTGGAGCGGGCCGCCGCGAAGGTGAGCGGATCGACCCGGTGGGCGGCCGAGAAGAGGAACAGGGTGGGCACCTGGGCGAGCAGGAGCGACGCCCCCGCGCGCTCGGGGTGGCCCCCGCGGGTGACGACGCCGAAGACGCGCGTGGGGTCGAGCGCCGTGGCCACCAGCGCCGCCGCCGCCGCCCCGTCGACGCCCAGGTACGCCACCGGCAGGTTCGCCACGCCTCCGTGCGCCGCCAGCCAGTGCGCCGCCCCCGCCAGGCGCAGGGCCAGCAGCGGCACGTCCTCCTCCGCGCGCTTCCTCGCCCCGTCGTCGAGGCCCGAGGTCAAGTCCACCAGCAGCGTGGCAAAGCCCGCGCCCGCCAGCATCAGCGCGCTGAGGCGATCGCCCGGGCGCCCGTGGAGCGGCGCCGACGGCAGCGCCACCACCACCACCGCCTGCGCCGCGACGGGGCGGAACCACACCGCCGAGAGGTGTCCACCGGGGACGCGCACGTCCACGTCTTCCTCTGCCACCTGGCCCGCCTTCGGCTCCCCGGCGTGAGCCTGGCCGTTCACGCGTGCACCCCGGCGACGTGCAGCAGGGGCTCGTGTTCCAGCACCGGGGGCAGCGCGGCCACCAGCCGCAGCACCTTCTCCCCCAGCGTGGGGGCGATGAAGGGCTTGGCGACGAAGCCGTTGGCGCCCGCGTCCACCGCCAGGCGCACCCGCTGCGCGCTCACCTGCCCCGTCACCACCAGCACCGGCGTGTCCGCGCGCGCGGGCAGGGCGCGAATGGCCTTGAGCAGCGCCACCCCGTCCATGCGCGGCATGTTCCAGTCAGTGACCACCACGTCGTATTCCACCCGCTGCAGCGCCTCCAGCGCCGCCACCCCGTCGGGCGCCTCGTCGAGGTGCAGGAAGCCCAGCTCGGTGAGCGAGTCGCAGATGATCCGCCGCATCGAAGGGCTGTCGTCCACCACGAGGATACGGGCGCTGGCTCGATTCATGGGCTGCTCCTGCTCGAGGGACGGGGTCCACTGGCTGCACCACTGCCGTCAAGAAGGCGGGGACACCGCAGCGCGTGACAGGAGCCGTCCGGCTCGCCGGCGTGGCTCAAGGAGCGTGCTTCGCGCCTGTGCATGAGCCCCCCTTTGGGCCCGCGTTGAACCTGGCGTCGACGGAGCCGACTTCCCCCACCTCAACTTCAGCCTCACCCGCGCTGCGCTACCGGCGGAAGGATGGATCAGCGCGCGCCGCCGGGCATCCCGCCGAAAGGGGAGAGGCGCAGGAAGGAACGGTGAGCGCCCGCGCGCGCGCTGCTCCCAGAAACCCGGGAGTCGGGTGGAACCCAGGGCCTACTCCAGCGAGGTGAGCCCGGCGCGGATGGCGAACTTGGTCAGCTCCGCCACCGAGCGCAGCTCCAGCTTGGCCATGATCTGCTTGCGGTGGGTCTCCACGGTGGAGACGGCGACGTGGAGGCGGACGGCGACCTCCTTGGAGGTGAGGCCCTCGGCGATGAGCTGCAGCACCTCGCGCTCGCGGGGAGAGAGCTGGTCGTGGGGCTCGACCGGCGCGTTGGGCCGGCTGACCAGGGCTTCCACCACCGTCCCGGCCACCGCGGGGCTGACGTACTTCTCGTCGCGGGCCACCGCCCGGATGGCGCGGATCAGCTCGTCCGACGCGGAGCTCTTGAGCAGGTAGGCCCAGGCGCCGGCCTCGAACATCGCCTGCACGTAGCGGCGGTCAGCGTTCATCGACAGGGCCACCACCTTCGAGCGCGGGGCGCGGGCGGTGAGGAGCCGGGTGGCTTCGATGCCGTTGAGGCCGGGCATGGCCACGTCCATCACCACCACGTCGGGGTGAAGAGAGCCACAGGCGTCGAGGGCGGCCCGGCCATCGGCGGCCTCGCCCGCGACGTGGAGATCGGGCTCCTGCGCCAGCACGGCGCGCAAGCCGTCGCGCAGCATTTGATGGTCGTCCACCAGCAGAATGTTCATGCCGATTCCCCCCGGAACCGCCGCTTGCGGGTACGATGCACCCAGTCGCCCAGGCGGCGCAACGGGCTTGCGCGCGTTCAACTCCGACTTCGTCAGCCGCACCGGTGACTGGTGGCAGCCGCAGTGGGGGGCACACATGGAGCGACACCCAGCAGCCGGGAGCCGGCGAGCGGGGCCTGCGTCAGCCCTCCCCCGCCGGGTGCTCGACGCCCTGCCCGACGCCGTCCTCCTGTCCGACCCGGGGCAACGCGTCCTCTACCTCAACCGCGCCGCGCTCGAGCGTTACGGCGTCAGTGAAACCGAGGCGGTGGGCAAGCCGCTCACCTCTGTGTACCAGCGCCGGTGGCTGCCGCCCGAGGACGAGGAGGTGGCGCGCGCGGCGCTGGCGGCCGGGGGCACCTGGAGCGGCGAGCTGGTGCACGTGACGCGCGCGGGCGTCGAGCTCCGCGTGGCGGCGTCGGTGGTGACGCTCAAGGACGACGCGGGCAACGCGCAGGCGTACCTCTCGGTGGTGCGGGAGGTGAGCCCCCGGGTGGAAGGCGAGGTGGAGCAGGCGCTGCGCGCCAGCGAGGAGCGCTTCCGCAAGGTGTACGAGAACGCCCCGATGGGCATCGCCATCACCTGCTGGGACGGCCAGTTCCAGCAGTGCAACGCGGCCTACTCGGCGCTGCTGGGCTACTCCGCGGAAGAGCTGCGCCGCGTCCACTTTTCCAGCCTGGTGCACCCCGAGGACCGGCCGCGCAACCAGGCGGAGCTCGGCCGGCTCAAGGCCGGAGCCATCCCCTACTTCGAGGTGGAGAACCGCTACGTCCACCGCGACGGCCGGCCCATCTGGGTGCACAAGTACGTGACGGTGCTGCGCGACGAGACGGGGCGCCCGGCCCACCTGGTGGCGCTGGTGACGGACGTGAGCGCGCGCAAGGAAGCGGAAGAGAAGCTGTTGCGCGCCCGGGAGGAGCTGGAGCAGCGGGTGAAGGAGCGCACCCACGAGCTGCAGCAGCGCGCCGATCAATTGAGCCGCCTCGCCTCCGACCTCTCGCTGGCCGAGCAGCGCGCCCGGCAGCGGCTGTCCACCATCCTCCACGACCACGTCCAGCAGTTGCTGGCCAGCGCGAAGATGAACGTCGAGCTCTTCGCGAAGGGCAGCGGCGACCGCGAGGCCACGCTGGGCCGCATCCGCCGGTGCCTGGACGAGGCCATCGCCGCGTCGCGCTCCTTGAGCGTGGAGCTGTCCCCGCCGCTCCTCCACGAGTTCGGCCTGGCGGCGGGCCTGGAGTGGCTGGCGGAGTGGATGGCCGAGAAGCACGCGCTCGAGGTGCGCCTGTCTCTGGACGCGCAGGCCAACCCCGACAGCGAGGAGGTGCGCGCCCTGCTGTTCGCCTCGGTGCGCGAGCTGCTCTTCAACACCGTGAAGCACGCCCGGGTGCGCACGGCGGACGTCGAGTTGGCGGTGCACGACGAGCGCTGCTGCCGGGTGACGGTGAGCGACTGCGGAGTGGGGTTCGAGCCCGGCGCCCAGCCCAGCGCCAGGGAGCTGTCCGAGGGGGGCCTGGGCCTGTTCAGCGTGCGCGAGCGGCTGGGGCTGTTGGGGGGCTCGCTGGAGATCGCCAGCGCGCCGGGGGCAGGGGCGCGCTTCACCCTCATCGCCCCCCGCACCTTCAGGAACGGGCAGCCTCCCCTGCCCAGCGGCGACGGGTGAGGTCCGGGGTTTCCCTGAAGTGGAGGACCGCCGGCGCTGCCGAAGGAATTGTCTGAGCGCGCCTCATCTGTCAGCGTCAGCGCGCATGCGGCTCTTCGTGGTGGGCGGAGCGCTGTTCCTCGTGGCGTGTGCCTCGGCGCCCCGGCCGCCGCCGCCACCTCCCCCTCCCGCAGACGCCGACCTCGACGGCGTGGCCGACGCGAAGGACGAGTGCCCCGACGCGGCGGGAGAAGGGACCGGGGACGGCTGCCCCGACTCCCCTGCCCTGGTGCTGGAGAGCGGGCGCATCGTCATCCGCGGGAAGATCGTCTTCGAGCTCAACTCCGCCGAGCTGTTGCCGCGCAACGCGAAGCTGCTCGACGCGCTGGCCGAGCTGATGAAGCAGTCCACCCAGGTGAAGCGGGTGGAGGTGCAGGGCCACACCGACGACTCCGGCGACGCGGACTTCAACCTGCAGCTCTCGGTGCAGCGCGCCGAGCACGTGCGGCAGGCGCTGCTTCAACGGGGCGTGGACGCCGGCCGGCTGACGGTGAAGGGCCTGGGTGAGAAGGCGCCGGTGGCGGGCAACGACTCGCCCGAGGGGCGCGCGCGCAACCGGCGGGTGGAGCTCAAGGTGCTGGAGTGACGCCCTTCAGGGGGCGTGGGCGACCGCCTGGAGCCGCTTCACCTCGCGCAGCATGAAGCCGCGCTCCTCGGGGCCCAAGTTGTCGAAGCGCACCCCGAAGCCGCGCAGCTGCTGGGCGGGCGTGATGGTGGTGCTCTCCACCGCCACCTTGCCGCGGGCCCTCACCTCGCGCCCGGCCTCCTCGAAGCGGAAGGTGAGTTCCATGCGCGTGCCCAGGTGCAGCGGCGGCAGCACCGGGAAGAAGACGCCCTGGTTGGACAGGTTCATCAGCCGATGCACCGAGAAGACGAAGGCGGTGCGGGCCGTGACGGACAGGTCCGCCTCCACCGCGTGAGGCAGGCGCCGGGCGTGCAGGGCCTCCAGCGTCCACAGCACCGGCGTGCCGGCGCGCGGCGTGGGGATGCGCTCGGCGCCCGTCACCTGGTCGCCCAGCTTGCGCTCGAGGCGCTCCATCACCTCGGTGAGGTACTGGTACATGGCCATGTGCGCCTTGAGCAGCACCGGCGCCACGTCCTTCGGCAACCGGCCCGGGTGGAAGCGCTTGGCCACGTTCAAGAAGCCCTGCCGCCAGGCCTTCAAGTCGGTGGAGCCCTCGGGCACGCCGAAGAGGTGGTGCGGGGCCAGCTCCCGGTAGCGATCGAGCTGCAGCTCCACCTGCTGCGCAGCGGCCACCTCGCGGCGCTGCCGGACCTGCGCGTCCTCCCCTTCGGCCAGCGACGGGGTGGCCTTGAGCGGCCGCCAGGCGACGCCGTCGTGGGAGCCATGCACGAAGAGGCCGGGCCTGGAGCGCACCAACTCGGAGGCGGCCTCGCGGGAGAGCGGGCCGACGACACCTCCGCGCGCGTCTTTCAGGTACCAGGTGGTCACGTCGTTGCCCCCCCGGGCGGCGTCTTCTGGGCCGAAGTTGACGTGGGTCGCCTGTGGGTGTGCAAGGCCGGGCTTCGCACACGCCTCTGCCCGTTTGGCGGGGCGAGACTCACCCGCTGTACGCTGACGCAATGCGGCTCTTCCTCGCCGTCGACCTCCCCGAAGCACAGAAGGCGCGCGTGGAGGCGCTGGTGGAGACGTGGCGCCCGCGGGTGGAGGCGAAGTGGACGCGCGCGGAAGGGTGGCACGTCACGCTGTGCTTTCTGGGCGAGACGGCCGAGGCGCGCCTGCCTTCGCTCCAGGCCGTCATGGACGCGGTGGCGCACCGCCACGGGCCGCACGGGCTGCGCGTCGCCGGCGCGGGCTGCTTCGGGCCGCCCTCGCACCCGCAGGTGCTGTGGCTGGGGCTGGACGGGGCGCTGGACGCGGCGCGCGCGCTGCAAGGAGACCTGTCGCAGGCGCTGGAGGTGAAGGACGAGCACGGAGCGTGGCGGCCGCACCTCACCCTGGCGCGCTCGAAGACTCCGCGGGGCGATGCGGCGCTGCTGGAGGTGGCCAGCGCCTTCCAGCGCGAGCGCTTCGACGACTTCACCGTGGCCACCTTCGTCCTCTACGAGTCGCGCGGCGGGCGCTACTTCGCGCAGCACGCCGCGACGCTGGCGGCTCGCTGAGGCGTCAGGGCATGCGCAGCCGCGCTCCGCCGGTGACGGTGAAGGCGGTGGGATCATTCCGTCCCGGCCACTGGAAGTAGTGGCGCGCGCCCGCCGCTGCCCACAAGCCCAGCCACCGCAGCGGGTAGTACTCGGCGCCGCCGGTGCCCCACAGGCCCACGCCGGTGCCGTCGCGGAGGAAGAGCACCGGCAGTCCGAGCTCGATGAGGACGTTGAACTTCTCGGCCACCGGGACGGCGAAGGCGAGCCTCGGGGTGAGGCCGAAGGCGGGGAACAGGCGCGCCCACAGCCCGAGGCGGAACCACCACACCTCGAGGCCCCCACCCACCTCGAAGCCGCCGGTGACGTAGGCGCCGGGGTTGACGGGCACCTCGAAGCTTGCGCGCACGTCGGCGAAGGGGCGCAGCGGGCGGGGCGTGGGCCCTGGCGCGGGCGCGGCGGGACAGGGCGGGGGCGGCAGTTGCGTCACCGGGCCCTGCACCCACGTCACCTTCGCCTCGCGGCCGGGCTTCACCACCACCTCGGAGGAAGCCAGCGGGCCCTTCTCCCAGCGCAGCTCGAGGCGGTGCCGGCCGATGGCGATGGGCAGCGCCTGGGGCGTCAGCCCGGCGTCCTTGCCGTCGACGGTGACGGAGGCGCCCGGCGGGGTGGACTCCAGCACCAGCGAGCCGGTGAGGCGGTTGCGCACCGCGTCCAGCATCTTCACCACCGTGGGGTCGACCCGCGCCGGGTCCAGCGAGGCCTCGGGGTCGGCCTCCAGGGCCTGGGCGAAGGCCTCTTCGGCGCGCACGAAGTCCTGGCGGGCGGCGAAGCACTGCGCGCGCAGCAGGTGCACCTTCTCGAGCGTGGCGTCGTCCTTCGACTCCTGGGCGGCGGCGTCCAGCGCCTTGAGGGCGCCTTCGAAGTCGCCGGAGGCGAACAGCTTCTGGCCCTGCTCCAGCTTCGTGCCCTCCGCCTTCGGAGGGTCCACCTTCGCGGCGCGAGCAGCGGGACCGGCGACGAAGAGGAGCGCGAGGAGGGAAGCGACCGACGCCGTCATGGGACCAGGTCGATTCGCAACACAGTCGACTTGCCTGACGCAACCTTTATTTCGCGTTGCTCGGTGCGGAAGCCGGCGCGCTCGACGCGCAGCTGGTACCTGCCCACGGGGAGGTCGAGGAGGATGGGCGTCCTTCCGCGCGGCACGCCGTCGATGGACACCTGCGCCCACCAGGGCTCGCCGCCGTGGGTGGTGATGACGTTCAACTTCCCGCTCTTCTTGCCAGCAGGCACGACGGCCACGCGCGCGCCGGCGTCTTCGGGTGGCGGGGCGCCGGCGTCGACGGTGACGAGCGCGACGGCCTGGCCGGCGTCGGGCTGGGCGGCTTCGGTGGACGCGTCGGGGGTGGCGAGGGCGATGGCGGAGCCGGCGTCGGGGGCGGGGCGGCCCGCGTCGGCGGCGGCGAGGAGGGGATCGCCTCCGTTGCCGGAGGTGGGCAGCAGCTTCCAGGTGGCGAAGGCGGCGAGGAGCCCCAGCGTGGCGACGACGCCGGCGGCGACGAGGCCTCGCCGGCCCGTTCGTCCCTCGGCGGGAGAGGTGGAGGGAGGTGCAGCGTCGGGTGCCTTCTCCGTCTGGCCCGCGCCGGGCGCATCGGTGGTGCCGACCGCGCCCTGGCCCGGCGCCGCACCCGAGGCCAGGGCCGACGGCGGGGCCGGAGCGCTCGGCTGTCCCAGCGCCTGTGCCGGGTGGGCAGGACCTCCCGCGTGTCCCGGAGCGCCTGCCTCGTGGGCTGAAGCGCTCTGCCCCGCCGCGCCTCCCGCCTGGCCCGCATCGGCGTGCCACGTCGCCTTCGGCGGCGCCGAAGTCGCTGCCGGCACCGCCCCCACCGGAGACGCCAACGCGGGCGCGCTCCCGCGTATCGCCGCGTCCTTCTCCCGGAGCGAGGACAGCAGCCCGGCCTTCATCCGCCAGCCGGGGGCCGTGCCTTCCTGGAGCTTCTGCGGCGGCGCGGCCGGGTGCCCACCGGAGTCGCGGTAGGCCGCTTCCAGCGCCTTCACCAGCTCTGCGCCGGAGGCGAAGCGGTCGTCGGGCCGCTTGGCCAGGGCCCGGCGCATCACGTCAGCCACCGGCTTTACGATCCACGGCGCCCGCTGGAGGAGGTCCGGCGGCGGCGCGTGCGCCTGCATCTGGATGAGCCTCAGCTCCGAGTCCGCCTCGAAGGGCAGCGTGCCGGTGAGGCACTCGAAGAGCACCACCGCCAGCGCGTAGATGTCCACCCGGTGGTCCACGTCGCGCAGGCCGAGCGCCTGCTCGGGCGCCATGTAGTGCGGCGTGCCCATCACCATGCCGGTGCGGGTGAGGCCCTGCGACGCGCTCTTCGGCCGCAGGATGCCGAAGTCGAGGATGGTGGCGTGCCCGGTGGAGCCGATGAAGATGTTCCCCGCCTTGATGTCGCGGTGGATGAAGCCCCGCCCGTGGATGTAGTCGAGCCCGGCGGCCAACTGGCGCATCAGCTTGAGCGTCTCGTCGCTGGAGAAGCCGCCCTTGCTGCGCAGCACCGCCGCCAGGGTGTCGCCTTCCAGCAGCTTCATCACGATGAAGGGCCGGCCCTCGTGCCGCCCCACGTCGAACACCGGCGCGATGTTGGCGTGGTCCAGCTTCGCGTTCAGCTTCGCCTCGCGCTCGAAGCGCTCCACCACCTCGTCGTCCGTCACCAGGTTGGCCGCGAGCAGCTTCACCGCCACCTGGCGATCGAGGTCCTGGTCGTGCGCGACGTAGACGCTGCCCATGCCGCCTTCGCCGATCTTCTGGTCGAGCCGGTAGCGCCCCACCAGCACGTCGCCCACCCGCACCGGGGTGATGACCTTCTCTTCGCGGTTGGACAAGGGCTTCAAGTTCCTCTGCGAGACGCCGGAGGGCCGTCCTCCCACCCGGGTCGACGGCAACGAGGGCGCGGCAGCCGAGGCAGACACCGGCGACCCGCACGCCTGGCAGGCCGACGCCCCGTCCGCGACCGCGCTTCCACAGGAAGAACACTTCACGACGGCGAGGACTCTACCGTCCCCTGTCCGCGGGGCCACCCTGCGACGCACGAGGTGGGTTGGGGGGCGATCAGACGAGCGCCCTCACCAGACGGGGGGTAGAGTGCCGGCCGTTCGATGCAGCCCGTCAACGCCATCGAGGTGCCGAGCCGGCTGTACGGCAAGTACCTGGTCCGCTCGCGGGTGGGCCTGGGCGGGATGGCCGAGGTCTTCCTGGCGGAGGCGGTGGACGCGCACGGCGACCAGGTGCAGGTGGCGCTCAAGCTGATGCGCCCCGAGGTGCCGGAGGAGAAGATCGCCGACGAAGTGGACCTGATGGGCCTGCTCTCGCACCCCAACCTGGTGCGCATGCTGGAGCACGGGCGGGCCTTCAACCGCCACTTCATCGCGCTGGAGTTCCTCATCGGCGGCGACCTGCGGCAGGTGATGGAGGCGCACCGCCGGGCGATGGCCGGCTTCCCGGCCAACATGGGCGTGCACGTCGTCATCGAGGTGCTGCGCGGGCTGGCCTACCTGCACACCGCCACCACCAAGACGGGCACGGCGCTCAGCCTCATCCACAGCGACGTGAACCCGGCCAACGTCTTCTTCTCGGGGCAGGGCGCGGTGAAGCTGGGCGACTTCGGGGTGGCGTCGAGCGCGCAATTGGACGTGGGGCCCGGGGAAGGCATCGCCGCGGGCAAGCTGTCGTACCTGGCGCCGGAGCAGACGCGAGGCGAGCGCGGCAGCGTGGCGTCGGACCTCTGGTCGGTGGGCGTGATGCTCCACGAGATGGTGGTGGGGTACCACCCGTTCCAGGACGAAGGCGCGAGCGAGCCGGAGGTGATGAACCGCATCCGTGCGGGCAAGCTGTCCATCCCCGACTACGTGGACAAGCCGCTGGCTGCCGTCATCCAGAGAGCGCTGGCGGTGGATCCGAAGGTCCGCTACCGCTCGGCGGGCGAGCTCGCCGGTCCGCTCTTCACCTGGGCGCTGGATCGCAACGCGCTGCCCTCGGCCGACGACGTACGGGAGTGGCTGGCGGGCGCGGTGGGCATCGTCGGCTAGCAGGGTTGTGGACGGCGCGGGCGTGGCGCACTGTCCCGGCCGTGCAGGCGAGGAGCCCTTCCACGGACGGCGAGAGCGTCACCCACTCCGCGGTGGAGCTGCTGGTGAATTCTGCCGACCAGGCGGGCGTGCCCCTGTCCGAGCTGTGCGCCGGCCTGCCCTTCGACGCCCACCTGCTGCGGCACCGCGTGGCAAACCTGAGGTGGGAGCACTTCGTCGAGGTGCTCGAGCGCCTCGAGGCCCGCGCCGGCGCCGAGCGCATCCTCGCGCTGTGCGCCAGCATGCCGGAGCTCTCCCCCACCGGGCGCCGCCTGTTCCGCCGCTTCGTGAGCACGCGCCTGCTGATGCGGTTCGTCTGCTCGGTGGTGGGCCCGTCGATGTACCCGATGTACCAGTCCGACTGGGACGAGACGGAGCAGCCCGACGGCAGCGTGGTGGGCCACCTGCGCATCCGGCTGCGACCGGGGTTTCGCGGGTGTCGGCTCATCTTCCGCATCCACGCCGCCGCCAACGCCGCGGTCCCCTGCTTCGTCGGGCACCCGCCGCTCGCGGTGCGCGCCAAGACGGACGAGCGCGGCGGCGACTACTGGTTCACGCTGTAGGAAGGCCGCCACGAGGTACGCCCTCCCCAGCGGCGATGGCCGACGGCGCGGGCGCCCGGACGCGGTGGGCGGCGTCGGTTACATTGGCCGGTGGAGACCTTCCGTGGCCGCAGAGGTCGTCACCCACGCGGTGGTGGAGATGCTGGTCAACCTCGCCGACCAGCTCGACGCGCCCCTGGCGGCGCTCTGCGAAGGCATGCCCTTCGACGCGCACGCGCTGCGGCACCGCACGTCCGAGCTGAAGTGGGACCTGGTGGTGGAGCTGCTCGACCGCCTCGAGGCCCGCGCCGGCGCTGAGCGCATCGTAGGGCTCTGCGCCACCATCCAGGACGTGTCGCCCACCGGCCGGGGAATACTGCGGCACTTCGTGAGCGCGCGCTTGCTGATGCGCTTCGTCTGCACGGTGATGGGGCCGACCATGTACCCGATGTACGACGCGTCGTGGACCGAGGGCGAGCTGCCTGACGGCGCGGTGGAAGGGCACCTGCGCCTCGCGCTCAAGCCCGGCTTCCGGAGCTGCCCGCTCATCTTCCGCATGCACGGCCCGGCGATGGCGGCGGTCCCCTGCTTCATCGGGCACCCGCTGCTCGCCTGGCGCGAAGAGACGAGCGGCCGCCACGGCGACTACTGGTACAGGCTCTGACGTCGCCCGCTACGAGGCCGGCTCTTCGCGCGGCGGCGCCACCAGCACGCCCGAGTGCCGCCCGTACGTCACCGTGTACGTCTTGCCCGGGGTGAGGCGCTGCCACGGGTTGTGGAGGATGTACTCGACGAAGCGGCCCGACGGCAGCTTGAGCGAGTAGCCCGCGCGCCGGCTCTTCAGCGCCACCGCCCCGGTGGACACCAGGGCTTCGCCGCGCAGCACGTCCAGCAGCGCCAGGCCCGCCGCCCAGAGGAGGAAGCCACCGGCCACCGCGCACAGCGCCACGCCCGACAGCCGCGCCAGGAGGTGCCAGTGCCACTTCGCCCACGCCTCCACGCCCAGCCACCCGAAGCCGGCGCCCAGGCCCGCCAGCAGCGCGCCCTTGCCGAGGAGCGCGAGGCGGAAGCGCGCCGGCAGCTTCAGCGGGCGATCGCTCATGGCACCGGACGCGGAGCCGGCGAGGGTGGCTCCGGCTGCACCAGCACGCAGCGGGTGCCGGTGTAGATGGACGGCATGCACTTGTTGCAGTGGGTGCACTCGCTGGGCGTGCGCGCATCGGCCTGCATGCGGCGCAACAGGTCGGGCTCGCGCAGCAACGCGCGGCCCATGGCCACGAAGTCGAAGCCCTCGGCCATCGCGCGGTCCATCGTCTCTTTGCGGGTGATGCCGCCCAGCAGCACCAGGGGCAGCTTCACCGCGGCCCGCACCTGCCTGGCCAGCGGCAGCAGGTAGGCCTCTTCGTAGGGGTACGTCTTGAGGAACCGCGCGCCGAAGAGCTTGAGGCCCAGGCGCAGGGGCTGGCTGAACTGCGCGGCGAACTCGGCCAGCGGCACGTCGCCCCGGAAGAGGAACATGGGATTCAGAAACGAGCTGCCCGCGGTGAGCTGCAGCGCGTCGAGGGTGCCGTCGGCCTCGAGCCGTTGGGCGAAGGGAATCGCCTCGTCCAGGGTGATGCCGCCCGTGACGCCTTCGTCCAGCTCCACCTTGGCCAGCACGGCGACGCGGTGGCCCACGCGCTCCCTGACCGTCCTCGCCACGTCGCGCGCGAAGCGGGCGCGGTTGTCCAGGCTGCCGCCCCACCCGTCCTTCCGCTTGTTCATCTTCGGGGAGAGGAAGGCACACAATAAATACGTGTGGCCGAAGTGGAGCTCCACCGCGTCGAAGCCGGCCTCCACCGCCAGCGAAGCGGCTTCCGCGTAGGCGCGCGTCACCCGGGCGATGTCTTCCCGCGTGCAGGGCTGGATGAAGCGGAAGGTGAGGGGCGAGAGGCGGCGGGACGGCCCGAGCGCGGGCAGCCCGTTGGACAGCGCGTCGGCCACCGGCCCGGCGTGACCCAGTTGCGCAGAGATGGCCGCGCCTTCCGCGTGCACGGCGTCGGTGAGGGCCCGGAGGCCCGGCAGCGCGTCCGGGCGCATCCACAGCTGGCGGCGCTCGGTGCGCCCTTCCGGGGCGACGGCGCAGTAGGCCACCGTCGTCATGCCCACGCCTCCCGCGGCGTGGCGGCGGTGAAAGTCGACGAGGGCGTCGGTGACGAGCGCGTCGGGCGTCAGGCCCTCGAAGGTGGCGGCCTTGATGACGCGGTTCCTCAGCGTCAGCGGACCCAGCTTCGCGTCAGAGAAGACTTCGGGCATTGGTGGATGGGGGCGCAGACTAGCCCTGGCGCCGTCGCGAAGGCGATGGTGGACCTACACGCTCCTACTGTCACGCGCGCGCGACGTCCGGCGACCAGGGGCAATCGGCTTTACGTCGAGGTGTCTGGCGCGAGGACGAGTTGCGCGTCGCGGGTGAATCCGGACGCGACACGCGGGGCTCAGGGCCGCCGCAACCGCGCGCGAGGCCTGGGGCGCGGGTTGGAACGCGGCGTGCGTAGTCCTTCCACGACTCGGAGTGAAACCTGCGCGTGTCGCGCGCCGAAGAGGGAGCGGACCATGTTTCGGAAGCTGACCTGGGCTGTGGCGATGGCGGTGGCGACGGGCTGCGGAGGAGAGGCGGACTCGGTGTTGGTGGTCGGCGGCCAGGACTCGCGGGCCGAGGCCTTCGTGGACGCGAGCGAGGAGTCGCTGCTGCGCACCGCCCCGACGCACGACGAGCGCTTCGACGCCGCGGGCGTGGAGTTCAACGTGCCGCCGGCCTTGCTCAAGGCGCTGTCGTACTCGCTGACGCGCTACGAGATGGTGGACAGCGAAGGCGACTTCGAGGGCGCGGCGCCGACCTTCGGCCTGATGGCGCTGTCCGGCCAGGCGCTGACGGACGGGGCGCGGCTGGCCAACGTCACCGAGGAGGACGCGAAGCGCGAGCCTTCGGCCAACGTGCGGGCCGCGGCCGCCTGGCTGGACGCGCAGGCGAAGGCCCAGGGCATCGAGCGCACGCAGTTGACGGCGTGGACGGGCGTCATCGGCGCCTACGCCAACATCGAGGCGCCGGAGGCCCGGGTCAGCTTCGTGAAGGGCGAGGTGTACTCGGCCCTGCGGCTCGGCGTGGGCAAGCAGACCCTGGACCTCGAGGCGACGGGGCAGCAGCAGGCGCTGGAGGCGGAGATCGGCGAGTACGCCGAGGTGACGCAGGCCTTGAGCCGCGCGCCCGACTACGGCGGCGCGGTGTGGCGCCCGTCGCCCAACTACAGCACCCGCGCCAATGGGCTCAGGCCGCAGTTGGTGGTCATCCACACCTGTGAAGGGGCGTACTCCGGCTGCTGGGGCTGGCTGTCGAACACCGCCGCCCAGGCCAGCGCGCACTACGTGGTGAACACCACCGGCACCGAGGTGAGCCAGTTGGTGCGAGAGGCGGACAAGGCCTGGCACGTGGCGGCGAACTACAGCTGCAGCCTGAACAGCAGCGTGAAGTGCAACCTCAACGGCATCAACGTGAACAACTTCTCGGTGGGCATCGAGCACGCCGGCTACGCGTCGCAGGCCTCGTGGAACGGCGGGCAGATCGACGCCTCGGCGCGGCTGACCTGCGACATCACGAAGAGCTGGGGCATCCCGCGAGATCGCCAGCACATCGTCGGCCACGGACAACTGCAGCCGTACAACCGCACCGATCCGGGCCGCAACTGGCCGTGGAGCTCGTACATCCAGAAGGTGAACGCGTTCTGCAACTCGACGCCGCCGACGCCGCCTCCGACGCCGACACCCACGCCGAGCGGGGCGATCATCATCGACAGCAACAACGCCAACAACAACCAGGCGCGCGGGTACCTCCAGGTGTCGGCGAACTGGACGAGCTCGACCAACGTGGCCGGCTACTACGGCACCGGGTACTGGTACGCGCGCACCGCGGCGATCTCTGACGGCGCGGCCTTCTTCTTCAAGCTGGATCGGAACGAAGCGCGTACCATCGACGCGTGGTGGACCGCGGCGACGGATCGTTCGGCGTCGGCGACCTTCGTCGCCTTCAACGCGCAGGGGCAGCGCGTCGGCGACGGCGCGGTCAACCAGCAGGTCAACGGCGGCAAGTGGAACCAGGTGGGCCGGTTCAACTTCACCGCCGGGTGGAACAAGGTCGTGCTGTCGCGCTGGCAGGCGCCGGGCAAGGTGGTCATCGCCGACGCGATCCGCGTGCGGTGAGGTGGGCCCTTGTCGCGCTGCTCCTGGCGAGCGGCGCGTGCAAGCGCGAGGCGCCGAAGGTGGACGCCGGCGGGGCGGTGGTCGTCCGTGACGCGCCTGCGCCGCGCGCCGCCCCCGGGGTGAACAGGGGCGTCCTTGACGAGCTGCGCGACGCGGGCTGGCGGCTGGCGTGGAATTCCGAGCGCAGCGGCCAGCCGCAGGTGGTCGTCGACGGCGCTCCCCTCACCGGCGGCCCCGCGGCGCACTACCTGGGGGCGGTCCTGCCCGACGGCGCGGGCGTCATCGCCACGGCCTCGGAGGGCGGTCAGGAAGAGCTGCGGCTGGTGCGCCTCGACGGCGGGGTGCGCGCGCTGGGCGAGGCGTCGCTGCGGGCCAGGCACCCCACCGTCTCGGCGGACGGGCAGTCGGTCATCTACGAGTCGGGCGCGGGCAGCCTCTCGAAGCTGGCGCGCGTCGAGCTGTCGGACGGGGGCACGTCCGTCGTCCTCGACGAGCCCACCGGGTGCTTCGAGCCGGCGCTGGCGCCCGAGGGGACGTGGCTGGCGTACGTGTCGAGCGGTGACGGCGACTCCGAGGTGTACCGGGTGGGCCTCGACGCCGGGCGCAGGCAGCGGCTCACCGCCTTCCACCTGGAGGACTTCCGGCCGCGCGTCAGCCCCGACGGGAAGTGGATCGCCTTCCTGTCCAACCGTGAGGGGCGCGATCGCCTCTTCCTGGTGAGGCCCGACGGGCGGGGCCAGCGCAGGCTGCACGAAGGGGTCCCCCCGGCGGGCGCGTGGGACGCGGGCGCGGTGGAGGCCGGGGAGCAGGACGCCGTGTGGACGCCGGACTCCCGGCGGCTCGTCTTCGCCGCCCGGAGCGAGGGGGGCTTTTTGCACCTGGCGTCGGCCGAGGCGGCGTCTGGGCGCGCCACGCTGCTGACCGCCGGGCCGTGGGACGATCACCAACCCCAGGTGAGCGCCGACGGCCGCTTCCTCGCCTTCGTCTCGACGCGCAGCGGCACCCCCGAGGTGTGGCTCGCCCGGCCGGACGGGGGCGTGACGCGGGTGAGCGACGACGCCGCCCCCGACTGGCAGCCGATGTTCCTGCGCGCACGGTGAGTGGCCTGGGCAGCGCCCGCATCGACCTCGAGCCCGCGCTGACCATGCTCGCGGTGGGCGAACGCCTGCAGGGAGCGCCCACGGCCCTCGACGCCAGCGGGCAGGTGCTGGCCGGCCGAAGCTCATCGGCGCCAACGGCGACCTCGGTGGTGGTGGGCGACGACACGGACACCTGGAGCTTCCAGGCGCTGCGCGAGCCGTGACGCTTCGGCGGGGCTCATGCCGCCGAGGTCGTCGCGCAAGGCCACCGCGCTGCCGTCCGCCGGAGCGACGCCCGCCCGTCACGCCCGCGCAGGGTTTCGCGGCTGGGCCTGGGAAGGCGCCAGCCTGCGCTTGGGGCTGGGCTTGAGGCCCTGGGTGGCGATGAAGGGCCCGGCCAGCGACAGCTCCTCGTCCGACGGGCCGCCGGCCGGCGCGTGCTCGCTGGCCCAGAAGTCGGTGCTCCGCAGCAGGTCGCCGAAGTAGCGGTGCTTGTTCACCGAGAGGATGCGCCGGTACAGCCACTGGAGCGACGGCACCATCCGGTAGTGCCACTGCCACAACTGGAAGGCCTGCAGGCCGAACAGCGCGGGCAGCCGGGTGAACTGCCCCAGGGGCGCGAGGCGCGGATTCCGGGCCGCCTTCAACCCCCGCCGCGCGCACCGGCCCGCGGAGTAGTAGTGCGTGGCCAGCCAGCGGACGCCTTCGCGCAGCTCGTCCGGCGTCATCCGCGCCGGGCGCACCACCACGTGGTCCTTGCCCACGAAGTCGTCGTAGTCCTCGGTGAGGAGCCGGCCTTCCAGCCGGTACGCCTTCCACGCCTGCGTCCCGGGGAAGGGGATTTCGGTGGTGAAGCTGCAGTGGAGCAGGTCCGTGTCGTCGAGGAACTCCAGGGTGCGCGCGAAGATGTCCGGCCCGTCCCAGTCGAAGCCGAACATCCAGTTGCCGGAAGGGATGATGCCCTCGCGGAACTGGGCGGCGGCGGTGTCCCGGTGCAGCTCGGCCATCGAGCGCTTGCCGGTGCCGTCCAGGGACTCCTGGTTGATGGACTCGTAGCCCGACGAGATGAGGATGCAGCCGGCCTTCCTCGCCAGCGCCAGGTCCTCGCCTTCGCGGGAGAACTCGTGCCGCGACTGCATGCCGAAGACGACGCCGAAGCGGGCCAGGGCGCGGAACAGCTCCCGCGCGTAGTCCGGGTCCGCGGTGAGGTTGTCGTCGACGAAGTACGCGCCCTTCACCCAGGCGGGCCGGCGGCGGACCTGCTCCAGCACGTGGGCGATGGGGTAGGTGCGGTAGCCCAGCGTCATCCGCTTGGCGAAGCAGAAGCTGCAGGCCTCCGGGCACCCGCGGCTGGCGATGAGCGGGTAGTACCAGGCGCCGTAGCGCTCGAGGTGCATCAGGTCGACGCGCGGCTGCGGCAGCGTGGACAGGTTCGGCGCCGGATCCCGGTGAATGCCCGTCACCCGCGACGGCGAGACGAGGAACTCCTCGCACAGCCGCTGCCAGGCCGTCTCCCCTTCGCCCACCACCACCGCGTCGGCGTGGGACAGCGCCTCGTCGGGCATGGCGCTGGCGTGGTGGCCGCCCAGCACCACCTTCACCCCGCGCGCCCGGTAGAGGTCGGCCAGCGCGTACGCCGCCTTGATGCGCGGCGTGGACGCGGTGATGCCCACCAGGTCCGTCGGCTCGTCGAAGTGCAGGCGCTGGCGCAAGAGGTCGACGATCGCCACGTCGAAGTGCGGCGGCGTCACCGCGGCCAGCGAGGCGAGGCTCAAGGTGGGCACCTCGAGCTCCCACGGGAGGGTGATCAGCTTGATGCGCGGTCGGGCCATGCGCCCATCCTCGCCGCTCCGGGCGGGTGTAGGCCGTGATCGCGATCAGCCGGCCGCGGTCCCGTTCCTTCCCGATGACGAGGTCGTGACAGGGCCTCCGGGCGACTCGGGCGGCGGCAGCCCGTCGGTGGCGCGCGGCTCGTTCGGGGGGCGCGTCTCGTCCTCGCGCGTAGCGCAGCCCCTGCCCGGCCCGCCCACCGGCCCCTATGCTGCGGCGCATGACGCCTCACCGGCCCGTGGCTCTCCTCCACCGCTGGGCGACGCCCCTGCAGGTGCTGCTCACCCTCGGCCTCTACCTGCAGCTCTCGGTGCTGGGCGGCCTGGCCGCGGCGCCGGGCCTGTACGGCTGGTGGGCGCTGCTCGACGCCTCGGCGGCCTGGCCCCGCTGGCTGCGGGTGCTGGCGCTGAGCGCCGGAGGCTTCCTCGGGTACTTCAGCTACGCGCTGTGCGTCATCTTCGTGGTGGGCGCCTTCCGCTTCGTCACGCGCGCCGGCACTCCGCTGGGCCGCTACTCCTACTACTCCTTCAAGGGCTACCAGTGGGCCAGCTACAACGCGCTCATCCTGCTGGTCCGCTACACCTGCATCAACTTCATGCGGGTGACGCCCTTCTTGAACCTCCTGCACCGGCTGATGGGCATGAAGCTGGGCGCGCGGGTGCAGCTCAACACCGCCGTCATCGGCGACTCCAACCTGATTGAGATCGGCGACGACACCGTCATCGGCGGCGACGTGACGCTGGTGGCCCACGCGGCCGAGCGCGGCGAGTTGGTGACGGAGCGGGTGAAGATCGGCAGCCGCGTCACCGTGGGCCTGATGGCCGTCATCTTCCCCGGGGTGGAGATAGGCGACGGCGCGGTCATCGCCGCCAACGCGGTGATGAAGAAGGGCACCAGGGTGGGCCCGGGCGAGGTCTGGGGCGGCGTGCCGGCCGTCAAGCTGGGCGAGCGCACCGGGAAGACCGAGGCGCCGCCCACCGCCTGAGGCGTCACTTTCTTGCGGGCCTTTTCTGCGCGCGGTGCCACAGTCCGCCGCCGACAGGGGGTACCCGCACATGGACCAGCAGCGCTTCCGCACCGCCGTCACCCGCGAATCCGTCACGCCCGGCCTCGACGCCGCGTCGCTGCGCCACGACTTCGTGGAGAAGCTGTACCTGGAGCTGGCCAAGTTCCCCGGGGTGGCCACGAAGAACGACCAATACCTGGCCCTGTCCTACGTGGTCCGAGACCGCCTGCTGGAGCGCTGGGTGCGCAGCGCGTCGACGTACCTGGAGAAGCAGAGCAAGACGGTCATCTACCTGTCGGCGGAATTTCTTCCCGGCCCGCAGCTCGCCAACGCGGTGCTGAACCTGGGCCTGGACCAGGAGGTGCGCGCCGCCTGCGAGCAGCTGGGCCTCGACTACGACGAGCTGACCGAGCACGAGGAAGAGCCCGGCCTGGGCAACGGCGGCCTGGGGCGGCTGGCGGCGTGCTTCATGGACAGCCTGGCCACGCTGGAATTGCCGGCCATCGGCCACGGCATTCGCTACGAGTACGGCATCTTCGACCAGGAGATCCGCGGCGGGCAGCAGGTGGAGCGCACCGACCGCTGGCTGCACCGCGGCAACCCCTGGGAGGTCCGCCGCTACGAGATTGAGTACACCGTCGGCTTCGGCGGCTACACCCAGGCCGGCACCGACGAGCTGGGCCACTACCGGGTGAAGTGGGTGCCCGAGCGCGTCGTCATCGGCGCGCCGTGGGACACCTGCGTGCCCGGCTACGGGACCAGCAACACCAACTTCCTGCGCCTGTGGAGCGCCCGCGCCCACGACGAGTTCGACTTGGGCGCCTTCAACCAGGGCGACTACTGGCGCGCGGTGGACGCCAAGGTGAAGAGCGAGAACATCTCCAAGGTGCTCTACCCCAACGACTCCAGCCTGGCGGGCAAGACGCTGCGCCTCGAGCAGCAGTACTTCTTCGTCTCCTGCGCCCTGCAGGACTGCCTGCGCTTCCTCCTGCAGCGGACGACCATCGACAAGTTCGCCGACAAGTTCGCGGTGCAGCTCAACGACACGCACCCGGCGCTGGCGGTGGCCGAGCTGATGCGCCTGTTCATGGACGTGCACCACCTGCCCTGGGACCAGGCGTGGGACCTGACGCGGCGCGCCTGCGGCTACACCAACCACACGCTGCTGCCCGAGGCGCTGGAGACCTGGCCGCTGCCGCTCTTCCAGGCGCTCCTGCCGCGGCACACGGAAATCATCTTCGAGCTGAACCGCCGCTTCCTCGAGGAGCTGCGCGGCCGCTTCCCGGGCGACGACGACCGCGCGCGGCGCATGTCGCTCCTCGACGAGGGCGGGGACAAGTCGGTGCGCATGGCCCACCTCGCCACCGTGGGCAGCCACCGGGTCAACGGCGTCGCGGCGCTGCACTCGCGGCTGCTCAAGGAGACGGTGCTCAAGGACTTCGCCGAGCTCTGGCCGGACAAGTTCACCAACGTCACCAACGGCGTCACCCCCCGGCGCTTCCTGGCGCTGGCCAACCCGAAGCTGACGAAGCTGCTCACCGAGGCGCTGGGCGGCGACGGGTGGCTTCGGGATCTTACGCAGCTCAAGGGGCTGGAGCGCTTCGCGAAGGACGCGGCCTTCCGCGAGAAGTGGCGCAAGGTGAAGCACGTCAACAAGCAGGCCTTCGCCTCGTGGATTTCGGAGAAGCACGGCCTGGTGGCCGACCCGGACGCGCTGTGCGACGTCCAGGTCAAGCGCATCCACGAGTACAAGCGGCAGCACCTCGCCGCGCTGTACGTGGCCGACACCTTCCTGCGGATCAAGGACGGCGACACGAAGGGCCTGGCGCCGCGCAGCTACATCTTCAGCGGGAAGGCCGCGCCCGCCTACCACATGGCGAAGTTGATCATCCGCTTCATCAACGCGCTGTCCGAGAGCGCCGCCCATGATCCGGCGGTGCGGAAGTGGCTGCACGTGGTGTTCGCGCCCGACTTCAACGTGAAGAACGCGCAGCACATCTACCCGGCGGCGGACCTGTCCGAGCAGATCAGCACCGCGGGCAAGGAGGCGTCGGGCACCGGGAACATGAAGATGTCGATGAACGGCGCGCTCACCATCGGCACGCTGGACGGGGCGAACGTGGAGATC
>JADLDB010000131.1 GCA_020846875.1 Myxococcales bacterium | reverse complement strand
TCCTCCTTCGCCCAACTCCTTCCCTTCGTCGAAGGCACGCCGCTCGCCGCCACCCCGCTGCTTGAGATCATCCCACTCCTCGCCGTCGGCCGGCCCCTCCGCGCCACGCTCACCGCCGGCGCTGTCATGCGCAAAGCCGATCTCCCGGGCTTCCTCCGCGAGGCCGACACGCTGCGCCTCTCCCCCACCGAGCGCGCCCGCCTCCTCTCCGCCTTCAAACAGTGGCTCCGCCCACGCCTCAAGACGCCAGGCGGCACCGTCGCCCCGCTGCGCTCCGTCCCCACCGTTGCCTCCCTCCGCGCCCGCCTCGCCGCCCTCGCCGTCCCCGATCTCGAGGACTGGACCCTCGAGATGTTCAGCCCCGAAGAGCACTCTCCCGGCGGCCCCAGCCTCTACCACCACCTCCACTTCGGCTCCGACCTCCGCACCCTCGAGGCCCGCCTCCAGGACTTCACCCGCCACGTGGAGCACCTCCGCGCCCAGCCCCTGCTCTTCCCGCCCCTCGTGGCCGATCCCTCCCTCGCCGCGCTCCAGGCGGCCGCCCGCAGGGAACGCACCGCCCGCGCCTCCACCTACCCGCTGGGCCTGAGCCCCGGCGACATCTCCTACAACCTGCGCGACTGCGATCTCCTCGCGCGCGTGCGGCCCTGGGGCCAGTCGCACCCCTCCGAGGTCACCGTCCCGGAGCTCTTCCAATGGGCCAACCACCCCACGCTGAAGTGCACCTGCGGCCGCGCCGAGTGCATCCACCGCGTCATCGCCCTCGAAATGCTCTGCGTCGGCCTGGCCGAGGACCCGGTGCTCTGCGACACCCTCAAGAAGGCCCTGCGCCCCGCCTGGGAACGCCTCCTCGACGCCGCCGACGCGCCGCCCGCCTCCCCCACCAGAGACGTAGGCGTCCTGTCCTTCCACGCCAACGTCTACGGCTTCGAGCTGCGCTTCCACACCGTCGGCAAGCGCGGCGTGCCCTCGAAGGCCGGCAAGCGCGTGCCCCCCGCCAGCGTCCTCGAGAAGCTCGACGGCGTCGACCTGCGCCTCGCCGAGCGCTTCGCCATCGCCGAGTCTGACGCCCGCCAGCGCGGCCCCCACTTCGGCGACGCCGTGCTGCTCCTCGAAGGGCACCCCCGCGTCCACTGGAACGGGGCCTCCGAGCCTGCTCCCGTCGTCCGCGTCGAGGGCACGGTGCGCGTCGAGGACGATCCCCAGGGCTACCGCCTGCGCTTCCTCGCCGGCGGCGTCGAGCTGACCAAGGAGCTGCGCGCCTGGCCCTGCAGCGACGGGCTGGTGGCGCTCCTCCCCGGCCCCGACGGACAGCTCCTCCTCGTCCACTTCACCGAGACCTTCCGGCACCTCCTCGTCGCCGCCAACCGCTACGGCCCGGTGCTGCCGAAGGAAGCCGCTCCCCGCCTCACCCAGCTCCTCCCCGGCCTCGAGACCCGCGCCCTCGTCGAGCTGCCCGAGGAGCTGCGCGGCGACGAGCAGGCCCCCGCCACCCGCCCCCTGATCCGCATCCAGCGCCGGCCCGACGGCCTCACGCTGGGCGTCCGCGTCGAGCCCCTCGAGCACGGCCCCGTCTTCGTCCCCGGGCAGGGCGTGCCCGTCTCCGCCACCTTCGACGGCCGCCGCCGCACCTTCACCCGCCGCGACTTCCCCCGCGAGGTGGCCGAAGCCCACGCCGTCGCCGGCCACCTCGGGCTCGATCCCGACGCCGCCCCCGAGCCTCACACCTGGCACCTCGACGCCTCCGCCCCCTCCATCGAGGCGCTCCGCCGCCTCCCGGCCCTCGGCGTCCCCGTGGAGTGGAAGGGGCCACCCGTGAAGTTCTCCAGGGAGGCCCGCCTCGATGCGCTGCGCCTCGCCGTCACCCGCCAGCGCGACTGGTTCGGCCTCGACGGCGAGGTGGAGATCGACGGCCGCCGCGTCGCCCTCGCCGCGCTCCTCGAGGCGGCCCGTGAGCGCCGCCGCTTCGTCAAGCTGGCCGACGACGACTACGCGCAGCTCTCCGAGGCCCTCGTCGAGCGCCTCTCGCCCCTCGCCCACCTCGCCGTCCCCGGCAAGAGCGTCGAGGTGACGGCCGGCGCCGCCCCGCTGCTCGACGCGCTGGAAGGGCAGATCGCCTCCCTCGAGGCGGTGAAGGAGTGGCGCACCCTGATGCAGAAGCTGGCCACCGCCCGCACCGCGCGCTTCAAGCTCCCAAGAGGCCTGAAGGCCGAGCTGCGCGACTACCAGCGCGAGGGCTTCGAGTGGCTGTCCCGCCTGGCCCAGTGGGGCACCGGCGCGGTGCTGGCCGACGACATGGGCCTGGGCAAGACGCTCCAGGCGCTGGCGCTCTTGCTGGCCCGCGCTGCCAGCGGCCCGGCGCTGGTGGTGGCGCCGTCCTCGGTGCTGCACACCTGGCGGACCGAGGCCGCCCGCTTCGCCCCCTCCCTGCGCCTGCACCTCTTCCACGAGGGCGAGCGCACCCTGTCTGGCCTGGGCCCAGGCGACGTGGTGGTGGTGAGCTGGACTCTGTTCGCCCGCCAGGCCGAGGCGTTCCGCGCCGTCCGCTTCGCCACCGCGGTGCTGGACGAAGCCCACGCCATCAAGAACGCGTCCACCCAGCGAGCGAAGGCCGCCCACCAGGTCCAGGCGGACTTCGTGGTGGCCCTGTCCGGCACCCCGGTGGAGAACCACGTCGGCGAGCTGTGGAGCCTGTGCCGCGCGGTGATGCCTTCCCTTCTGGGCAGCGAGGAGTCCTTCCGCCACCGCTTCGGCGCCGCGTCCCGCGAGGCCCTGGGCGCGCTGGCCACCATCGTCCGGCCCTTCATCCTGCGGCGCACCAAGGACGCGGTGGCGAAGGAGCTGCCGCCTCGCACCGATCTCGACGTGCTCGTCCCCCTGTCCTCCGAGGAGCGCGCGCTGTACGACGACGTGCGGCTCTCGGCCGTGGCCGAGCTGGGGGACATCACCGGGGAGTCCAAGCGCTTCGACGTGCTGGCCGCGCTGACCCGCCTGCGCCTGTCCGCGTGCCACCCGCGGCTGGTGGACGAGAAGTGGGAAGGCGCCACCTCCAAGCTGAGCCGGCTCCTCGAGCTGCTCCATGATCTGTCCGCGGCCGGCCACCGCGTGCTGGTCTTCTCGCAGTTCACCTCCCACCTGGCCCTGGTGGTGGACGCCCTGCGGAAGGACGGCGTCGCCTTCTCGTACCTCGACGGCCAGGTGCCGCTCGCCGAGCGCCAGCGGCGCGTCGAGGCCTTCCAGAAGGGTGAGGGCGGCGACGTCTTCCTCGTCTCCCTGAAGGCCGGCGGCACCGGGCTGACGTTGACCGCCGCGGACTACGTCATCCACCTCGATCCCTGGTGGAACCCGGCCGTGGAGGATCAGGCCAGCGATCGCGCCCACCGCATCGGGCAGACGCGCCCGGTGACGGTGTACCGCCTCATCGCCGAGGGCACCATCGAGCAGCAGATCCTCTCGCTGCACGCGCAGAAGCGCGAGCTGGTGGACGCGCTGCTGGCCGGCACCGACTCGGTGGGCAAGCTGTCCACCACCCAGTTGGCCGAGCTGATCCGCGGCGGATCGCTCGAGGCTTGAGGGGCGCCCGCCCTCTCAGGACTTGAGACGACGACTGGTGCATGCGCGCTCGTCCGCGCCCGTGTGCGCCCCGTCACCACACGGGACGGTCCTTCCGCGCCGCGCTCGCTGCATTCCGCGCACTTCGCGCTGGCATCCCTCGCGCAATGACCTCCGCTCGCCGACCAGGGTGGTTGGACGGACGGGGCAGGTGGGTCGGTACGGCGTGCGGTGCGAGGGGAGATGTGGCGAGAGCTGAAAACGGGGCAGCTCTTCCCGCTCCCCTCGCGCCCGCCGGTTTCGGGAGGAGATGTTGATGCGGGAGAAGCGGCTGTCCTTCAAGGAAGCCTTGAACACCGTTCTGCGCACCGGCGTGTCGTCCCCGCCGCCCACCCAGCGCGTCGTTCGCTTTCCGACCTTCGCGATGGGCCAGCACCCCGGCGTCGATCTAACCAAGGCCCTGCGCCTCGCCGCCGAGCTCGAGGACGAAGAGCTCGCCCGCAAGCTCACCCTGGGGAAGTAGCCGTGCTGCTCGTCGACGCCAACGTCCTCCTGTACGCGTACGCCATCAATCGCGACGCGCCCCTGCACCGCGCGTGTCGCGCGTGGCTCGCCATCGCCCTGGGCGGGCGGCTCCGCGTCGCCATCGCCTGGACCGTCCTGCTCGCCTTCCTCCGGGTGGCGACCCAGGCCGGCCTCTTCGCGCGGCCCCTCTCGCCCGCCGAGGCCTTCGGCCTCATCGATGCCTGGCTGTCCGCACCCGCCAGCGCCGTCGTCACGCCCGCTGAACGCCACCCTGCGCTCCTGCGCGATCTCGTCCTCGGGCTCGGCATCGGAGGGAACCTCGCCTCAGACCCCCACCCACCACCCTCGCCCTCGAGCACGGAGGGAGCGTCGTGTCGTGCGATCACGACTTCCGCCGGTTCCCCAGCCTGCGCGTAATCGATCCCACCGAGCCGTAGGGCTCTTCCCCGCTCCCCCGATGGGGCGGAGGGAGACCTGGTCAGTCGAACAGCGCCTGGACGAATTCCTTGGGCTCGAAGGGCCTTAAGTCCGCCACCTTCTCCCCCACGCCCGCCCACGCCACCGGCACCTTCAACTCGTCGCAGATGCCGATGATCACCCCGCCCTTCGCCGTCCCGTCCAGCTTGGTCAGCGCGATGGAGGTGACGCCCACCGCCTCCTGGAACTGCTTGGCCTGGATGATCGCGTTCTGCCCGTTGGTCGAGTCCAGCACCAGGAGCACTTCGTGCGGCGCCCCCGGCAACGCCTTGTCCACCACCCGGCGCACCTTCTTGAGCTCCTCCATCAGGTTCGCCTTGGTGTGCAGCCGCCCCGCCGTGTCCGCGATGACCAGGTCGTACCCCTCCGCCACCCCCTTCTTCACCGCGTCGAAGACGACCGACGCCGGATCCGCGTCCTCCTTCCCCTTCACGATGTCCACCCCCGCGCGCTCCGCCCACACGTCGAGCTGCTCCGCCGCCGCCGCGCGGAAGGTGTCCCCCGCCCCCAGGAGCACCTTCTTCCCCGCCGCCTTCGCCTTCGCCGCCAACTTCCCGATGGTCGTCGTCTTCCCCGCGCCGTTGACGCCCACCACCATGATCACGTGCGGAGGCCCCCCGCCCTGCAGCCCGTGCGGCGCCTTGAGATCGACGATCTTCTGCACCTCGGCGCGGATCACCGCCTTCAGCTTCTCGGGTTGATCCAGCTCCTTCGCCTTCGCCTTCTCTCGCGCCAGCTCCACCAGCCGCGACGCCGTCTTCACCCCGATGTCCGCGGTGAAGAGGACCTCCTCCAGCTCCGCGAGGGTGTGCTCGTCGATCGCCTTGGGCGCCCCGCCGAACAAGCCGTTGAGCCGCGCCATGAAGCCTTCCCGCTTCGTCTTCGCAAGGCCCACCGCCAGCGTCTGCCCGGCTTCCGCTTCGATCTTCCGGCGCTCCGCCTCCTTCCGCTCCGCCTCCAGCCGCGCCGCCTCGGCCACCTTGCGCGCCTCCTCCTCGCGCAACAGCCGCTCCGCCTCCTCCCGCTCGCGCTTGTGGCGCTCCTTCGCCTCCGCCTCCGCCGCCTTCTGCGCCCGGTACGCCTCCTTCTTCGCCGCCTCCGCCTCGTCCCGGAGCTTCTGCTGCTCCGCCTCGATCGCCGCCCTCTGCGCGGCCTCCGCCTGCGCCTTCTGCGCCTCCAGCTCCGCCAGCTTCGCCTTCGCCGCGTCGGCTTCCGCCCGCTTGGCCTCGGCCTGCGCCTGCTTCTGCGCCTCCAGCTCCGACGGCGGCAGCACCACCTTCGGCGCCTCCACCTTCTCGGGGATGGTCTGCTGGAGCGTCTGTCCCGGCAGCTTCGGGGGCGCCGCCGGGCCGCGGCGCTTCATCACCCGCCGCAGCGCCAGCACCATCAGCACCACCACCGCCACCGCCAGGACGATCGCCACCACCGTCCCCACCAGCCCGCCATCGCCCGACTGGACGTCCTGAACGGGGGGCACCGGCACCTGCGCGAGGAGTGTCTTCATGGGCTTGCGCGTCTACCGGAAAGGCGCCGGGAGCGGAACCGCCGACGTGTGCGGGTACTCCGACACCCCGCTACTGCGCCGGCGTCACCGGAATGGTCGCCACGAAGACGCGATCGCGCCCGTCGTTGCGCACCTGATCCTTGTTCTTGAGCGGCAGCCGCTCGTCCGTGCGCGGATCCCAGAAGCCCAAGACCAGGTTGAGGCCCCGCACCGGCATCGTCGGCGGAATGGGGATCTCGAAGTCGTCCCGCACCGTCTCCCCCGGCTGCCACGCGCTGGTCGGCTTGAGCCGTGGGGCATGATCGACGTTCAGGCGATCCACCCGCCCGTCCACGTCCTCCACGTGCACGAAGATCATGTAGTCCCGGTCGATCTTCCCCAGCACCTTGAAGTTGAGCGACACCCGCACCCCGTCCCCCGCCACCGCCCGCGAAGGCGCCAGCACCGCCGACGTCAGCTCCACCAGATCACCGAAGTTGGCGCCGTTCTTCACCTCTGCCGGAGGTGCCGGAGGAGGCCTGGCCGCCGTCGCCTGCGTCCCTTCCTTCGTCGGAGCCTCGATGATGCAGGCCGCCGCCGTCAGCAGGAGGACAGTTGCCAGGAGCGCGCGTCGCATGGGGCAGTGGCTTCTACCCCCCTGCCCACTGAAGGCAAGCTCTCCCGCCGCTCACTTCGTCCCGTACCAGTTGCTCGCCGGGAACGGCCCCAGCGCCCCGTCCACCAGGCCGTTCGACATCTCTCCCGTCACGCTGCCCCGCGCGTTCGGCAGCCCCAGCGCGTCCGCGATGCCGTTGTTGTCCAGGTCGAAGATGGTCGCCTTCTGCTGGGTGATGCTGATGCCCCCCAGCCCCGACTCGAGCTCGAAGTTCTGCGCCAGCGCCTGCGCCGCCGAGGTGCACACGAAGTAGTTCGGATCCGTGATGGGGATGTTGCTGCACAACACCAGGTCCAGCAGCTCCCCCACGTCGTGCGCCTGGTTGTTCGACGCCGCGCTGATCGCCACGTTGATCAGGTTCACCAGCAGCTTGTTCACGTCGAACTCGATCTCCCGCGGCCCCAGGAAGACCTCCGTCGCCGAGCGCGTGCCCCCGAAGGCCCGCACCGTCACCGTGAGCTGCCCGTTCTGCCCCAGCGTGGGGCTGTTCATCACGTTGAGCGACTGGCCGTTGTAGGTGAGCCACAGCTCGCTCCACGTCTCCGAGGCGTAGAGCACGTTCCCCGACTCCGCCACGTTCATCACCCCGCGCGCCTTGAGCGGCGCGTTCCCGAAGCGAAACGCGTCCGCCAGCACGCTGATCAACTGCCCCACCCACGGCGGCGCCTGGATGTTGGAGGCGATGAGCGACACCACGATGCACAACAGCCGCCCTTCCGGCGTCGTCTGGTTGCCGCAGGACGCGCCCTGCCCCGACAGCGCCGCCCGCAGCACGTCGAGCAGCCGCGCGATGTCGCTCGCCCGGTCCGCGAACTCGTGGATGTCCAGCTCGTAGTAGGTGAGGTAGCGCCCCTGCACCGAGGTGAGGAACGTCGACATGCAGTTGGTGCCCACGCACGGCACCACCGTGCAGGCGCCGTTGACGCACTGGGTCCCCGCCCCGCACACCGTCGCGCAGGGCACGCTGCAAGTCCCCGCGCCCGGCTGGCACTCGTTGGTGGGCAGTTCGCCCGTCGTCGCCACGCACCGCTGCCCCGAGGGGCAGTCGCAGTCCGACGCGCACCAGCCCGGTCCGACCGCGCCGCCGCCGCCTCCTCCTCCTCCCCCGCCCCCCACGCCGCCGCCGCCTGCGGCCGTGCCACCTCCTCCGCCCGCGCCTCCGCCCTGGCTGCTGGCCCCGCCGCCCCCCGCGCCTGCGTCCCGGTTCGCCGGATCTTCCCCCATGTAGGAACGGGTCAGCGCCTCGCCCCCGCACTGGCAGCCCGCCGCCGTGAGGAGCAACACCGCTGACAAGAGAGTCGTAGCTCGCATGGCCGGGGCCTCGCGTAGGCAACACGCGAGCCAGCCAGCGGCCACACCAATCCCTTCGAGGGAGAATGTAAATGGAGTGCCCTCGGCTGGAGCGCTTCGGCCTGTCTTCAAACCGGTCACTCGGGTGCTCAGGCGTTTTCTTGAGAAGTGAGAGGGCTGCGGGTTCTCCGAGTCCCCGCGAAGGCCCACGAGGAAAGAAAATGCTGGAGCAGCCCTGTAAGCCGGGTCTTGTCCCCGGGTTTCCCCGGTGGCGAACATTCATCCAGGGGTGCCGTTGCCGACACCCTCCAGCGAGCGTACCCGGGAGACGTGGGCGGGCCGCCCATGCCCCTCCTCGCGGAGGAGCGCTCCCCTATTGGCTCTTGCACCGGGTGGGGTTTGCCGTGCCGCCCCTGTCACCAGGAGCGCGGTGCGCTCTTACCGCACCGTTTCACCCTTACCCGCTTTCGCGGGCGGTCTGTTCTCTGTGGCACTGTCCTGCAGCTCACGCCGACTGGCCGTTAGCCAGCACCCTGCCCTCCGGTGCCCGGACTTTCCTCCCGCCACCCCGTCCTGCAGTGGCCGGCGTTCACCCGGACTGCTCCAGCACTTCCGAGGTACCACACGCCGGCGTCCCCCGCACCTGACCTCCGGGCTGCGGGGTCTCCGACACCCCCGACAGACGATCCGCCATGAGGAGCTGCCCGGGCCAGCAGGGGCCCGCAGGGAGCGCGACTACATCCGCTCGTCGATGGCCCGGTTCGACATCTCGTCGGCGGCACGGTTCATCTCGCGCGGGACGTGCACGAACTTCACCCGCTCGAAGTCGTTGAGGAGCCGCAGGGCCTCCTGGTACAGCGGCCGCAAGCTGGGGCTCTTGACCTGGTAGCGCCCGCCGAGCTGCCGCAGCATCAGCTCCGAGTCGGCGAACACCTCCACCTCGGCGACGCCCAGCTCCTTGGCGCGCTTGAGGCCCAACAACAGCCCCATGTACTCGGCGTAGTTGTTGGTCTGGTGCCCGAGGAACTTGCCTAAGCGGTCCACCACCTGCCCCGACGGCTCCACCAGCACCGCCCCCGCGCCCGACGGCCCCGGGTTCCCCCGCGCCGCGCCGTCCGAGTACACGCGCACCCGGGAAATCGCCGGCACTTGCACCACCGGGGCCTGCTCGCCGCCCTCCACCATGCTCGCCGCGCGCTCGAGGATCCGCTTGAGCCGGGCGCGATCGAGCTGCGGGAAGGCGCCCAGGGTGGCCAGCAGCGGCTCTTCCCGCGCGATGAAGCGCAGCACCGCCAACTGCAGCTTCTTCCCGGTGAGCGCTTTGGCCGGCTTGACGCTCATTCAGGTCACTTCGGAGTGGCCGCTTCCAGCGCCTCCGCGGCGTACACCATGCGCGAGCACGACGGGCACACGTCCAGGCCGCGCGACGCCACCAGCTGGTTGTAGAGCTGCGGGCGAATATTCATCCGGCAGCCGGTGCACGTCCCCGGGGCCACCGCCGCCACCAGCGCGGGCAGGCGCTTCTTGCGGATCGTGTCGTAGCGCTTGAGCAGCCCCGAATCGACCTGCTTCGCCGCCTCGGTGCGCGCCCCGTCGATGCCGGCGATCTGCGCCTGCACATCCTTCAGCTTGCCCTTGAGCTGGTCGACCTTCTCCACCAAGTCCTTGGCCTTCACCTGGAAGTCGGCGTCCTTCTGCTTCACCGCCTCGCGCTGGAGCGTGGCCTGCTTACCGAGCTCGACGACCTCTTCGGCCATCGTCTGCTGGCCCTTCTTGGCGATGTCGATTTCCCGCGCCAGGGCCGAGTACTCGCGGGTGCTGCGCTGCTCGGTGAGCCGCGCCTCCCACTTCCTCACCTTGTCCTTGTCGTCGGTGATGGTGTGCTCGAGGTTGACCTTCTGTTTGTCGAGCTCTTCCAGCCTGGTCCGCTCTGCGTCGACCGCGGCTCTGGCCTGGGCCAACTGCTTTTCGAGTTCAGCGATTTCCCGCGGGTATGCTTCCGCGTTTTTCTGGAGCGCCGCGATGTCGAGATCGACTTTCTGCAGCGCCGCGAGAGCCAGCAGTTTGTCCCGCAAACCTTCCTCCGATTCCGTGAGCCGCGCGGCTTCTACCGGAAAGCCCCCGGGGGATCCACGTCCTTTCATGAGTCGGACAGGACACGCGTGTCGCGGTCCACCCTCGCGCGCAGAAAGGATCCGCGTGAGAAATCTTCCGCAATGGTGGCGCGTTGAGCGAGAGCCACGCCGTGGCAAGGAGGTTGCTCTGATGGGTGGCCAGGGGAGACGCACCATGAACCAGTCCCGTCCCGTCAGCCCGAAACCTACCGCCCCCACCCAACCGGCCAGTCACGGCGGCAAGCGGCCCGCCGGTGTCCAGCGGATGAGTCGGAAGACGTGGGACAAGGTGCGCCAGGCGATCCGCGCGCTGGAGCAGTTGTCGACGGCCTCTCAGCCTCACGCCTGAAGCTGACTCAGGCGTCCTCGTCGTCTCCGGCGATCTCTTCCGACTCCTCGTCCTCGTCTTCTTCTTCGGAGGAGGAGACTTCAGCGGGCTCGACGGGCGCGATGATCTTCGGCACCGCGGACAGGCGGCTCTTCCGCTCCGTGGGCCGGGTGGCGACGGCGTCGCGTTGATCGGCCCCGCACTTGGGACAGATCGGATCGGGCTTCTTCAAGTCGTAGAACTTGGTGCTGCACTTGAAGCAGAGGTGCTTGGTGCCGAGGTCTTTCGCGGGCATGGGCGGGGCGGCTTCGTAGTGTCGCGACGTTTCCAAGTCAACGGTCCAGAGGTTAGGCTGGCCAGCGGGCCGGGCTCTCGCACGTGAACGTCACTTGCAACAACTGCGGCAAGAAGTACGTCATCTCCGACGACAAGGTCGCGGGGAAGGCGTCGGTGAAGATTCGTTGCAAGCAGTGCCAGAGCTTGATCTCCGTGGCTGTCACCGGCGCCGCGGCCTCCGCCGGGTCCGCCCCCTCCGTCGGAGCCGCCCACGCCCGCCCTTCCCGCAGCCACGCCGTCTCCGCGCCGCCGGCCCCTGCCGCCAGCCCCTGGGCCGAGGAGCAGACCCGCGCCATGCCGGCCATGGACACCTCCGCCACCTGGTACGCGATGATCCAGGGCGCGCAGGTGGGGCCGCTCGATCTCCGCGCCCTGTCCGCGAAGGTGAACGGCGGCGAGGTGACGCTGCGCACCTACCTCTGGAAACCCGGCATGGGCGACTGGAAGCGGGCCAGCGACGTGCCCGAGGTGAGCCCCATCTTCGCGGGCGTCTCGGTGGGCGCCACCGCCACCGGCCCCACCCAGCCTGCCCCCGAGGCCCGCCGGACCGGCACCAGGGCCCCCGCCGTGCAGCGCGACGTCGCCACGGCCAACGAGGTACCCTCCCCCGAGGTCGCCGCGCCGCGCCGCACCGGAGCGCACTCCGGCGTCCGCGGGAAGGTCACCCCGGAGTCCACGCCCGCTGTCGAGCCCGCACCGCAGCCCAGAGCGCGCCCGCAGGTGCAGGCGCAACCGCTCAACGATCTCTTCGGCGACCTGGGCGGCACCGGAGAGACGCCCGCGCCGTCGCAGGAGCACGCCACCTCGGCCACGGGCGACCAGGAGCAGGCTTCCAGCGCACCCGTCGACCCCTTCGCGCAGCTCTCGGGCGGCGACGACGCGCAGGCCCCTCCCATCGGCGAGGCCACCCGCTTCTTCATCGCCCAGGCCGGCGTCAACAAGCGCAACCCGCCGTGGAAGGTCGCCCTCTTCGTCTTCGCCTTCATCGGCGTGCCGGTGGGCCTCGTCTACCTCCTGCAGAGCTTCCACATCGTGGAGCTGCCCACGGTGACGCGCACCAACGAGGACGGCACGGTGACGCAGGAGCCCTTCTTCTCTCCAGGCGGCATGTCCGGACTCAAGGACCTGCTCACCGGCGACGCCAAGCGCAAGCAGGCCGAGGCCGAGCGCCTGAAGAAGGAGAAGGAGGCGCTGGCCGCCGCGGCTGGGGCGAAGGTGAAGCCCCAGGGGACGGACACCCCGGAGCCACCTCCCCAGCCCAGGCCGCAGGATCCCTCGCTCGCGGCCTTCTACCAGGACGAGGGCAAGAAGACGGTGGGGCCCAAGGTGCGCAAGAGCGACCAGGAAGCCAACCCCGGCTCCTCGGTGAACAGCGCCGGCCTCTCTGCAGAGGCCGTGGCCAAGGTGGTGGCGGACAAGTCCAAGGCCTTCCAGCTCTGCATCGACCAGGCGCTGCACCGCAACCCCAACCTCTCGGTGGGGAACATCACCGTGGTGCTGAACGTGGGGGCGTCGGGCGCGGTGAAGGGCGCCTTCGTCGAGCCGAAGAAGCACGAGGGCAGCGACTGGGCGCAGTGCATGGTGAGCGCCGCCCGGCGCATCGTCTTCCCTTCCTCGGACGGGGAGACGCAGGTGGAGCTGCCCTTCAAGGTCGGGGTGGCCCTGTCGCCCTGAGCGGCGGCGTCCTTACAAACGTTGCATCGCGCGCGCCCCTCGTCGATTCTCCGCCCCCGCATGTACCTGGGACAGGTGATCGGCACGGTGGTGTGCACAAAGCGGGTGACCGGCCTCGAAGGGGCTCGCTTCCTGTTGGTGCAGCCGCTCGACCACCAGCGGCAGAAGGCGGGGCCTGTGGAGGTGGCGGTGGACCGCGCCTCGGCCAGCCCGGGCACCCTGGTGCTCCTCGAAGGGAGCCGGGAAGCGGCGCTGGCCTGCGATCCCTGGTTCGTCCCGGTGGACAGCGCGATCGTCGGCATCGTCGACGAGGTGGACGCATGAACCTCTGCCGCGTGCTGGGGACGGTGGTGGCCACCGAGAAGCACCCTTCCTTCCACGGGCGGAAGATCCTCGTGGTGCAGCCGGTGGACGAGACGCTGGCCCCGCTGGGGAAGAGCTTCCTGGCGGTCGACAACACCTCGTCCGCCGGGAAGGGCGACGTGGTGCTGGTGCTGAACGAGGGCAGCGGCACCCGCCAGGTGCTGGGGGACAAGCAGGCGCCCATCCGCTCGCTGGTGATGGGCGTGGTGGATCGCCTCGACCTGGGGAGCCGCTGACGGCCATGCCGGTGCCTCCGCTGCCGAAGGTGCGGGCGGATCTCGCCGCCACGTCGCGCCGGCTCCACCAGCTGGGGTGGGTTGCCAACCACGACGGCAACCTCTCGGTGCGCCTCACCGGAGACCGGCTGCTCATCACCCCCACCGCGGTGTCGAAGGCCGACGTCGACGAAGGGATGTTGCTGGTCGTCGACTACGACGGCAAGGTGCTGGAGGGCAGGCGCAAGCCCTTCTCGGAGCTCGAGCTGCACCTGGCGGCGTTTCGCGCGAGGCCCGAGGTGGACGTGGTGCTGCACGCGCACCCGCCGCACGCCACCGCCTGGGGGCTGGTGGGCCAGGAGCTCTCGCCCGTCGCGATGGCCGAGCTCGTCGTGTCCCTGGGCGACCGGATCCCCACCCTTCCCCGCGCGATGCCCCGGACGAGCGAGGCGGTGACGCTGGTGGAGGCGGCGGCCTCGCAGTTCGACGCGATGCTCTTGCAGGGAAACGGCGCGCTGACCCTGGGCGTGGACCTCGAGCAGGCGCTCCTGCGGATGGAGCTGGTCGAGCACTACGCGAAGATCTTGAGCGCGGCGCGGGCGCTGGGCCCGGTGCCTGCGCTGCCGCCGGGCGACGTGGCGAAGCTGCTCGAGGCGCGGAAGAAAGCCGGCCTGGGGCCAAAGCCGAAGCCGGCCTGACGGAGAAGTGCAGCGGCCCTGGGCGGCGCCGACCGGCGCAATTCGTTTCCAGTGGCGGAGAACCATTCTCCGCACGCTCTCCTGGAAGTCCTGGGAGTTTCCTGTCGCCACCGCCCAGAGCCAGCTGCGTCGGACATAACGTGCGCGACGCGGGGCTATTTCCTGACGCGCGTTGATTTCGTGGTGGACGATCCGCGTCAGCCGTTCGTATCGCTCGCGGCCATCGCAGGGCCACAGACGACGCGGCACTGCTCGACTGCCGCGGGCTGCTCCCCCGCGTCGACGTAGGTCTTCCAGACGAAGCCGACTCCCGCCAGGTACCCGGCGATGACCAGGACAACGGCGAGCAGGCCGGCGAAACCAGGGTTCTTGCGGGCGGTGGCGAACATGACGCGCTCCTTCGTGTCGGGCACACCCGTGGCGTGAGGCCGGCCCCCATGGCCGCGCTCCCCCAAGTGGAGTGGTCCCTTCGATTTCGGCGAGCGGCACGGTTTCGGGTTCGGCCATCGACCGTCTTGCTCGCTGTTGCCCCCAATACGCGACCTGAAAAAACCCATTGCGGGTAGGCACCCTGGCGCCGAAGTCTCTGAATTCGCTCAGGAATGCCGTGCGACCTCTCTCATGCCCCGCCCAGCGGGCAGCGTGAGGGGTGTCAGAGGCCCCGCAATCAGACGCGGGTGATGGCTCCGGGGTCGCGTCGGCCACGGCGCTTCTCGACCAACCACACCAGCAACACGCCCAGCTCGTAGCAAAGCAGCATGGGGCCAGCCATCAAGGCCAGGTTCACCGCGTCGCCGGTGGGGGTGATGATCGCCGCGAGGATGAGACACACCACGAAGGCGTGCCGCTGGTACTTGAA
The DNA here is from genome assembly GCA_020846875.1 of Myxococcales bacterium. Lineage (GTDB taxonomy): Bacteria > Myxococcota > Myxococcia > Myxococcales > Myxococcaceae > JADLDB01. The sequence goes on along the minus strand of JADLDB010000131.1, from coordinate 38,943 downwards.
GAGGAACTTCGACGACACCAGCCCCACCATCCCCAGCACCATCATCACCAGGGGCAGCTCGAAGATGACGCCGAAGGCCAGCTCCAGAATCAGCACCAGCGTCAACTGCTCGCTCATCGACAGCATGGGGCGCGTCCAGTTGATGGACTCGCTGCGGGCCTGGCCGACGCTGAGCAGGCGCTCCACCTTCCACACCGCGTCGAGGTCGGCCTGGTACTCGGGCCACGCCTCCCCGAGGAGCCGCGCCGCTGCGTCGCAGTGGGCCACGGTCTGGCCAAAGTCGCGCTCGCCAAACGCCTTCACCGCCGCCACGCGCTCCTCCATCACCGGCAGCAGCCGCTCCCGGGCGCCGTCGGACAAACCGATCCGAACCGCGTCGGTCAGCCGGCCCAGCCCCGCCAGACGCTCCTTCGCCTCGACGCTCTGCTTGGGGACGATGGCCAGCGAGAGGCTCGTCTCGGTCGTCTGCCCTTCCCCCGCGGCCTCGAGATCGCCGATCGCCACCCGCGCCTGGGCCCCTGCGAACTGGGGCTGGCCGAGCCGCAGGTACCGCAGCGCGTCGTCCTCGCGGAGCCGCGAAGTGTCCAGCCTGCGCTGGATGGCCGACGCGTCCTCCTTCTGGAGGAGGAACGAGAACATCTGCGGCAGGAGCACCAGGTAGCAGAAGACCGCGCCGGCCAGGAACGCGAGGGAGCCGAAGAAGATGAACGGCCCGGCCAGCTTCCGCTCGTCCTCGTAGAGGCCGGGGGCGACGAAGCCCCAGATCTGCCACAGCAGCACCGGCGTGCTGAGGAAGACTCCGGCGTAGAGGCCGATCTTCATCAGCACGTTGATCTCTTCGATCGCCGACGTGTAGACGAGCGAGGCCGAGTCGGGCGGGAGCGCCAGCAGCACCGGCCGCATCAGAAGGCCGTAGAGCTCGCGCGCGAAGAGGAGGGAGGCGAGCCCCAGCACCAGCACGGTGATCGTGAAGCGGAGCAGCCGGGTGCGGAGCTCACCCAGGTGATCCATGAGGCTCATCTTGACGTCGTCAGGGCTGGGAGCCTCGGGCATGGCGGGGGTGAGTCAGCTCTTGTTGGAGGGGGAAGTCGAGCCCTCGGCCTGGCCCTCGCCCTCGGAGGGCATGCCGCGAAGGATCTGCGAGGAGGTGTGCTCCGTCACGGGAGGAAGCGCGTCCTCCGGTGGGGAAGGGGACGCCCCGTCAGCGGCAGTGGAGGTGCTTGCGGGAGCGGTGGGCGCCTGATCGGCCGGCGGGTGGGGCGCTTCCGCGGGCTGTGGCTGGCCGACCGCGACGGCGTCGGGGGCGATCCGCGGCGGCTGGGCGGCGGGGAGCTCCTGGTCCATCTTGTAGAACTCGCGCTCGACGACGCCGCGGACCTCGTCCGTCTGGCGCCGGAACTCGCGCATGAACTTGCCGATGCCGCGGGCCAGCTCCGGGAGCCGCTTGGGCCCGAGGATCAGCAGCGCCACGACGGCGATGAGCGCAAGTTCGCCGGAGCCGATGTTGAACACGAGAGAAGTTCTACGGAATCCCTCGGGTGCGCGCCAGCATCGTTGGCTGGGGCTCCGGCTGCGGGGACTCCGACACCCCTACCGGCGCACAGGGAAGGCGGTTCCGCGCCCACAGTAGACGAACGTGCCGTCGGGGGCCTTGCCGGCGCGCCGCAAGCCGGAGAACGCGAGCGCGGCACCGGCGCGGGCGGGCCCCAGCGACGGGTCCTCGATGCGCAGGACCACCGGAATGCCCGCCGACAGCCCGTCGAAGGGAGAGAGGAGCTCCGCCATCACGAAGCTGCGCCCTGAAGAGCAGCCGTTGTTGGCGATGCCGTAGTACGGGAACTTCTCTGCGACCGAGACCACCTTGACCCGCGCATCCTCGACGAGCGCGCCTTCACGGAAGCGGGGGTCCGCCTTCGCCTCCTCCACGGAACGAGCGGGCATCAATCCGCCGCCCGCGGCCTTGGCACCCAGGTAGGCCCCGGCGGAGGTAGCGGTCGCCTTCGTCGGCGCGGCACCAGGTGACGAGGGGACGGGCGAGGGGGGCGGCGCGGTGGGAGGCGGGGCGTTGGTCGCCACCGGCGTCGGCGGAGGAGCCTCTCCGCCCCGCACCACGCGACGGCTCGCACCCTGTCCCTCTGGCGACGGGTTCTTCGCGGCCTCGGCGGCGAGGCGAGCCGCTTCCCTCTTCTGCTCCGCCTCCAGCTTCTTCGCCTCGACCTCCAGGCGGGCGGCTTCCCTCTTCGCGTCAGCCTCCAGCTTCTTCGCCTCGGCCTCGAGGCGCTTCGACTCCGCCAGAGCGCGCTTCTCCTCCTCCTTGCGCTGACGCTCGGCCTCCGCGAGGCGCTTCTTCTCCTCCGCGGCCGCGGCGCGGGTGGCTTGCTCCTCCTGGGCCTGGCGCTTCTTCTCGTCGGCCGCGAGGCGTTGCTCCTCCTCCTTCTTCTTCTTCTCTTCCTCGGCGAGCCGCTTCTTCTCGTCGGCGGCCAGGCGCTTCTCGTCTTCCTTGCGCTTCTTGTCCTCCTCCAGCCGCGTCTTCTCTTCGTCTGCCTTCCGCTTCTTCTCTTCGGCCGCCAGGAGCCGCTCTTCCTCCTTCTTCTTCTTCTCCTCTTCGGCCAGGCGCTTCTTCTCTTCGAGCTCGGTCTTCTTCTTCTCCAGTTCTTCCTTCTGCTTGGCGAGGGCGGCCTCGCGCGCCTCAGCGTCGGCCTTCTGCCTGGCGAGCGCCTCCTCGCGCTTCTTCTCCTCAGCGAGGCGCTTCTCCTCCTCCTTCTTCTTCTTCTCTTCCTCTGCGAGGCGCTTCTTCTCCTCCGCGTCCAGCTTCTTCTTCTCCTCGGCGAGGCGCTTCTCCTCCTCCTTGCGCTTCTTCTCCTCCTCGGCGAGGCGCTTGGCCTCCTGCTCCTGCTGGTGCTTCTTCTCCACCAGGGCCTGCTCGTCCTTGAGCCGCTTCGCCTCGGCGTCCGCCTTCGCCCGGGCTTCGGCCTCGGCCTTGATGCGGGCGGTCTCGGCTTCGGCGGCCTTCGCCTTGGCCTCGGCTTCGGCGGCGCGGCGCTCGGCGTCGAGGCGCTTCTTCTCTTCTTCCTCGCGCTTCTTCTTCTCCTCCTCGGCCTTCAGCGCGGCGTCGCGATCCGAGCGGGTGATCGGCTTGCGACGGCTGCCACCCACTTCGTCCTGCGGTGCGGCGGACTTGGGGCCGGCTACGTCACCGATCTCCTCCTGGGCGAGGGCGGCGGTGGAGGAGAGGCAGACGCACAGCAGAGCGCAGAGAAGGCGGATCTTCATGAGGAGTGAGCGTGTAACCCACGGCAAGCAGAAGGATCAACCCACTGGCTGCGGGGACTCCGACACCCTCTGCGTCTGTGCGGGTTCTCCGACACCCCACACTACGCTTGAGGGGCCCCGAGGCCAGCGTGGGACGCTTCACGAGGACTGATCGACACCTCGGATTTCACGGAGTTGGCAATGAAGCACGCGGCATGGGCACGCTCATGGAGGGCAATCAGGCCGACGGGATCCGGCCCCGTGCCGACGAAGGTCACGAGCGGCCGAAGCGTCACCTGGGTGATTGCCTGCCGCCCTTGCGGGTCCTCCGACAACACGCCGACCGCCAGGTCCTCGTACCGGTCCACCAGGTAGCCGGCCTTCTCAGCCAACGAGAGGAACCAAAGCATGTGGCAGCTCGACAAGGAGGCGACGAAGGCCTCCTCAGGATCCACACCCGCCAGGTTCGTTCGCTCCTCGGGGACGATCCACGGCGAGGCTGCCGCCACCACCTCCTGCCCCCCGTCGAAGCGCCACCGGTGCTCGCGGGAGTACTCCCCACCCCGGAACGGCGCTCCTCCGCGCTGCCACGCCACGCTCACCAGGTGCTCAGACACGGAACCGCCGAATCTCCCCGCGCAGCACGTCGGCCTGCTGCCGCAGCGTCTCGATCGCCTCCTCCAACTGCTTCACCGACTTGTTCTGCTGCTCGGCGACCGACTTGATGGTCTCGATGGCCTTGAGTACCTGCTCCGTGCCGCGGGTCTGCTCCTTCTGCGCGCGGTTCAAGTGCGTCACCATCTCGTTGATGTTCTCGATGGAGCGGTTGATCTGCTTCGACCCGTGCGACTGCTCGTCCACCGAGCGCTTCACGTGCTGGGTGAGCAGCCGCATCTGCTCGGCGCCCTTCATGATCTGCTCCGAGCCCCGCGCCTGCTCGTTGGTCGCCTTGTTGATGTGCTCCACCGTCTCCCGGATCCGTTCCACCGAGCCGGTGACATCCTTCGAGCCCCGCGACTGCTCCACGGTGGCGCGGGCGATGGCGCGCACCATCTGGGTGGAGTTCTTCGCCGACTCCTGGATCTTCCGCAGCGCCTCCTCGGCCTCGCGCCCGAGCTGCACACCTTCCTCCACGCTCTTGACGCCCTGGTTCATCGCCGCGCCCGCGTTGCGTGACTCAGCCTGGACCGCGCGGATCAGCTCGGCGATCTCCCGGGTGGAGGCGGCGGTGCGCTCGGCGAGGTCCTTGATCTCCTCGGCCACCACCGCGAAGCCCTTCCCGTGCTCTCCGGCCTGCGCGGCGATGATCGCGGCGTTCAGCGCGAGGAGGTTGGTCTGCTCCGCCACGTCGTCGATCACGTCGACGATGTTGCCGATCTCTCCGATGCGGCGGGCGAGCTGGTCGATCACCGTCGAGGCGGCGCGCGAGGAGTCCTTGATCTTGTCGATGCCGGCGATCGTCTTCTGGATCGACTCCATGCCAATCTCCGAGTCCTTGGACACCTGCTCGGACAGGCGCGCCGTCTCGTAGGCGTTGGTCTCGACCTGGCTGTTAGCCACGTCCATCTCGCGGATCGACGTGCTGGTGCTCTCCGTGCTCTTGAGCAGGTCTTCGACGTTCCGCGCCACCTCCTTGATCGAGTACGTCATCTGCTCGATGGCGCTGGTGGTCTCGTCGACCGACGCGGCCATGGTGGTCACGTTGGTCGCAACCTCGTCGTTGGTGGTGGCCATCTCCTGGATGGACGAGCTCGACTCCTCGGCGCTCTGGTAGAGGACCTCCACGTTCTCCGCGATGCCCTTGAGGCTGGTCAGCATTTCCACCATCGCACTGGAGGTCTCCTCAACGCGGGTGAGCACGGTCGAGGAGCCCCCGCTGGTGGTGGCCGCGGTACGGCTGATCTGATCGATCACCTGGGCGACGCTCTCGGCCACTCCGCGCACCCGGCCCAGCGTGTCGCGAAGCCCCTGCCCGATGTTGTTGAGGGACTCGGCGAGCTCATCGAGCTCTCGCGTGCCCACCGGCTCGACCCGCCCGGAGAGATCGGCTTCGGCCAGGCGTACGGCCATCGCCCGCATCGACTTGATCGGCCGGATCAGCATCAGGCGCGAGAGGATGAAGACCATCGCGAGGAAGATCGCCACGGAGAGGACGAGGGCGATGAGCAGCGTCTGACGCAGGGAGTCGAGGCCTTCGTCGATCTTCTTTCGGGCCAGGGTGATCAGAACGTAGCCGGTGCCTGAGCCTGATCTCGGCGACACCCGGTCGGCCACCAGGACAAGGGGGGTGTCGGAGTCCCCGAGCTCGAGCTGAAGAGGTTGATCGTTGGCACGCTCGTTGAACCGCTGAAGGACCGCTTCGGTGTCGCGAGGGTCGGTCTCGGGCTTGTGCGCAATGAGCTCCGACACCTTGCAGGCGGGCTGGGAGCAGACCAGCACCCAGACGTGGCGGATCTCCGGCTCTCCCCCGACGATGGCGTTGATCTCTGCTGAGGCGGCCGGGTCGATCCCTTCCCGCGAGGCGATGGTGATCCGTCGCTCGATCTCCTTCGCGACGGCCCGGCCACGCTCCGCCAGCGCGCGCGTCAGATGGGTGTTGGCCTGTTGGGGGACCACGATGAACAGCGCCAGCACGAGGAGGACCAGGGCCGCGGCGGTGACGCCGAAGATGGCCCACGTCAGGCCCGGTCTTTGTGATCGCACCGCCACCGGGGCGACTGTATGGAGAGGCCCCGGAGGCGGCAAGAAACGCATGAAGTCCCGCGCGCACCTGGACCCGGTGTTCGAGGCGCACGATCCCGGCGCTCTGCACCAGGAGTCCCCCGGACGCCTCCGCGGAATTCGCGCCCTGTGGTCTCGCGCTCCCCTGGAGGTGTTGGCGGGTCAGCGCAGAGAGTCATTCCCCGAGGGCGCCGGCCGCGACACTTCCATCGCGGTCTCGCGGGTGAAAGACGTGTACCGGAACACCGGCCTTGCTCCCGGGCTCTGGCGAGCCTGAGGCGGTAGGCTGCGGTTTCGGCGGCTCACTCGCGCGGGCGTCGGGAGGCAGGAAGGCCCACTGCGGGAATTCCACTGTCCGCTGGCCACCGCGAAAGGCCTTGGAGGCCACGAAGTAGGCCGCCAGGAACGCCCGGTGGAGATCCATCCATTGAGTCCACACCAGGACGGACGACACGTGGCACAGGGGGCGGTGAGAGCGCCGCTCAAGGGGGACGCGCTTGTGCGGGTTCTGCTTCAGCACCGCGGCCGCGCCCAGCACCTTGACCTCTGGTCTCCAATACTGGGCCGCGATCTGATCGACCAGGGCGCCGACCACCTCCGCACGGCGCTGCGGGCTGTACTCCCTCCACGCGCCGATCGGCTCCACGACCAGGACCTCCTGCTCGACGAGGCGTCGGTTCCAGGGATCCAGGCCCCGAAGCCCCGGACGATTCCACCGCCAGTCCCAGTTGTAGAAGGGGTAGGACTCGTCCTGAGCGAGCAGCGCCTTGAGGCACGAGAGCCCCGGCCACTCCGACGGCCGCGCCACCAGCGCTTCCTTCACCCCATGCGAGAGGATGTAGCGCAGCCGCCCCAGCTCGGCCTCGGGATCCAGCACGGGCTCGCACGAGAACCGCCGCTGCCAGAAGGGACCACTCCAGCCGTGCAGCCGGCCAACCTTCCGAGCGATGTTGCCCAGGAGGAACTGCATGAACTGCGACAGCACCCGCCCCTGCGCGCGCACCAGGAGGTGCAGGTGGTTCGACATGAAGATGAAGCCGCGCAGCTTCACCCCGAAATGACGACACGCGCGGGCGAGGATCCCGCCGATCACCTCGTTTGCCATCACGGAGGGGCGCATCAACAACCGCCCCTGCGTGACCCGTGCCGTGACGAAGTAGATGCCCTCTGATCCATACATCCGAATTGTTCTGCCCACGACGCCTCCCAAGAGTTCGAGTGAACCAGCCGGCGCGAGGAGAACGGATGCTGACCCCGTCCGCTCCGCCCTCCTCGCACCGCCGTACCGACGCCACCGCTCCGCCGCCAACCACCTTCGTCGGCGAGCGCAGCCATCGCACGAGCGATGCCAGGCGGAAGGCCTCAAAACGTACGGGTGGAGCGCGGGACCAGGCGTCTCACTTCGGCCGACACGCTCGAGGAATCCGGACGAGCACGCATGCACCAGTCTGCTCTCGGAACTCGAGAGGACCACCGACGCGGGGCTGATGCGCGGGTGCTTCTCAGCTTCTTGCGGGTGCTCCGACACCCTCTGCTTTTTGCGTCAGGGCACCTGGAGGTACTGATTCGCGTCGACGGAGCCCTTCTCCGGCTCGCTGTCTTCCGGCTCGCTTCCGCGCTTGAACCAGAGCTGGACGCTGTTCTTCAGCGAGCTCGCCAGGCGGCCGGTCTTCTTGTCGACGCGCTTCTGGACCACGTCGAGGCTCGGAGGAGGCGCAAACTCGGGCTGCTCGCGGCCCTCGAGGGCCTTCGTCATGTAGGCCAGCCAGATCGGCAGGGCTGCTCGCCCACCCGTCTCGTATTTCCCCAGCGGATGAGGATTCAGGTCGTAGCCCACCCAGGCGCTCGTGACGAGGTCACGCGTAAACGCCGTGAACCAGGCGTCGAAGCTGTCGTTCGTGGTGCCCGTCTTCCCCGCCGCCGGCTTCCCCAGGCGCGATGCGGGTGCGCCGGTTCCCTCACGCACGACGCCACGCATCAGGTCCGTGACGAGAAAGGCGCTCTCGGGCGACAGCACCTGCTCCCCTGGGTCCCACAGGCGCGCGTAGCCGGAAGCGACGCGGTCCTGAAGCGACGCCCAGGGATCATCGAAGGCTGTGTGGTCCTCGACCATCCTCCCGAAGCGGTCCTCGATCTTCCGCACGAAGTGCGTGGGCTTCTTCACCCCGAGCCGATTCACCGTCGCATACACCTGCGCGAGCTCGTACGGGTACACACAGGAACTCCCCAGGGCCGCGGAATAGTCGGGGTTGATCGGCGTGGAGAACCCGAGCGTCTTCGCGAACTCCCCGATCTTCTGAATGCCGATCACCTCGTTCTTGTTGCCGAGGTAGCGGGCCAGCTCGATGAAGGTCTTCACCGCCGGGATGTTCATCGAGTTCACCAGCGCGGTACGCAGCAACACCTCGCCCTGGAAGTTCTCGTCGTAGTTTGCCGGCTTCCAGCGGTTCTGGTTCTCCGGGTCGTCGTAGACGATCGGGCTGTCCAGGAGGATGGTGCCTTCCGTCCACCCCATCTTCTCGATCGCTCCGGCGTACACGATGGGCTTGAAGCTGGAGCCCGGCTGCCGGCAGGCCTGAAACGCCCGGTTGTACTCGTTCGCGTCAAAGTCGTACCCGCCCACCATCGCCAGGAGGTACTGCCGATGGGGATCGATGCTCACGATCGCCGCCTGCGGCTCGGGCTCCTGCTCGAGGCGTACCAGAGAACCCGCCGTCGGCACCTCCTTCGCCAGCGACTCCGACCACGCCTCCTTGTCGTCCACCAGGCCTTTCACGTCCTTCACCGCGCGCACCACCACCACGTCGCCGACCTTGAGCGGAGGACTCACCGCGTTGATCAACACCGAGGGGTAATACCGCTCCGCGTTCACGTCGCGAGCCCACCGCATGCCAAGGGCAGGCAGCTTCGCGGTCTTGCCTCCGATGTTGATGTCCGCCACCAGCCGGTTCGCGGAGAACCCGGTGACCAGGCCTACATAGTACTTTCCGGGCGTCACCTCGTCCCCGCTCATCGCCGAGCGGCTCCGGTCGACGAAGGCCTCCTGCTCCTTCTTCGACTCGAGGTGCATCACCGGCCCGCGAAAGCCCTGCCGCTTGTCGACCGCAAGAAGCCCCCACAACACCGCTTCCTGCGCGGCGCGCTGCTTCTCCGAGTCCATGGTGGTGAAGATCTTGAGCCCGTCGTTGAGGAGCGCCGGGTTGCCATAGCGGGCCACCACGTCCCGCCGGACCTCTTCGGTGAAGTAAGGGGAGAACTCGTGGAAGACGTCTTCCACCGGGTAGACGCTGACCTCCGCCTGGCTGGCCTCGTCGTGCTCGGCCCTGGTGATCATCCCCTTGTCTCGCATCTGCCCCAGCACGTACTGGCGGCGCTTCCGGGCCGCCTCGGGGTTGCGGAACGGTGAGAAGGAACTAGGCGCCTGAGGAAGCCCGGCGATGAGGGCCATCTCGGCCAGTGAGAGGTCCTTCACGTCCTTGCGGAAGTAGTTCTCCGCGGCCGACTGGACACCGTAGCTGTGGTGCCCGAGGTACACGTTGTTCAGGTAGAGGTAGAGGATCTCCTCCTTCGTCAGCTCGCTCTCGAGGCGGCGCGCCAGCAACGCCTCGCGGATCTTTCGCTTGATGGTCTTCGCAGTGGCGTCCTTGTACCCCTCGGCGCTGATCAGCACCGCCTTGGCGGTCTGCTGGGTGAGCGTGGAGCCGCCCTGCACCTTCCCCTTCCCGGTGAGCTTCTTCGCGATCGTCTTGGTGGCGGCGCGGCCGGTGCCAAGAACGTCCACGCCGAAGTGGTCGAAGAAGTCGGCGTCCTCCGCGGCGATGAAGGCCTGGACCAGCCGCTTGGGGATTCGCTCGTAGGGCACCACCTTGCGGCGCTCGTTGTAGAACTCGCCGGCGAGCACCGCATCACCGGTGTACACCTCGGTGAGGATCGGGGGACGGTACTCTTCGACCTTCGGGAAGTTCGGCAGCCCGTCGCTATACTTCAGCCAGGCCACCCCGTAGGCGAAGAGCCCCCCGGTGAGGCCGGTGAGCGCCAGAAAGCCCGCCAGCTTGAAGGGCACCTTCCACCAGCGCTTCTCCGGCAGGTCCACCAACATCAGCCGTGACTCGGAAGTCTCGCTCATTCTCGCTTCTTCTCCTGGCGCTTCTGAGGGGCCTCGGACGCTCCGTCGGGAGCGTGCGGGGTCTCTGACACCCCCTCTTCTTCCGACACCCTCTCCTCCTCCACTGGTCCGCCTTCCGCCGGGTGCTCCGCCCAGGGCAGGCCGGCTCTCTTCAACACGTCCGTCAACGCCCCGGGGAGTTTCGCTTCTACCACCAATCTCCGCCCACCATTCGGGTGGGGAAACTCCAGCCTGGCCGCATGAAGGAACAAGCGCGAAAGGCCCCAGCGCGCCCGTGCCTCCCGGTTGAACGCGAAGTCGCCATGCTTGGAGTCGCCCACCACCGGATGACCTATGGCAGCGAAATGTCGCCGAATCTGGTGCGTGCGACCAGTTTCGATCGTGCACTCCACCAGAGACGCGTGGCTGGAATGGCACAGCACCTGGTACCGGGTGCGGGCGTCCTGGAGGTTGATTCCCCGGCGCGCTTTCGAGGCCGCCGTCTGCTGGTGCTCAGCGAGGGGCACGTCGATGAGTCCTTTCGCCTTTGGAAGTTGCCCTTTGACCAGCGCGAGGTAGCGCTTGCGGGCCTTGTGGTGGGTGAAGATGTCGGTGAAGTGCACCATCGCTGGTCGCCGCTTGGCCACGACCAGCGCGCCCGACGTTTCCCGATCGATCCGGTGCGCCGGACTCGGGGCAAAGTCGTTCCGGACGGCCTTCGGACCGAGGTAGGCGCGCACCAGGTCGACCACGGTGCCTCCAGTGATACCGCTGCCGGTGTGCACCGCCATTCCCGAAGGCTTGTCCAGCACCAGGATCCACTCGTCCTCGAAGAGGATCGACAGCTGCGACAGATCCACCTCGGGAGGAGGCGGCGGCGGGTGCTCGCGCTCCCCCAACAACTGCTGCTGATCCCCCCGAACGCTGATGACGTCACCCGCCGACAGGTGCTGGTCCGGCTGAGCCCGCTTCCCGTTCACCCGCACCTTCTTCACCCGGATCATCTTGAAAAGGTGCGAGGTGGGGACGTTGGGCAAAGCCTTCTTCAGGTACTTGTCCAGGCGAATCCCGGCGAAGTCGTCGTTGATGCGGAGTTCCAGCATGGAGCCCGTGTGTATACGGGCTGTTGCGGAATTGGGGGAGCCCTTGCGGGTACTCCGACACCCCACCATCACCTCCCACCATCTGAGCACCTTCAGTTGTGGAAGCGCCCGGCGGGTGAAGCTAGAAGGCCGCGTCATGGCCAAGCAGCCCAGCATTGAAGAACTCCTCAAGAACGGCTCGAAGCAGTGGAACCAGCTCCGCAAGGACGGACGGGTGCCGCTCGATCACACCGGTGCGACCTTCCCGCATCTCTTCTCGGCGAACGCCGATCTCTCCGGCCTGACGTTGATCGGCTCCGAGTGGGAGAAGTGCGATCTCTCGAAGGTCACCTTCAAGGACACGGATCTCTCCAACTCCTACTTCCACGGAGGGCGGCTGCAGGACTGCGACTTCCGCGGCGCCAACCTCTCGGGGGTGACGTTCGAGAAGCTCAAGCTCCTGCGCTGCGACTTCACCGGCGCCACCGGGCTCGAAGAGATCGAGTTCGACGACGTAGACATGGATCGGGTGGTCGGCCTCGATGGAGAGGACGCCCCGCCGCCGCCTCCTCCGCCCGCCGTGGGCATCACCAGCTTCACGCGCGAGCAGCGGGCCGCGGCGATGGCCGCCCAGCAGCCGACCCCCGAGAGCGAGCTGCCTCCCTTCAAGCCCGGCGACGCGCCCTCCGCCCTGCTCTTCCGGTCGCTCAAGCACGTTTCCAACCCGCCGCCGTGGGTCCTCGACGTACCGGGGCTCCGGCTCCCGCTGCCGGTGCGAATGCCCCCGGGCACCAGCCTCGAGCACCTGTACCGGGAAGCGGTGAAGACCCGCCTGGAGGGCCGCCGGCCGGTCCCCGACATGCAAGCCGTCGCGAAAGCGAAGCAGATCGTCGCGGCCGGCGGGCCGGACGTGGCGTTGGCGGTCAGCTACCTCCACGAGGTGGACGAGGCGGTGACGCCTTCAGAGGCAGCCATCGACCTGCTCAACGTCGCCTTGCGCGAGGCGGTGGAGGTGGAGGATCCGACCGCGGACGTCGATCCCCGCATCACGCTGGCGCTCAGCGAGCTGCGCGCGGGCGCCGAAGCGTTGGAGCACGTCGGGGAGCTCCGGATGCGCTTGGCGGGGTGCGCCCTGTTCACCGCGCTGCTCGAGGCGGGGTTCTCTCCCGAGAACAACTGGGAGGAGGCGGTGGATTCGCAGGAGGCCTCGCAGGATCTCGCCCACGTGGCGACCAACGGCAATCGAGCGCTCCTGGCTGACGCCTTCCGGGCCTTCGCCGAGCTGCCGGACGAAGGCCGGATGCGCCGCCTGGCCTACCTGGCCGAAGCGACCGCGCACGTCGAGTCGATGGCCGGACAGCCCGCGGAAACCTGAGGGCTCGCGAGCCTAGGCGGGGTGTCAGCCTAGGCGGGGTGTCCGAGTCCCCGCAGCGTTTCCCGAACAAATCCGGCGACTTCGGGGTGTTTGCGGAACGCGAGCGTGCGCAGCTCCACTCGACCCAGGAACGCGAGGAGTCGGCGACGCACCTCCACCTTTGGCAAGGCCAGCTCCTCCACCGAAAAGCACTGCGCCAGGACAAGTTGCGCCGCCTCGGTCCCATTCAAGGGCTCGAGCACTTCCAGGTCCGCCTTCTTGAGCGCCACGAAGTACCGCGCGTCGACCAGCCCCGGAGTGCCAACATTGTCGAAGTCGGACTGGAAGGGCGTCCCGCCGGCGCGGCCGTCGGGGAAGAGCTGCACCACCTCATCGGAAAGCAACCGCAGTCCGCCCGCCCGGCAGAGCCGCGAGAGCGTGGATTTTCCGTCTCCGCTCTTCCCGCAGGCGATCATCGCCGTCTGGGCATTCGCAATCCCGGAGGCGTGGACCAGCACTCCCCCCAGGCGCGTGGTGACGACGTACCAGGCCAGCCGCAGCACCAGCTCGCCGAGGAAAGGTCCGTCCTCCACCTGGACGTCCAGTGTCTTCTCGCCCAGCTGAATGACACAGCGGCCCAGCGGCCCCTCCACCGGCTGGCCGGTCAGCGAGGCGTGCCGGCGAACCGTCAACAGCGGGGCCTGGTCGCGAGCTCCATTGAGAAAGCTTCGCCAGTGGACGCGGGGCGTCGACATCTCGGCCAGCGAGGCATCGACCCGGATGAGGCCAGTCCCGCAGCAGAGCTGCACCGCGTCGCGCATCAGCGAGCTCGCCGCCCACCATCGGTTCGCGCGGACGAGGCGTCGGTGCCTCCGCGGGCAGCCTCCGGGGTGTCGGAGTCCCCGCGAGGAGCGGCTCGAGCCACGCGATTCCGCGCATCTACGGCGACGAGCCTGGGCGTGTGCCTCGTTGCGGCCTTCTCCCGCATCCAGGCCCAGGCCGACACCACCAGGACGTCGCCCACGGCGGCGAAGTGCACCGCAGGCCCCGCCACCTCGACGCCCCCAGGCGCCCGCCGACTGATCCCCAGGGACGTCGCGAACCGCGCGCCGGAGGTGAGATTGAGCACCTCGATTTTCTCATGCGGCAAGAGCCCCGCCGCAGCCACCACTCCTGCATCAAGCACCAGCGCGTCGACTCCAGCGGCCTCCAGACGCGTCACGGTGAGCCCCTGGATGGAAGCGACCAACACCTGACGAAGCGCTTTGGACGGTTCGGCCATGCTCCCTCACGAGACGAAGTCCGGGTTGTGTCAGAGCAGCAGCGGAAGTTCCATCTGGACCGCTTCGGTTGCCGCCCGGGCAAAGAGGCCTTCCCTCCTCAGGCCCTCGGCCAGGTCCTCCGCGAAGCCGTAGACGGTGATGACCTCCCTCGCGCCGGTAGCCCTCGCGTATGCGACGAGCGACGGGAAGTCCGCGTGATCGGAAACCGGGAAGGCCACGTCAGCACCCGATCTCCGGGCGCCCCAGGGCTCGAGCGCCCAGCCAGTCAGGACCGCGGTCGCCACAGGTACTCCGGCACCCTGCAGGTCCCCCCGCCTGGAGGGAGGAAAGAGGCCGACCTCCCCGGGGCGGAAGTGTCCATCGAACAGGCGGGCGCCAACGGGTACTCCGAGGCCCTCGTAGACTTCTGCCACCGCGTGAATCGCCGGGTGCGCCGTCACGGGGAGACCGCGGGCCCAAAGCTGGCGGATGGCCTCCTGTGACTTGCCCAGTGAGTACGCGAGGAGGATGGGCTGCACCCCGGCGGCCAGTTGGTTGCGTGACCACCGGGCGACCTGGTCGTAGACCTGCTCCTGGGGTGGAAACCGGTACCGGGGGTGACCGAAGGTGGCTTCGAGGAGCAGGGTGTCACAGGACACGATCTCCGCCCGCGCGGCCGTCAGCGCCTCCCCCAACGAGAGATCACCGGTGTACGCCACCCGATGGCCATCACTCCGGGTCACCCGGACCTGCGCCGCACCGAGGACGTGTCCCGCCGGGAAGAGCTCCACCCGGAGCCCATGCACTTGCGCAGCCTCGCCATACGCCAATGGCAGCGTGGCCTTCAGCGGCCCGAGGCGGTGCGCCATCAGCGCGAGGGTCTCCCGGGTGGCGATGACGCACTCATGCGGGGCGATGTGATCGGTGTGCGCGTGGGAGACGAACGCCAGGGACGTGCGCCGCTTCGCGTCAAACCAGAGGGGGGCACCCTGCATCACCAGACTGCCCCGCTGCAGCTCGACCGGCATGCCGAGGATCTACCCGAGAAGGGGCGGTGACGGATCCTCCGACACCCTCAGGTACTCCGGCACTCTCAGTCGCTCCCGACCCCCTCAACCCCCTCAACCCCCTCACTCGCTCCCGCCGCTCCCCCTGTCCGCGCGCTGCCAGGCAGCGCCCACCTCGCCCACCACCACGCCGAGGATGATCACCGCGCCCCCCATCACTTCCCTTCCCGACAGGCGCTCCTGCCCCAGCCCCGCGGAGAGCCCTGCGGCGAAGACGGGCTCCAGGGAGAAGATCAACGCGGCGCGCACCGGGCTGGCCTTCGCCTGGGCCCACGCCTGCAGCGAGATCGCCACGGCGCTCGCCACGACGCCGGTCACCACCACCGCGCCCCAGAAGCCCGCCGTGGAATGAAGCCGCATCGGCCCCAGCGGCATGCACACCGCGGCCAATCCCGCGGTCACTATCAGCTGCACCGTCACCAGGGCCGTCGGAGGTGCCTGCCTGGCGTACTTCCCGGTGAGGGCAATGTGAAAGGCGTACACGACCGCGCATCCCAGGGTGAGCAGATCTCCCGCGGGCAGCCCGCTCCGAAACTCCACGCCCGTGAGCAGCGCCAGGCCGACTACCGCGAGGACCACTCCTCCCAGCGCCCACCCGCCCGGCCGACCGCGGAAGATCGCCAGCTGCGCGAAGGGGACGAATACCACCGTCAACCCGGTGAGGAACGCGCTGCGCGAAGGCGTCGTCAGGGACAGTCCCCACGTCTGCAGCGCGTAGCCCCCGAAGAGCAGCACGCCCAGCACCACCCCTCCTCGCCAGGCGGCACGGCTGCGCAACGCCCCCCCCGCCAGGCACGCGGCTGCGACGGCACCCAGGCCAAAGCGCAGCGCGAGGAAGGTGAACGTGTCCGCGTCCTCCAGCGCGCGCTTGACGGTGACGAAGGTGGCCCCCCACACCGCGGTGATGAAGAGGAGCGCCGCGTCAGGCCCCCACCGCGTCGACCACGCCTCTCGCGCCGGCTTCACGGCACGAAGAAGAACGCCACCGCGAGGATCGCGTACACCCCCAGCAGCATCGCCCCTTCGAGCCAGTTGGACTCGCCGTCCAGCCCGATCAGCGTCGCAGCGCCGACGCCCACGCCCATGCCGACGACCTCCATGTGGCTGAACTCCAGGGTGAGCGGGTGCCCCATCGGAATCGAGAGGAGCACGAGGACCGGCGCGACGAAGAGAGCGATCTGCTTCGAGGACTCGAAGGAGATGTTGAACGCCAGGTCCATCTTGTTCTTCCGCGCCATCAGGATGGCGGTGGAGTGCTCGGCGGCGTTGCCGATGATGGCGATGACGATGACGCCGATGAAGGTGTGGGTGAGTCCGAAGCTCTCGATGGTGGGCTCGATGGCCTTCACCAGGAACTCGGCCATCACCACCACTCCCACGGTGGCGCCGAGCAGCACGCCCACTGCCTTGGCCTGGCTCCAGTTGGGGAGGTCCTCTTCCACGCCCTCGTCCTCGGCGGCGTACAGGTGCTGGTGGGTGCGCAGCGCGAAGAGCAGCGACAGCGCGTACATGAAGAGCAGCACCACCGAGATGCCCACGGACATCTTCTGCAGCACGGGCAGCGCGGCGTCTCCGCGGGCGACGTGGAAGAGATCGGGAATGGTCATCGCGACCAGGGCGAGGAACATCATCGCGGAGCCGGACAGGGCGGCGGTGGCGTTGAAAGTTTGCTTCTCACGGCGCACGCCGCCAGCGACGATGGCCATGCCCAGCACCAGGAGGATGTTCCCCAGGATGGCCCCGGTGATGGAGGCCTTCACCACCTCGATCTGCCCTTCGCGCAGCGCAGCGATGGCGATGATCAACTCCGCCGCGTTCCCGAAGGACGCGTTCATCAGCCCGCCCAGGCCGGCGCCGAGTTTGTGCGCGATGACCTCGGTGGCCTCGCCCATCAGCCGCGCGAGCGGGATGAGCGCGAGGCAGCAGAGGAGGAAGGTGTTGGTGCCGGGGAAGAAGAAGTGCGAGGCGACCGCCGCCGGGAAGGCGACCAGCAGCAGCGCGAGGAACAGGCGATCGGCAGTGATCGGCCCTTGTGCCCCGACGGCCTTGTCACTGGAGGGACGCGACACGCGGTACGCGATGTATCAAGCGCCTCGCACAACGCCAGCGCTTCTCCCCTGCACTGCGCCGAGAACTGGGGCTCAGCAATTGACGAAGCAGGACTCCTCGTCTGGTTGGCAGCACCCATCGAAACCGTGGATGCCACAATCGAACTGTCCCGTGCACCCGAGCAACACCGCCGATTTCACTGCGCCTGCACTCTCCCGCGTCCTCGGGGGCACGTAGGGCTTCTTCGCTCGGAGGTCCTTCGTCTTCTCGCTCATGAAACCCTCAGTCAGCGCCAAATAACCACGGTTCCCGCCCGGTCATCGGAAAGAACCACATCTGCCTGTCCGTTGCCATCGATGTCCGCCACACCGTTCGACTTGCCGAGGCTGGTATTCGTCGATCCAGAGATGACGTTCCCGTCGAACCGGGACACCCAGAAGGCAGGCGAGGTCCCCAGGCTCCCTGAAGTGCCGTCGAAGGCCGAACCCGCTCGCTGGTACACGACCCAACCCACATTGTCGGTGCTCAGGCCCTGGCCCACCACCAGATCCGCTCGCGTGTCCGCCGTGTTGACCTGCCCGGCCGACACCTGGAATCCGAACGTCAACGGCCCCGTGATGGTGGCAATGGGTGCCGGCTGGCCGGTGCCCATCGCCACAGGCGAAGAGTAGACGTAGACGCGCCCGCCACCGCCCGCGCCGTTGTACGACGTCACGAGATCCGGCGCCGTCGAGTCAACCAGGTCCCGCCCGCCCACCGAAGTCGCTCCCAGTCCGCTGTTGACGGCGCTGTTGGTGCCGACGGTCTCCGACAGTTCCAGAAGGAAGGTAGCGGCGGACATGGGCATGGTGCCGGACGACGCGGCCAACGCTGCCCCGGAGAAAATCCGGTAGCGGTTGATGGTCGAGCGCGACATGGGGATGGCCACGTCCGGGGTGGTGTCGGAGTTGATGTCCCCGACCGAGGTGAACCCGAAACGGTTCTGGCCAAAGGCGTTGCCGTTCGCGACGAGGAGGGGCGTCGGCCCGTCAATCACGTAGTTCGCCGTACTCGCAGACACCGGGATGTAGGGCACCATCGTCGTTGGGTCAGTCGCGGTCCGAGCGGCGGCCCACTGAGCCTGCGTCCTACCGCGGAAGATGAAGACTCGTCCCTGGTTGGAGTTGAAGCTCGGGGCAGCGAGCGCCAGCTCGTCCAACCCATCCCCGTCGATGTCCCTGATGATCCGCGCCGTGCTGCCGATCCGGTTCGTCCCATCGCCACGCAGTTCGATGGAGTTGGCGGTCGACACGCTCGCCGCAGAGGTCGTGCCGAAGAAGATCACCGCGCGCCCACCGAAACCGGCGCCGGTCCAGATCTGCCCCACCACGAGATCCGACTTCCCTTCGGACGCCACGTCGCCGAGGTTTCCGCCCACGCCCAGGTCGGAGCCGAACTGACCGGCCGTGGCGTCAGAGGGCACCAGCTGCTGGCATCCGGCGGCGCAGGTCGCCTGCGATGGGAAGCCTGCGTTCCCGTAGTACACGTAGACGGCGCCGCCACCGCCGGCGGTGGGCGCGGACACCACGATGTCCTCGACGGTGTCGTTGTTCAGGCTCGCGGAAGCCACGACCGACTGACCGAAGCTGACACCCAAGATCGGCCCCAGAGTGACCTGAGTCCAGTTGTTGGCCAGGCCAGTCGGCGCCGCGAAGGCCGAGTAGTTCCCCACCTCGTCCCGCGCCCGCACGCCGATGAAGTACGTATTCAACGGCGGCAGGTCGAGCACCCGATTGATGTTCGACGCGCTCCACGCGCTCAGCGTGTCCTGGTAACTCGACGAGCCAAAGTAGTCCGTACTCGTCGCCATCCCGTTGTTGCCCGGCACCGAGCTGGTGGTCCACCGCACGTCGTACCCCGCGTGCCCGCCGGACGACATCGTCATCCCGTCGTCGTAGGTCGGCGCCCACTGCAGCGTCACCTGCGCGGCCCGTGCGTTGGTCAGGCTCTGCGTCACCGTTGGCGCGCCTGGAGCGATGACGTCGATGACCGTGGGGTTGTTGAGCACCGACGTCGAGTTACCGGCCGTGTCCAGCACCCGCACCTCGAACGCCCCGCTGTCATTGTGCGGCAGCGTCGAGCCCACGAAGGTGAAGCTCTGCGGCTCGGTCGTCACCGCCTGCGAGCTGACGACGGCGCCCTTGAAGACGAGCTGCACCGTCCCATCGAGGCCGAACTTGCGCGCGCCTGTCACCCCGTTCACCGCCGCGTCGAACTGCGCTCCGTTGGTCCCGGCGTTGGTGTCCGCGAAATAACCGGCGGTCATCGTCTCCACGTTCCGGTTCCCCGTGGCAGCCACGAAGAAGAGGTTCGTCCCCGTCGTCACGGGGGACAAGCCGAGCTGAACGCCGCTCGCCGCGGGCGCCACCAGCCCCACCCGGAACGACTGGGTCGTCAGCACGCCTGCCCCGTTGTCGATCCGCACCTCCCAGCGATCTCCATCGGCGACCGCGACGCCGGCGAAGGAGGCGTTACCCATCGCGTTCGTCATCGTCGAAGTCGGCGCGCCCATGGTCGGCACCATCCGCTGCAGCGTCACCGTCTTCATCGCACCGCAGTCCGGCGTGTTCACCGCCACGTCGGCCGTACCGGTGTTCGCCGTCAGGTTCCCGGTATTCGTGCGGTTGTGCCAGAAGCCCGACGCCGTCGTCGCGGTGCTGGTCAGGTTGAGCGCACAGGCCGTGGAGTTGACCACCACGCCCAGCACCGAGCAGGAGCCGGCATTACCAGCCGCGTCCGTCAGGCTGCACGCCACCGTCTGGGTGCCATTTGGATAGGTGAGCAGGTGCGTCGCGACCCCGCCAGAGACGAGCAGCGCGGGAGTCAGCGGCGTGCCGTTGGTGGTGCACGTCACCATTCGGCCCTCGGCGCCCGTCACGTTCAGCGTCGTCTGAATCTGGTTCACCGAGTACGGCATGGTGTTGGTCGGCGCGACGATGGCGCAGGTTGGCGCATCGAGATCGATGGTCAGCGACCGGCTCATCGCCGCCGTGGGGTTGCCCGCCACGTCGGTGCAGGTCGACGACACGGTCCAGTTGTTGGTGCCGGTCACGTTGAAGGCCGTGGAGGCCTGGTAGGCCGGCGCCGCGGGAGTGATGGCCCGCGTGGTGGTGGTCGGTCCCGCCAGCGTCACGCTGATGCCGTTCATCGGCACGTCGGAAGAGGTCCCCACCGTGACGTTGAACTGGCCTCCGGGCACCTGCGCCTGGCCCAGCAGCGTCTGCGAAGCGGAGGGGTCGACGATGTCGCAAGTCGGCGCCGCCTTGTCGATCCGTACATCGTGACGTGCCGGGTCGGTCGCGCCCCCCACGTACAGGTTCTTGTTGTTCGCGAGGTCGGTGAGCTCCACGAAGAACTGGTAGTCCTGCTCGCTGGCCACGCCCTGCGTCAGATTCACCGTGTACGTACCCGAGGCGAAGGACGCATCCGCAGCCAGGTTGAACGAGCCCGTCGGCAGGCCGCTCACGATGTTCCTGACGACCACCGGACTCGTCGCGGAGAGCGTCGTGGTGTCGACGTCCTTACACGCCGGATCCAACTGAAACTGCAGGCGTGGGGCGTTGGTTCCCAGCTCCACGAGGTTGAGCGCACCCATTGGAGCAGCCGTGTCCTGCGGCCAGGGACTCATCACCTTCCGGACACACGGCCGCGTCACGTCGACGAGGAGCGGGACGGGGAGCGACTCGACGGTCGTTCCACCACCAACGACTACGATCTTGATCGAGTACTGGCCTTCGCTGAAGGTGAACCCGCTCGCCGGAGAGTTCACGTTCGCCTGCAGCACGTACCACCCGGGACCGCAGGCCGCCGAGGTGCTGCGCTGCTGCATGGTGTCCGGATCAACCGCCTGAGTGGTGCACACATCCACCCGCCCACCCGCCGGTACTCGCGCGGAGAACTGCAGCAGCCGCTGGGCTCCAGGAGTGCCCGGCTGGGTGTCTTGAGCGACGTTGATGGTCGCGTAGGACTGGCCTGTCGGGACGGTCGGGCTCTGGATGACCGGCCCGTCGAGATCGACCGTCACGTCACAGCTCGCCCGGCTCACCCCGGCGTCCGCGCCCAGGTTGTCAACCTCCGCCGTGTAGACGTACTCGCCGCTGGCCACCGTCCCGAGAATGTTCGCCTGCCCGCTGGCCGCGATCGTCCCGGTCCCCACCCCCGTCGGCGCGCCGACGCCGCCGTCCGCCGACACCGTCTGCATCGACAGGCGCACGGTCTGGCCGGAGCACGACACATTGCTCTGCGTCTGGAACGAGTACACGCCATTGTTCACCTGCGCCGCGGTGATCAACGCCGGGCACGCCGGCGGCCTCGTGAAGCCCAGCCCGCAGCCCGCGAGCACCGCAGCGATGCCGACGCTCCCGGTCCCCAGGTTCCCCGCGAGGTCCGTCACCTCCACCTCGATGGTGTACGCCCCGTCGAGCGGAAGATCGACCGGCACCGTCGCCACGCCGCCGTTCACCATCCCACACCCCGCCGGCGTCCGCGTCGTCGCCTGCACGCGGAAGGCGCACGCCTGCGAGCCGTTCTCCGCGTTGGTCATTACCGACACCGTCACCGGGCTGTTCGTCACCTGCGTCGCCCCGCCGTCCGGGTTCGTCGCCGGCTGGGTGATCATCACGGTGGGCGCCAGGTAATCGACCCGCACCATGTGCGTGTCCGTCGCCACGTTCCCGAAGTTGTCCGTGCAGCGCAGCTCCACCGCGTACGTCGTCTCGCCCGTCTTCGGCACGTTCCACGTCGCCGACACCATCCCCATCGACGGGGTGGACGTCATCGCCTGCGCGCCGTCCAGCCGGAACTCCGCCGACACGCCCGTGGTGACGCCGGTCCCCAGGAGCGGGTGCATCGCGCCCGCGCCGCCTTGCAGCGGGCCCTGCACCGCTACCGTCGTGTTCTGGCACTGCGGCAAGGCCCGCTCGACCCGAATGCTCCCCGCCCCCGGCTGGCCCACCGGCGCGCCGCCCTGCAGCAGCTCCGCGGTCAGGTCGTACGTCGCCGAGTCCGAGTCCGGCAGCGTGGGCAGCGCCACCGTCGCCACCCCGTTGGAGAACGCCGCCGGCCCGCCCACCACCGTGGCGCCGCGCTTGATCTGCACCTGCACGCCCGTCGTGCACTCCGCCGTCACCCGCACCTGCAGGTTGGTCCCCGAAGGCAGTTCGGCCGCGCTGAGAATGCCGTCGTTGCTCGTGTCCTGGGGGAAGGCCACCGCCGTCACCGCGGGAGTGGTGCACGTCTCCGTCCGCACCGTCACGTCAATCTTCGCGGTCCGCGTGCAGGAGTCTTTCACGATCGTCGCGGTCAGCTCGTGCGGCCCGCCCGGCAACTGCACCCCGTTGAAGTGCGCCGTGGCGTCCGACACCACGCCGTTCGCCGAGAAGTTGTCGCTGGTCAGCGTCGCCGTGTCGTACTTGTACGCCACGCCCGTCGAGTCCGCCGCGCGAATCTCCACGTCGAACGGCGACACCACCTGGGCCCCGTTCGTCGGCGACACGAAGCTCACCGTCACGTCGGTGCACTCGACCGTCGACTGGCCGCAGTTGCACCCCGTCAGCCCGGCCGCCGCCGCCAACACCGCCAGCCCCCACCTGGTCATGCTTCCTCGCACCATTGCCACGTCCTCCCTCTGTGCCGCAAAGCCCTGTCCGGCATTCACCTACACCACCAGCACCTGCTTCTGAACCAACAACCCGATGAACTGCAGCGTGTCCGCCTCGGCCTGGTCGCGGCCCACTTCGAACTCCTCCACCAGCGCCTCGACGATCGCCCCCACGCTTCGACACCCGTCCACCAACTCAACAATCCGCTCGCCCACCTCCGACACCACGCCGTCGGCGTCCTCGAAGGTATGCAACCGCTCGTCTGGGGTGGCGGCCATCCACCGGCCGCCCACCTTCGACACGGCCGTCTCCGGGTGCACCCGAGGGATCTGCGTCAGCAGGACGGTGACGCTGGCCCTCGGCGCCGACGTTTCCCCTATCATTCCCGTGACTTTCGAGTCAGGCCCGGCCCCGAAGGTGCTGCGCTTCGAACCGTTGTGTGTAGCCCGCCCCACCGAGTGACACAAGCCCCGGGGAGGGAGGGTATGCGCCGGGCGGAGGCAACCACTTGTCAGAGGCCGAGGCCCCCCGAGATCGCCAGCGCGGCGAACAGCCCCGTCAAGTACAGCAGGGACACCCTGAAGAACTTCCGCGCCCAGGCCTCACCACCGCGCCTCCGCCACCCTTCCACGCCCACCCAGGCGAACCACGCGCCCAGCGCCACCGCCACCACCGCATAGAGCCACCCCGCCACCCCCACCACCGCCGGCAGCACCGACACCGGCACCAGCGCCGCGAGGTACAGCACCGCGTGGAGCCGCGCCACGTCGTCGCCCTTCTGCAAGGGCAGGCTGGTGAGCCCCGCGGCCCGGTACTCCGCCTTCCGAAACAGCGCGATCGCGATGAAGTGCGCCAACTGCCAGAAGAAGAGGATGCCGAAGAGCACCAGCCCGGGCAGCGCCACCTGACCCGTCGTCGCGGTCCACCCCATCAGCGGAGGCAACGCACCGGGGATCGCCCCCACCAGCATCGCCAGGTGCGTGCGCGGCTTGAGCGGCGTGTAGGCCAGCACGTACAGCAGCAGCGCGCAGAGCCCCAACAGCCCGGTGAGCCAGTTCACCCCCAGGGACAGCGCCGGCAGCGCCAAGCCCGCCAGCACCACACCGAAGACGAGCGCCTGGGGAACCGTCAGCCGCCTCGCGGGCAGCGGCCGCTGGGCGGTGCGCGCCATGAAGCGATCCGAGTCTCGCTCGAGGACGCAGTTGAAGGTGTGGGCCGCGCCCACCGTGCCCGCCGTGCCGGCCAGCGCGCACAGCCAGGTCCACCCCGAGACGGGCCGCCCGGACAGCCACATGCTGCCCGCGGTGGTGAAGAGCACCAGACTGGACAGCCGCGGCTTGGTCAACGCCAGGTAGTCCTTCACCACGCTCCACGGGCCGCGCGCGCGCGCCTGTGGCGGTGACGACTCGGGAAGCACCACGTCCAGGGAAGACACGCTCACGGCGTGCCGCTCATAACCACCGGCCCGGCCTTCGCACAAGCGCCCGTGGGCTCAGCCACCACTGAGGCTCTTCATGTCCTCGGCGCAGGGATCTCTGGGCGCCTGCTTCAAGAACTCCGCGGCCAGCGCCTTGGCCTTGTCCTTCTCCTTCGCGTCACCCAGCCTGGAGAGGAAGCGCGCGTAGTGGCAGTAGGCCATCGGGTAGTCCTTGTCGGCGTTGAGCGCCTTCTCGTAGCTGGTGCGCGCCTTGTCCTTGTCGCCCTTGAGCTCCCAGGTCTGGCCCAGCTCGTCGTACGAGGCGGCCGACTGGGTGGGATCCTGGAAGTACTCCTGCGCGGCCTTGTCGAAGAGCTCGGCGGCCCGCGCGTAGTCCTTCTTCTCGTCGCGCAGGATCTTCCCCAGCAGGTAGCGGGCCTCGGGGTTGCGCGTCTTCGAGTCGCTGACGGCCTTCTCCAGCGTGGCCCTGGCGTCGTCGAACTTCCGCTGCCGGTACTGCGCCTGACCCAGCATCGCCAGAAGCTTGGGGCTGCCCGGCACCAGCGCCAGCGCCTTCTTGAGCGCCTCTTCCGCCGCCGGCTCGCCACCCTCCTTGCGCATCAGCACCTTGGCCAGCTCCACGTGGAAGTGCGAGGCGGAGTTGTTCATCTCGATCGCCTTGCGGATTTCAGCCGCGGCGTCGTCCAGCCGGTTCTCGTAGGCCAGCCGGCGGCCGCGCAGCATCGACAGCTCGGGGTTGTTGCGATCGAGCGCCAGGCCCTCGTTCTCTTCCTTCTGGATCTCGCTGCGGGCCTTGCCCGCGTCGGAGCTGACGCCCGTCTCGGTCTCCAGCTTCTTCACGAAGTCCTTGTCGGTATAGAGCGTGAGATCCGTCGACAGCCGGCTCACCAGCAGCGCCTTGACGAAGTGGGCCTGGGCCAGTTGGCGCGGCGAGGGGGGCGGCTCCATCTCCAGCAGCGTCTTCAGGTACTTCGCCGCGGTGATGTAACCGGCCGCGGGATCGCCTTGATCGAGGATCAGCTTGGCGGTGCCCAGCAGGCCGTCGGGGTGGGAGTTGCGGGTGTACTTGAGCGCGTTGTTGAACGCGGTGAGCGCCTGCATGTCCGAGCCGCGGCGGCGGTGCAGGTTGCCCAGGGCGACGAAGACGCGGGGATCGTCCGGGGTGATGCTCTGGGCCTTGTCCAGGCTCTCCTTGGCGGCCTCGAGGTCGCCGGAGTTCATCTGGATGATGCCGCGCGTGAGGTAGTACAGGCCGACCTGCTTCTTCTCGGCCTCGGCGCCCTTGATCCACTCCTCGATGGTGGACAGGGCCTCGTCGTTCTTCCCTGAGTAGTACTTGAAGAGGGCGTCGGCGGCGCGGAGGTAGGCGCTGGCTTCCTTCCCCTCGATGCCTTCGCGAAGGTGCTTCTCGGCGGCCTCGCGGTTGGACTCATCGCGCTGGTGCTCGCCCCACCGCACCGTGTACGCGTAGGCAAGCAGGCCGCGGGCCAGCCGGTTGGTGTCGGCCGAGCCGTCGATGGTGAGCGCCTGGTCCGCCAGCTCGATGCCCTGCTGGTAGCCGGCGTAGGTGTCGGCCTTGATCTTGTCGGTGGCCTCGCGCAGCTTGCCGTTGGCCTCCTTCACCTGGCGGGCCTTCCACTGGCCTACCCCGTAGTAGGCGGCGGCGGCGACGGGCACGGCGAAGATGAGGAGGATGAAGACCGCCTTGGAGCTGCCGCTCTTCGACTTCTTCCGCTTCCGGTACCCGGGATCGCTGACCTCCGAAAGCTCGCTGATCGACTCCTCTTCGACCGCCTCGTCGGCGTAGCTTCGGCGGGCCTGGGAACGGGCCTGCTGGCGAGGACGCGACGGGCGCGGCTGAGGAGGAGGCTGCGCATGGTGGGGCACCGGCTGAAGGCGAGGGCTCGAGCCGTGCTGCGCAGAAGCGGAACCGACGCCGTTGCCCGGGGTGTGCGGGCTGTGAGGCACCCCCGACGGCTGCGCGACCTGCACGGGCGGAGGAGGCGGCGGCTCCGGCGCCGCGGGCCTGGGCACGGGCACGCCGGCCTTCTGCATGGCTTCCTGCGTCTCGGCGTCCGCGGGATCCGCCTCGAAGGCCTTGAGCAGGCTGGCCTTGCCGGCGTCGGGCTCGCCGTTGCGCAACTGCAGCGTGCCCATCAGCCGCAGCGCCAGCTTGTCCGAGGGCGCGACCTGCAAGGCGCCGTTCAGCTCCTCAACGGCCTTCTTGTCCTTGCCCTGCTCGGCGTAGACGCGGGCCAGCAGCACGCGGGGATCGGGCATCTGCGGGTGGGCCTTCACCCCCTTCTTGCAGACGACCATCGCCTCCATGAAGCGGCCCATGCCCAGGTACGCCTCGGCCAGAGGCTTGTACGCCTCGGACGCCGGATCCGTGGCGAAGGCATGTTCCAATTTCGCGAGCTCGGCCGGGCTCAGCGTCTTGGTGGTGGGAGGCATCGACAGACGGATTTTTATGGCACCCAGAACACCCTGCGTCAAATGTCAAAACCGCGAGAGTGCAGGGCATTCTCGCACCATTGACACACCAGGATTCTCCAAGTAGTCAGCCGCCCGCCTTTGGCGACGTCCGCAGCAGCCGTGCGGGGGTGTAGCTCAGTTGGGAGAGCGTCGCGTTCGCAATGCGAAGGTCAGCGGTTCGATCCCGCTCACCTCCACAAGCACCAGAGGTGACGAGGCCCCACCCCCGAAAAGGGAGTGGGGCTTCGTTCTTTTTCTTCCGCCTCTTCAGGCCGGCGCGGGCTCGGTCGCTTCGGGCGCAGCAACGGCCTCTGGTGAGGACTCGGGCACGAAGGGGCCTGGGGGCGCGACCACCTGCACGGCCGGGGGGACTTCGGCCCCAGCGGCCTGAGCCTGCTCCGGCGTCTTCTTCTTCCCGGAGGACGCGCCCGAGCGGCAGGTTCGACACCACGGCTGGTTGCGGATCGCCCCGTCCGCCATCTTCCGCAGGCCGAACATGGTCAGCGGCTTCATCGAGCGGCACTTGAGGCACATCATCGTGATGAGCACCTCGTTGCCCTCGGCGTCGTACACCGCGGACTTGCGGCGCTTTCGCGGCTCCTTCGGCGCATCGGGATCAGCGTTCTTCGCTTGACGCTTCTCCTTCACTGGAGGCGTCATCATCGGCGTGACCTTGTAGAGCACTTGCCCTCCTCGCGGGTGGACGTCACTGCCTGCGACAGCCACACGTCCTCGTGTGCTTAGCAGACGGGTCTGACATTCGATCCATTCCTACGTCATTTCAGCGACTTTGAGCCGCACTTCACGGGGTTCCGGAGTGATCCGCGGCCTGGCACTCGGCCTTGGGATCCTGGAAGGCGATGCGGCCCGGGCGGGGGGCGCGGAAGGGCACCTTGTGGCTCTGCCACCAGGTGACCAGCTCGTCGCGCAGGTTGGAGCTGCGGGTGTCTCCGAGGTTGACGTGCGTGGGATCGATGGTGGCCAGCACCGGCGCCAGGCCATCGCCGCCGCGCGCGAGGAAGTCGGGCATCACGATCTTGTATTTGCCTGCGGGATCGAGGGCCTTGCCGCCAGGGAGCGCCACCTTCTTGAGCCGATCGGGCGCGGGACAGCGGGCGAGCTGCACCTCGAGGCCGGACACCTGAAAGACGCCTTTCTTCGAGCCGTAGGCGGCCTTGAGCAACCGCACCAACTGCTCACCGGTGAGTTCGAGGGTAGCCACCTGGTTGTCGAAGGGCAGCACCTCGTAGACCGCGCCGTACTTCACGCCGCCGGCCTTCAGGTCCGCGCGCAGGCCGCCCGGGTTGAGCAGCGCCACGTCGGCCTTGGCGAGGCCGCGCAGCGAGTCGGCGAGGAAGCTGCCCAGGGCGCTCTCGTTCTCGTAGTCGCGGCCCAGGGTGACGGGCACCTTGAGGTGCAGGTCCTTCTCCTGCAGCTCAGCGACGCGCTGCTCCGCGGGCTTGAGCGCCGCCAGCACGGTCGCGTCCGCGGTGATCTCCCGGCCGCGGAAGCGGGCTTGCGCAGCCACCACCGGCTCGGCCTTGGCCTTCAGCTTGCGGGGATCGCAGCTCCCCAGCTCCTCGTCGACCGTCTCGCAGACCTCGATGCCGGAGTGGATCCTCGTCTTGGACGGGATCACCTTCTTCGTCTGCGGATCGACGTAGAACTCGATCATCCCGAAGTAGCGGCCCAGGGCCCAGCTCTCGATGATCGGCGTGCCCTTGATGAAGTGGCCGATCTGCGCGTGGGTGTGGCCGGCCACCACGCCGTCCAGGGTGCCCTCGGGCAGGCCCTTCATCATCTCGAACACCTCGCCAGAGTCGAGGTCACAGGAGGTGGAGTCTTCGGGGTGATCGACGCTGGCGCAGCGGCCCCCGGCGTGCACCGCGGCGATCACCAGGTCGGCTCCCTGCTCGCGCAGGCGCTTGGCGGTGGCGAGCGCCTCGGTGGCCAGCGCGCCGAAGCGCAGGGTGGCCACGTTGATGGGGAGCGTGACGGTTGGCGTCTGGGGGGTGGTCAGCCCGAAGATGCCGATCTTCACCCCGCGGCGCTCGATGATCACGCTCCCCTCGTTGGGCAGCCAGCGGGGCCGCATCCCCGACTCGGTCTCGTAGATGTTGGTGGACAGGAGGGGGAACTTCGCCTGGGCGATGCGGGCCTTGAGCGCCCCGAAGGGATCCATCGACGCCTCGGTGGCGGCGGAGACGGGGCCGACCGGGCCGTAGTCGAACTCGTGGTTGCCGATGGCGGCGGCGTCGTACTTGAGCAGGTTGAAGGCGTCGATCACCACCTGGCCCTCGGTGAGGTTGGACATCAGCGTGCCCTGGAACAGGTCGCCGGCGTCCACCAGCACCACCCCGCCCGGGTTGTCTTCCCGCAGCACCTGCAGGTAGGCCGCGAAGTTGGCGAGGCCGCCGTACCGCACGGTCGCTCCCGAGAAGTGCTCTTCCTGGGTCATCACCCAGCCGTGCACGTCGTTCGTGCCCACCAGGGTGATGCGGAGCGGCGCGCGCTCGGGGGCGCGGGCGGCCACCGGCGACACCGGCTCGTGGATCGGGCTGGGGGGGGCGACCGCCTCTTGCGGCGTGGCGCAGGACAGCGCCAGCGCGCAGACGAAAAGCCACTGGTTTCTCATGAGTCTCCTGTCCGGCGGCGCCGGCTCCTGGCGAGCATCCACAGGCCCCAGAGGGCCGGGAAGAACAAGGGATCGACCTGACTGCAGTGACAGCCTTCCTCGACGGGCTGGGGCCCCGGCCCGCCGGAGCCGCCGGAGCCGCCACCGCCATCGGGGCGCCCTCCGTCCATCAGGCCGCCGTCGCCCGCACCGGCATCGGCGAACACTTCTCCTCCGTCACCCTGCCCCGCGTCGGGGAGCCCGGCGTCGAGCCCGAAGTCCTCTGGGACGTGAATGGGCAGCCGCACCGGGGTGGAGCTCGCCAGCACCTCCCACGGGACCAGCTTGTAGTTGGCGCCCGCGGTGTCGTGGATGACGAAGAGGCCGGCGTCGAAGCCGGGGAGCCGGTTGGGGACCACGTCCACGTGCCGCGGCTGGCGCACCACCTCGGCTCCGCGCTCGACGGTGAAGCGCGTCAGGTAGGTGGCCGCCGTTGGGCCGGCCAGCTCGTGCACCGTCACCTCGTCGAGGGCGGGGACGGTGGTGAGCAGCAAGCCGCCCCCGTCGAAGAGCGGGTAGAAGGCGAGCCCCGCCACCAGCCCGTTGAACTGCCCGCCATCCATCGGGACGATCAAGTCGACGGAGCCCAGGGCCAGGCCCACCCGGAAGACGCCCGAGTTGGGGATGGCGGCGTACATCGTCCCTGAGCGGTCGTCGACGACCAGCGCGGAAGGCACGCCCGGGAGCTGCAGGTTGCCGGTGCTCGTACCCACCACCTTGCCTGCGCCGTCGTCGTCCACGGAGAAGCGGTGCAGGTTGCCGGCGGAGTCATCGGCGATGAGCTCCAACTGTCCGTTGGCCCGACGATGGAGGGTGAGCGCCGACGCCGTGGGGACCTGCACCGGCACGCTGGTGACGTCGAGGAGGCCCCCATCGACCGGGGCGCCGAACACGACTTCCTGGGTGATGGCGGCCGCGGCGGCGACGAGGGTGGCGGGAGCAGTCTGAAACACCAGGTCGGTGCGGGAGTCCACGCCGCGCATCGCGCCGTAGGGGACGACCTGCAAGAGCCCGCCGTCGAGGTGGTAGACGTACAGCCCGTTCTGGATCGGGTCCCCCGCGGCGATCATCGGCGGGTGGCCGGCATCGCTGCGGTCGACGACGATGGCGAGGTCTCCGGCGGTGGCCGTGGGGATCGCCTCGGTCTCCACGGTGAAGGGCACCTGAGCCTGCGCCGCGGCGGCGAAGCAGAAGACCACGGCGCTGCAGCGGAGACGGTGGTGGCTCATGAGCGATCGCATTGTGGCACACCTATTCCATGGGGCTATCCCGGACCGGGGCAGGCGCGAGCGGCGCACTGCGTTCCGCTGAAGCAGGTGCGCCCGTCGCAGTCGAGATCGGCGCAGTCGGTCAGCCCGTCGCCGTCGTCGTCGAAGAGGTTGGCGCAGTCGGACTCAGGAGGGAAGCACCCGCGCACGAGGCCCCCGTCGACGCCGCCATCCGCGCCGCCGTCGGGCAGTCCCGCGTCCGTGTCGAGCACGCCCCCGTCCACGCCGCCGTCGGGCACCACCGCCCCGCAGCGCCAGGTGGGGGGCATGGGCGTCGGGCAGGGCTGGTTGAAGCAGCCTTCGTCCTCACAGTCGGTGAGCGCGTCGAGATCGTTGTCCTGGCCGTCGTCGCAGGCGGTCTCGTCGCAGGCGCCGGCCAGGCAGGCCGTGCCGGCGTCGCAGGGGCGGAAGCAGCCGCCGCAGTGGATCTCGTCGGAGGTGAAGTCGAACGTCTCGTCGGTCATCCCGTCGCAGTCGTCGTCGAGGCCGTTGCACAGCTCGGCCGAAGGATCCTTCGCGCTGGCGCAGCTCAGCGCGCCCACCACGCAGGTGACGGTGCCGGCGGCGCACTCGCCCAGCTCGTTGGTCAGGCAGGCGTTGCCCTGCTCGGGGAAGGCCTCGTCGGTGCGGCCGTCGCAGTTCTCGTCCGAGCCGTTGCAGGTCTCGAGGTCGACGCACTCGCCTTCGCGAAAGCAGAGGCCGCCGCCTGAGAATTGAGGCCGGCACTCCCAGCCGGTGCCGCAGTCCTTGTCCTCGGCGCAGGAGAAGCGGCCCTGGTCCGGGTTGACGGAGGAGCGGCAGGCGGCGAGGCCCAGCGCCACACAGAGGAGCACGAGCGCGCGGAGCATCAGAAGCGGCCTCCCACCACGACGCCGGCGCCACCGGGCGTGACGGCCGGCGCCACGTCCACCGGCACGGGGTTCTTCACGTCGAGGATGATGAAGACGACGGTGGCGGCGGCCGCGGCCCCGGCCACGCCGAAGGCGATGTTGGCGGCCAGCGCGTTGGACTGGGCGTCGAGCGCCTGCTGGCGGGTGCCCTGGAAGGTCATGCTGGCCTCGTCGTAGCCGTTGAGCAGCGCCTTCTCCTGGCTGCGCGCGGTGAGGCCGAAGTAGAGGCCCACGCCGCCGGCGACGACGGCGGTCCCTCCGGCGACCCAGGTGTACCAGGACGGCCGCACGCGAGCCTGTTGGGACGCGCCGTCCTTCTTCACCAGGCCGGGCACCACCTCGTCGTCGGGGATCTCTCCCGGCTTGAGCAGCAGCTTGAAGGCCTCCACCGTCTCCTTGTTGGGCTCGACGTCCAGCAGCCGGGCGATGGGGAGGTACTTCTTTCGATCCAGCTTCACCTCGTGCTTGCCGGGCTTGACGGTGATCGTCACCGGGGTGACGCCGACGAACTCGCCGTCGACGGTCACCTGGGCGTCGGAGAGGTTGGACTTGATGGTGAGCGTCCCGCGGGCCTCGCGCTCGCCGCGCAGCAGGGGCGGCACCACCTGATCGACGTCCTTCTGGAAGCGGCGCGCCGCGATGAGGATGGGGCGGTCGACGTCGGCCACCACGGTGAGGGACTTGAGGTCCACCAGCCACAGCTTGAGCAGGTAGTTCTTCTCGTCGCGGTCCAGCTTGCCGAGGACGGCGCGAGCCACACCGAGCTGGCTCAGGACGTCGGCGCTGCAGGCCACGTTGCCGGCGCACTTCCGCAGCCCCTCGTACTTCTTGGGGTCCAACTTCGCGCGGAGCTCCTCGGGCTTGAGGAGCTCGAGCTTCTGGGCCTCCGCGGCGTGGACGATGGAGCGGGTGACCTGGGCGCCGAGGCCCATCATCAGGTCCGGCGCGTCGACGTCGACGATGGCGAGGGGGCCCGGCGCGGCAGCGAGGGTTGCCAGCAGGGCTGGCCAGGCGAGGGGCATGCGTGGAACATACCGGACACATGGCGTCAGTCGAGCAAGAGCCGCAGCAGGGCGAGGATCCGGAGGACCTGGAGGACGAGGCCGGCTTCCCGCCCGAAGGCGAGGCCCCGCCCGAGAGCGACCTGGTGCTGCTGCGCTACACGGTGGAGCCCAACTACGCCGGGTGGCGGCTGGACAAGTACCTCTGCGAGAAGATCCGCCGCGCGTCGCGCACCCGGGTGCAGCAGATCATCGAGCGCGACCTGGTCTTCGAGCGGAAGTTGAAGCCCTCGACGCTGGTGTGGCCGGGGCTCACCTTCGAGTTGCGCCGGAGGATGCGCCGGGAGCCGACCGTGCCGCCGCCCGAGGCGCTGCGCGAGGTGTACCTGGACGACGCCATTCTGGTGGTGGACAAGCCGGCCGGCCTGCCGATCCACCCCACCGCGCGCTACCACCACGGCACGCTCGTCTCGCAGTTGACGGTGAAGCACGGGAAGGACTTCCGGGCGGACCCGGCGCACCGGCTGGACCGGGAGACGAGCGGGCTGGTCGTCTGCGGGCGCACGCTCGAGGCGTGTCAGCGGCTGGTGAAGGCCTTCAAGGACGGCGAGGTGGAGAAGCAGTACCTCGCGGTGGTGGAGGGCTGGCCGCCGTGGGACGACTTCGAGGTGGACGCGCCGATCGCCGAGGGGACGCCGCTGATCCGCATCGCGGTGCGGATCGATCGCGCGGTGGGCAAGCCGGCGAAGACGCGCCTTCGGGTGGTGCAGCGCTTCGAGCGCGACGGGGCGAAGTTCGCGGTGCTGCGGTGCTTTCCGGAGACGGGGCGGCAGCACCAGATCCGCATCCACGCGCAGGTGGCGGGCTTCCCGCTGGTGGGGGACAAGATGTACGGGCCGGACCCGGGGTACTTCGATCGCTTCTCGAAGCGGTGCCTGGAGCCGGAGGCGTGGGAGCGGCTGAGGCTCGAGCGCCACGCGCTCCACGCGGCGTCCCTGTCCTTCGTGCACCCGGTGACGCAGCAGCGCGTCTCCTTCGAGTCGCCGCTGCCTGACGACTTGAAGGACTTCATCGACGGCAAGCCGCTTCCCGAACCCGACGCCGTCACAGCCGCGGCGGGCCCTGTCGGAGCTGACTCCACGCCCGCAGCACGATGACGACCTGCCGTTCGTCGATGACGTAGTAGGTGCCGTGGTTTGCGTCAGCTGGC
Organism: Myxococcales bacterium; assembly: GCA_020846875.1. Classification (GTDB taxonomy): domain Bacteria; phylum Myxococcota; class Myxococcia; order Myxococcales; family Myxococcaceae; genus JADLDB01. The sequence goes on along the minus strand of JADLDB010000131.1, from coordinate 5,456 downwards.
CAGCGGCGTGGGGTACTTCCCGCTGAAGCACGCCGAGCAGAAGGATCGCCCTTCCGGATCGCCCGCGGCGGTGTGCAGGCCCTTGAGCGAGAGGTAGCCCAGCGAGTCGGCGGTGACGTACTTGGCGATCTCCTCGACGGTGTGCGAGGCGGCGATCAGCTCCTGCCGGCTGGGCGTGTCGATGCCGTAGAAGCACGGCCACGCGGTCGGCGGGCTCGAGATGCGCAGGTGCACTTCCTTGGCGCCGCTCGCCCGCAGCATCTTCACGATCTTCCGCGACGTGGTGCCGCGGACGATCGAGTCATCCACCACCACCACCCGCTTGCCCGCCAGCGTGGACACCACCGGCGCCAGCTTCAGCTTCACGCCGAAGTGCCGAATCGACTGCTGCGGCTCGATGAAGGTCCGGCCCACGTAGTGGCTGCGAATGAGCCCCAGGTCGTAGCGGATGCCGCTCTGCTCCGCGTAGCCGATCGCCGCCGGCACGCCCGAGTCCGGCACCGCGATGACCACGTCGGCCTCCGTCGGCTGCTCCTTCGCCAGCTGCCGCCCCAGGTTCTTGCGCACCTCGAAGACGCTCTGGCCGAACACCCGCGAGTCGGGCCGCGCGAAGTAGACCAGCTCGAACACGCAGCGCCCCGGCGGCCGCTTCTCCAGCGGGAAGCTGGACTTGAGCCCGTCCGCGTCGATCACCAGCACCTCGCCGGGCTCGAGCTCGCGCAGGAACTCCGCTTCGATGAGATCGAGCGCCGTCGTCTCGCTGGCCACCACGTACGCGTTCTTGAGCCGCCCCAGCACCAGCGGCCGGAAGCCGATCGCGTCGCGCACCGCGATCAGCTGCCCGTCATTCAAGAAGACCATCGAGAAGGCGCCGTCCAGGTGCCGCAGCGCGTCCACCACCCGCCCCTCGAAGGTGTTGGCCTTCGAGCGCGCGATGAAGTGGATCACGTTCTCCGTGTCCGCGTCGGACTGGAAGATGGCCCCGCCCTGCTCCAGCCCCTTGCGGGTGGCGTCCGCGTTGACAAAGTTGCCGTTGTGGGCCACCGCCAGTTGCCCGCCGGCGAAGCTGACCAGGAAGGGCTGCGCGTTGCGGATGTGGCTGCCCCCCGCGGTGGAGTAGCGCACCTGGCCGATCGCCGCCTTGCCCGGCAGCCGCTCCAGCACCTCGGCGGTGAAGGTGTCCGCCACCAGCCCCATCGCCCGGTGCGACTTGAGCACGTGCCCGTCTGACGCGACGATCCCCGCCGACTCCTGCCCGCGGTGCTGCAGGGCGTGCAGCCCGAGGTACGTCAGGTTGGCTGCTTCTTCATGGCCGAAGATGCCGAAGACTCCACACATGCTGGGGATTTCCTCGAGGTGGGAGGTGCCGCGCGTGTACCCGAGTTGAAGCCGGGGGTCTACGTGAGGTGGGCCGATGTGGTAGGACGCGCTGCGTCGTTTCGGGCTGGAAAATTCGCGCAAGAAAGGTTGCACACCGTGGCGGCCGGCGGGGTCGACAGCAGCGGACGGGTTTCCCACCTGTACCGGAAGTTCGGTCCGGCGATCTATTCGCGCTGTCGTCGTCTGTTGAAGGACGACGCCCTCGCGGAGGACGCCACGCAGGAGGTCTTCGTGCGCGTGCTGCGTCACATCGAGAGTGCTCCGGACGACGCCTCGGCGCTGGCGTGGATCTACCGCATCAGCACGAACTTCTGCTTGAACCAGATCCGCGACCGCGGCCGCCAGGCAGAGACGACGGATCCCTCCGACATCCCCGAGCAGCCGACCGAGCACCCCGAGCCCACGATGATGGACCGGGATCTGGCGCTCAAGCTGGTCAGCCGGGCGCCGGAGAAGCTGCGGGCGGCGGCGCTCCTCTATTACATGGATGGGCTGGAGCAGGAGCAGATCGCGAAGACGCTGGGCATTTCGAGGCGCACCGTCATCAACAGGCTTCAGGAGTTCACCGAGCGCAGTCGCAAGTTCCTCGCGCGCGAAGGAGACGCGGCATGAACCCGCGCGGCCACCTGTCTTCCGAGACCATCGACCTGCTGCTCTTGTCCGCCCTGGCGGCTGGCGAGGCCAACGAGGCCAAGGCCCACCTCGACACCTGCGAGGCGTGCCGCACCCGCTGGCGCGAGCTGAACGAGGACAAGCAGAAGTTCGAGCAGTTCGTCTTCGCCCGCACGCTTCCCAAGGTGGAGGCGCGGTTGGAGAAAGAGCGCGCGCAGGGCGGCTTCTTCGAGCGCTTCCGGGTGATGTGGCTGCTGCCGGCGATGGGGGTGGCGGCGGCGGCGGTGTTCGGCGTGGTGGCGCTGACGGGGCCGGGCACCCAGACGGAAGACGAGCTGTACATCGGCGTGAAGGGCGCCAGCCCCAGCCTCGAGGTGGTGGCGCTGCGCGGTGAGACGCAGTTCCCCGTGAAGCCGGGCGCGGAGCTCAAGCCGAAGGACCGGATCCGCTTCGTGGTGAACCCGGCGGGCGCGCAGTACGTGCTGATCGCCTCGCGGGACGGCGCGGGGGTGTTCACCGTGTACCACCCGTTCGGCGCGGCCGAGAGCGTGAAGCTGGCCAGCGCGGTGCCGAAGAAGCTGGAGCTGCCGGGCAGCGTGGAGCTCGACGACACGCTGGGCACGGAGCACCTGGTGGCCGTCTTCTCCAACCAGCCGGTGAAGGCCGCCGACGTGGAAGCGGCGCTCGAGGCCGACGCCGCCGCGCCGAAGGTGCCCAACGCCAGCGTGCTGACGTGGGAGTTCCGGAAGGCGCAGTGAGCTCGTCGCCGCCCATCGGCGCCCACACCCTGCGCGCGGTGGGCGCGCTCGCCCTGTCCCTGACGCTGCTGGCCAGCGGCGCCCTGGCGGAGACGCGCCGGATCGCCATCGTGGTGGGGAACAACGCCGGCTCAGGCGACCTGCCACCCCTGCGCTTCGCGGAGAACGACGCGGGGAAGATGGCTCGGGTGCTGGTCGAGTTGGGGGACGTGACCGCGGAGGACGTGCAGCTCCTCCAGGGGCGCGGCGTGGGGGATCTGGAGCGCGCCATCGCCCGTGCCCGGGAGCGGGTCAGCGCCTTCAAGCAGAGCCCCGACGTGCGCAGCGTGGTGCTCTTCTACTTCTCGGGCCACTCCGACGGGGAGGCCATCGAGCTGGGGAGGGAGAAGCTGGCCTACGCGCGCCTCAAGGCCCTGCTGGCCGGCACCGGGGCCGACGTGCGGCTGTCCATCGTCGACGCGTGCCGCTCCGGCGCGGGCCTGCGGGAGAAGGGCGGCAAGCCGGCCGACCCCTTCACCATTCGCCTGGCGGACGCGCTGCAGGCCACGGGAGAGGCCTTCATCACCTCCAGCGCGGCGGACGAGGCGGCGCTCGAGTCCAGCGAGGTGATGGGCAGCTACTTCACCCACAACCTCATCTCCGGGCTGCGCGGGGCGGCGGACTCGTCGGGCGACAAGCTGGTGACGCTGGCCGAGGCCTACCGCTACGCGTACGATCGCACGGTGAGCGCCACCGCCATGCTGCCGGTGGGCGCCCAGCACCCCAACTACGACTACCGCCTCTCGGGCCAGGGCGAGCTGGTGCTGGCCACGCTGCTCAAGCCGTCGGCGGCGCTGGTGCTGCCCCAGGCGGAGCGCGCGCTGGTGGTGGACCTGGCCCGCGACCAGGTGCTGGTGGAGGTGCCCGCCGGGCCGGCGCGCGAGGTGGCGCTGGCGCCCGGCGACTACGGCGTGCGCGTCTTCAAGGACGGGCAGGCCTTCGGCGGGCGCGTCCGGTTGACGCCGGGGATGAGCCACACCGTGAACCTGGACGACTTGACGCCGGTGTCCTCGTCGGTGCTGGTGGCGGCGAAGGGCGGGCCGGTGGTGGTGCAGACCGTCGATCAACCGGTGAGTCCGAAGCGGCTCGGGCTGGGCGTGGCCGTGGGAGGTACGGGGCGCATCCTCGTGGAGCCTTCAGCGGCCAGGGCGCCCAAGTGGCAACTGAGGATCGGCTTCGAGCCGCTCACCACGCGCTTTGGCGCCGCGGGGGCCGTGACCTTCTCGGGTGCGCTGCACCTGCTGGGGTTGGGAGAGATGAGCTTCGAGGGCGCTCCGCCCGGGCAGGAGGCGACCAACGAGGCCGGCGCGCAGCTGCGGGTGGGCTACCGAGCCTCGGCGACCTGGTGGCGGCTCGAGCTGGGCCTGGGCGTAGAGGGCGGCGTGGGCTTCCTGTCCCAGCTCTACGGCTCGCGGGCGTCTTCCCTGGCGCTGGCCGCGGCGCCCCGCCTCTTCCTGCGCGGCAAGCTGACGGACAGCGTGTCCCTCACCGTCGACGGCGACTTGAGCATCACCGGCGTCACCATCGCCGACGAGTTCGGCACGCGCCTCCAGTGGTACGCGTTCCCCAGCCTGGCGCTGGGCGTGGCCTTCTTCTTCTAGAAGCGCCCGATTCCGCTCCCGAATTTCTGTTCGAAATTCCCCTGCACACCGTGTGGGGGCGTGGGGTTCACCAGCACACGCGGAGAGGGGCTCCGCGAGCTTCTCAAAAGGGTGCCGCGACGGGCGGCCTTCACACTGGAGTGACCAGATGGGTGTCTTCTTGCTGATTGTGGGCTTCGGAGTCCTGGGCTTCGGCCTGATGCAGCACCTCAAGGGCAAGCGGATCCTCGCCGCGCCTTTCAAGAAGACGGGTGACATCGCCAAGAATCCGACGTCGGAGGATCCGAAGGGCGCCATGTCCACCGAGGGCAGGGTGCTGCCGCCGGCGCAGGCGCTGCTCTCGCCCGCGTCCAAGACGCCGTGCCTGTACTACGAGCTCAAGATCGAGCGCATCTTCGAGAAGACCGAGACCACCCAGGACGGCACCAAGACGGTGAAGGGCACCGAGACGCTGGACACCATCAAGGGCGGCAGCGTCTTCGCGCTCGACGACGGCTCTGGCCGCCTCGAGGTCGACTGCACCAAGGGCGCCGACTTCGACAACCTGAAGGACGGCTTCAAGAAGGAGCTCAACGGCTGGGGCGGCTCGTCCAACGTGCAGTTCGGCGAGTACCGCTACGACATTCCCGTGATCGGCTCCGACAAGGGCTGGACGATCGGCTTCAAGGCCACCGAGAAGTACGTGCCGGTGGACGGCACCCTCTTCGTGCTGGGCAAGCTGGAAGGCTCGAAGCTGGTCAAGCCGGGCTGGCGCTCGATGGTGGCGTCCAACAAGGGCCGCGAGGGGCTGCTGGGCAGCATCGCCAAGAAGAAGAAGTTCTCGTTCATCGGCGGGGGCGTGGCGGCGGTGCTGTCCATCCCGGTGATGATCTTCGGGCCCCAGCCGGATCCGAACGCGCCGTCGATGTTCTGTGAGTCGCAGCTCACCGACACCCGCGTGAAGTGCGACGACACCGTGAGCAGCGAGTCGGGCGAGGAGTACACCTGGACGGTGACCAAGCCGGGCCAGTACGAGCTGGAGGTGTTCGCCCCGGCCAAGAAGATCTCCTTCGATCCGCAGCTCGTC
>JADLDB010000130.1 GCA_020846875.1 Myxococcales bacterium | reverse complement strand
GGCGAGGGATCGACGTCGATGAGCCAGGCCGTTCCGCCGCGGTGGCGCACCTCGTCGACGATGCCCGCCGCCGGGTACACCTGCCCCGAGGTGCCCACCGCGAAGAAGTGCAGCTTCGAGCCCGCCTGCGCGATGAACGAGCCGATCCGCTGCAGGTGATCGGGATCGAGCAGCTCTCCGAACCAGACGATGTGCGGGCGGATCAGCTGATCGCACCTCGGGCAGCGCGGCAGCGGCTCGCCCAGGTGACTCTTCGTGTCCTCGAAGGGCACTTCGCAGGAGAGGCAGCGGCTCTTGAAGAGCTCGCCGTGGATCGCCACCATCCGCTGGCTGCCCGCGCGCGCGTGCAGGCCGTCGACGTTCTGCGTGGCGAGGAAGAAGCGGTTCCCCATGCGCTCCTCCAGCTTCGCGATCGCCAGGTGCCCGGGGTTGGGGTGCACCTTGAGCGCGCCTTCGCGCCGCAGGCCGTAGAACTTCCAGACGAGGGTCGGATCGTCCGCGAAGCCTTCCGGGCTGGCGACCTCTTCGATGCGGTGGCCTTCCCACAGGCCGTTGGCGCCGCGGAAGGTGGGCACGCCGCTCTCCGCGGACACCCCCGCGCCCGTCAGGACCAGGACCCGCGAGGCCTCGTTCAGCTCGGGCCGTTGCATGGGTACGGACTCTAACCCATTGAAATCCCCAAGAAGCTGGGTTGGTTGTCAGACCCACCTGCTATCGATGGGGCTATGAAGCAGTCGTACAACGTCTCGGAGGTCGCCTCGCTGCTCAACGTCACGCCGGACGTGGCGGGGGCGCTGGTGCGGCTGGTCTTCTCGGGCGAGCGGGAGGTGCTGACGTTCCAGGACCTGGTGCTGCTGCGCACCGCGAAGGGCCTGGCGGATCGACGCGTGCCGAAGCGGCGGATCGCCGAGGCGCTGGGCCGGCTGCGCGAGCAGATGCCGAAGGACCAGCCGCTGTCGGCGGTGACGCTGGCGCCGTCGGGCAAGGAGTTGGTGGTGAGCGTCGCCAGCGGCAAGTGGAACGCGGCGTCGGGCCAGGGGCTGCTCGATCTCGGGGGACAGCCGCCTCGGCCCGCGGTGTGGCTGCGCGAAGTGAAGGCCGCGCCCCGCCGCGACGCCGAGGCCCTGTTTGCCCGCGCGGTGGAGCTGGAGGAGGCGGACCCCGCCGGGGCGGTGGACGCGTACTCCGAGGCCCTGGCGACCAACCCTCACCACGCGGACGCGCACGTCAACGTGGGGCGGCTGCTCCACCAGCGGGGGAAGCTGAAGGAAGCCGAGGCCCACTACGTGGCGGCGCTGGTGTCCCGGCCCACCGACGCGACGGCCACCTTCAACCTGGCCGTGGTGCTGGAGGATCTGGGCCGCGTCGACGACGCGATGAGCCGGTACCTGGAGGCCATCGAGCTCGATCCCCAGTGCGTCGACGCGTACTTCAACCTCGCGCGGCTGTACGAGAAGAAGGGCGAGAAGATGGCGGCGATCCGCCACCTGAAGGACTACCGGCGGCTCACCCGGTAGCGGCTACTTCACTTCCTTCACGCTCCACTCGACGGTGGCCAGCAGCTCTTTCCTGCGCTTCGCCACGTCCTTGTCGAGGAACCCGATCGCCTCGTCCAGCTTCTCCATCAGGCGGAAGGGCTTCCGCCGCGCGACCTTCGTCTGCATCAGCGCGTGGGTGAGCCAGGGGAAGACCGCCGTCACGTCGCAGTGGCAGTAGACGCTGCCGGTCTCCACCGCGTCCGCCGACACCTTGCCCCAGGTGTGCCCTTCCCCCGCCGGGCAACTGGACAGCGCCCCGTTGTCCACCGGGTCCACGCAGAACTGGACGTCGATGTCGAAGCCCTGGGTGGGCACGTTGAGGATCTGATCGAGCAAGGGCTCGCCCTGCAGCGTGTAGTTCTTCGGCACGCCTCCTCCGAGGATCCAGATCGCCATCCGCTTCGAGAAGTGGTGCCGGCAGTAGTGCTGGATCGCCGCCATCGCGTACACGTCGTCGTTGATGTCGAGCTCGAACTTGAACTCGGAGCCGAACAGCTTCTTCAGCTTCACCACGTTGAGGAAGATCGAGCCGTCCTGCACCGCCCCCACGAAGATCGGCACCGCGCGGCGGTAGCAGGTGGAGAGCAGGGACGGCTGCTCGATGCCCAGCTCCTGCTCGATGGCATTCATATGCTTGCCGAGCAGGTAGTGGAACTCGGGCGTCGTCATGCGCCGCTGGAACTCGCTCTGGCGGATGATCGCGGAGAAGAGGCGATCGGTGTCCAGCAGCACCTCCTCCCGGAAGCCCAAGTCGTAGATGCGGATGATCCGCGCCGTGCGGTACTGCAAGTCGCCGGCGTTCGGGTTCACCTCGCGGATGTGGTGCTTCAGGGCCCGGTGCGCGTCGTGGTACAGGTTCGCGCCGGTGGTGGTGATGACGGAGATCGCGCCCGACTCCACCAGCGGGATGAGGCAGCTCTGGTGCAGCCCCGCGGGCGTCATCGCGCCGGAGAGGGTGAGGAACACCGAGGCGTTCTCCTCCAGGGAGCGCTTCATCAACTCGAAGGCGGTGCGCTCCTGCCGGCCCACGTAGGCGCCGAAGGCGTGCTCGAGCAGCTCCAGGGCCGTCTCGCGGCCGGTGATGGGTCGGGGGTTGACGCGGCGGGCCTTGTCGTACGCCTGTCGAAGGTTCTGCTGGGTCTTGGTCGCCATGAGCGCGGGGGGTATACACCCGGTTCTCACGGCCGGCCTCAATGGAGTTTGCCCCTTGAAGACCACCCACCTCCGACTCTTCCTCGCCCTCGGCGTCGCCGCGGCCTCCGTCCTTGGCTGCAAGTGCGGCCCCACCCAGACCACCGACGGCGTGCCCGACTACCGGCCTTCACCCGCGGCGCTGTCCTTCGAGGCCTGCCCCACGAAGGACGAGACCGGCGGGACGGTGATGGACGTCTTCCCCGACAAGCAGAAGGTCACCATCGAGAACGTCGCCAAGGCCAGCGGCGGCCTCGCGCTGTCCATCACCGGCACCGACGCCACCGCCTTCAGCGTGGTGGGGACTCCGCCGGCGACGGTGGGCTCGTTGAGCAGCGTGGAGGTGGAGGTGCAGTTCAGCCCGGCCAAGAAGGGCGAGCTGCGCGCCGACCTGGTGATCGACGACCAGACCGAAGGCACCGACAACCAGATCGTCACCCTGGTGGGCACCGGCACGAACCTGCCCGCCCAGCCCAGCATCGGCACCTCGCCGCAGAAGACGGACAAGACCGGCTACCTGAACTGTGAGGAGGCCTCTCCGCTGTCCGACTGCACGCTCCAGTTCCCCGACACCCTGTACGATCACACCGAGGTGCTGGAGGTGAAGATCCGCAACAAGGGCTGCCCGGCGCTGAAGATCACCGGCCTGGCGATCGAGTCGGCCCGCGGCGACCAGCAGAACTTCTCCATCGACAGCCCGGCGGTGCTGCCGTCTGCCACCTCCCCCATCCTGCTCTCCACGGCCGACGGCACCGAGGAGACCACCGTGCGGATCCGCTTCTCGCCGGTGGACGACGGCACCGGCAACGTCGATCGCTTCGCCTCGCTGGTGATCCTCTCCAACGATCCGCTGCTCGGCGACGGCTTCGCGCAGCCCGCGCGGATCGCCCTGTCCGCCACGGCGGTGAAGCCCAGCATCTACACCTCGCCCACCTTCTGCGACTTCTCCAACCCCAGCGATCTCTGCGGCGAGGCGGCCAAGGTGCCCGACTCCGCCACCTTCCAGGTGACCAACGACGGGAACGCGTCGGTGCGGATCAAGTCGGTGAAGTTCCGCTCCTCGGGCGGCAGCACCGGCGCCGGCGGGCGCTTCACCATCAGCCAGGACATCACCGGCCAGGACATCGCGCCGCTGGGCACCGCGACCTTGAAGATCGCCCACAACGACATGCCGCTCTACGTGAGCGACGTGATCGACATCGAGGCGGTGCTGCCCGGCCCGCCCGAGGTCAACGCCGGCACCATCGCGGTGGCGGTGTACGGAGGCTTGAAGCCCTGCCTCACCACCGATCCGATGGACCAGATGAACTTCAACAACCCGGCCAACGAGCTCACCGCCCAGACGCTGCTGATCAAGAACGGCGCCGGCTGCGGGACGTTGATCATCAACGAGGTGTCCATCGAGGCCAACCCCTTCTTCACGCTGCTCGATCCGCAGGTGCCGCCCAACACCCAGGTGCCCGCCGGCGGCCAGGTGGAGGCCACCGTGCAGTACCGCCGTCCTCCCTCGGGCGGCATGCAGATCGGCACCCTGCGGGTGCGCAGCAACGACACGGACTTCGGCCCGCCCCAGTACAAGATCGTCCAGCTCCTCTCGCAGTCTCCGCTGGACCGGGTGCCGATCGCCACGCTGAGCGGCTGCCTGCCGCCGTCGTTGATCAACGATCCGACCTGCACCATGGGGCCCACCACCAGCCTCACGGTCAACCTGAGCACCACCAACCCGAAGGAAGTCACGCTGTCGGGTGTCAAGTCCACCGACGACAACCAGGTGCGGGAGTACCGCTTCAAGCTGCTCCCGCCGCTGCCCGCGGGCGCCACCTCCGCCAACCTGGCCAACCACGACACGAAGATCATGACGCCCACCACCAAGCTGACCATCCCGGACGGGGCCACCGGCTTGTACCGCGTCAGCCTCGAGGTCTGGGACGATCGCGGGCAGAAGTCGGGCAACACGCCCGTCCTGTTGGTCAACGTGTACCCGTGACACAGGCCTGAGGCCCAGGGGGGAGGCGGCTCAGGCGCGCGGCTCAGCCGCCAGCAGCGGAGAGCGGTAGGTGAGGCTGCGCATCGCCAGGCGATCGAGGCGGGCGCTTCGGTAGACCTCGAGCATCCGCTCCTGGCCCAGCTTCCACACGGCGTTCATCGTGCACGCGCCCGAGAAGGTGCAGGCGTTGTGATCGCCGTGATCCGTCTCGGTGCAGAGGTTGACGCCCACCGGACCCTCCACCGCTTCGATCACGTCGAGGAAGCTGATCTGCGAGGCCGACCGGGCCAGCGAGTAGCCGCCCCGCGCGCCGCGGGTGGACTTCACCAGCTTCGCCTTCCCCAGGATCTTCAGGATCTTCGCCAAAAACTCCTGGGGGATGTCCATCTTCCGGGCGATCTCGCGGAAGGACGTGGTCATCCCTTCCGGCAGCGACGCCAGGAAGACCATGGCGCGGGCGCCGTACTCGATTTTCCGGGAGATCTGGAAGGCGTGCTGCATGGGGCCTCGAAACGGGGCTACGGTGGGAAATAGCATGATCGACCTCCACTCGCACACCACGGCCTCCGATGGGGAGTACCCGCCCGAGGAGCAGGTGGCCCTGGCCGCGTCGAAGGGCGTCACCGTGCTGGCGGTGACGGATCACGACACGGTGGGAGGCGTCGAGGCGTGCCGGCGCGTGGCCGCGAAGCTGGGCGTGCGGCTGGTGCCCGGGATCGAGATCTCCACCTCGCTGAATCGGCGGGAGGTCCACATCCTGGGGCACTTCGTCGACCCGGCGGAGCCCCACCTCGCCCGCTTCGAGCAGCGGCTCAAGGCGGAGCGCCAGCGGCGCATGGAGCTGATGGTGGAGAAGGTGAAGGGGCTCGGCTTCCCGGTGACGATGGAGATGGTGCGTCAGCTCGCGGGCGACGTGTCGCTGACGCGGCCGCACCTGGCGCGGGTGCTGACGGAGCTGGGGTACACCAGCTCGCCCAAGGACGCCTTCACCCGCTTCCTCGGCGACGGGAAGCCGGCGTACGTGCCCCGGCTGGAGCTGCCGCCGAAGGAGGCGATCGAGCTGATCCGCGGGGCCGGCGGGACGGCGACGGTGGCCCACCCGGGGATGACGCGCATCGATCGACGTGAGCTGGAGGAGTTGAAGCGCGACGGGCTGGTGGGCGTGGAGGTCGGCCACAGCGATCACCCGCCCTCCCAGCAGGAGAAGCTGGCCCGCTGGGCGGACGAGCTGGACCTGGTGAAGACGGCGGGCAGCGACTTCCACGGGCCGACGGTGTCGCCGGGGCGCAGCTTCGGGACGATCACGATGAGCCCGGCCGAGCTGGCGCGGCTCGAGGCGCGGCGCCCGCAGTAGGACGGGCCTGCGCGCAGCTCACTTCCACAGGTTCTTGTCGATGGTGGGCGCCTTCACCGTGGTGTCCAGCTCGAGATCGTGCGTCGACTGGGCCCCGTTGCCGCCCACGCCCCTCGCCTTCACCTGCACCCTGTTCTTCCCTTCCTTGAGCGTCACCGCGGTCTCGAAGCGGCCCTGCTCGTCGGCCTGCACCACCGCGCCCTGGACCTCCACCATCGCGCCCGCCGCGGCCGTGCCCTTCACCAGCACCTTCGGGGTGTTGAGCGTCGACCTCCCCGGCAGCGCCACCTTGAGCAGCAGGCTGGAGGGGATCGGCTCCGGCTCGCTGGGCGCCTGGCCCGGCTTCATCAACGACTGCTGCCCCGCGCGGACGATCACCACCCGCCCGCCGCCTCCGAAGACCACCTCTCCGGACTCCGCGCCCACCGCCACCGTGCCCTGGCCGTTGGTGGCCATGGTGAAGACGCCGCCGTCGGTGCTGGCCACCGCGTCACTCTGCGCGGCCCGCACCTCGAAGGTGTGCCGGCCGGCGCCCTTCACCTTCGCCCTGGCCATGCCCTTCTCGAGGAGCAGCCGGCTGATCGAGTCGGACAGCTCGCCGATGCCCACCTCGGTGCCCGGCTCCATCTTCACTTCCCAGTACTCCTCGCCGACCAGCACGGCGTAGCTGCCGTTGGTGGTGCGCACGCCGTCGGAAGGGGACAGCCTTGTCCCGGGCGCGGCCGGTTCCCAGCCCCCGTCCAGGCCGCGGCGCACCTCGACCGTGCCGGAGATCTCCGCCAGCTTGAGTTCGTGCGAGGGAGCGCCGGCGTCCACCTTCGCCGCCGTGGGTGGCTTCGGTGGAAGAGGAGGCGGCGACGGCTCGCGCAAGAACAGCCACCACGCCAGCGGGATGACCGCCGCGATGGCCACAAGCCCCAACACGAACGGTGTGCTGCTGCGCTTCGGCATCGGACCTCGGTCTCCTCTAGGGCGCCGAACAGGTTAGCTCCCGTCGTGACATCGGCGATTTGCGTCGCGTCCCGTCGTTGCTCCTCGGTCCGTTGCCCACCAGCAGCTTCCCTCGTCGCGCCTTGGTCTGCTCGCAACTCACCGACGTCACTCGGTCCACCAACCTGATCGGCGCTCTAGCCTCCCACGCCCTGCCCCACGCCGCCGTAGCTCCTCCACGCCGGCTCGCTCTTCTCGCGCAGCTTCGCCGTCCCCGCCGCTCGCAAGGTGAGGCTGAAGCGGGCACCCTTCCCCGGCTCGCTCGCCACGTCGATCTTCCCCTGGTGCTCCTCCACCACCCGGTACACCACCGACAACCCCAGGCCGATGTTCGACCACACGTCCTTGGTGGTGAAGAAGGGCTCGAAGACGCGCGCCAGGTGCTCGGGCGCGATGCCCTTGCCCGTGTCGGTCACCTCCAGCACCCCGCCCCCCTCCACCGCTCGCACCGCCACCGTCAGCTTCTTCTCGGGCGAGCTCGCCATGGCGGTGCGCGCGTTGTCGCACAGCTGGCTCACCACCTGCTTGAGCTGCTCCGCGTCGCCGTCCACCCGCATCGGCTCGGCCGAAAGCTGCCGCACCACCGTCACGCCCGCCTCCGCGTGCCGGGGGGCCTCGAAGTCCAGCGCGGCGTTCACCAGCGGCACCAGGTCGAGGGGGGCCAGCGTCACCTCGCCCTTCGTCTGGGAGAAGCGCAGCAGGTTCTGGGTGATCTCCCGGCAGCGGCGCGCGCCGTCCTCGATCTGCTTGAGCAGCGAGAAGTCCGCGTCGCCCTCGGGGTGATCCATCAAGAGCAGCTGGGCGTTGCCGAGGATCCCCACCAGCGGGTTGTTGATCTCGTGGGCCACGCCGGCCCCCAGCTGGCCGATCGCCGCCAGCTTCTGGGTCTCGAGCAGCTGGGCCTGGGCGGCGCGCAGGTCAGCCAACGCCTCTTCGACCTTCTGCTTGAGCTCGTCGTTCCACCGCATCAGCCGGGCGCGCGCCGTCTCGAGCTCGGCGCCCATGGCGTTGAAGGTCTCACCCAGCTCGGTCAGCTCGTCTGAGCCGCCCACCTGCACCCGGCGGGACAGATCCCCCTTGCCGAAGTCCTGCGCCACCTGGGCCATCGCCTCGAGGCGGCGGGTGAGGCGCCGCACGAAGGCCATCGCCACCACCACCAGCAGCACCGCGACGATCCCCAGGCCCCCCAGCACCGTGCGCCGCAGCGCCACCACCGGCGCGCGCGCCTCGGACAGGGGCACCGACACCACGGCAGACAGCCCCAGCTTGCCGGGGACGGGCGCGGTCGCCACCTGCTCCGAGCCGCTGACGGCCAGCGGCGCCTGCGCCTTGAGCACCTCCAGCCGCTGCGGGACCAACTGCTTCACCTTCTGGTGCCAGGCTGAGCTCGCGACCACTCGGCCTTCGCTGTCGACGATCTCCAGGATCGTGAGCGGCGAGGTGCGCTCCACCAGCCATTGATCGAGCGGCGCGAGGGTGAGCGCCAGGGTCAGCATGGGAGTCTGCGGATCCTTCGGGCCCGCCTGGATGGCCGCGGGGAGCCACGGGCCGTTGGAGCTGTCCTGCATGGGCCCCAGCGCCACCAGCCCCTTCTCTCCGTAGGCGGCGAGGGTGGCCAGCGGCAGGGGAGCGCTCAGCTGCTCCAGCGTCTGCACCACCGCCGGCCGTCCTTCGAGGTTGGTGAGGAGCGGAACAGGCTGCGCGCGGGAGGGATCCACCAGGGCCACGGCGACCACCAGCGTGGACTGTCCGGCGAGGAGGCGCAGCCCGCCCGCGGCCTCGTCCGCCGACGCGCCCTTCCAGTCGATCAGGCTCGCGGCCTGGGCAAGCCCGTCGAGCGCGGCGGAGAGCTGGGTGCCGGCCGCTTCCGCCGAGGCCGCGGCCAGGGCCCGCTGTTCCCGTTCGAGGCGCGCCGACAGCTCCACCTCGGCCTGCTTGAGCACCCAGAAGCCGCCCACCGCCAGCGGGATCACCGCCGCGGCCAGGACGAAGAGCACCAGCTTCTGGGACAGGCGCACAGGAGCCTCGAGGTTACGCCAGCGGCGCGGGGAAACGACCTTTTCAGGCGATCGATCGCGAGGCGTCGGCGTCGTCGCTGCGCAGGTACACCGAGCCGGAGATCGCCTTGGCCTTCTTCTTCAGCTCGGCCGCCTGTCGGGCCAGCTCAGGGTGCGCCGCGCGGCCGTCTGTCACCACCGCCACGATGGACACGCTCATCACCGCGAAGCGGCGCTGCTGGCCAAAGCGATCCTCGGCCTCGATGAAGCCGCGCTCGCGATCGGCCCGGTCGTAGTAGAGCGGGATGACGCGATCGAAGGACTCCACCATGCGGCGGCACAGCTCGTCGACGCGCTCCAGCGAGGCCATGAAGACGAAGTCGTCGCCGGCGACGTGCCCGACGAACTCACTGCCGTCGCCGTGCTGAGCCACCACCTCGCGCAGCAGATCCGCGGTCTGCTTCACCACGCCGTCGGCCTTGGCGAAGCCGTAGTAGTCGTTGAAGGCCTTCAGGTTGTCGAGATCGAGGTAGCAGAAGGCAAAGGGGCTCGCGGCTGACAGGCGGCGCTGCACCTCGCGCTCGATGGCGGCGGAGCCGGGGAGCTGGGTGGTGGGGCTGGCCTGGGCCTCGGCGGACCGGCGTCGGAACACCGACTCCACGCGGGCGCCCAGCTCCAGCGCGTCGAAGGGCTTGGTGAGGTAGTCGTCGCCGCCCAGCTTGAGCGCCCGCACCTTGGCGCCGGTGTCCGACCGCGCTGAGATGAAGACCACCGGCAGGGGCGCGGCGGCGCGATCGGCCTTGATCGCCTCGAAGAAGCTGAAGCCGTCGCCGTCGGGGAGCGAGACGTCCAGCAGCAGCAGGTCCGGGCGGGCCCGCTGCATCGCCGCCCGGGCCTCCCCCACGCTGCCGGCGCGATCGACCTCGAAGCCCTGGTTGGTGAGGACCTCCGCGCAGATGGCGACGATCTGGGCGTCGTCGTCCACCACCAGCACGCGGCCGCGCCCGCCGCGCTGGCGATCCGCCGCCGCCGACACGCTGGCCACCAGCGACGCCGCGGTGAAGGGCTTCTGCACGAAGCCGCCCGCCCCGGCCGCCAGCGCCTCGTCGCGCAGATCGAGGCCCGAGACGACCAGCACCCGCCCGTCCTTGGTGTCGGGATCGTGCTGGAGGATGTCGAGCAGCTCCAGGCCCTGCACATCGGGCAGGCCCTGGTCGAGGGTGATCACCTCGGGCCGGTGGCGGCGAGCCAGGGTGAGCGCGTCGTCGCCGGTGGCGGCCAGCACCACGTGGAAGCCAGCCTCCAGCAGCACGGCCTTCATCAGCCAGGCCACGCGGGTGTCGTCTTCCACCACCAGCACGGTGCCTCGGCCAGCGAGCTGCTGCGCCGGCTCCTCGATCAACGCCGGCGGCTCCTCGGGGAAGACGGCCACGAAGCGCGCGCCGGTGGCGTCGGGCTCGGCCCAGATCCGCCCGCCGTGCGCCTGGAGGATGCTGCGGCAGATCGACAGGCCCAGGCCGGTGCCGGGCACGGCGCGGTTGGCGTCGGTGCGGGCCTGCTCGAAGCGGTCGAAGATCCGCTCCAGGCTGGCCTCGGGGATCGTCGGACCGGAGTTCCACACCGAGAGGGCAGCGAAGCCCGGCGCGGCCGTGGACTGGCCCACCGCCACCTTCACCAGGCCGCCCGCGGGCGCGAACTTCACCGCGTTGGTGAGCAGGTTGTTGAGCACCTGGGTGACGCGCGCCGGATCCGCGAGCAGCCGCACCCCCTCGGCAGGCACGTCCAGCGTCAGAGACAGGCCCCGCTCGGCCAGCGCCGGCCCGTACTTCTCGGCGGCGGCGCGCACCAGCTCGTCGAGGTGGGCCAGCTCGAAGGACATCTTCATCCGGCCCTTCTCCAGCTTGGCCAGATCCAGCAGGTCGTCGACCAGCACGTTCAGCTTGTCGGTCGACTCGCGGGCCATCTCGAGGAAGCGCTTCTGCTTGTCGTTCAGCTCGCCGGTGATGTGGTTGAGCACCAGGTCGAGCGCGCCGGTGATGCTGGTGAGCGGCGTGCGCAGCTCGTGGCTGACGATCCCGACGAACTCGTCCTTGCGGTGGGCCAGCTGGCGGGCCTCGGTGACGTCGCGGGCCACCACCAGCACGCCGCGCAGCGAGGGCCCGGGGCCGGTGACCGGGCTGACGATGAGCTGCACGAAGCGATCGAAGAGCTGCAGCTCCTCGCGCCAGGTCTTCTGGCCGCCGTACTCCCACCCGCGGACGATCTCGAAGGGCGACACGCCCAGCCAGGTGGTGAGGCGCTCCAGGGTGACTTCCTCGTCGCCGGCGCTGGCGCGGAGCAGCGCCCGGGCGGCGGCGTTGCACACCAGCACCTGGCCCTGCTGATCGGTGAGCACCACCCCGTCGGACATCGCGTCCACCATCTGCTCGATGCGCTGGCGCGACTCGCGCTCGGTGGCGCGGACGTGGGTGAGCGCATCGGTGGTCTGGTTGACGAGCAGATCCAGCAGCTCGCCGTCCTCGGTGCCGTAGGCCTCGGCGCGCGCGCTGAAGAGCGCCAGGGTGCCCACCGTGCGGCCCGAGCTGACCAGGGGGACAGAGAGGCCGCAGGCGAAGCCGGGAAGCCCGCCCTGGGCGTTGGGGGCCTGGCCGCTGACGTTGGTGATCACCCGGTCTTCGGGCAGCACCACCCCGGCCGCCTTGCGGTGGCTGTTGAGCACCGAGTCCTTCACGTGCAGCAGCGCCGAGTCAGACAGCGCGCCGGCGCAGCGGATCCGCAGGGACGCGGAGCGCCCGTCTTCCCCTTCCAGCAGGACCGCGCTGGCCTCGTGGGGCAGCACCCGGCCGACGGTGGACAGGAGCCGGTCGACGATCGCGGTCAGGCTCGGCGCGTCCTTCGCGCTGTGCTTGCTCACCTCGTACATCACGTTGAGCGCCTCGACGCGCTTGTGCAGGGAGGCGGCCAGCCGTTCCTTCTCGCGGCGCAGGGTGACCAGCTCGAGCGCGTTGCACACGGCGAACGACAGATCCTGCAGATCGAAGGGCTTGGTGACGTACCGGTACACCTGGCCCTCGTTGATCGCGGAGATCAGATCGCCAGGGTTGGTGTACGCGGTGAGGAGGATGGTGATCACCTCGAAGCCTTCGGCGCGCGCCTGGCGGGCGAGCTCGATGCCGGTCATCTCGGGCATCTTCTGATCGGTGAGCAGCAGATCCACGCGTCGGCGCCTGAGGATCTCGAGCGCCTCGGCGCCGGAGCGCGCGGTGATCACCTCGCCCAGGCGGCTGAACGTCCTGGACAACACGTCCAGCACGTTCTGCTCGTCATCGACGCAGAGGATCGTCGGGCGGGACTGCACGGCTGAAGCCGAATCCTAGGGCCTGGGAGGCCCGCTCAAAATGTACGGCCAGCGCGCACAAGCGACACCCATGTATCACTTCTTCTGGCCGGCCCCTTTGAGCTCGTCCTCGTTGCTGATCGACATGCGGACCAGCTCGCGCAGCACACGGTTTCGCTTCACGTTCCCCAGGACCTCCTTCAGGTCCTCGTAGACGGTGGGATCATTGATCAGCCCGCCCAGGGAGCCTTCACCTGCGCGGACCTTCTGGGTGATCGCCTTCACGTCCGCCGCGGCCCTGCCCAGGTCGCCCATCACCGCGCGCGCGTCGCCGTACACGAGCTGGTACACGGCGCCGTCCCTGGACGTCTTCGCGTCGTGGATCAGCGTCGACACCTCGTCGGCCGCCTCCCCGAGCTCGACGATCGACTGGGCGATCTTCTGGTCGTAGATCAAGGCATGCAGCGAGCCCTGGCCGTTCTTCACGTCGGCGAGCAGCCCGTCGACCTTCTCGGCCGCGGCGTCCAGCTTCGCGGCGGTGTCGGCAGCGCGGGCCAGCAGCGTCTTCAGGTCGTCGGACGTCTTCCGGTCGTAGATCAACGCGTGGAGCGCCCCCTTCCCGCTCTCGATCTCGCTCAGCACGCTGCGGGTCGCCTTGACGATCGCCACCACGTCGTCGCGGACCTCGGGGCCGGCGTAGGTCTGCACGCCGGAGCGCAGGTCGCGGGTGATGTTGACGGCGTTGTCCACCATCTCGCCGGTGGCCTTGAGCAGGCTGGACAGGTCGCCCGACGAGCCGGTGGGGATCTCTCCGCCGTCGGGGATGACGGGCTTGCCCGGCGAGCCCAGGGAGATGTCGATGGCCTTGTCTCCCAGTACGCCGCGGCCGGTGACGCGGGCCACCGAGTCGGCGCGGATCCGCTCCGAGAAGCGCTGGCTCACCTCCATCCGCACGATGATCCGCTGGTCCTTCAGATCGTCCGCGAAGGAGATGCTCGTCACCCGGCCCACCTGCAGGCCTCCCAGGCGCACCGGCGAGTCCAGGGCCAGGCCGTCCACGTTCTCGAACGCCCCGCGGTAGGTGAGCTCCTTCTCGAACAGCATGCGCTCCTTGCCGATCAAGAAGACGACGATCGCCGCGAGGCCCAGGCCGAGGGCGACGAAGAGGCCGGCGCGGACGACGATACGCTTCTCGCGCTCGGCCTGGTTCAAGGGGGTGGCCATGGGGCGTCAGTCCTTCCGCGCGTCGAAGAAGGCGCGCACGTCGGGGTGTTCGGAGGCCTGCATCTCGTCGACGGTGCCGACCGCGACGATCTTCCGCTGGGACAGCATGGCGATCCGGTCCGACACCCGGAAGGCGCTGTCCATGTCGTGGGTGACGACGATCGACGTGCAGCCCAGGCGCTGGCTCATCGAGACGATCAGATCGTCGATGATCCGCGTGCTGATCGGATCGAGGCCGGTGGTGGGCTCGTCCCACAGGATCACCTCGGGCTCGATGGCGATGGCGCGGGCCAGCCCCACCCGCTTCTTCATGCCGCCGGAGAGATCCGACGGCTTCATCGCCTCGATGCCCGGCAGGTTGATCAGCTCCAGGTTCTTCGCCACCCGGGCGGCGATCTCGTCCTCGGACAGCGCGGGCAGGTGCTCCCGCAGCGGGTAGGCGATGTTCTCGGCCACGGTGAGCGAGTCGAACAGCGCCGAGCCCTGGAAGACCATGGCCACCTTCTTGCGCACCTCGCGCAGGTGCTGCTCGTCCAGCGTGGTGACGTCTTCGCCTTCGAACCACACGCTGCCGCGATCGGGGAAGAGCAGGCCGATGAGGCACTTGAGCATCACGCTCTTGCCGGTGCCGGAGCCGCCGATCACGGTGATCGTCTCGCCCTTCCTCACCTCGAGCGTCAGGTCCTCGTAGATCTTCTTGGGGCCGAAGGCCTTCCACAGGCCGTCGTAGCGGATGATCGCGTCGCTGGCGGCGGGGGCGCTCACAAGGCGAGAAACAGCTTGGTCAAGAGGAAGTCCGACAGGCACACCGCCACCGAGGTGATGGCCACCGTCTCGGTCGTGGCCCGGCCCACGCCCTCGGTGCCGCCGGTGACCGAGAAGCCCTTGGAGCAGCCGACCACCGCGATGATCCCGCCGAACACCACGCTCTTGGCGATGCCGGAGCCGAAGTCCATCAGCGTGGCGGTCTCGATGGCGCTGCGGAAGTACTGCTCGAAGGGGATGTCGTACTGCGTGTAGACGACCACGCTGCCGGCCGAGAGGCCGAACACGTCGGCCAGGGCGGTGAGGGCCGGCATCACCACCATGCAGGCGAGCAGCCGGGGGGTGACCAGCTTCTTCACCGGGTCCGCCCCCAGCGCGCGAATGGCGTCGAGCTGCTCGGTGACGGCCATCGAGCCCAGCTCGGCGGTGATGCCCGAGCCGATCCGCGCGCCCACGGTGAGCGCCGTCAGCACCGGCCCCAGCTCACGGAACAAGGTCAGCACCACCACCTTCCCCACCGTGTGCTGCACGCCGAAGCGGGCCATGAAGAAGGCGAACTGCAGCGACAGCACCAGGCCGGCGAAGAGCGCGGTGAGCGTGGCGATCGACAGGCTGCGGATCCCCAGCACCTCGAGCTGATAGGCGGTCGCCGACAGGGAGCTCGGTCCGCGCACCGCCCGCGCCAGCGCCCGCCCGAACATCACCACCATCCCCCCCAGCGACACGATGCCTTCGCGAAGCCGCGCCGACCACGGCAGGATCGCCGCCAGCTCCTGCTGCACCAACTGCGTGAGCTCCGTCTCGGCGGGCTCGTGCAGATCGTCCCTGCGCCGGTGCGTGCGGGCCGCCATGGCTGCTAGTTCCGCTCCTCCTGCTTGAAGCCCTTCACCAGCGCGTCGAAGGCCTCCTGGTGGGCCGGCCGCTCCCCAGGCGGGCTGACGTACGTGAAGTCGTGGACACAGCCGTCTCTCTTCAGCACCACCAGCTCGAGCTCCATGGGCACCCCGTCCAGCTTCGCGCTCCACACCGTGTGCAGCGCCTCCCGCCCGTCGACCGTCTGCCGCTGCTCGGACAATCGCTCCTTCTCGGTGAAGCCGAAGAGCAGGTGCCGGGTGAGCACCTCCAAAGACGCGTCGTCGGTCCCCTGGCACACCGCGTTCATCGCCAGCAGGTGCGGGCCCTTGTTCGCCGCCCACGCCAGATCGTTGTCCGAGAAGTCCACCCGGTGGAACTGATCGGCGCTCGGGGCGCTGACCCGGTAGGCCACCGCCGACTTGCGAAACACCTCGCCCTTGAGGCCCCCCGCGCACGCCGGGAAGAGCACCGCCAGCCAGATCGCCCAGCCCCTCGGCATCGCTGGGGGTTTAGTCGCTCGCCGCCGCGCCAGCCGCGAAAAGTTGACTCTGCACGGCCGTTCAGGGACCATACTGAACACAAGACCAGCTTCTCGCGAGGGCACCATGGAAGACATCACGGACCGGCAGAAGGAGATCCTCCAGTACATCGTGCGGACCAGCGAGGACCGGGGCTACCCGCCGACGATCCGCGAGATCGGCGAGGAGATGGACATTCGCTCCACCAACGGGGTGAACGATCACCTCAAGGCGCTGGAGCGGAAGGGCTTTCTGACCCGCGGCGAGCAGCAGAGCCGCAGCCTGGTGCCCACCAAGCGGGCGCGCCTGGTGCTGGGCCTGGGCAAGAAGGCGGACCCGACGATGGTGGACGTGCCCCTGCTGGGCCGGGTGGCGGCGGGCGCGCCGATCCTCGCGCAGGAGAACGTCGAGGACACGGTGCGGATCGACAGCTTCCTGCTGGGCGGCAGCGGCCGGGAGGTCTTCGCCCTGCGGGTGAAGGGCCAGTCGATGATCGACGACGGGATCCAGGACGGTGACTTCATCTTCGTGAAGAAGGCCCCCAGCGCCTCGGCCGGGGACATCGTGGTGGCGCTCATCGAAGAGGAGGCGACGGTGAAGCGCTTCTACCCGGAAGGTGAGCGGGTGCGCTTCCAGCCGGCCAACAAGGACATGCAGCCCATCTACGTGGCGAAGGCCGAGTTCCGCCAGACGATGATCCTGGGCAAGGTGGTCGGCGTGTACCGGAAGATGGTGTAGGCCCCTTCCTCAGCGCGGAGGTTGTACGGGGGTGAGCTCGAGCTCCAGCTCGGTCACCTCGTCGGCGCTCACCCGGGTCACCACCTCGCGCGCGGAGAAACCGGGGGCCTCGGCCCGCACCAGGTAGCGCTCGCCCACGACGAGATCCTCCAGCTTCGCCTGGCCGTCGGCGATGGGCAGCGGCTTGCCGTCAATGGTGACGCGGGCGGTGACGGGGTGGACGCGCAGGCGCAGGGTGCCGATCAGCGGCGGGAGCACGAAGTGGACGGTGGGGGCAGGCGCCTCGAGGGTCAGCGACACCTGCTGCTCCGCGCTCTTGCGATCGGCGAGGCTGAGCGAGAGCCGGTGGTCACCCAGCGCGAGGTGATCGAGCACCACCGGGGTGGACCAGGTGGTGGGCTTGCCGTCCAGCACCACCGTGGCGCCGGGGGGATCGCTGCGCACCGTGATGCTGCCGGTGGGCGGCGGCGGCGCCTTCTTCGCTCCGGCACCCAGCGCGACGAGCAGCCCCGCGCCCAGCACCAGCGCCCCGCCGAGGAGGACGTACCGTCGCGAAGAGCCACCCGGGGCGCGGTGCGGCTCGCTCATCAGCTCGGTGCGGGCGCCGGAGGGCTCTGGGTGGCGGGCGCCTTCGTACAGCCGGCGAAGCTCGTCGGTGCCAGCGCTGGCCAGCTTGCCCATCAACTGGGCGTGGGACTCGAACTCGCTGGCGAAGAGCTCCCGCAGTCTGGCGCCCAGCGCCACGCGCGTCACCTCGGCGCCGAGGCAGGCCCCCAGCGCGTCGCGGAACACCTTCACCGAGGGGAAGCGCTCGTCGGGGTTGACGCGCGTGGCGCGGGCCATCACCTGCTCCAGCGCCTCCGGCACGTCCTGCCGCACCTCGCGCACGGAAGGCCGCTTCCCCTCGAGGATCGCGTGCAGGCAGGCCAGCTCGTTGTCGAGATCGAACATCGGCTTGCCGGCGAGCAGTTGGTACAGCACCACCGCCAGGGCGAACTGATCGACGCGCCCGTCCAGCGCCTTGCCGGTGATCTGCTCCGGCGCCAGGTACTGGGCCTTGCCCTTGACCAGGCCCTGCTGCGTCTTGGACATGCGGTGCTGGGCGTGGGCGATGCCGAAGTCGAGCACCTTCACCAGACCGTCCCAGGTGACGAAGACGTTGGACGGGGTGAGATCGCGGTGGACGATCTGCAGCGGCTGGCCGTCGGCGCCCTTGAGCTGGTGAGCGTAGGCGATCCCCTCGGCCGCTTCGATCACCAGCCCCGCCGCGAAGTCCCAGGGAATGAAGAGGCCGTTGCGGCGCGCGCGCGCCCCGACGTCGTGCAGATCCTGCCCGGCGAGGTACTCCATCACCAGGAAGGGGCCCTGGGGCGAGCGGACGGTGTCGAAGACGCGCACCACGTTGGGGTGGGTCATCAGCGAGGCGATCCGGCACTCGTCGTGGAACATCTTCAGGTAGTCGGGGTTCTTCGCCAGCTCCGGGAGGATCCGCTTGAGCACGCACAGCCGGGGAGGCGAGGCGCCGAGGTCGCGCGCCAGGTACACTTCGGCCATGCCGCCTTCGGCCAGCTTCTTGATCGCGGGGTAGCGATCGCCGAAGGCCGGGGGCCCCGCGGGCAGGGCCGGGGTCTCGGGGTGGGTCGCTGCCTGGCTGGCGTCGCGTCCGCTCAGGCGTCGGCCCTCACTTGAGGTTTCCGGTCAGCTTGAAGGTCACCACGCAGCCCTGGACGCCCAGCATGTTGGGCGAGTTCATCTTCAGGTCTGCCTCCACCGAGTCGCAGGCCGGCGGCGAGTCCACCAGCGACAGCACGTTGGCGATGTCCAGCGTCATGGCCTTCCCGCTGTCGGCGAGGGTCCACGTCTCGGCCTGCTGCAGGTTGCACCCGGTGGTGCCCACGGGCGCCTTCGACTCCTGGGTGAAGGTCAGCTCGCGCCCCGCGATGTTGAAGGTGATGGGGGTGGCGCTGCTGCTGCAGGTGGAGGCGTCGAGCCTGGTGCAGTCCTGCGTCACCGCCGTCTTCCCGTCGCCGGAGACGCGGTAGATGATGTAGCTGTTGTCGGAGAAGGCCAGGGGCTTGGCGTCCATGCGGAACTCCGGCTTGTCGCTGCACTGGCCGAACTCCACCGTGCTGGAGGTGATCTGCCAGAAGTAGACGGCGTTGGGCGCCAGGCCGTTGCTTGAACCTCCTCCGCAGGCGGTGAAGAGGGCGAGGACGACAGGGGGAAGAAGGCGTGGCATCGAGGCTCCGCTCGGGTACGGCCCTTGGGCCGAAACCTACACCAGAACGAGGTGGGGGCTACGCCAGGGACTCAAGCTCGGCCTGCGCCTCTTCCCAGCGGGCCAGGGCCGCCTCCAGGGCCCTGGCGTCGGCCTGGTGGGCTTCCATCACCGGGCGGGCCTTCGCGTAGTCCGCGGCGAAGGCGGCGTCGGCCAGCCGCGCCTCCCGCTCTTGCTGCACCGCCTCCAGCTCGGCGATCCGCGCCTCGAGGAGGGCGATCTCCTTCTTCAGCGGCGCGGTGCGCTGGCTTCTGGCCTGGCGGGCCTCGGCCTCGGCGCGCTTGCGATCCTTCTCCGACGGGGCCTTCGCGGCGTCCACCCCCGCCCGGCCCTCTTCGCGCGCGGCCGCCTGCAGCTCGAGGTGCGCCAGGTACTCGTCGAGGTTGCCCGGGTAGGGCACCACGCGGCGCTCGCGCACGTCCCACACGTGGGTGGCCAGCGAATTCAAGAAGCTCCGGTTGTGGGACACGAAGACGAGCGTGCCCTGGTAGCCCTCGAGGGCCTCGATCAACGCCTCGGCGGAGTCGAGATCGAGGTGGTTGGTGGGCTCGTCCATCACCAGCAGGTTGGCGGGCTTGAGCAGGAGCCTGGCCAGGGCCACCCGGGCGCGCTCGCCGCCGGACAGCACGCCGATGCGCTTGTCCACGTCGTCGCCGGAGAAGAGGAAGGCCCCCAGCACGCCGCGCACGTACGCCTGCGGCTTGTCGGGGACCAGCGCCATCATCTCCTCGAGGATGGTGCGCCGCTTGTCCAGCGTGTCGGCGTGGTGCTGGGCGTAGTAGCCGAGCACCACGTTGTGGCCGAGCGTCACCGCGCCGGCATCGGGCGTCATCTCACCGGCCAGCAGGCGCAGGAGTGTAGTCTTCCCCGCGCCGTTGAGGCCCACCACCGCGATCCGCTGGCCGCGCAGCACCTGGGCGTCCAGCCCCTCGTAGACGACGTTGTCCCCGAAGGCCTTTCGCACGCCCCCAAAGCGCGCCACCTCACGCCCGCTCGCCGCCACGGTGGGGAAGCGGAAGGCGACGGTGTCGCGATCCTGGTGCACCTGGACGGCCTCGAGCTTCTCGAGCTGCTTGAGCTTGGACTGGGCCTGCGTCGCCTTGGAGGCCTTGGCGCGGAAGCGATCGACGAAGGCCTGGAGCTGCGCCCGCTTCGCCGCCACCTTCCCGGCCTGGGCCAACAGCCGCTCACTCTCGAAGGCGCGCTGCCGCTGGTAGTCCTGGAAGTCGCCGGTCCAGGTGCGCAAGCCCTCCGTCTCCAGGGAGACGACCTTGTTGATCTGCCGGTCGAGGAAGGCGCGATCGTGGCTGATCAGCACCAGCGCCTTCTTCGAGCGCTTGAGGAAGCCGTCGAACCAGGCCAGCGTGGGGAGATCGAGGTGGTTGGTGGGCTCGTCCAGCAGCAGGAGATCGGGATCCTGCAAGAGCAGGCCCGCCAGCGCCGCCCGCATCCGCCAGCCGCCCGAGAAGACCTTCGTGTCCCGCGCGAAGTCCGCCGGCTTGAAGCCCAGGCCCAGGAGGATCCGCTCGGCGCGGTGGCGCCCGAAGTGGTCGTCGAAGTGATCGCGCTCCTCGTGCAGCTCGGCCAGCGTGGCGGCCAGCTCGAGCTGCTCGTCGTGATCGCCGGCGCCGGCGAGGAGCGCCTCGGTCTGGGCGAGCCGCGCGTCCAGCTGATCGCGGCCGGGGACCGAGGAGAGCACCGCGTCCACCAGGGATCCTTCGGGCAGCTCCTGGAGATCCTGCGGCAGGTAGCCCACCCGGGTGCCGCGCCGGAGGGTCAGCGTACCGGCATCGGGCGCCACCACGCCGACGAGGATCTTGAGCAGCGTCGACTTGCCGGTGCCGTTGGCGCCCACCAGGCCGATGCGATCGGCGGGGCCGATGTTCAGCGCCCCCCCATGGAAGAGCACCTTCGAGCCGTAGGACAGCTCGAGGCCGTTGACGATCACCAGGCTCACGACGGGCCAGCGTTACCCGGGGAACGTTGGGCCACGCAAGCGGCGTCTTCTTCCGGTACAGTGCCCGCGCGAGCCCCCATGGCGAAGGACCCGTTCGACTCAGTCAACGCCCAGGACCTGATCGGCAAGACGCTCGACGGCCGGTACCGGATCGACTCGGTGCTGGGCCAGGGCGGCATGGGCATGGTCTTCCGCGGGGTGCAGACGTCCATGCAGCGGCCGGTGGCGTTGAAGACGCTGCACCCGCAGTTGGCCATGGCGCCCAGCTTCTTCGAGCGCTTCCGCCGGGAAGCCGAGATCGCCAGCCGCCTCCACCACCCGAACATCATCACCATCTTCGACTTCGGCCAGACGGCCGACGGCATGTGCTACTACGTGATGGAGCTGCTCGAGGGCGAGAGCCTGCGCCAGCGCGTCAAGCAGCACGGCCCGATGACGCTGCGCGAGGCCGCCGCGGTGATCGAACAGACGGCCCTGGGCGTGGGCCACGCGCACAAGCAGAACGTCATCCACCGGGACATCAAGCCCCACAACGTGATGCTCACCCAGGTGGACGGCAACGAGTACGTGAAGGTCCTCGACTTCGGCCTGGTGAAGGCGCTGGAGAGCGAGGACGAAGAGCACCTCACCTCCACCGGGCAGGTGTTGGGCACCCCTCAGTACATGCCGCCCGAGCAGGCCGGCGGCGAGGTGGTCGATCAGCGCTCAGACCTGTACTCGCTGGCCGGCGTGCTCTACTACTGCCTCACCGGGCACTCCCCGTACGGGGCCAACTCGGTGCGCAAGGCGCTCACCGCGTCCTTGAGCGGCAACGTGCCCGCGGTGGCCACCTACCGCCAGGGTGCGCCGGTGCCCGAGGCCATCGATCGCTTCCTCACCAAAGGCCTCAAGCCAGAGAAGGAGGACCGCTTCCAGAGCGCCGATGACTTCATCAAGGCGCTGCTGGCGGCGACGTCCGGCGTGCCCGACGCGGTGCTGGACGCGGCCCCCACCTTCACCCCGGACACCTCGAAGGAGTCGGGCAGCGGCAGCTCCAGCGCGTCGCGCAAGGGCAGCCAGAGCAAGTCCCGGCCGGTGTCGCGGTCCGTGTCGGCGGTGTCGAAGCCGATCCCCAAGAGCTCGTCGAAGGTGGAGCTCTCACCGTCGCTTGCTGGGAGCGCCCCGAAGCCGGCGCCGAAGTCCGGGGGGATGGGCCTGCTGGTGGGCTTCGCGGCGGTGCTGGTACTGGGGATCGGCGGCGCGGTGGCGTGGAAGGTGAGGTCCACGGAGCACCCGCCGCCTCCGGTGAACAAGCCCGCCGTCACGCCGCCGCCCACCAGGCCCGAAGCGGCGAAGGACCTCGACCCGCCGACGGCCTCTGCAAAGGTGACGCTGACGCTCAAGACGAAGCCGGCCGGCGCGGAGGTGATCGAAGACGGCGTGGTGATCGGCAAGACGCCGCTGACCACCGGCTTCGATCAAGGCACCACGCGCACCCTCACCTTCCGCCTCGCGGACTACCGCGACCTGGAGAAGAGCCTGCGCCCCGAGAGCGACCAGGACCTGGAGTTCAACCTGGAGCGGATCGCCCCGAAGGTGGGCACGGGCAAGAAGCCGCCGCCGAAGAAGCCGGACGAGGACATCGGCGCCTTCGAGTAGCCACAGGCCGTTTCCAGAATCTCGCCTCAAAAGCAAGACACCTACATCAGCCCCAATCGGCCATGCCGCAGCGCGTCAGCGTTTCCCAGGAGCGGATCTCGCCCCTCAGGAGCACCTGATCTTCCTGAGTATTTCAGAAGGAACGCGGGCCCCCCTTGGCGCGTTGCCTTCTTTCGTTAAGGTGCCCGCAGGTTCAAGCGATGACGACCGCCTTTGCCCAGCCTGCGTTTCGCGAGAAGGCGCCTGAGCTCCACTTCGGAGAGGGGCTGCCACCGGCCAGCGCGGCGCTGCTGCAGGCGCGGATCAAGGATCTCGAGCTCCACGTCAAGGACACGCCGCTCGAGCGCTTCATCCAGAAGCTGTACGAGGAGCTGGAGGCGAAGGGCGTCTCGCTCAAGCCCGAGTGCTACCTGTCGGATCAATGGGGCTGCCCGACGGAGGTGCCGGTCATCGGCATTCCCTTCTACCTGGCGGATCCCAACCTGCAGCGGATCGAGGACGCGCTGGGCGCGGGCGCGGAGGACGAGGAGGACATCATGATGTTCCTCCGCCACGAGGCCGGGCACGCCTTCAACTACGCCTACAAGCTGTACGAGACGGAGGAGTGGAAGAAGCAGTTCGGCGACTACTCCCGGCCCTACCTCGAGTCGTACAAGCCCCGGCCCTTCAGCCGGAAGTACGTGGTGCACATCACCGGCTGGTACGCGCAGAAGCACCCCGACGAGGACTTCGCCGAGACCTTCGCGGTGTGGCTGACGCCCGGCTCCAACTGGGAGGCCCGCTACAAGGGCTGGGGCGCGCTCAAGAAGCTCCAGTACGTCGGGCAGATCGTCCAGGCGCTGTGCACGACGCCGCCGCTGGTCACCCTGGGTGAGCGGGACATGGACGTGGAGCAGATGGAAGAGACGGTCCTCGATCACTACCGGCAGCGGATGCTGGAGGACAAGATCGAGATCTCCATCGGCGATCACCTCGACCAGGACCTGCAGGAGCTGTTCGAGGCCGAGGGCGTCGGCAACACCAGCGCCGACACCCTGGTGCGGGCCGAGCGCCAGTCGTTGCTGGCGTCGGTCACGCAGTACTCGGGCGTGTCGCGGGGCGTGGCCACCAGCGTGCTCGATCACCTGCTGGAGCGCGTCGCCGCGCTGAAGCTCACCGTGCAGCGCGACGAGGCCCGCGAGTACATGACCCGGCTCACCGCGCTGCTCACCACGCTCGCGATGAACTTCGTGTACACCGATCGCTTCTTCGAAGTGGAGTGAAGCGGGAGTGAAGCGGGCCTGAAGTCGACGCGACGCCGCGCGACCCAAGACGCGCGATCCGATCTACAGTCCGAAGGTGCATGGCCGCTCCGACCGTCCCCGCGATGAAGATCGCCGTTCTTCATTACCAGCCCGCGGGCGAGCCGGTGGACAAGGTGGTCCACGACGTCGCGGCGGCGCTCACCGAGCTGGGCCACACCCCCACGCTGGTCGGCGTGCACGACCGCGTCTTCGATCTGCTCAAGGCGCTGGACAAGGCCAAGCCCGACCTGGTCTTCAACGTCTGCGAGACGTTCGCCGACGACTACCGCCTGGAGGTGAACGTCGCGGCGGTGATGGAGATGGCCGGCATGAAGTTCACCGGCTCGGGCACCGCCGGCCTGCTGCTGGCGCAGAACAAGATCCTCACCAAGCAGCTGCTCGAGTACCACGAGGTGCCGACGCCGCGCTTCCTCACCTTCGACGGCGACGCCTTCGAGGCCTTCGGGCGGATGAGCTTCCCGTTGATCGTCAAGCCGGCGCGCACCGACGCGTCCCTGGGCATCGGAAGGCACTCGGTGGTGAGCGACTGGGAAGACATGACCCGGCGGGTGCGCGAGATCCGCAAGACCTTCAACGACGAGGCGCTGGCGGAGGAGTTCATCGACGGGCGGGAGATGTACGTGGGCGTGCTGGGCAACGGCACCCGTCCCGAGATCCTCCCCATCCTCGAGCTCAACTGGGGCAAGTGGGATCCGGCGGTGCCCAAGGTGTCGGACCGCGAGGTGAAGTTCGCCGACTTGGGCGAGGACGGGCCGTACCTGATGGTGGCGAAGGATCTGCCCGCGGAGCTCAAGGCCCGCATCGAGCGCAGCGCCCTGCTCGCCTTCCGCGCCCTCAAGCTGCACGACTACGCCCGCGTCGACTTCCGCATCTCCTCCAAGGGTGAGCCCTTCGTCCTCGAGGTGAACCCCAACCCCTACCTCGAGAAGGAGAGCGAGCTGGGGATGGCCGCCGAGGAGCGCGGCCTGTCGTACACCCAGTTGATCAGCCGCATCATCGAGTCGGCGGCGATCCGCTACGGGATGCGGGTGAAGCCGGAGAAGACGATCACCGGCGAGACGCCCGCGCCCGAGCAGCCCCGCACCTGAGTCGGCCTGTAGCACCCTGTGGCCGTTCGCCCACGCGGTGGATCTCTTGATCCGCTCGAGCGCCGGGCCCAAGATCAGCGCCGGCCTTCCTTCCTTCCCAGGAGCACCTCCATGCGCAGCCGTCTGATGCGGATCATCGCTCTCGCCGTCGCCACCTCGCTGTTGTCCACCGGCTGCCTGCTGTCGCGCGCCGTCGATCGCGCCTTCCTCGGCGTCACGACCCGCCGGCCCTCGTACGTCGATCGCAAGGCGACGGGCGTCTTCCTCATCCCCATCACCTTCGCCGTCGATCTGGTGACCTTCCCCATCCAGGCGCTGCTCCTGGTGATCCTGGGCGACGACTTCCCCTTCAACGACACCAAGGGCTCGCTGCCGCAGTCGGTGGCCATGTTGGAGCAGGATCCCCGCTTCCAGCGGCTGTCCGACGAGCAGAAGGCGGTGGCGGTCGCCGAGCTCAAGGAGCTGCTCGAGTCCGGCAAGCTGACGAAGGACAGCGCGCTGACGCTGACCGAAGACGGCCACTTCGTGGTCACCCAGCTCACCCCCGAGGCCCGGGAGCAGCTCATGGCCCGGCTGGGGCAGCGCGCCCCGTCGATGGTCTGCGAGCGGTAGCTGCTGGCTCGCGCGCCGGGCCCAGGTGCCGCTCGAGGAAGGCGAAGGTGTCCTTCCAGCAGGCGCGGGCCTGGGGGGTGACGACGAAGGCGTGAAACGCGTGCGGTCCGCGGCGGTACTCGCGGACCTCGCTGGCCGTCGAGCCCTGCTTCAGCAGCGCCGCGTGGAGGCGCCGGGAGTCCCCCAGAAGCACGTCCCAGGTCCCGCACGGCAGGAAGAAGGGCGGCAACGGACGCGCCGGCGCGTCCTCGCGCTCGAGCGCCACTACCGGATCCGCGAGCTCCAGCGTGCGGCGATCGCGCAGCTTCACGCCGTGGAGGTAGGCGTCGGTCACCTCTTCGAGGCGGTCGCGCAGGAAGGCGCCCTGGCCGGCGAAGCGCTCCGGGCGGCTGACGTCGTAGATGCCGCAGGCGGCCACCACGGCGCGGGGCACGACTCCGGCGGAGAAGGCGTCGCGGGCGTAGCTCTCGGGGCGCTGGTACGACGTCATCAGCGCCAACACCGCGGCCAGGTTGGCGCCGGCCGACTCGCCGGCCACCACCACCCGACCCAGATCGCCCCCCAGGCGATCAGCGTGCGCCACCAGCCACTGCCAGGCCGCGCTCACGTCCGTCACCGCCGCCGGGAAGGGGTGCTCCGGCGCCAGGTGGTAGTTGATGTTCACCACCAGGTAGCCGCGGCGCGCGTAGGCCAACCCGAAGACCCAGTGGGTGTCCTTGGACAGCATGCGGAAGCCGCCGCCGTGGATGTAGAAGACGATCGGCAGCGGCCCACGCGCGTCCACCGGCCGGTACACGTCTACCGTGTGCTCCACCCGGCCCGTCCGCCGGTAGGGGAGGTCCTTCTCCACCGCCACCCCGTGCACGCTGGGCCGGGCGATGGGCAGCCACTTCGCGCCCTTCGCCGCGCCCTTGAAGAAGCCGTCGGTGACGGCGGCGCCCAGGCCTCGCCGCACCCGCTCGGACAGGCTGAGGCGGGGCCGTTCGATGGAGAGGTGGTGGCGGTGCATCTGCCCGGGACTCTAGCCGGTCGTGGCCTTCGCGACCGCGTCCACCACGTCCTCCTCGGTGGGGAATTGCCCCAGCTTCTTGGCGGCGACCACCAGGCCGTCGACCGCGACCTCGAAGATCCCGCCCGACCCCTTGATCAGCTCGGCGTCCAGCTCGAGCTCCTCCTTCAGCGCGGCCGCCGCACGGGCGGCCCGGGGGAGGTACCCTCACGCCCCGCAGTAGGTGATGGTGACTCTCGGCATGGTGCGTCGCTCCCAG
This sequence comes from Myxococcales bacterium, assembly GCA_020846875.1. Taxonomy (GTDB): domain Bacteria; phylum Myxococcota; class Myxococcia; order Myxococcales; family Myxococcaceae; genus JADLDB01. The sequence goes on along the minus strand of JADLDB010000130.1, from coordinate 10,082 downwards.
CCGGCCCCTTTCAGGAAGCCGTCCACACGTCGTAACCAAGGCGGACGACGAGCGCCAGCACCACCAGGAGCACCACGCGCCGCACCACCCGATCGCCGCCCTTCACCGCCAGGTGGGCGCCCACCGTGCCCCCGAGGAACTGTCCGGCCGCCATCGGCAGCGCCACCTTCCACAGCACCAGCCCCCGCGCGGAGAAGATGATCACCGCGGCCAGGTTGGAGGCGAAGTTCACCACCTTGGCGTTGGCCGAGGCCTGCTGGAGGGAGAAGTGCAGCGCGGTGACGAAGGCGATGATCAGGAAGGTGCCGGTGCCGGGGCCGAAGAAGCCGTCGTAGGCGCCGATCACCAGCGCGATCACCGCGCCCTCCAGCACCGCCTTCTTCGGCACCGGGCGCTCGTCCGCGCCCTCGGGAGGCCGCACGAAGGCCACCACCGCCCCGGCCGCCACCAGCAGCACCAGCACCACCGGCTTGAGGACGTCGGGCTTCACCAGCAACAGCAGCGCGGCGCCGCCGAAGGAGCCGACCACGCCCAGGGGGAACAACAACTTCGCACGCGGGCGATCGACGAGGCCGGCCCTCCAGAAGCGCAGCAGCGCAGAGAAGCTGCCGAAGACGGACTGGCCTTTGTTGGTGCCGAAGACGACGTGCGGTGGCAGGCCGGCGGTGAGCAGCGCGGGGACGGTGAGGAGCCCTCCCCCACCGGCGATCGCGTCCACCAGGCCCGCGGCGAAGGCGACGAAGCTGAGCGTGATGATCGCCGCGGCGGAGACGTCCACGCGGCGGCTTCTACCGGCCGCGCCCCGTTTCACCAACCGTCACGGCTCAGTGCCTGGCGTGCTTCTCGAAGCGCGCCGTCACCTCGTCGCGTTGCTCGGGCGTGAGGAGGCCGTGGAGCTCGATGGCGGCGTCGGCCACCCGGTGCACGAAGCCGCGGGCGGCGTCGAGCTGGCTGTCCACCACCGCGTGCACCTTCGCGGAGTCGGGCTTGTTCGTCTTCCACTCGGCGATCAGCACGTCCCGCGCCTCGAGGGCCTGCTTCACCAGCGGCCTGGCTTCCACCACCAGGCCCTTCGCGAGCCCCTGCGCGCGCTCGGCCTGCCGCGGCGTAGCGTCGAGATCATCCATCGCGTCGGCCACCTTCCAGTCCACCAGCTTCTCGGCGCGCTCGAGGCGATCCGCGCCGCGCCCACAGCCCGTGGCGCCCACCGCCAGCGTCAGTCCCAGCGCTCCCGTCAGCATCAGCGTCTTCATGTGTGTTCCTCCGTCAGCCGCGGCCGGTGGAGTCCAGCTCGCGTGGGACGAGGAAACCCGAGACGTGTCAGGCCGCCGTGAGTCGTGGGTGAAGAAGTGTTGGGCGCTGCAGCTCAGCGGGAGAACGAGAGCGTCACTCCGTCCGCCGACTGGGACACGCCCTCGGGCGCGCGCTTCAGATCCAGCACCACCCGCGTCGAGGGGCCGTGCGGACCGATGCGGACCTGCTCCAGCCACGCGGCGGCCGGCCCCAGCGTGAAGCTCTTCTTCGGGGCCTTGCCGTCGAGGTCGAGGACGAGGCGCGGCGGTGAGGCCATGAAGAAGGCCCTGGAGAGGCTCGCGCCGGGCGCAAGCTCGAGCGCGAGGTGAATGGTGGTGGCCTGGCCCGACCACCTGAAGGCCTCGAGCGCCCCCGAGGGGAGCGCCAGGCGGTTGGGCGGCGAAGGCGGAGCGCTCGCGCGCGGGGCGGCGTGGGGAGCACGTGCGGGCGCGCTCTTCGCTGCGGCGGCCAGCGACTCCACGGGACCATTCGCCTCGGCGCCGGGCGGAGGAGTACTCGCAGAGACCGGCCCCGTGGGGGCCTCCCGCGCGAGGGGAGCCTCAGGCGCTCCAGCGGGCACGGCCGCGACGAGAGGCGCAGGCGATGGCGGCTCAATGGCTGCCGCCGGCGCCTCGACGGGGCCCTCGACGCCCACGCCCTCCGCCGCGACGGGAGCTGCCACCGCGGGAGACTTCTCCTCTTCCCCACCCACTCCCAGGCTGAGGGAGAGGGAGAGAAGGGCGGTGATCCCCAACCCGACCAGGCCCAGCAGCGCCTGGAGGAGCCAGCGCTTCCGCAGGGACGTCGCCGGCGCGACCCTGAGCGGGCGCCCGCGATCCAGGTTCCTCACCAGGTACTCGACCAGCTCCGGCGCGCGCGGGTTCAGGAAGGAGGTGAAGCGCACCCCGAAGCCGGCGTACCGCCCCGGCCATTGCGACTGGGAGGTGCGGCACCAGGCGATCTCCGCCTCGGCGAAGGGCAGCGCCTGGCCGCCAGCCTCCAGCGACAGCGCCACCCGCGTCCCCTTCGGCAGCGGCTCCGGCATGCGGACGAACATGCCCTTGCGCGACAGGTTGGCCGTCAGCGTGCGGTAGATCCGCGGCGCGCCGTCCAACGGCACGACGCGCACCGGGTGCTTGAAGCGGACGCGGGGCGCGCGGTGCTGGAGCTCAATCACCACGCCCGAGAGCTTCCGCTACAGGCAGCCACAGGCAAGTTTCCTCCCGGACGCCCGCTGGGGCACCATGGCCTGCGTGTGGCCCTACCGGGTGAAGCGAGACGCCCTGCCCCGCGCCGACTTCGACGCGCTGCGCGACGCGCTGCTCACCTCCCCGCTGGTCGGCCGCAGCACCCTCACCGGCCCGTTTCAGTCCAGCCGCGGCTTCGCGGTGATCTTCAGGGCCGAGGGGATCGCCAAGGTGACGCAGCGCTTTGCGCCCCTCGCCGCCTACCTGCCGGCGATCCTCGGCGCGCCCGGCGCGGTCGCGGTGGCGCCCTTCTGGAGGCGCACACACCGCCGCACCCCCAACGCCTGGTACTTGAACGTGCTGCTCGTGTCCGAGGGCGGCACCGTCGGACGCCACGTGGACGCGACCCTGCGCAAGCCGGCCGAGGCCCCCGAGGCGATCCCCGAGTGCGTGTCCGTCCTCTACCTCGACGTGCCGAAGGCGCGCGGCGGGCAGCTCAAGCTCTACCTGGGCAGGCTACCCGTCGGATCCGTGAGGCCGCAGGACAACCAGCTCGTCCACTTCCACGGCGGCCTCTCGCACGAGGTGTGCGCCTTCTCGGGCGCCCCGGGCGCAGTCCGCGCCAGCCTGGTGGTGGAGCAGTACCACTTCGCGCCCGAAGTCCTGGCGCGCCTCCCCGCCTTCCAACTGGACTCCCGCGCCGGCTTCGCCGCCTACCTCGACGCCCACGCGCGGCGCGAGGCCACCCGGTTCGAGCTGGAGGAGTGAGTCACCCGCCCTCGTCGAGCCGCTTCGCCAGGCGCTCCCGGTAGTCGTCCAGCGGGTAGAACTCCACCTCCGCGCCGCCCTTGTGGCTGCCGTCGGGCTGGTAGTCGAAGGGATCGTCCACGTCCTTGATCAGCCGCAGCATGTAGACGTTCACCAGGGTGACGAAGGGCACCAGGATCACCTCGGCGATCAAGCTCTTGAACTTCGCGACCAACAAGAGCGCGAGGATCATCGCCAGCAGCACCTCCAGCAGCGCGTAGGCGGGCGGCAGAAACCCGGTCTTCGAGATGACGTCGATCCGCTGCAGGTTCTTGCGCAGCATCAGCACCTGGGGCACCGCGCGCGAGGCGTACGGGCCGGCGCCGCTCCCCTCGAGCTGACGGATGGTGCCCGTCATCCGCGTCATCGCCGCGAACATCTCGGCGGTGGCCTTCTTCTTCAGCACCCACGCCTTGATGTCGTCCACCAGCCCCAGCACCTGCCTGCGCAGCTCGGGCAGCTTCAGCGCGGGGCGCCCCGTGGCCGCGAGGACGAAGATCTCCTCGATCGTCTCCAGGGTGGTGGCCACCTCGCCGGGGATCTTCTCGGCTTCCTTGTAGTCGGCCATCGTGCCCGCCAGCATGAAGCCGAGCAGGAAGACGCCGCCGGTCAGCACGATGCCCACGTCGCTGAATTCCACCACGCCGGTGAAGCCCACCACCTTGTCCAGCACCAGCTTGAGCACCGTCACCCCGGCCACGAACGGCAGGGTGGTGATCATCAGCCTCCACTTGCGCACGCTTTGTCCCTCCCCGAATCGGGAAGGCACGCTACCGCACTCGGGGTTAACCTGCGCCCATGCGTTTCAAGGGCACCGACACCTACCTCACCAACGAGTCTCTGCGCTCCGCCGTCGACTGCGCCCTGGTGCTCCAGCGCCCGCTGCTGGTGAAGGGCGAGCCGGGCACCGGCAAGACGCTGCTGGCCGAGGCGATCGCCCAGGGCCTGGGGATGAAGCTGCTCACCTGGAACGTGAAGAGCACCAGCAAGGCCATGGAAGGCCTGTACGTGTACGACGCCGTCCAGCGCCTGCACGACTCCCGCTTCAACGATCACGACGTGCGCGACATCAACAAGTACCTCCGCCTGGGGCCGCTGGGGGAGGCCTTCGCCGCGCCGGAGCGCCGGGTGCTGCTCATCGACGAGATCGACAAGGCCGACCTGGAGTTCCCCAACGATCTGCTCCACGAGCTCGATCGGATGCGCTTCCGGATCATCGAGACGGAGAAGGAGATCGTCGCCAAAGAGCGGCCGGTGGTGATCATCACCTCCAACAACGAGAAGGATCTGCCCGACGCCTTCCTCCGCCGCTGCGTCTTCCACTTCATCGAGTTCCCTGATCAGGAGCTGATGAAGCGGATCGTCACCGTCCACCACCCGGATCTCTCCGAGCGCCTCGCCGATCAAGCGCTGGAGGTCTTCTACGAGCTGCGCAACCTGACCCGCCTGCGCAAGCGGCCCTCCACCAGCGAGCTGGTGGACTGGCTGGCCGCGCTCAAGGCCTCGGGGATGACCACGGTGAAGCTGGACGAGCACCTGCCCTTCCTGGGCGCGCTGCTCAAGCGGGAGCAGGACTTGCTCGCCGTGCAGGAGGCCTTCGCGGGCGGCAAGCGCACCCGGGCGTGAGGCATGTTCATTCCCTTCCTCTACGAGCTGCGCGCGCGCAAGGTGCCCGTGGGCGCCCAGGAGGCGGTGGCCCTGGCCGCGGCGCTCAAGGAGGGGCTGCACGAGAGCTCGCTGGAAGGCTTCTACTTCGTCTCCCGCGCGCTCCTGGTGCACGACGAGAAGCACCTCGACGCGTTCGATCAGGCCTTCGCGAAGGTGTTCCAGGGCCTCGAGTCCCAGGCGGTCGAGCTGCACCAGCAGCTCCTCGACTGGCTCAAGGACGCGCGGCGCCGCCTGCCGGAGCTGACCGACGCGGAGCGGGCGCTGCTCGAGCAGCTCGATCCGCAGGAGCTCGAGCGCCTCTTCGAGGAGCGCCTGCGCGAGCAAAAGGAGCGCCACGACGGCGGCAACAAGTGGGTGGGCACCGGGGGCACGTCCCCCTTCGGGCACTCCGGGCGGGCGGCGCGGCCGGGGATCCGCGTGGGCGGCTCGGGCGGAGGGCGCAGCGCGATCCGCGTGGCCGGGGAGCGGCACTTCAAGGACTACCGGGACGACCTGGTGCTGGACGTGCGCCAGTTGGGCATGGCGCTGCGCAAGCTGCGGGCCTTCTCCCGCGAGGGCACCGAGCAGGAGCTGGATCTCGACAAGACGATCGACGAGACGGCGCGGAACTTGGGCGAGCTCGAGGTGGTGACCCGCCCGCCGCGCAAGTCGAACACCCGCGTCATCCTCTTGATGGACGTGGGCGGCTCGATGGATCCGTACTCCCACCTGATGTCGCGCCTCTTCACCGCGGCGAAGAAGGCCACCCACTTCAAGGAGCTGCGCACCTACTACTTCCACAACTGCGTCTACGGCCGCGTGTACAAGAGCGCACGCTTCGCGGATCCCATGAAGGTGTCCGAGCTCTTCACCGAGACCGATCGCCGCTACAAGCTGATCATCGTGGGCGACGCGCTGATGGCGCCGTGGGAGCTGATGAGCGGCTCCGGCTGGCCTGGCGACGAGGGGCTGGAAGGGCTGATGTGGATGGCGAAGCTGCGGGAGCACTACCCCGCGTCGGTGTGGATGAACCCCGAGCCCCCGTCGGCCTGGTGGCAGACGACGATCGACGTACTCCGCAAGGTCTACCCGATGTACCCTCTGACCCTGGAAGGGCTGGGCGAGGCCGTCTCCCAGCTCACGCGCCAGAGGTAGCCGTGACGAAAGACGTCAACGATCTGGTGGCCTGGCTGCCGACCATCGCCCTCTTCGGGGGCCTGGAGGAGCCGACGCTGCGCCGGGTGATCGACCTCCTCTGCGTGCACCAGGTCGGCCCCGAGGAGCCGGTCTGCAAGCAGGGCGAGTCCGGGCGGGCGATGTTCCTGGTCCGCCACGGCGAGGCGGTGGTGTGCCGCGAGCTCCCCGACGGCCGGCGGATCAAGATGGTGCGCATGGGGCCGGGCGAGTTCTTCGGCGAGATGACGCTGATCGACATCCAGAAGCGCTCGGCCACGGTGGTGGTGGAGAAGCCGGCCTTGCTCTACTCGCTGGGCAACCGGGATCTCTACACGCTCTACCAGCAGGACGTCGCCGGCTACGTGATGATCCTGCAGAACCTCTGCCGTGAGCTGTCCCGCCGCCTGCGGGTCACCAACGCCAGGCTGCAGGATCTGGCCGCCGACGACGACGAGATCGAGAACACGCTGATCCGCCCGGCGATCAAGCGCTGAAGGCCACCCGCACCACCACCTCGGGCTTCACCTTGAGCGCGCCCAGCATGGCGGAGTACGGCTTGATCCCGAAGGCGCGCTGATCGAATCGGAACTCGGCGATCTTCTTCCCGCCCGCGTCCCTGCGCTCGCCGTTCACCTCGCGCGTCTGCCCGTGCAGCGTCAGCCGGCCCCTCACCTGCGCGTCGGTGATCTGCGTCGTCTCGAAGCGGATGGTGGGGAACTTCTTCGCCTCCAGCACGTCGTTGGCGGTGTTCTTGCGGATCTCCGCGGGCGCGAAGCCGGGCAGGGCCCCGGGGTTCTCTTTCCCGTCCTTCATCGCGGTGACGAGCTCCAGTGACGCGGCGTCGAGCTCGGCCTTCACCGAGTCGGCCTCCACCTCGAGGCCGAACTTCGTCACCTTGAGCTTCAAGTCGTGCGCCAGGGCCGAGAGCAGGGAGCCGTCCTTGAAGGTGAAGACCAGCACTTCCGCGCTCTGGGGATCGAGGTGGGCCATGCGCCGCTTCTGGCATAAGCAGGCGGCAAACCAGAGGGGAACCGCCATGAAGCTCCTGGGACGCGTCGCGCTGGGCCTCGTCGGCCTCATCCTCGTCGCGCTGATCATCGGCGCGCTGCTCCCACGCAGGTGGCACGTGGAGCAGTCGATTCTGATCAAGGCCCCGCCGGAGCAGATCCACCCGTTCCTCGAGGACTTGCGCAGGTGGGTGGACTGGTCCGCGTGGAACAAGGAGCTGGATCCGAAGGTGGTGTGGACCTGGGAAGGGCCGGATCGCGGCGTCGGCGCACGGTGGGCGTGGAGCGGCCCGGTGATGGGCAAGGGCCGCATGGAGGTGGTGAAGAGCGATGCTTCCGTGGGGCTCACCGTGGACGAGGCGATCGAGTCGGAGGAGGTGAACGCGCAGGGCCGCTTCCTCTACACGCGCGAGGGCGACGGCACGAAGGTGACCTGGATCGACGAAGGCGCCCTGCCCCCGGTCATCGGCGGCTACTTCCGCGGGATGATCGAGTCGATGCTGGCCGAGAACTTCTCGAAGGGCCTGACGAAGCTGAAGGGCCTCGTCGAAGCGCTGCCGCCCCCTCCGCCTCCGACGCCGGTCGCCGAGGACGCGGAGCCGGACGCAGGTACCAGCGCCGCCGACTCCGGCAGTCCCTGATCCAAAGGCCTCACCCGCTGGTGCGCCCGAGGACGAGCAGCACGCCGTCGATGATCGCCTCGAGCTCTGCCGGCGTCACCCGCCCGAGGCGCCGCCTGGCCATGGACCGGTCAATCGCGGTGACGTGCGACACGCTGGCGACCGATGGCTTGCGGAGCTGATCGCGGGGACGCAGCCTGACGTTTCCAGGCACCGCTACCCGGTTCAGGTTGCTCGTCAACGGAACTACGATCACCGTCCGCAGCGCGCTGCGGTTCCACGCGTCCCCCTGCACCACCACCGCAGGCCGCGGCTTCGCTGGCTCGGAACCCCGTGGACGCGGAAACTCGACCCACAAGACGTCGCCCTGGGCGATTACCACTCCAGGTCCTTCCAGGCCTGCGCAACGGCTGCCGGAGAGGTGCGCAGCGGCTCGAGGCCCTCGAGGGCGGCGTTGATTCGCGCCGTCAGATCGTCTCCCTCCCTGGAGAGCCAGGAGCGGAGCGCCCGTTGGTAGAGCTCGCTTCGACTGACCCGGTGACGGCGCGCGGCCCGATCAGCGGCCTTGCCCAGCTCGTCCGGGAGGGAGACGGCGACTTTCATACCGCCAGTCATACCACAGGGCCGCCCACCGCGCCGTCAGTTGAGCAGCCGGGGCTTGCTGGCCCCCTGGACCGCGCCCTGCGTGCGCATGAACTTCTCGATCACCGCCAACAGTCCGTCGAAGGCGTCGCGCATGGCCCAGGCCTGCGCGTCCACGTCCTTCATCGACTCGGCCCGGGCCAGCCCCTCGCGCAGCACCTTCTGCACCCCGGGACAGTCGCGCCGCCCGTCGATCAACCGCCTCGCAGTGTCGCTGTACACCCGGTAACAGTGGGCCACGTCGCCCGAGTTGTAGGCCGGCGCCCCCTCGCGAATGGCCCCGGCGATCGCCTCGGTGCTGGCCTCGAGACCGGCCATGGTGCTGCCCTCCAGCACCGACATGGAGTGGGTGGGGATCTCCCGGCGCGGAGGCTTGCGCTCCGACAACGACAAAGAGCTCAGCGGCAGGTGCTGGTGCTTGCCCAGCAGCGGCTCCACGTACTTCCAGGGTACCCCAAGCGTCACCAGCCCATCGTCGGACTCGGCCACCGTCACCACGCCCAGCGTCGTCCCGTCTTCCCCCACCAGCGGTCCACCCGAAGAGTCGATGGGTACGTCGCCGTCCACCCGGTACACCGTCAGCGAGGATCCCAGCACCTGCAGCTCGGCCAGCTTCGCCTCCACCCAGCGGGCCCGGCCCTCGTTGGGCACCATGCCGAAGGCGAACACCTTCGTCCCGTCCGTGGCCAGCCGCTCCGACGGCCGCCTCACCGGGGTCGCGTCCAGCAGCCCCACGTCCAGCACCGCCAGATCGCGCCGCGCGTCCGCCCCGCACACCGCCAGCACCGGCAGCGCCCGCCCGTCGGCCAGGTGGGCGACGATCTCCGGCTCGTCCGACACCACGTGGAAGCAGGTGACGATCCGCCCGTTCGGCGCCACGAAGCCCAGCCCGTACGAGCGCTCGAACTCGAGCAGGACGATCGCGCTGGCGGCGTCGAGCGGCACCATGCACCAGAGGTTCTACTCGCTCGGACAGGCCCACCCAAGGTGCTCCGCTGTGTGCGCCGGGCTGAGGCGTACACTCCCACCGCATGAGCCAACAACCGCCTCAGTGGACGTTGCTTGGGGAGCGATCGACGAAGGACTTCCACATCTTCCGCGCACGCACCCTGGACGTGGCCGATCCCCGCGACGGGAAGCCCTACGTGCGCACGGTGATCGACGCCCCCGACTGGTGCAACGTGATCCCCGTCACCCGCGCGGGCGAGGTGGTGCTGGTGCGGCAGTTCCGCTTCGGCACCTGGTCCAACCACCTGGAGCTCCCCGGGGGCATGCTGGACGAGGGGGAGGCTCCTCCCGCCGCCGCCGCGCGAGAGCTGGAAGAAGAGACCGGCTATCGCCCTGCCCGCCTCGAGCCACTGGGCGTGTCCCACCCCAACCCGGCCGTCTTCGCCAACCGGCTGCACACCTTCCTCGCCCTGGACTGCGATCGGGTGCACGACGGGCGGCACGACACCAGTGAAGACCTTCGCGTGGAGGTGGTGCCGCGGGGGGAGATCAAGCGCCTGGTGCGCGAGGGGCAGATCACCCACGCGCTGGTGCTGGCGGCGCTCTTGTACGAGGCGTGGCGCTAGAACGCCGATCAGGTTGGCGGACCGAGTGACGTCGGTGAGTTGCGAGCAGACCAAGGCGCGACGAGGGAAGCTGCTGGTGGGCAGCTGACCGAGGAGCAACGACGGGATGCGACGCAAATCGCCGATGTC
>JADLDB010000129.1 GCA_020846875.1 Myxococcales bacterium | reverse complement strand
TTGCTTCCCGCTGTCGGCTTTCGCTCTCAGGGGCTTGTGACACCAGGCTTCACCCTTCGGCCTCTCGGCCTCGAGTGCTGGTCTGCTACCGGGCTCTCCGGCGATTACCCGTGCGGGACTCTCACCCGCAGGAACAGCGCAGCGTGACCCGGCTTCTCCGGTCGGTCGCCCTTCCGTCAGTCCCGTGTCTTCACGACGCACCATGACGGACATTCTCCGTGCGCCTCGCCGGCCCACGCAAGCCTGACGTGTCGCTGGCGCCCGCAGCCGGCCGTGCTCTACTTTGGGCCAACGTGGCCACCATCGCCGTGAACGAGGTGTCGCTCGAGTACGAGTGGTGGGGCAGCCCCTCGGAGCGGCCGCCCGTCCTCCTCCTGCATGAGGCGCTGGGCTCGGTGAAGGCGTGGGGTGAGTTCCCCCGGCTGCTCGCCGAGGCGATGGGGTGCCGCGTGTACGCCTACTCGCGCCAGGGCTGCGGGCGCTCCGAGCCGCTCCTCGATGGCAGGCTGGGCGCGGACTACCTGGAGAAGGAAGCGCTCGAGGTGCTGCCTGCGCTGCGCGAGGCCCTGCACCTCGATCAGGTGGTGCTGGCCGGCGTGCAGGAAGGCGGCACCATCGCGCTCATCCACGCCGGGGGCGCGGTGACTCCCACCGTGGCCGTGGCCGCCGTGGCGCCGATCCTCTTCGTCGAGCCCGCCCTGCGCGACTCCATCGAGGACCTGATGTCGCAGTTCATCAGCGTCGGCTCTTCCGTCTTCGACGCGCCGAGCGATCCCCAGAAGACGTTCGCCGCCTGGTCGCAGCTGTGGAGGGATCCTTCGCGCGCGCCCTGGCAGGTGGACGACTTCCTCCGCGGCATCACCTGCCCCACCCTGCTGGCCCGCGGTGACGCCGACGACTTCACCACCCCTGCCCACCTCGAGCGCGCGTCCGCGCTCGTCCACGACGCGCAGTTGGTCACCCTCGCCGGGTGCCGCCACATGCCGCACCTCGAGAAGCCCGGCGTGCTGGCCGAGGCGCTCACCTGGTTTTTGGGGCAGCCCTGAAATTTCTTCCGCCTCCCGCAAGCTGGGGTTTACTCCCGCCGTGGCCAAACCGACGCCCAAAGCCCCCGCCTCCCGCGAAGAGGCCCGCGCGCTCGTCGCCTCGCTCGATCGCCGCCGCTTCATGGACGAGCTGTCGCTGCTGTCGCAGACGTTCGCGCAGGATCCCGGCAACCCCGGCAGCTACGGGTGCACCGCCTGCGAGCGCTGCGCGAACTGCATGTTCTGCAAGGAGTGCGAGGGGTGCTTCGGCTGCACGCACTGCACGTCCTGCGAGCTGTGCAACAACTGCACGCTCTGCGTGGACTCGAAGTCGCTCAATGCGTGCGCCTACTGCGTGCAGTCCGAGAACTGCGCCACCAGCGCGTACCTCTACTTCTGCCGCAACCTGTCCGACTGCACCTACTGCTTCGGCTGCGTGGGGCTCACCAAGAAGGACTTCCACATCTTGAACCAGCCCTTCTCGCGGCAGGAGTACTTCGAGCTGGTGCAGAAGCTGAAGCGCGAATTGGGCGTGAAGTAGCGCCCCGGCCGCTTTGCGTCTCACAGCACCCGCAGGAACCAGGCCTTCAGGTACTCCGTCTCGGGCAGGGCGCCGAGCGGCGGGTGATCGATGCCCGCGCCGCGCCGCTCGAGGAGCTGCACCTGCCGCTTCGCGTCGGCGGCCGCGGCGAGGACGATTTCCTCGAACAGCGCGCGGCTCACCTTCCCCGAGCACGAGCAGGTGACGAGCAGCCCGTCGGGCCTCACCAGCTTGAAGGCCCGCAGGTTGAGCTCGTGGTAGGCGCGCCGGGCCGCCTTCAGGCCTTCGCGCCGCTTGGCCAGCCCGGGGGGATCGATCACCACCGCGTCGAAGCGCCGCCCCTCGTCCGAGTACGCGCGAAGCAGATCGAACGCGTTGGCCGTCTCCACCTTGACGTTGGTGCGCCCGTTGGCCTTTGCGTTCTGCTGGATCCGCTCGGCGCACGCCGCGTCCTGCTCCACGGCGACGACCGAGCTGCAGCCGCGCGCCAGCGAGAGCGCGAAGCCCCCGTGGTAGCTGAAGGTGTCGAGCGCCTCGCCGCGCGCCAGCTCGCCCGCGCGAATGTGGTTGTCCACCTGGTCCAGAAAGCCGCCCGTCTTGGAGTCCTCGAGGAGATCGGCCTCGAAGCGCGTCTGGCCTTCGTGGTAGCCCACCACCGTCGGCTCCTCGCCGAGGAGGATCCGCTTCTCCCTGGGCAGAGCCTCGAAGTCCCGGCCGGACGCGTCGTCGCGGCACACCACCAGCCGGGCCCCGGCCAGCTTCGCCAGCACCCCCGCCCACTGCGCCTTGCGGGCGTCGGCGCCCTCCGAGAGCGTCTGCAGGGTGAGGGCGTCGCCGTAGCGATCGACGAACAGGCCGGGCAGCAGGTCTGCCTCGCCGTGGATCAACCGAAACGCGTCGCGGTGATGAAGCGCCGCGCGCCGCTCCAGCGCCGCCTGGAAGCGCCGGGTGAAGAAGGCCGCGTCGCACGCCTCCTCTCGTGAGGGCTTGCGGGTGAGCAGCCTCAGGGCCAGCGGGCTCTTCGAGGCGGTGAAGGCCTGGCCGATGGGGTTCTTCTGGCCGTCCACCACGTCGACGATCTCGCCCGGCGCCAGGCCGGCTGGCCAGGACGCGACGCAGGTCCGGTAGCACCACGGGTGGCCGCGCCGCAGGCCCTTCGCCCCGTCCGGGGTGACGGTGACGGTGGCGACGGCCTTCGTCACTCCAGCCCCCGCGCGGCGAGCTCATAGTCGTCCTCGCCCCGCAGGTGGCCGATCTCGTGCAGCAGGGTGACGCGGATCTGCTCGATCAGCTCCTCGCGCGTCTTGACCGCGCGCGACAGGTTCTTGCGGTACACGGCGATCGATCGGCAGGGGGTGCCTGGCTTCGCGTCCGGATCCGGCGCGCACGCCTCGCCCAGCGGCGGCCCGCGGAACAGCCCGAGGATGGTGGGCGACAGGGGCGGCTCATTGGCCACCAGATCGTCCTCCAGCGGGAGATCCTCCATCTCCACCGGCACGCTCTGGAGATCCTTCTTCATGTCGGGCGGCAGGGCCTTGAGCACCTCGCTCAGCTCGGCTCCGAAGTCCCCCTTCGAGAGCAGCACCGGCTCGGGGAAGGCGATGGGATCGAGCGCGCGGGCCTTGCCGAGGTGCTCGTCGGCTTCCTGCTGCTTGCCTTCGCGCTCCAGCAAGAGCCCCAGGTGGTGGTGGGCGAAGGCAGCGCGCTCCTTGTCCGGCACGAGCAACTGGAAGGCGGCGCGGGCCTCCTTGAAGCGGCACAGCTCGAAGAGGGCCACCGCCCGCTCGTACAGCGCCTCCGGATCGCCCTTCTTCCTCTCCAGCACCCAGTCGGCGCGATCGAGCGCGTCCTCCGGCTGGCCGATGTCGTTGAAGGCCATGGCCGAGACGCGGGCGAAGTAGAGCGCGAACTCCTCGTCGCGCTCCGAGGTGGCCAGCTCCAGGCCGCGCTCCGCGTACACGGAGCCCAGCTCGTCCAGCTCGCGTGAGGACGGGAGCAGCACGGCGTAGAGGTGCGCGGCGCCCGCCAGCGCCTCCAGCGAGTCGGGATCGATGGCCAGGGCGCGGCTGTAGGCCAGCTTCGCCTCTTCCCAGCGCTCCAGCGCCGCCAGCGCGTTGCCCTTCTCGGCCCAGGCCAGCGCGTCACCGGGCGCCAGGGCCGCGGCCTGCGCCGAGCACGACAGCGCCTTCGCGTACTCGCCGTGATCGAAGTAGCTCTGCGCGGCGTCCAGCGGCAGCCGGCCCTTCGCCTCGCACACCGCCAGGGGGCTGACGTGAGGCGAGCTGACGGTGGGCTCCTGCCGGGCCGGCGACTTGATGGGCGGAGGAGTCGCGACCGCAGCGGAGGGCGCGGGGCACTCGCACACCCCGGCGTCGAGGGCCGCGGGCGCCTGGGTCCTGCACCCGGCGAGGCCCACCGCGACTGCGAGCACGATCCACCGCATGGAAGTGATCCGGTCCGCCGCCACGACGGGGCGTATAGCCAACAATCGGCCCCGCTCAGGCGGACTTCTTTTCCTTCTCGTAGGTCACCTGGGGCTGGTCCTTCTTCAGGACGACGCCTTCGGTGATCCGGCACTCCTTGACGCCTTCCCGGAAAGGCACGTCGTACATGATGTCCAGCATCGCGTCCTCGAGGATGGCGCGCAGCCCGCGGGCGCCCGACTGCCGGCGCAGCGCTTCCTTCGCCACCGCCCGCAGCGCGTCCTTGGTGAAGGACAGCTTCACCTTCTCCAGGTCGAAGAGCTTCTGGTACTGCTTCACCAGCGCGTTCTTCGGCTCGGTGAGGATCGTGACCAGGTCGTCTTCCTTGAGATCTTTCAAGGTGGCGACCATCGGCAGCCGGCCGATGAACTCGGGGATCATCCCGAACTTCATCAGGTCGTCGGGCTCGACCAGCGCGAGCAGCTCGCCCACGCCCTTCTCGGCCCGAGAGTCAATCTTCGCCCCGAAGCCCAGCCCCTTCTCGCCCACCCGCCGGCGGATCACCTGCTCGATGCCGTGGAAGGCGCCGCCGCAGATGAAGAGGATGTTGGTGGTGTCGACCTGAATGTATTCCTGCTGGTTGTACTTCTTGCCGCCGCGAGGAGTGACGTTGGCGCGCGTGCCTTCGATGATCTTGAGCAGCGCCTGCTGGACGCCTTCGCCGCCCACGTCGCGGGTGGGAGAGCTGGCGTCGCCCCCCTTGCGGGCGATCTTGTCGATCTCATCGATGTAGACGATCCCGCGGGCCGCCTTCTCCACGTCGTAGTCGGCGTTGTGGAGCAGGTTCTGGATGATGTTCTCCACGTCCTCGCCCACGTAGCCGGCCTCGGTGAGGCTGGTGGCGTCGGCGATGGTGAAGGGCACGTTGAGGAAGCGCGCCAGCGACTGGGCCAGCAGCGTCTTGCCCGATCCGGTCGGCCCCACCAGCAGAATGTTGGCCTTGGCCAGCTCGACCTCTTCCGGGCCCGGCGCCTTCACCCCGGGGCGGACCCGGCCGGTGGGCCGGCGGTGGTAGATCCGCTTGTAGTGGTTGTAGACGGCCACCGAGAGCACGCGCTTGGCGGAGTCCTGGCCCACCACGTAGTCGTCGAGGAAGACCTTGATCTCGTGCGGGGTGGGCAGGCTGATCTGCGGCCGGGCGTCATCCTTCTCGTTCTCCTCCGCGATGATGTCGTTGCACAGCTTGATGCACTCATCGCAGATGTAGACGGTCGGGCCGGCGATCAGCTTGCGCACCTCCCGCTGGGACTTGCCGCAGAAGGAACAGGACAGGTTGACGTGGTGATCGCCCTTCTTCACTTGCCTGCCTCCGCGGCCTCCTCGAGAGTCGAAGCTTACGCCCGACTCCGTGCTCTACGAAACTATAGCCGCGGGCCGCACCGCTTTCACAAGCTCGAGGCTACGCGTCCGCCTTCTTCGCCAGCAGGTTCTCCAGATCCTCCGCCAGGGCGTCGGCGCGCTCGGCCACCGCCTTGGGTACCTTCTTGTGCGCGTGCAGCTCCGCCGCCAGCCGCTTGGACAGCCCCCACAGGCGCTTCAAGGCCGCGAGATCGGACGACGGCGCCTCGGGCGCGGGGAAGCGCTCGGTCAGCTCGCGGCGCAGCTCGCTGGTGGGCTTCTCCTGGTTCCAGATCGCGTCGCGGATCGACTTGTACTCCTGGGCGGAGAGCTGCCCGCGATCCTCCGCCTGGGC
Source organism: Myxococcales bacterium (assembly GCA_020846875.1). Taxonomy (GTDB): domain Bacteria; phylum Myxococcota; class Myxococcia; order Myxococcales; family Myxococcaceae; genus JADLDB01. Next base: position 17,062 of record JADLDB010000129.1, on the reverse strand, counting down.
CAGCACCTCCACCACCTCGAAGGCCGGCGCCTCCTCCGCGACGTCCGCGCGCGCCATCGCCTGCGGCTCGTGCTTGTCGAGGAAGCTGAAGCTGCGGGTCAGCTTGTCCGCCGTCTGCTTGCGGATCCGCAGCTCGCCCAGCGCGTAGGCCTCGAAGCTGGGGTAGCCCCAGTCCTGGTACACGCCTTCGTTGCGCACCTTCACCAGCAGCTTGCCCAGCTCCACCCACGACGCCTTGAAGCGCCGCGCGGCCAGCACCACCGTCTGCCGGAAGCTGCCGGGGGGGACCTCGAGGGCCTTGCGCTTCAGGTGCTCTTCGGCCTGGACCATGGCCGTGGGCTTCAAGCAAAGCCGCCGCGGGCCAGCAACCCCCTTCTTGGGATCAGCCCTTCTTGCCGATGTTGAAGGACAGGTTGACCGACGCGCCCGAGGTGCCCGGCTTGAAGGGCCAGGCCTGCAGCTTCTCCAGCAGGCACTCCTGGAGGCCGGAGTTCTTGAAGTCTGGGTTGTCCACCCACACCTTGGTCACCTTCCCCGTCTCGGCGATGGAGAACTCGATGGGGATCTTCGCCACCATGCCCGGCTTGGCCACCGCCTTGAGGCAGGGGATGAGCGACGGCTTGTGCTTCGCGACGACGGTGTTGATCCCCGCCTCGTCCACCTCGCCCATCTGCATTCCTTCCGGATCCGCGGTGCCGGACTTCGGCTTTCCGGCGGAGTGCGGCGGGGGAGTGGTGCCCGTGGGCGGCGCGGTGGTGCCGGTGGGCGTCTTCAAGGCCACCGGGGTGCCGGTGGGCCGCTTCGGGTTGCCGTTGTAGTCGACCAGCTCGTCGTCCTCGCGGCGCCGCGCCTTGGAGATGCTGGGCGCGTCGATGGTGATGTCGCCCCAGGCCAGCTCCTCGGCGGATCCGGCCGACTCGCGGTGGGTGGCGAAGTAGCTGCCCATCACCGCCACGACGATCCCCAACAGCAGCAGCACCGCGCCCAGGACACCCGCGACGGTGATGAGCCGCTTGCGCTGGCTGGCGTGGTGCTCCGCGGCGTGCGCGTCGACGCGCTTCTTCGCCTCGGCCTTGGCCACGTGCACCTTGAAGTCCGGCACGTCGATGATCCGCTTGAAGACGCCCGAGCCCATCAACTGCACTTCGTTGACCGGCAGAAGCTCGCCCGAATACAGCTTGTCGACGATCTGCTTCGACGGTACGGGCCCCAGGATCAGGTCTCCCTGACGGTACAACCACTGGCTCTCGGTCGGCCCCATGTGCGAGTTGCCCTCCAGACTCGTCGCGCTGTGGTGTTGGTACCACGGCGGTGGCTTTCGCGGCTACCAGTCCCAGCCGCAGGGGCCGACTGTACAGGACACCGTGAAGCAAGCGCTGCGTTCCGCGGGGCTGTCGCGCAACCCCGTGCCCTCGGGCAGGACGGACCTGGGCGTGCACGCCCGCATGCAGGTGTTGTCGTTGCGCGTGGTCGAAGGTATGAGCCCCGAGGAGGTCGCGCCGCTGGTGAGCGCCGCGCTGCCGAGGTCGGTGGGGATCGCCCTGTCCCGGCCGGCGCCGCCCCGCTTCAACGCCGCGTGGTGCGCCAGCGGCAAGGAGTACCGCTACCGGCTGCTGCTCGAGGACGATCCGCGCTGGGCGCCGTGCGCCTGGCGGGTGGACGTGAAGGTGGAGCGGCTGGCGGAGCTGCTCCTGGCCGCGGTGGGGACGAGGGACTTCTTCGCCTTCCACGACAAGTCCAGCGCCCAGAAGCCGCGGCGGCTGCGCGGCGTGCAGGTGCTCGAGTCGGGGGGCCGGGTGGACGTGCGCCTCACGGGCGACGGCTTCGGCCGGCACATGGTGCGCTACCTGGTCGGCGCGGCGGTGGCCGTGGCCCGGGGCGAGGTGCGCGAAGCCGACTACCGGCGCGCCCTCGACGCCCCCTTGCCCTTCGACGCCCCGAAGGCGCCGCCGCAGGGCCTGGTGCTGTGGGAGGTGGAATACCCGCGGGAGCTCGATCCCTTCACCGCGGAGGAGCGGCGGCTCGCACCCGGGGTCCCCGGGGAGCCACCGTTCACCGGCTGATCAGTCGTGCAGCTTCTCTTCGTACTTGTCGAGCAGATCCGAGATCGCCTCGCGCAGGTACTCGCTCTGGCGAATCCGCGTCTCCTTGGACAGATCCTTCAGCATCTCCAGGCGATCGCGGTTGAGACGGAACACCACCGAGGTGAGACGGCCGTTGTCGTTCATGCACCCTCCTTACAGGTGCACACATGGTCGCACACGGATGGGAGCGGTCAAAAAATGTGTCGCGCTGATCCGCTGATCACTCGAAGAGGTAGGTGCGGAACTGCAGGCCGGCCATGAGCTCGAAGGACAGGCGCAGGCCGGCGCCGCCGCCCACCTGGGCGCCGAGCGTGGTGTAGACGCCCATCACCGGGAGGAAGTCGTACTGGACGCCCGCGGCGACGCGGGCACCGAGCGTCCACACCGGGCAGAAGTGCGCGGCGAAGTCGAGATCGAAGAAGGTCTTGAGCTGCTCGTAGCCGAAGGAGCTGCGCACGCCGGCGTAGGCGGACCAGGCGAGCTGCGGGCCAAACACCGTCAGGCGCGCGGCCAGGCGGGCCTCGCTGCGGTTGGTGACGGACAGCGTGCCGCCCAGCTCGATGGGCAGGCGCAGGCCGTTGTCCGTCGCCCCCTTCGCCGCGCCGGTGGCGAGGATCTCCCCGCCGGTGGCGACGGTGAGGCCCAGGGCGCCGTGGTGATCGTACCGCTCCTGCGCCAGCGAACCCGTGGCCGCGAGGAGGACGATCAGGATCCACCCTCGCCCCCCACAGGGGAGGGCCGGGGAGCGGGCTTTCACCACGCCCACTCAGTGCCGCCGGCGCAACACGCCGACCAACGCGAGGAGCCCGAGCAGCGACCCGCCGTCCACCGCGGCACACCCACCGGGCTGAGGCACATCGAGCGCCGGAGCGGCGCTGTCCAGTGAAGCAGCCTCCGGGCGGAGCGCCACGGTGGGGACGCGCCAGACGGCCCGCCCCACGTTGCCCTGCTCGTCCTTCACCAGCACGGTCACCCCGCCCTGCTGCTCGACGGCCGACAGGCTGATCTCCCGCGCAGGGCCGAAGGCGGACGGCTCGCCCTGGCCGACGCGGTAGGCGTAGACGAGCTTCGAGGAGGGGCTGACCGAGTCGCGCGCCTGGACCTCGATCCGATCTGCCTCCCGGCTGGCCGTGAGCGACACCTCGGGGCCTTCCCAGTCGACGACGAAGCCGACGGGGAGCGGCGCGCTGATCCCGTGGCCGTCCTCCGCCACGCGGGCGCGGACCCAGATGGTGTGCGCCCCCTGCAGCAGGAAGCGTGGGTGGGAGACGGTGAGGCGACCGTTGTCCGCCGGGTGGAACTCGGACCACAGTCCGTCGTCGATCCGCACCGCAAACTCGGGCGAGCCGGCCTTGCCCTGCGCCTCGACGGCCAGCACCGCCTGCGGCCACGGCAGCTTCCCCTGCCCGGTGGCGCGCATCTCGGACGCGAGGGGCATGTGGCGCTCGAGCAGCCGGGCGGACAGACGGGGCGCCGACACCGCGCACATGTCGTTGACGCCCAGAAGCTGCGCGTAGATGCCCAGGTGGTTGTAGGCCTCGGTGCCGGAGATGTTCCCCACGCCCTTCGCCTCGTTCACCTTGAGCTTGAAGTTGCCCAGCGCTGGCAGCGAGAAGGGCTTGAGCGCGCTGGCCACCGCGGGCTCGGCCAGGCCGATGATCGCGGGCACCAGGTCGGCCAGCACCTGCGGATCCTCGGCCAGCATCTCGCTGTTGGTGGTGCGGATGTTGGAGATCAGCATCTTCAGATCGCCGATCGCCGGGGTCACCTTGTCGCAGCCCTCGAAGATCAACGACAGCGGCAGGGAGATGTCGGCGGTGAGGGTGAAGAGCCGGGCCTGCCGATCATCGATCATCGCGTAGAAGTCGATCGACAGCTCCGGCAGCGCGAGGAGGATGAGCGGCTTGATCGGCTTCTTGGTGACCGGATCATAGGTGCCCTGACCGATGGTGACTTGAGGCGGGCGAGCGGGCCGCAGCGCCACCATCATCGGCGCGTCCCTTCCGTCCCGCGACGCCAGCCGGCCCAGCGACGGCAGGAACGTCTTGAACAGGCCGGTGTTGATGAGCCCCACGTTCTCGGTCGACAACTGGAGGCACAGCGCGCCGGCCTGGTTGGCGGCGTGGAAGGCCACGTTGAGGAAGTTGGTCGACAGGCCCAGGCCCACGTGGAACTGGCTGCCGGGCGAGGCCTCGGCGTCGAAGTTGGGCGCGGCCACCGCGGTCATCGGCGGCGCCGCGCTGGGCGGTACGCAGCCCGCCACCTGCACCGCCTGCACGCCGACGCGCGTCCCGAAGGACAGGCCTTGATCCACCGCGACGCTGCTGCCCGCGGCGAGCGAGAGATCCATCGATGCCCCGGCCGGCGCGCCGAAGCTGCCCAGCACGCTGCCCAGGTTGATTCGCCCTTCCACTCCGAGGAAGCGCGGCACGCACCGGTTGGCCACCGTGTCCCGGCAGAGGTCGTTGGAGCAGGCCGCCTGCTGGCTGGTGCCGTCGGTCGACCTCGGGCAGTCGGCGGTGGCCATGCAGGCCTCGCAGGTCTGATCGCCGATGATGGTGCGGATCTGGCTCTGCAGCAGCGGCGAGATCAGCTGCAGCAGCGTGGTCTTCACCACGTCGAGGTCGACGGTGTCGCAGTAGATGTCGCCACAGGTGTTCTGCCCGGTCAGGGTGATGTCCTGCGGCTGCAGGCAGTCCGGCGGGGGCGGCGCGCCCGAGGCCCCGCAGACGTCCGAGCCGGTGAAGCTGGTCACCTGGAAGGCGAGCAGCTTGTCCCACTTGGTGTCGATGGTGAACTGGACGGTCGCGCGGATCCGGTTGTCGTTGGGCAGCGTGGCCCGGGTGTTGAAGCGCACCGAGCACTTCATGCGGGACAGGCCGATGCACAGCAGGAAGTTGTCGGACTCGCTGGCCACCATGACCGCGCTGGTGTCCACGCTCAACTGAATGGACGCCTGGAGCCGATCGGGCGGCTGGGGGATCAACGAGAAGCCCGAGATGGTGGCCACCACGTTGGCGGGCGAGTCCGCCCGGGAGCCCGAGGTGTTGCACACGCCGTCCTGCCGGCCGCAGCTCTCGGAGGTGCACCCCGGCGTGCCCATGTCGGCGATCGCCACGTTTCCGATGAGCGAGATGTTCTGCGTCATGCAGCCAACCGGCAGCGTCAAGGTGTTCCCCGGCGCGAAGGCGCTGATCAGCGACTGCCAGTGGCTGTTGAGGTAGTTGACCCCGTTGGGCGACAGGCGAATGTTGATCGCGTTGTCATTCTTCGGGCCGGTATAGCGGCTGGGCAGTGGCGTCATCCCCGCGCAGCCCGTGCCGCTGCCGGAGCAGCTCACCGTCGCCAGCACCAGGGCGCAGAGTGTGACGAACGAGTGGCGCGCGTGGCGCGTCGCCCGCGAAGTACGTGACATGAGGAGCCAACCTCCCTCGGCCGGACCGGGAAAAAAGCCCGCCGACTGTAGCAGTTGCGGGCGCGGTCAGTCGACCACTGGAAGCGCCAGCGCCGAGGCGGGCAAGGCGTCGTTGAGCCGCCCGGAGCGGAAGGGCTCCAGGTCCACCACCACGAAGCGGAAGCCGGCGCTCTTGACGGCGGCGGTGAGGGCCGCGCGCAGGAATGGGTCCGCGACGCGGGGCAGCTCGTCGGCGGAAAGCTCGAGGCGGGCGATCTCTCCGTGGTGGCGGACGCGGAAGGTGACGAAGCCCAGGGCCTTCACCGCCTTCTCCGCCGCGCCCACCTGGGTGAGGCGCTGGACCGTCACAGCCGTCCCGTAGGGCAGGCGCGAGGCGAGGCAGGGCATCTGCGGCTTGTCCCAGGTGGGCAGGCCGAGGCGGTGGCTCCAGGCGCGGATCTCGTTCTTCGTGAGGCCGGCGTCGGCCAGGGGCGAGCCGACGCGGTGCTCCCGCGCGGCCTGGTGCCCAGGGCGGTGATCCTTCTTGTCGTCGGCGTTGAAGCCGTCAAGCACCACCGAGAGGCCCAGCTCCTGGCGCTTCGCCTCGGCCAGGGTGAACAGCTCGTTCTTGCAGAAGTAGCAGCGGTTGGAGGGGTTGGCGGCGTAGCGGGGATCGTCCAGCTCCTTCGAGTCCACCACGAGGTGCCGGGCGCCGATGCGCCGCGCCAGAAGGCACGCTTCTTCCCGCTCTTCCTCGGCCACCGAAGCGGACAGCGCCGTCAGCGCCACCGCCCGCTCGCCCAGCACGTCCACGGCGACCCGGAGGAGGAACGTCGAGTCCACCCCGCCGGAGAAGGCCACCAGCGCGCTGCCGTGCGCCTTGAGCGCCGCGCGCAGCGACTCCAGCCTCGAGGCCGAGGCCGCGCACAACGCCTCGACCTGCTGCGGGGACAACGCGGGGGGCAACTGCTCCTGCATCTGCGAAAGCGCCATCGTGCCCCTCTTGTGCCGCGGCCGCGCGCGGCGCGCAAGGGCGCGCTCCTCAGCGCTTGCGCTTGCCCGCCTTGACCTTGGCCTTGCCGCCCCGGGTGCTGCGCGCCGCCGGACGGGCCCGGGCCGCCTTGCCGCCCTTCGCCCCGCGCCGCGCCTTGGGGTTGGCCTTCATCCGCGTCCCGGTGATGACCTTGAGCTCCTCGGGGGTCATGTACGCGAGGTCGAGCAGCGACTGGAACGTCTTGAGGCCGCCCCCCTCCACCGCCTCCTGGTTGGTGTGCACCGTCACCTCCGGCGCGCCGGGCGGCTCGTAGGGCTCGGTGATGCCGACGAAGTTGGGGATCTCTCCGGACAGGGCCTTCTTGTACTTGCCGGTGGAGTCCCGCTTGATCAGATCATCCGTGGGGCAGTCGACGTACACCTCGATGTAGCGCTGGATGCGGCGGCGATTCTCTTCCCGCACGCCCTTGTAGGGGCTGGCGCAGGCGACCAGCACGCAGGTGCCGTTGCGGGTGAGCAGATCCGCCACCACGCCCAGGCGGCGGGCGATGGCGATCCGCTCGTCCTTGTTGGCGCCCTCGATCTCCTTCCAGAGGTCCTCGGCCAGGTCGTCCTCATCGAGGATCTCCACGCTCCGCCCCACCTGGCGGAGCCGCGCGGCGATGTAATTCGCCAGCGTCGTCTTCCCCGCCCCCAGCATGCCCGTCAGCCAGACCGTAAACCCCTGGTGGTTTGCCATTTCGTCTCCGCGCACGTCGTCCGGCGGATCGGCCGCCGACCGAAAATGACGCGGCTTTATAGTGGAAAGCGCCCCATTCCCGCCAGTACGCACCCTCACTTCGCAAGCCACCGAAATTCGTGCGAAATCCTCAATTTCCCGCGGTGTGGGCAGGGCAGCGGGTGGGAGTTGCGGCGGCGAGGGCAGGGGCCTGGAGGCGGAAGGCCGAAAGGCCCTGTCCTTCCGGGGTGAAGCCCAGGGCCAGGCGCTGGAGGATCAGGGCGGCCAGGCTGCCGAGGAGGACGTGTTCAGCCGGGTTGGACGGGCCTTCGAGGCTCCGGGCGGTGGCGTCCAGGCAGTCCCGGCAGGTGGTGCCTCCGGCAAAGGCGACCCCCTGCCCACCGACGAGGACCGCGACCGGCAGCAACTCGCCCCCAAACCCCGCGGGCGCGAGCGACGCCCGGGCCGGCTCCCCCGCGCGCGCATCGGGGTTGAAGGCCTCCAGCACAGCGCCGGCAAGGAAGCCATCCGCCGGAGGAGCGACGCACACCAACGGCGTCCCACTTGCCGCCAGGACGCTGACGGCGACGTCGACGGCGGCGCTCCTCCCCTCCACGCGCACCGGGAAGTGGAGCAACTGCTCCTGCCCCTTCCCTCCCACCTCGCGCAGGAGGATCTGCCGCCCGTACCGCTGGATCTGCTCTTCCCGCAGCGCCACCTCAGCGGCCTCCGTGGCGGGCGCGGAGGATCAGCCGCGACGTCCCATCGGCCTGCGCGTCGAGGGACAGCACCTCGTGGCCGTCCTCCCTCGCGCTGCGGGGCACGTTCTTGAGCGGCTCCTGGCCCTTGAGGCGCACCTCCAGCACGGCGCCGTCGGGCAGGCCCTCGAGGGCCAGCTTCACCCGCACGTAGGTCATGGGGCAGATCTCACGGGTGATGTCGAGGTGGGCGTCGGACATGCGGCGGCTTCGGCTTCGTCCCTCAATACCGGGTTGGCGCCTTCCCCGCACGCGGCGCAGTCCTTCCGCCGCCGCACCCGCACCGTCCGGGCGGCCAGGGTCCACCCGTCCAGCACGTGCAGCCACGCGAGGCCCTTCTCCTGCTCGGGGCGCAGGGCCAGCGTGGCCTGCAGGGCGCCCACCAGGGCGGCCATCGAGCCCAGCACCCCCGCCTGGGCGCAGGTGGGCACATCGACGGGCGGCGTCTCGAAGAGGCAGCGCAGGCACGGGCCGTCGGGCTGGACGCGCATCGCGAGGCCCTCGAAGCGCAGCACGCCCCCGTAGATGAGCGGCCTTCGGGCCAGCACCGCGGCGTCGGAGAGGAGGAACTTCACCTGCACGCCGTCGGTGGCGTCGATGACGAGGTCATGGTCTTCGAAGAGCGCCAGGACGTTGGAGGCGTCCACCCTCCCCGGCCGCAGGGCCAGGCCGAGCGAGGGGAACTGGGCGCGCAGCTTCTGGCCCGCGGACTCCACCTTGAGCCGCCCCACGTCCTGCGGGTGGTGCCAGAGCTGCCGGTGGAGGTTGGACACGTCCACCCGATCGGGATCGACCAGCGTCAGGTGCCCTACGCCGGCGCGCGCCAGGGCCAGGGAGGCGGGACAACCCAGTCCTCCCACGCCGACGACACAGACTCGCGCAGGAACGTGCACCCACCCTTCATGCTCCCCCGGGGCTACAATCGCCAGCACCTTGCAACCCCTCGACGATCGCCGGGCCCGGGTGAAGGCGGTGCTGGACAAGCGCGGCCTGGACGCGCAGGTGTCCGCGTCCGACGCCGCCGCCTCCTGGGTGCAGGAGCGCTTCGTGGCCCGCGCCCGGGCCCTCTTCTACGCGCGAATGATGTTCCTCACCTTGGGCCTGCTGATCCTCGCGGTGCCGGTGTGGCGGCGGTACTTCGACTTCTCGCCGCTGGCCTTCGGCGGGTACTTCTTCATGCTGCTGTACAGCGTGGCCAACTACCTGCTCCTCGGGCAACCGAAGCTGGGGCGGCTGGTGACGTACCTCACCCTGTGCCTGGATCTGGTGGTGATGGTGGTGGTGGTGGCCAAGCCCCAGCAGGGCGGCGGCCTGGCCAACCCGCTCCTGGCGACGCAGCTGCTCTTCACCACCCTCTTCGCGCTGCTCTACCCCAAGCCGCTGGCGATCCTCCCGCCGCTGCTCGCGCTGCCGATCGTCACCCGCCTCGACATTCTGCTCGATCGCCGCCCCACCGCCATCGAGGTGCTGACGTTGGCGTGGTACCTGGGGCTCAACTTCATCATCATCTACGTGCTGGTGTACCTGAACGAGCGCGAGGTGAGCGCCCACCGGGAAGTCGTGGAGCTGCAGGGCGACCTGAAGGAGCTGGCGGTGGTGGAGGAGCGCAACCGCCTGGCCCGGGAAATCCACGACGGCCTGGGCGCCAGCCTCTCTTCGCTGATCATCCAGTCGGAGTACCTCACCCAGTTGGCGAAGGACGACGCGATGAAGAAGGAGGTCTTCGAGCTCAAGGCCTCCGCCGAGGAGGCGATCGAAGAGCTCCGCCGCAGCTTGAGGATGATGCGCGAGGACTTCGACCTGGGCAGCGGCGTGGAGGACTACGTGAAGACCTTCGCCACCCGCGCGCAGCTCGACGTCTCCTTCGAGCAGTCGGGCACGCTGGTGGGCCGGCCCGGCCCCGAGCCGCAGCTGGCGCTGTTTCGCGTGCTGCAGGAGTGCCTGTCCAACACCGTCAAGCACGCGCAGGCGAAGAAGGTGGCGGTGAAGCTGCACTTCGCGCCCGAGGCGATCCTCCTCTCGGTGAAGGACGACGGGGCGGGCTTCGATCCACAGTCCCCGCGGCCGGGGCACTACGGCCTCATCAACATGCGGGAGCGGGCGATGAAGCTGGGGGGCGAGGTGACCATCGACTCCTCCCCCGGGCAGGGCGCGCAGGTGACCTTTTCAGTACCCTTGGCGTGAGCGAGGTTGAACGACACCGTGGATCCCACCGCACCGACTGGACAGGACAGCGCACCGAAGACCGGGCCGATTCGCGTCTTCGTGGTCGAGGATCAGACGAAGATCCTCAAGAACCAGCTCAAGCTGCTGGAAGGCCACCCCGAGCTGCAGATCATCGGCACGGCGCTGTCGGGGGAGACGGCGCTGGAGGAGGTGGCGCGGCTCAAGCCGGACGTGCTGCTGCTGGACCTGGGCCTGCCGCGGATGAGCGGGATCGACGTGACGCGCGCGGTGAAGGCGTCGATGCCGGGGATCGAGATCCTGATCTTCACCATCTTCGACGAGGAGGACAAAGTGCTGGAGGCGGTGCAGGCCGGCGCGTCCGGCTACCTGCTCAAGGGCACTCCGGCGGACAAGATGATCGAGGCGATCAAGGAAGTGAGCGCCGGGGGCACGGTGATCCAGCCCAGCCTGGCCCGGCGGCTGCTCAAGCACTTCCGGGTGGGTGAAGCGCCGGCGCCCGCGCCCTCCCCCGCGCTCGAGGAGCCGGAAGGCAAGAAGCTGTCGGCCCGCGAGACCGAGATCCTCCAGCTCATCGCCAAGGGCGTGTCGAACAACGAGGCGGCGGGCATGCTGAACCTGTCGAAGGCGACGATCCGCACCCACCTCGAGCACATCTACCGCAAGCTGGAGGTGACCAACCGCGTGGAGGCGGTCACCGAGGGCCTGCGCAAAGGGCTGATCCAGGTCTGAGGGCGGGCGTTACCGGCAGAACCCGACGATCGCGCCGGTGGTGCTGGTCACCCGCTTGCAGGTCTTGCCCGAGGTGGCGCAGGTGGCGTTGGGCTGCGTGGTGCAGCGGCTGGGCGCCACGCCGCCGTCGGCGGGCGGCACGCAGGTGAGATCGCACACCGGGGTGCAGGTGGCCGCCTCGTCGCCAGTGAGGGCGGCGCACATCTGACCGTCGCCGCAGGCCGCGCCGTGGAAGGGGTTGGTCTCGGCACAGCCCATGTGCGGCGCGCCGATGGCCGTCTGCTGGGGAATGCACACGCCGTCGCCGTTCGAGCTGACGACGACTTCACCGCTGGCTTCGGTGGGCACGCAGGAGGTGGGCACGGTGCCGACGGGCGCGCAGGTGGAGTTGGTCGCGCTGAAGACGTTGCAGCTCTTCATGCACACACCCACTACGGCGTTGTTGTTGGGATCGGTGTAACGGTAGAGGTTCACGCACGACTCGCCGGTGTTGCAGGCCGGCTGCGGGACGAAGCCTCGCGACGGCGGGTTGGCGTTGCACAGGCGCAGGCAGACGCCGGTGTCGGTCCCCGAGGTCATCGCGCACTCCAGCCCCGTACCGCACTGGGTGGCGACGGCGCCGGCGGAGAAGTCCAGCTTGCAGGGCTGGCCTTCGGCGGCCTGGCCGGGCGGACGGCAAGTATCGAAGGGGTAGAAGCCTTCGTTCCAGAACTTGAAGGTGGCGTAGGTGCAGTTGCCGGTGCCCTTGCCGGGCTGGTCGGTGATCGCGCCGTTGCCATCCTTGAGCAGGCAGGTGTTGCTGACCGGCACCGTGAGGCGCTGGCAGACGTTCCCCGCGCAGTTGGGCGAGACCCCGCCGTCCACGGTGACGAAGCCACCGTCGGGGGCAGCGATGAATTGGTTGCATTCCTGGTCGCGGAACAGACCGGACGGCAGACAGCCGGCGCCGGTGTCGAGGCCGGCGCAGAACTCGCCGCGGTCGCACACGCCATTGCTGCCGCCCATGCCGCAGTCCTTCACGCAGATCGCCAGGTCCTCGCCGAAGACCGGGTCGCAGATCTCGCCGGTGGGGCACTTGGCCGTCTCGCTGCCCGGGGTGCACTCGTAGAAGCGCTTGGGCGAGGTGCACAGCGCGCCTTCGCACCACTTGCTCTCGGTGGCGCAGCTGTCGTCGGAGCCGCGGGCCGAGGAGAGGCAGGAGCAGGCGGCGCCGATGCAGGCGATCTGCCCGCGCTCACACACCTGGCCGTTGCAGGAGACGACCACGTCGCGGCAGTCGTAGACGCCTTCCATGATCTTCACGCAGGTGCCGTTGTTGGGGCAGCCGCCGCAGGCGTCCACGCAGATGCGCTTGTCCTGGTCGCAGAGCTGGTTGGCCGCGCAGCCGCCGGAGCACGCGTCGCGAGGGGGCGGGTTGCCCGCGTCGAACTCGGTTCCCGAGTCGGGGTTGTTGTTGTTCGACGAAGGACACGCGAGCAGCGTGCAGGCCAGCGCGCCGAAGGTGAGGACGGCGCCAAGTCGGTGAGTCATGTGGTGGTTTTCCTTCACGAAACGGCCCTGCCTACGAAAGGCGGCGCACCCTATGGAGCAGGGTGTGAGAAGTCAACGACGCTAATACTTCGCGGTGACGCCCCAGATGATGGAGGCGAAGGACTCTTCGCCGGCGCCGCCGCACTGCACGTCGTTGCAGACGGTCCACTTCTGGCCCTGGCCGTAATAGCGATCGCTGAAGGCCATGTAGCGGACCTGGAGCAGCCAGCCCAGCGGGCCCCAGACGTCGCCGGAGAAGCCGCCGGTGAGGCCCCAGCCGGTGGAGGAGGCCCCGCCGGTGGGATCGTTCAGGTTGCCGTAGCCGATGATCTGCTCGGGCGCGGGCCTGGGGTTCAAGAAGAGGCTGACGCCGAGGTCGACGCGGAAGAAGGGGGCGATGGGGACGGAGCCGTCCACGCCGACGACGAAGAAGCCGAAGCCGGTGGGGTGGGTGCGCTGGCTGGACGGGAGCGCGGTGCCGGCGGTGGGATCGATGTTGAACATCTGCCCCTGCAGGCCGGCGCGGACGCCGACGTAGGCCAGCGGCGTGGGCTTGCCGTAGCCGACGCCGAAGAAGTAGCGCCAGCCGGCCTGGAGGTACCAGCCGAGATCGTTGGAGGTGACGGTGACGGGCATGCCCATGCCCTGGGGGGTCTCCTCGACGATGCGGGTCAAGGACTGGCCGAAGTGGAACTCAGCGAGGAAGGTGAAGCCGCGCAGCCAGTCGTTGCCGATGCGGGCCAGGGGGTAGACCTCCACGCCCAAGTCGAAGCCGAGGTACGGGACGTTGGGGGAGAAGTCGATGGTGATGCCCTCGGGGCGGGGCATGGCCTGGTCGTATTCCTTGCAGGAGGTGACGCCGGGGCGCAGGCACTGGGAGCGCCAGGTGGTGGTGCCGGCCAGCCAGCCACGGACGAGGGGGACCTCGGCGGTGTTGCGCTTCTTCCGCTTGCCCTCGGTGTCGAGATCGGTGTCGCGGTTGGGATCCTCAGGGGGCGTGGTGGTGGCGCCGGCGGTCAAGTCAATGCCGCCCTGCTCGCCGCCCTCTCCGGCTTCCCCGGTGGTGCCCGCCTCGCCGGTCTCTCCGGTTTCGCCGGCGTCGCCGGGGGGCGCGCGGGCGGCGCCCTGTTCACCGGCGGCGGCGATGGCGCGGGCGAGCTTGGTGGCGAAGTCGTCGGAGAGGACGCCCTTCCTCACGGCGAGGCGCTTGGTCCAGAGCTCCTGGCCGGCGCGATCGTAGATGAGGACGGTGTAGTGGGTGGCGTCGACCTCGCCCCCGACGGCGGCGTCGAAGCGGATGGCGCGGGAGGCGCGGGAGACGCCGGCGGCGGTCATGGCGGCGGCGCCCTTGAGCTTCTGGCTGGCGGCGGCCTTCTTGTAGGCGTTGAGCGGGACGAGGGTGACGGCGTTGGCGGCCTTCAGCGCCTCTTCGATCTGGGCGCGCAGCTTTCCGTTGGCGTCACCGTCGATCTCGAGGACGACGACCTTCTGCGCCCAGGCGGGAGCCGCGAGGAGGAGCGCGAGCAGAACGAGCGTAAGGCGCATGGAAGGGCCCCTTATGCCGTCAATGGGGCACCGGGTTCAACGAGGATCCCCTCTCCCCCAGGGGAGAGGGCCAGGGAGGGGGTACGCGCCTTTTCTCACGCGCGGAGAATCGGCCAGCCGCGGGCCTTCCCGTTCGTGACGAGGGAGTTGTCTGGCCCGCCGTGGGGGGCGACGACGATGGCCTTACCGGCGTAGGCCAGCATGTCGAAGTCGAGGTCCCCATTTCCGAAGGCGAGGGCGGGCTCGAGGGAGTGGCGCCGGAGCCACTCGACCTTTCCCGGCCCGCAGGTGACGGGCAGTGACACCTTCCCGGAGAGCTTCCCTTCGACGACGTCGCACGAGACGCCGAGGACGCGCTCACGCAGGATGCCGAGGGACATCGCCCCCGGGAGCACGGCCCAGGCGGGCGACGCGCTGCAGATCCACGGGACGAAGTCGGCGCGGGTGAGCTCCTCGAGCAGCGGGCGGACGAAGCGGAAGATCCGGCCCTCGTAGCGCTGCGCGAAGAACTCGTCGCAGGTGCGTTGGAGGACGGCCTCCTCCAGGCCGGCCATGACCTCGACCGCGAAGGCGTAGGCGGCGCTGTGATCGCGCTCGAGGAGCTCCTCGTACCTCGCGTACACGCCGTCGCTGGCGTGGCCGAGCAGCCGGCGCTGGCCGAGGAGGCGGAGCAGATCCTCGCCGACGTCGCCGCGCCAGAGGGTGCCGTCGGCGTCGAAGACGACGGGCCTGCGCTGCCCTCCTTCGGAGAGGAGCGGGGCGATCACCTGCTGGACGAGTGGAGGCAGCACGCGCGGCAGTGCTTAGCCTCGTTTGCGGACGCGTCGGCGCGGAATTGTGCCTGTCGGTCGGACGACCCAAGTCATTCGAGAGGCCTCGCTTCGGCGAAGACCGAGGGTGCTTGTCCGGCAGCCACCTCGGGCATGGCGTGTCGCCGTGCTGCCGCGGGTCGGGCGCTGGACTTCTGCTCGTATCATCATCACCAGCAACCTCGTCTTCTCGCAGTGGGACCGCATCTTCAAAGACCCGATGACGACACGAGGGGTACGAGTAATTGACGCCGGGGAATCGTCAGGTCCCGGTCCGCGACGATGGTGCACGCGGCCTGGCGGCCCACCGGCGTCGTCTCCGAGTGGGACCTATCGACCTTGAAGTGCTCTTACGCCGGTTCTCGGGACCACTCTGCGCCAAGCATGCGGCGGGATGCCACCCACCCGAGGGGAAGATCCGCGACCTCGACCAAGGATGGATCCATCCTGAGAATCTCCTGGAGATGCACGATACGACCCTCTGCTGGATCGTTCGTTGTTCCACACAAGAACTGCCAACCACCATCGTCGGCGTCATGAGAAACCATGAGGATTGGCGCGCCGGAGAGCACCGCGGCCGTCGTGACGACTCCGAGTTGAGGATCCTCCCTGAACATGGGATTCACTGGGCTCCCTTGTCTAGGTTGCAGGTGCGGCCATCGGTGATCGGTTTGTGAACGGTCATGGGCGGGCGTTCCCGAGGGAAATTCGGTGCTGATACTGGGTGCCGGATTCCACGAGCTGGCGGAGGAGCTGGCGACGGACGTTCGGATCGACGGCCTCGTGGATGAGTGCGCGATCGAGGTCGCGGGCGAGAAGGAAGGCATCGGCCGTGCGGCGCAGGACGAGCTTGAGGATCTCGCGGGCCGACTCGGCGAAGAGCGCGGCCCAACGTTCTTCGGGCACACGGCGACCGAGTGCGCCGAGCTTCTTTCGCAGCTCGGCGAGCAGGGTGCGGCTGACGACCAACGTGATGATGGCGGCGTACACGAGGGCCTGGACAACCTGCCGCTTGCTCGACGGCATGTCCTCGGCGCGGAAGCGCGACTTGAGCTCACGGAAGAACAGTTCGACGACCCAGCGCGCCGCGTAGGTCTGCGCGATGTCCAGCGGCGAGAGCCGGGCTGGCGGGATGTTGGTCAAGTAGAGGTGGTATTCGCGCGTCACCGGGTCGCGCACTCCGACGAGCCGGAAGCGCTCGCGGTCGGTATGGCGAATGCCGGCGTAGACGCGGCGCTTGAACGCGACCTCGACGGTGACGTCGAGCGTGTCGCGCTGCAGCCGCTCGAGCACCTCGCTGACCCTGCGTCCAATCAGGGGTACCGAAGTACCGCGCCATTTGCGGTTGGCTTCGACGATCAACGGGTCGGCGCTCTTCTTGAGGCGGACGATGAAGAAGCCGCCGTTCCGCGTGATGCAGGAGAAGAGCTGGAATCGGAAGTACGCCAGGTCGAAGAGCAGGAGTCGGTCCTTGACCCACTTGCCGACTCGGAACACCGGGCCGTCGTGCACGCGCTCGGAGGTGATCTTGATCGACCGTGGACCTGCACCGTTGACGCTCAGCACGGTGTGCAGCTTGAGGGCCGCCTGCGTGTGGTTGGTGCGGCAGGCCGGGAACGCCTTGGCGAGCAGGTCGTGCAGGCGGATGACCGTCGCGTCGGTCACCACGAGGTCGCGGAAGCTGGTCAGCGCGCCACCGAGAGCTCGGTTCGGCTCCGCGACCTTGGTGAGCAGGTAGCCGACGACCGACTTCAGGAAGGAAACCAGCGCTGGTGTACTCCCAAGTCTTGCGGCCCATGTCATCCACCTTCCCTTCCCGACTCTGTGCATTGTTTTCCACTATCGCATCTATTGACTGATCGGAGAAGCCGACCGCAGCCGTCGCTGGGATAGCGAGAATCCCGACGACGGACGCTCCTTCGGCCCCCACCGCGCCGGTCCCTCCCGCGATGCCCGACACGATTTCGGCCGCCCCCGTCACCGCCGCGCCGAGGGCGCCAACCACTCGGCCACTGTGGTACGCACCCATGTAGTCCTCGAGCTTGGAGTTCTCGGGGATGGGCATCTCGGTGCAGGCCGGGTTCATGGAGCACAGCCATTGACCTGATGCGCCACCGACGAAGGCCATCACCGAGTACTTTGCTTCGCTCGACTGGGGTTTCACTTCCGTCAGGCCAGGGCGGTCGAGCCTGTCCAGGCACGCGACGCACGCCCCCTGCGGCCCTTCGGCTGGTGGGGGACCGCTGAGGTCAATCCCCCACTTGCCTGGAATGACTGTCTCCTCGTTCCACCAGTCGGGTCGGCCCTGATTCGCC
>JADLDB010000128.1 GCA_020846875.1 Myxococcales bacterium | reverse complement strand
GCTGCGCGGCGCTGCTGGCCTCCGGCTGCGTGACGGTGCGCGCGCTGGGCCCTCCGCC
Organism: Myxococcales bacterium; assembly: GCA_020846875.1. GTDB lineage: Bacteria > Myxococcota > Myxococcia > Myxococcales > Myxococcaceae > JADLDB01. The sequence goes on along the minus strand of JADLDB010000128.1, from coordinate 90,955 downwards.
GGCGCTGCCCCCACCTCCCGGGGACGTGGAGGTGGAGTGGTACGACATCGCCGGCGTGGAGGAGGCCGCGCTCCGCCAGGAGATGAATGAGAAGGGCCCGGTGGACCCGAAGGGGCGGCGCAGCGACGCGTACACCGCCTGGCGCGTCACCTGGAATTACCCCTTCGCGCAGGACGGCTCCACCTGCAGCACCGGGCCCGTCCTGGTGACGCTGAAGACGACGTACACCCTGCCGCGCTGGGTGTCGCGGGACGCGGCGCCCGTGGAGCTGCAGCAGCGCTGGCAGGGCTACGTGGCCGCGCTCCTCACGCACGAAGCCGGCCACCGGCAGCACGGCCAGGGCGCCCGGCGGGAGGTGGAGCAGACGCTGAGCCACCTCGGGCCGGAGGCGACGTGCGAGGAGATGGACGCGCGCGCCAACGCCGAAGGCGAGCGGGTGCTGGACAAGTACCGCGCGCTGGACGCGGCGTACGACGAAGAGACGAAGCACGGCGAGACTCAGGGCGCCGTCTTCCCCTGACGGGTGGCTGTCACCGCAGCACCTGCAGGATGCTCTGGAAGTCGTCCGTCCACACCACCGGCCCGTCCAGGCTGCGCTTCACCTCGCGGAAGACGTCGCCCGGCGCCGCCTGCGGGAGGTCCACCTCCTCGCGCGCCAGCACCACCCACGTCGACGCCGTGCCGTAGCCCTCGGTGCGGCTCACCAGCAGCACCGCCGGCCACCCGCGCGCCTGCGCGATGCCGAAGGCCACCCGCCCCAGCCGCAGGTGCCGGTTGCTGACGTGCAGCGCCAGCAGCCCGTGGGGCTTCAGGCGCGCGAAGTACAGCTCGAAGGCCTCCACGGTGAAGAGGTGCGCCGGCACCGCGTCGCCCGAGAAGACGTCCACCACCTCCAGGTCCACCGGCGCCGCGCCGCCGGCCTGGCGCGCCTCCAGCACCTGCCGCCCGTCGCCCAGCGTCGTCGCCGCCCTCGCGTGGCTCCTCGCCAGCACCGAGAAGTGGCCGCCTTCCCCCTGCGCCAGCGCCAGCACGTCCGGGTTCACCTCCACCAGGTCCACCGCGTCACCTTCGCGCAGCAGCGCGGTGATGGTGCCCAGCCCCAGCCCCAGCACCTCCACCGTGAGGCCCCCGCTGGTGCGCGCGCGCAAGACGTCCACCGCCGCGCCCAGGCCGCTGCGCCGCGTGTAGTAGGTGGTGGGCTCCTCCACCTTCGAGGGGTGCACCCACTGCACCCCGTGGAGGATGTTGCCGTGCCGCAGGCCCCGCACCTGGTCCTCGCTTCCCGGCGCGCCCTCCTCGTGCACCCGCAGCACGCCGAAGAAGTTGCGCCGCGTCTCCAACACCACGCCCGCCAGCCGCGCCGGGAACACCAGCACCGCCACCAGCAGCGCCACCGCCGCCTGCGCGACGAGAATCCGCCCGCCGGTGCGCTTGTCCCGCACCAGCCCCACCGCGACGCCCACGCCCACCACCGCCAGCCCCAGGGAGAATTCGGTGTAGTCGCGGAAGGCCAGCGGCGCGACGAAGCCCACGAAGAGGCTGCCCAGCGCGCCGCCCACCGCCATCCACAGGTAATAGGAGGAGAGGTGCTTGGCCGCCGGCCGCCGCCGGTACAGCGCGCCGTGGCACAGCAGGTTGGCCGACAACTGCACCGCCGAGTACGCCGCCACCGTGAAGCCGAGGGGCACGTCGGGCAGCAACACCGTGTGCACCAGCAGCGCGCAGAGGCCCAGCAGCCACAGCGCCACGTGCGCCGAGCGCCGGTTCCACCCGCCCTCGCCGCCGAAGGTGACGATGAAGGACAGCAGGTAGAGCCCCAGCGGCAGGGCCCAGAGGAGCGGCGTGGGCGCCACGTCCTGGCACATGACGTTGTTGGTGGCCGAGAGGAAGGCCGTGCCCAGCGCCGAGAGCGCCAGCCAGGCGAGGCGGGGAGGCGGGGTGGACTGCCCCTCACCCTGCCCCTCTCCCCCGATGGGGGCGAGGGGACCTCCTCCACGCGCCTGGCGGGTGACGAGCGCCAGCAGCACCGCCCACCCAAGGAAGACGGCGCCCACCGCCCACGCCTGGGCGTGAAGCCCCACCCTCGGCTCCACCACGAAGGGGTAGGCCACCAACGCGAACAGCGAGCCCGCGTTCGACACCGCGTAGAAGCGCCACGGCGCCCCGCCCGTCGCCCGCGCGTACCAGTGCTGCAGCAGCGGCCCGGTGGTGGACAGCATGACGAAGGGCACCCCGCACGCCACCGCCAGGAAGCCCACCACCTGCAGCGGGCCGATGCCTCCTGCCCTTCCCGTGGGCAGCAAGGGCGCGCCCCAGGCCACCGCCTGGCCCAGCACCACCACCGCGCTCAGCGCCACCGCCCCGAGGTGCACCCTCGCCTGCCACTTCGAAGTGGCGCGCGAGGCCAGCGCGTGCGCGTACCCGTAGCCGGCCAGGAGTGCCGCTTGAAAGAAGAACAGGCACGTCGTCCACACCGCCGAGGTGCCGCCGAAGCGGGGCAGCGCCGCCTTCCCCACCAGCAGCTCCACGGTGAAGAGCAGCGCCGCGCCCAGGAAGACCACCGCGCCGACGAGCCGCCCTCTCATGAAGGCCTTTGCGGCTCTAGAAGCGGTCGTCCGCCGGCGCCTGCAGGTTCGTCACCGGCGGGGAGATGCTCACCTGCGCCTGCAGCGACGGCTGCACCGGGAGGATGAGGGTGAAGCGCGAGCCGTGCCCCACCTCGCTGGCCACCCGCACCACCCCGCCGTGCCCTTCCACGAAGCTCTTCACGATGGCCAGGCCGATGCCCGCGCCCCCGTACTCGCGCGTCGACGACGAGTCCACCTGGTAGAAGGACTGGAAGATCTTGTCGAACTGATCCGCGGCGATGCCCACGCCCGAGTCCTCGATGATGATCCGGTAGCCCTGGGCGTTGAGATCCGGCTGGTGCATCACCTCGGTCACGGTGGCCGTCACCTTCCCGCCCTTGGACGTGAACTTGAGCGCGTTGGCCAGCAGGTTCACCACCACCTGGCGCAGCCGGTCGCGATCGCCCAGCACCTGCCCGGCCAGCGCCCTGGGCACCTTCGCCTCCAGCGTGACGCCCTTCTTGGTCGCCTGGGGCTTCACCGACGTCACTGAGCTGTTCACCAGGTCCAGCGCGTCCATCGGCTCGAAGTTGAGCCGCACCTTGCCCGCCTCAATCTGCGAGATGTCGAGGATGGAGCTGATCAACTTCAGCAGCGTCTCACCCTTCTCCATGATGGTGCGCACGTAGTCGACCTGCTCGTCGTTCATCGGCCCGGCCAGGCCTTCGGCCAGCATCTCCGAGTAGCCGATGATGCTGGTCAGCGGCGTGCGCAGCTCGTGGCTCACCGTGGCGAGGAAGGCGCTCTTCATGCGGTCCAATTCCTTGAGCCGCAGGTTGGCGTCTTCCAGCTTCCGGTTGCGCTCCTCCAGGTCCCGGTTCTGCTCGAGGGTGGCCTCGATGTGCAGTTGGGTGGTGAGGAACATCTTCTGCCCGGCGAAGAGCATCGTCTGCAGCAGTTGCCCGAAGTGGAGCAGCACCCGCGCGATGGTGCTCTCCGGCGCCCGGCGCACCTTCTCCACCAGGGCCTTCAAGTTGGCCAGGTCCAGTTGGTCGCTGATCTCCTTGAGCGTGCCGGGCGGGAAGTCGGCCAGGTCCTCGGGGAGGAAGGGGCCGAACACCACGCGCCCCAGCGTGTCGCCTTCCCACACGATGGGGACGATGAGGTAGCGCAGCCCGGTGAAGCAGGGCACCGTCACCATCCCCTTCGAGGCGGGCACCAGGTCCGCTTCCAGCACCGGCAGGCGCGCCCCGTGCGACAGCGCCACCGGCCCGTCCTTCACCCGGCCCACGGTGGCGGTGCAGCGCCGGCGCCCTTCGGGGAAGCTGAACACGTAGCCGCAGAAGTCCCCGTTGCCGATCTTGATGTCGGCCAGCTTGCCGCCCTTCTCGTCGAACACCTTGATGCCGACCCGGTAGAGCTCGACGAAGCCCTTCACCACCTCGGTGAAGGCCTCGGTCTCGAGCAGGTCACCCAGGGTGACCCTGCGCTGGAGCACCGACTCGCCCTGCCTCACGGGGTGGCGCTCCCCTGGGCCTTCTTCGGCGGGAAGAGCTTCTCGAGCTCGGTGCCGGAGGTGTCGATGTTGTTGAAGACCTGGGTGAGGAACTCCTTCTCGGTGAGGCCGATGTTCTTGGACAGCCCCGCCCGCGCGTCGATGCTGCGGAAGGCCACCTGCAGCACGGCGAACAACGTCTCCAGCACCCCCACCCCGCGGATGGCGATGGCCCCCACCACCGGCTCCTTGCCCTTCTTGCGCGTCTCTTCAATCTCCGCGTCCGTCTTGGTGTCGGGCAGGTCTCGCTTGTTGTACTGGATGACCACCGGCACCTGGGCGGGGTCGAGCGCGTTCTCCCGCATGTTCTCGACCAGGTTCTTCCAGTAGGCGTTGTTCTCCGGCGCGGCGCTGCGGCGGCTGTCGGCGATGAAGGCCACCGCGTCGGCCCCCTGCAGGACGATCCGCCGGGTGGCGTTGTGGATCACCTGCCCGGGCACGGTGAACAGCTTCACCTTCACCTTGAAGCCCGACGCGGTCGAGAAGAAGACCGGGAGCAGGTCGAAGAAGAGCGTGCGGTCGTCGTGCGTCTCGACCGTCAGCAGCCGGCCGCGGACGTCCGGCAAGGTCCGCTGGTGGATCAACTGCAGGTTCGTCGTCTTCCCCGAGAGGCCCGGGCCGTAATAGACGATCTTGACCGTCAGCTCGCGCTGCGCGTGATTGAGTTGCACGGTGGCGTGCATTGTGCGGCGAAACGTCTCGCCCCACCACAACAGAGCGCGTGTGCGGAAATGAAGGACGCCGCTGCCCGAATTGAAATTCCGGGCCGTGCAGAACGTTGGCAATGGTGATTAGGATCACCACAAGGCCGACAGGAAGGACTGGCTGCGGCGCAACCAGTGGCACCGCAGCGGAAGGGACAGCGATGACGGACAAGCAGCTCGAGGGCAAGCCTTCCCACCCGCCGCCCCCGGTGACGTTGCCGGACGACTTCAAGAAGCAGGTGAAGTTTGGCCCGCCCAGCGACGAAGACATGAACGTGCTGGCGCAGCTGCGCTGCGGCACGGACCCCTGGAAGAGCCGTGGAGAGACGCAGGCCGAGAGCCTGGAGGCGCTCACCAAGCTGCGCCCCTTCCTCTCGGTGGCCAGGCTGAACCAGGCGAACGTCGGCTACATCACCATCGAGCGCGACGGCCCCGTCCCCGGCGCCGCCTACCTGCGCAACATCGTCGTGAAGCAGGAGCTGCGGCAGAAGGGCCTGGGCGCGCTGGTGCTCGACCAGGGCCTGGCCGTGGCGCGCGAGATGAACCGCAAGACGCTGGCCCTGCGCGTCGACCCGGCCAATGCCCCCGCCGTCGCCTTTTACCGGAAGAACGGCTTCACCACCGTGGCCACCGTGGTGTCCAAGAAGAGCGGCAAGCTGCGCCTGTTGATGAGCCGCGAGCTGTAGGCCGGGGCGCTACTTGAGGTTCTGCGTGGCGGCGTCGGTGGGCAGCGTGGCCTTCGCCACGTCCACCAGCTTCTTGTGCAGCGGCTTCACGTCGAAGGTGCCGCCGGGCAGCCAGCGCCCACCCGGCTTGCCGATGAAGAAGAAGAGCTGGTCGCACTTGAAGGACACGAGCGCCTCCAGCGTGCCGACGGAGCCGTCCGGCCCCTGCACCTGGAAGGAGAGGTGCGGCACGAAGTTGCACTTCGAGACGTCCTGGGCGAAGCGGTACGACTTGTCGTCGTAGAGCAGCCCCTTCAAGGCCTTCAGCTCCTCGCCGGTCAGCTCCTTGCCGGCCGCCTCCCGCTGGAAGTCGGTGCCGATGGCGCGGGCCGGGTCGGGCCTCAAGCCTCCGGTGTCCGTCACCCGCCACACCACCACCTTCGCCGAGCCGGCGAGCAGCTCCTGCACCGCGTCGCTCAAGTTCTCCTTCACCTTCGGCATGGGCGCGGTGGGCACCGGCGGAGGCGGCGGCGGCGCCTTGGGCTTCTTGTTCTTCTTCGGCGCGGCCAGGGCCGTGCACGCCACCAACACCAGGAGCAGGAAGAGTCGCTTCATTCGGGCCTCCTTCTAGCGCCTCACGCCTCGCGCCGCGACACCTGCCCGCCGGACACCCGGTACCACACCGTGTCCGGCCCCACCGCGCGCTGGACCAGGTGGGCGTCGGTGGTGGTGAGGAAGGTCTGCGCCCCGCGCTCCGCCAGGTAGCCCATCAGGAAGGCGTTGCGCTCCGGATCGAGCTCGCTGGACACGTCGTCCAGCAAGAGCAGCGGGAGGAAGCCGTTGCTGGCCTCGAGGTTTTCAATCTCCGCCACCTTCCAGGCCAGCACCAGCGCCCGCGCCTGCCCCTGCGAGGCGTACTGCCGCGCGGCGTGCTGTCCCAGGGCCAGCTCCAGGTCGTCGGCGTGCGGGCCCACCGAGGTGAAGCCGCGCTCCAGGTCGCGCCGCAGCCGCACGTCCAACGCCAGGCCCAGGGCCTGCTGCAGCTGCGCCTCGTCGGAGGCGGCGAAGTCCACGTGGGGCAGGTGGCTGGGCGCGTACGAGAAGGTGGCCCCCTCTTCGGTGCGGCCGATGCGGGCGAAGGCGTCCCGCGCGCGCGGCGCCACCTCCCCCACCACCTGCCGCCGGCGCGCCCACAACCGGGCGCCCACCCGGGCCAGCGTCGCGTCCCACGCCTGCAGGTGGGAGACGGGCGCGTTGTCCTTGAGCAGCCGGTTGCGGCTCTTCAGCGCGCGCGCGTATTCGCGGCTCTCCTCCAGGTAGGCGGGGAAGCGGTTGAAGACGCTGCGGTCGAGGAAGGCGCGCCGCCCGTCCGGCCCGCCCTTCACCACCGCCAGGTCGTCCGGGGTGAAGGCCACCACCGAGACGCCGCCGAAGTAGGACTCCAGCGAGGCGGCCCGCTTGCCGTCCACCAGGGCGGTGCGTCCCCCGGGGACGACCTCCACCGCGATTTCCCGCTCCGCGCCCGAGAGGAGGAAGCGGCCCGTCACCTTCGCGGACACCGCGCCGAACTGCACCAGCTCGGACAGCCGGCCCGCGCGCAGCGGCTTCAGGGTGGCGAGGAAGTAGAGGGCCTCGAGCAGGTTCGTCTTCCCCTGGCCGTTTTCGCCCACCGCCACGGTGGTGTGCGGCGACGGCGCCAGCGTCACCTCCGAGAGGTTCCGAAAGCGCTGGCAGGTGAGCGACAGGAGACGCATCAGGCCGGGAGTTGTGTAGCGTGCCGCTTCGTGCGCGTCGACGACGCCGACCTGCGCGTGCGCCTCGAAGGCCGCGCCGAGCTGCTGTCCGCTACCCGCCTGCGGTACCGCGCGCTGGTGAACGCGCTCAAGGGCCTGCGCTGGAAGCACAAGCTGCGGCGCGCCCGCGACGTGGTGGAGGCGGTGGCCCGCGCCCAGCCCGAGGTGGACGAGGCCCTGCGCCACGCCCTCAAGCGGGCCGCGGCGGAGCGCTGGCCGGACGACGCGGAGCTGGTGCGCTGCCTCAAGGAGGTGCAGGCCCTGCGCGCCGAATTGACCCGCCTGGTGGACGAGCGCCTTTCGGGCGACGAGGAGCCGCGCAGCCACCTCGGGACGAAGCTGCTGCGCCTGGCGGAGCACGTCCTCTTCGCCCCGCGGCTGGTGCTGCCCTCAGAGCGCTGGGCCCTGGCCGGGCAGTTGCTCAACCCCTCCCTCTTCCCCGCGGTGGGCGCCGCCCTGTCCTTCGGCGTGGCGGTGGAGCACCTCTTCAGCCGTCCCCTCGAGCCCAGCCACCTGTTGCCCTTCGAGCTCGACGAGTGGGACGCCTTGTCGTCCGGGTGGCCGCAGGGAGAAGCCGCCCTCGACGCGGCGCTGGAGCGCCTGGCGAAGGTGGACGTGACGGGCGGCCTCCAGCGCGCCGTCCTCCGCCGCGCCCGCCACGTCCCCCGGGTGGCCCACGCCACCGGGCTGCAGCAGGTGCTGCACGCGCACTTCTGGCGCACCACCGCCCTGGCCCGGGTGGACGAGGTGCTGGCCGTCCGCCTGGCTCCCGCCTCCGCGCGTCCCCACGAGCGCTTTCCTCTCTTTCGCTACCTGCTGCGGCGCGAGCGCGACGCCCTGGCCCGGTTGGCCGACGAAGGCGTGCCGGCCCGGCGCGCCGCCCTGCTGGAATTGGCCCACGAGCTCACCGCCCTCCCGCAGGAGCGGCCCGCCACCATCGGGGGCTGGGACGCGCTGCTCTCCCGCGCGGTGCTGGCCGACGAGGACCCGGACAGAGTCGACTGGCCGAAGGTGCGCGACAACCTGCGGCTGCTGGTGCGGGTGGTGTCCCGCCCCGAGAAGTCTCTCCCTCCGCTGGCCCGCGAGGGCTCGAGTCCGCGGCCCGCTGCTTCGCCCGCCGTGCCGACGCTGAATGGCCTGCTGCGCGCCCTGCGGGAGCGAAGCGACACCCTGCCGGTGCGGCCCCGGCGGCGCTGAGCCCTCGCGCCAACACATGCGCGCACACCGCCGCACAGGGCCGCGCGAGAGGAGGGCGCGCGGGAGGCAGGGGCGATCTACGATGTCCCGGTGTGTTCCCCTCATCGCAGCGGCCGGCGGATGAGCGCGCACGTCCTTTGTCCGGGGAGAGCGTCATGAGTCCCGCGCCGTCGAATCCATCGTCCCTCCTGCGGGTGGCGAGGTGGCTGCTCCTTCCCGCGGCGCTGGTGCTGGCGACGTGCGTCGACCCGACCAACCTGAAGGGCTACCAGTGCGACCAGGGCGGCAACAACTGCGTGGCCCCACAGTCGGGCGGCGGTGACGGCACCGGAGGCGGCGCGGGCGGGAGTGGAGGAGGAGGCGGCGCGGGCGGGGGCAACGTGGGCGGCGGAGGAGGGGGCAGCGGCGGCGGCGCCACCACCTGCGACTCCAGCACCTGCACCGGCTGCTGCGACGGCACCGCCTGCGTGGGAGGCGCCGAGGTGACGAAGTGCGGCTCGGCGGGCAACGCCTGCGTGGACTGCGGCTCGGGCCAGCGCTGCGTCAACGGCGCCTGTGAGGTGCTGGTGTCCAACGGCGGCACCTGCACGGAGAATGGCCAGTGCAGCTCCACCTTCTGCGCGGCGGGCGTGTGCTGCGACTCCGCCTGCAGCGGGCCCTGCCAGACGTGCGCGGCGACGGGCAGCGAGGGCCGCTGCTCCGCGCTGCCGGAGAAGACCCAGGTGGGCGCCTGCGGCGACTACGCGTGCGACGGCGTCACCGGCCAGTGCCCCACCACCTGCACCACGCCGCGGCAGTGCGCCCAGGGCCGCTACTGCAACGGCAGCGGTCAGTGCGCGGCCCTCAAGCAGGACGGCGCGGCCTGCCAGTCCAGCGTGGAGTGCAGCTCCACCTTCTGCGCCGACGGGGTGTGCTGCAACAGCGCCTGCACCGGCAGTTGCGACCGCTGCAACCTGCCCAACCTGAGCGGCACCTGCAGCCCGGCGCCCGCCAACGACCCCGGCAGCCCGGTGTGCCCGCCGGCCGTCGTCTGCAACGGCACCCTGCCCGACTGCCCCATCACCTGCTCCAGCGGCTGCCCGGCAAATACCTACTGCAGCGGCATGTACTGCGCGGCGAAGAAGACGCCGGGCGCCCCCTGCGGCGCGGCGGGCGAGTGCTTGTCCAACTTCTGCGTCGACGGGGTGTGCTGCGACAGCGCCTGCGCCGGCACCTGTGACGCCTGCAGCGTGGCCTCCGGCGCGCCCACCAACGGCACCTGCGCGCTGCTGGGCGCCTCGCGCGTCTGCCGCACGGCCGCCAACGGCTGCGACGTGGAGGAGCGCTGCACCGGCGCCTCCCCCGACTGCCCCGGCAACGCCCTGGCGGACGCGGGCGTCTCCTGCGGCCAGACGACGTACACCATGTGGGGCACCTGCAGCTCGATGGCAAGCACCTGCTCCACCATGGGCACCCAGACGCGCACGCGCACCGACCAGGCGTGCAACGGCAGCGGCACCTGCGCCCCGGCCAACGCCACCGAGAGCCAGGCCTGCACCCGCGTCACCGAGGGCGCCAGTTGCGGCATGACGACGTACGGGGCCTGGAGCGCCTGCAGCTACGCCGACACCTGCACCAACTCGGGCAGCCGCACCCGCAGCCGCACCGACGCGGTGTGCGCCGGCGGCACCTGCACGATGAACACCACCACCGAGACGGACACCGCGGGGTGCGCGCGCAGCACCAACGGCACGTCCTGCGGCTCCTCCACCTTCGGCAGTTGGGGCACCTGCAGCTACGGCACCACCTGCGCGGAGTCGGGCTCCCGCACCCGCACCCGCACCGACCAGGTGTGCACCAACGGCGCCTGCGGCCCGCAGAACTCCACCGAGACGGACACCTCGGGCTGCACCCGCACTACGTCCGGCCAGTCCTGCGGCACCACCCAGACGAGCGCCTGGGGCAGCTGCAGCTACGGCACCACCTGCGCCACCTCCGGCAGCCGCACCCGCAGCGTCACCACCTACACCTGCGGCATGGGCGCCTGTAACAGCAGCGCCTCCACCGAGACGGACACCTCGGGCTGCGGGCGCAGCACCTCGGGCAACTCCTGCGGCACCACCAGCTACGGTAGCTGGGGCGCCTGCGGCTACTCGGGCCAGTGCGACAACGACGGCGACCGCAGCCGCAGCGTCACCAGCTATTCCTGCGACGGCGCGGGGAGCTGCCAGGCTTCTTCCTCCTCGGAGACGGACACCTCGGGCTGCAACCGCAACCAGAACGGCCAGTCGTGCGGCTCCTCCTCGTACGGGTCGTGGAGCGGCTGCAGCTACGGGGACACCTGCACCAACTCGGGCAACCGCTCGCGCAGCGTCACCGACTACACCTGCGGTGGCGGCAGCTGCAACGGCAACACCTACACCGAGAACGACGGCTCGGCCTGCGGGCGCAACACCAACGGCACCTCCTGCGGCGCGGTCCAGTGCGGCGCCTGCTATTGCTTCATGCCCGACTGCACCCGCTTCCGGGACTGCACCGTCTACACCTGCTCCGACGGAAGCTGTCAGGGCACCTTGGAGCCCCAGTGGCAGGTGTGCGGCGCCTGCGGGGGCGGCTGCATTCCGTTGTAGAGCCGGGCCGTTCAGCCCTCTTCTTCGGGCTCCAGCACCGCCGCCGGCGGCATGGTGTCCAGGGCGCGCAGGTGGCGGCGCAGCGCCTCGGTGGGAATGAGGGCTTCGCACTCCACCGTCCACCGGTCGCCGGCCTCGTCGGGGACCCGCGTCTGACACAGCACGGCGGCGAGTGACTCGGAGAGCCGGCGGCGCTGCATTCGCCCGTCGGCGGCCACCAGGCGGTGCACCAGGGCGGTGACGGTGGCACCGCGCAGCACCAGCAGCACCAGCCGGCCGTCGGCGGCGGCGTCCAGCGCCCACTCGCAGGCCGCGTCGTCGTCGGCGACGTCCAGCGCCAGCACGTCGAGGGGCGCGTGCCGCAGCGTACGCAGGGCCTCGGACACGCCGGTGTCCTCTCCCACGTCCACCTGCCGGGCCAGTCCGCTCGCGGCGCGCAGCGGAAAGGCCAGCGGCTCCTCCACCGACGCGAGGACGGCGCCCCCGTCGAGGAGCCCCTGAGAGAGCGAGGCGAGGGTGGTGCTGCGGCCGCTGCCGGGAGGTCCGCCGATGACGACGAGGCCGCGCTCCAGGCTAACGAGGGCGGCCAGGAAGCGCGGAGGCAAGGGAAGGTCCGCCAGCGCCGGAGGCCGGGAGGGCAGCACCCGCAAGGTGGCCGCCACCAGCCCGCGCTCCCGGGTGAGGCAGAGGCGGTAGCGGCCCTGCTCCCGCACCCCGAAGCCCACCACCAGGGCGCCGGTGCGCTCGAAGCGCTCGACGTGGCTGTCGGTGAGGAAGGCATACGCGAGGCGCCGCGTGTCCTCCGGCTGGAGCGGCGTGGGGCGCAGGGGGCGGCGACCGAAGGGCCCGTGGGCGAGCGGGGGCGAGCCGGGGACGAAGGAGAGGTCGCTGGCGTGCAGCGCCTGCGCTTCGCGTAGCAGGCCCACCACGTTGAGTGGGTCCTCCTCGGGAGCGCCGGCAGCCTCCTGCGGCGCGTCGCTTGAAGCGGCGCCTTCACCAGCGTCTTCGTCCGCCGGCTGAACGCGGACCCACTCGGGCACGAGGATGAGGTGGGCCTCGGGCGCGCGCTGGGCCACCAGGAGGGCGCTCTCGAGGGAGTTGAAGAAGTCGGACAGCCAACTGCTCCGCGCGGTGCGCCGGGCCGCTTCCAGGGCCGGCTTCTTTGCCTGCTGCACCAGCACCCGCAGCGGCAGCGAGCCCAGGGCGAAACGGCCCACGCCAACCCGGTCGAGGAGGCCGCCGGTGAGCAACTTCTCTCCCGCGGCGGCGTCACCCAGCACCTCGTCGCAGGCGTCGCGCACCGCCTCGGCCACCTCGTCCACGTCGATTCCCTCGAGGTCGACGAAGCCGCCCGGCTCGCCTGCGCGCAGGGCGGCGTCGGCCAGGGCACAGGCCGCCTCGTCCCGCAGCGTGCCGGCGTCGGACGTGGCAGCCACGGCGTCGGCCCAGCGGGCGGCGTCGAAGCGGGAGAGGAAGTGCCGGCCTGGCGTCTTCCCGTCGGCGCGGAGGAAGGCCCGCAGCGCCTCGGGCTCGAGGAAGCGGACGTGGTAGCCGGCGAGGCGAGTCTCCATGCGCTGCGCACCATATGCCGAGCCTCGAGAAATGGGCCGCTCCGGCGGGCCGTGGAGCCGAAGTCAAAGCCGGCGCGACCATCCGCCCAAAGCGTCTCCCGCGCGGCGACGGCCACCCGGCCCTCGCTTCCCACGCGCCTGGCGGAGCGCTGCACTCCCGGGGTCGCCTTTCTTCCGGCCCGGACGCAGGATGACGCCATGCGGCCGTGGACCGCCCAGCGCTGGCCGGCTCAACCGCAGGGCGAGAAAGCGCCCGCGTGGTTGCTGGACACGAAGCGCACGCCGGGCACCGCCCTCGTCCCTGAGAAGGAGCCCGAAGACGTCAGCGCCGGCCCGCGCCACCCGGTGCTGTGCCGCCGCTGCGCGCACGTGGTGAGTGACGCCGCGCTCAAGGCGGAGGTGGACGGGAAGGTGACGCACGCGCGGCTCAACCCGGCCGGGGTGCTGTTCGTCTTCGACTGCTTTGGGGACGCGCCGGGGTGCACGGTGCACGGCGCGCCCACCACCGAGGCCGCCTGGTTTGCCGGCTGCGCCTGGCAGTACGCGCACTGCGGCCGGTGTGGCGCGCACCTCGGCTGGCGCTTCTCGGGCGCGCATTCCTTCTTCGGCCTGGTGTCGGAGCGCGTGGTGGAGGAGTGACTTGCGTCTTCAAGGCGCGGCGAGGCGCGGGCCGAGCGCGAGGGGGGCGTGGGTGACGAGCACCGGCCACAGCTTGAGCCACCAGCCCGGCTGCGGCATCACCAGCACCCCCGCCACCGAGGTGATGCACGCGGCCGCAACGGCGCCATGCCTTCTAGTCCCGCTGGGCCGGCGTCGGCCCCCGCGCGTCCCTCGGGCCCGGGCGCGGCCTCACCAGGGCGTACTGCGGCGGCCAGTACAGGGCGTCCACCCTCTCGGCCTGCGCGTGCTGGTGCGTCAGCGAAGGGTCGGACAGGTGGGGCCGGGCCAGCGCGCACAAGTCCGCCCGCCCGGCGGCGATGATGGTGTTGACGTGGTCCGCGCCCTGAATGCCGCCCACCGCCATCACCGGCATCTTCACCGCGTGGCGCACCGCCTCGGCGAAGGGCACCTGGTACATGCGCCCGTACTCCGGCTTCGAGGCCGGCACGTTGCCGGCGGAGGAGACGTCGATGAGGTCGCAGCCGTGCTCCTTGAGCGCGTGGGCGAAGGCGATGGTGTCCTCCAGCGTCTGTCCTTCCGGCTCCAGCCAGTCGGTGGCCGACACCCGCACCGACAGCGGCTTGTGCGGAGGCCACACCGCGCGCACCGCGTCGAAGACCTCCAGCGGGTAGCGCAGTCGATTCTCGCGCGAGCCGCCGTAGGCGTCGGTGCGCCGGTTGGAGAAGGGACAGAGGAAGGTGGACAGGAGGTAGCCGTGGGCCATGTGCAGCTCGACCAGGTCGAAGCCCACCGCGTCCGCGCGCCTCGCCGCGTCCACGAAGGCCTGCTTCACCCGGGCCAGGTCCTCGGCCGTCATCTCCTTCGGGGTGTGCCAGCCGGGCGCAAAGGGCAGCGCGGACGGCCCCAGCGTCGGCCACGGCTTCTCGTCGGCGCCCAGCGGTCCGTCGCCTTCCCACGGCAACTGGCAGCTCCCCTTCCGCCCGGCGTGGGCCAACTGCATGCCGATGGGCGCCTTCGCGTGGGTGTGCACGAAGTCGACGATGCGCCTCCAGGCCTGGGCCTGGGCGTCATTCCACATCCCGGCGCAGCCGTACGTGATGCGGCCGTCCGGCGTGACGTCTGTCATCTCCGTCATCACCAGCCCGGCGCCGCCCACCGCGCGCGCGCCGAGGTGCACCAGGTGCCAGTCGCCCGGCGCGCCGTCCACCGCGGAGTACTGGCACATGGGCGACACCACCACGCGGTTCTCCAGCACCAGGTCGCGCAGCTTGAGGGGCGCGAAGAGGGGCGGGGGCGCGCTGCCGTCGGAGCTCTTCGGCGTGCCGTGGATGTCGGCGAACCAGCGGTCGACGTGCGCCACCAGCGCCCCGTCGCGCTTGCGCAGGTTGTCCCAGGTGATGCGCTTGCTGCGCGTCATCAGGTTGAAGGTGAACTGCAGCGGCGGCTGGTGGAGGTAGCGGGCGGCGTTTTCGAACCACTCCAGGCTGGTCTGCGCGGCCCGCTGCAGCCTCGAGACTTCCGGCTGGCGCTGCGTCTCGTACACCTCCAGCGCCTTCTCCACGTCCAGGCCCACCTGCTGGAAGGCCTTCACCAGGGCCATCGCGTCCTCCATGGCCAGCTTGGTGCCCGAGCCGATGGAGTAGTGCGCGGTGTGCACCGCGTCGCCCATCAGCACCAGGTTGCCGCGGCGCCAGCGCTGGCAGCGGATGGTGGGGAAGGTGCGCCAGATGGACTTGTTGGCGCAGAGCCGGTGCCCGGCCAGCTCCTTCGCGAAGAGCTGCTCGAGGAAGGCCACCGACTGCTCCTCGGTGGCCCCTTCCAGGCCGGCCTTCTTCCACACCTCCTCGCGGCACTCGACGATGAAGGTGGACACCGCGCCCGACGGCTGCATCGGCGTTTTGGTGAAGGGGTAGGCGTGCACCTGGAAGAGGCCGTGCGGGGTGTCCTTGAAGAGGAAGGTGAAGGCGGACAGCGGCTGGGTGGAGCCCAGCCAGATGAACTTGCACTTCCGCCAGTCCAGCGACGGCTTGAAGTCGGCCTCGTAGCGGGCGCGAACGGCGCTGTTTACCCCGTCACAGGCGATGACCAGGTCGGCTTTCGGCAGCGGCTCCGCGGGGAGCTCCTTCTGGAACTCCAGCTTCACGCCCAGCTCGCCGCAGCGGTGCTGCAACACGGTGAGCAGGTCCTTGCGGGACAGGCCGCAGAAGCCGTGCCCGGTAGAGACCGTCTTCTGCTCGCCCAGGTACGTCTCGATGTCGTCCCAGTAGGCGAAGCGCTCCTCAATCCGGACGTAGCTCTCCTCGTCGGCCTCGGCCAGGTTGCCCAGCGTCTCCCGGCTGAAGACGACGCCCCAGCCGAAGGTGTCGTCGGGGCGGTTGCGCTCGCACACCTCGATGTCCACCTGGGGGAAGGCCTTCTTCATCAGCAGGCTGAAGTAGAGGCCGGCCGGGCCGCCGCCGATGCAGACGATGCGCATGGGCGCGGGTATAGCGTGAAGTGAGAAGGGCGACTCCCACCGTGCGCATCTTCGCCACCGCGGCTCCGGCTTCATCGGCGGCGGGAGGCACCACACCTCCACCACCCACGTCGAGACCTGGTGCACGCGCAGGAGCTGGCGCTGACGAAGGGGCGGGGCGGCGAGGCGTACTTCGCGGCGGACGAGGGCACGGGGATTCGCCGTCTCGCGGGTGTGCGAGAGTGCCGTGCGGATGTCCCTCTGTCTGCGCTGCGGGCTGTGCTGTGACGGCGCCCTCTTCGGGACGGCCTCGGTGACGGCCGAGGAGGCCGCGCGCCTCGAGGGCCGCGTGGCGCTGACACCCGACCGGAGGAACCTCGTCCAGCCCTGCCGCGCGCTCTCCGGCTGCGCCTGCACCGTCTACGAGGACCGCCCCGCCACCTGCCGGGCCTTCAAGTGTGAGGTGCTGGCCGCCCTCGAGCACGGCGAGGTGACGGAGGCGGAGGCGCTCGCGGAGGTCGAGCGGGCGCTCTCGCTCCGGCGCGTCATCGCGAAGTCCCTGGGGATGAGCGACGAGCGGGCCGCCCTGCGTGAGGCCCGGCGGCGGCTCCAGGCCGACGAGCTCCCCGACGACGTGCGCGACACCGTCACCGAGCTCAACCGCTTCGCGCTGGCCATCCAGTTGGTGCGGCCCCGGCGCTGAAAGCCGTCAGGGCGCGGCGGCCACGTCCACCACCGCCTTGAACAGCACCTCCACCCCGCGCCGCAGGTTCTCCACCGACACGCGCTCGTCCTTGCCGTGAATGGTGTTGAGCTCCTCCAGCGTCACCTCGAAGGGGGCGAAGCCGTAGGCGCGGGTGCCCTTCTTTCGCGCGAGGATTGAGTCGGTGTACCCCGGCGAGACGGTGGGCCCGGCGATGGCGTCGTCCCGACCGGCTACCGCGTGGCGGGCCAGCGCGTCGAAGAAGGGGTCGTCCCAGTCGGAGGCCTCGGCCACGAAGCCGTGGGACAGCTCGAAGCTGATGCCGGGCACGTCGGCCACCACCTCCTCCAGCTCCTTCACCAGCGCCGCCACGGTGGTGCCCGGCAGCACCCGGCAGTCGAGGACGGCGCTCACCTGCGAGGGCACCACGTTGGGCGCGCTGCCCTTCCCCTCGAAGCCCGTCACCTGGCAGGTGTCGGTGACCATGGCGCGGGTGGTGGGCTTCTCCAGCAGCTTGCCCACCGCGAAGGAGTCCACCAGCGACGGCCGCTGCAGCACGAAGCCGGTGAAGCCTCCGCGCTGCTCGCCGGAGCGCCGCAGCAACTCGTACAGCGCCGGGTGCAGCTTCGGCTTCGGTTCCCGCTTGACGATGCGCTCCAGGGCCCGCACCAGCCGCGCCGGGGCGCGCTCCTCCCGCGGGGTGCTGCCGTGGCCCGCCTCGCCGCTGGCCCTCATCGTCACCCACAGCGCGCCCTTCTCCACCACCGAGATGGCGAAGGCCGTCTGCCCGGGCGCCAGCGCGTCCTTCACCCCCATGCCGCCCTCGTTGACGAGGTGCCCGCAGTCCACCTCGCTCCACATCGTGTCGGTGAGGAGCCGCATCCCGCCCTCGCCCACCTCCTCGTCGGCCACCGCCAGCAGCAACACGTCGCGGGTCAGCGGCACCTGGCGGCGCTTGAGCAGCAGGAAGGTCTCCACCTCCACCGCGCCCAGGCCCTTGGTGTCCAGCGCCCCGCGGCCCCACACCACGCCGTCGACGAGGGCGCCGGACAGGGGCTGCTTGTCCTTCGGCCAGGTCTCGGCCTCGGCGGGCACCACGTCGAGGTGGGAGAGGAGGCAGAGAGGCTTCTCGCCGGACGGCTTCGTCGCGGGGAGCCGCGCGAGGAGGCTGCCGCGCCCGGGAGCGAACTCGTGGATGGACGACTCCACGCCGTCCTTCGCCAGGTGGGCCTTCAGGAGCTCCGCGCCCAGCGTTTCGTTGCCCGGCGGGTTGACGGTGTCCACCTGGAGGTAGGCGGACAGCAACTGCGCCGTCTCGTCGCCGGCGGCCTTCCAGTCGATGCCCTGGGAGTACTTCTCCAGCCCGGGCGGCGCGACGTGCAGCGGGCGGGGCGTGGTGGCGCAGGCGGACAGCAACAGGAGCGTGACGGCGAAACAGCGCATGATGGACAGACCGCTTACCTGCCCCTGCCGCCTTCGCCAACCCCGCCGTCCCACAGGTCCACCACCGTGACGCCGAGGGGCTCGAAGGCGCTCCGGTTGCGTGTGGCGAGGGCGGCTCCGCGCGACAAAGCGGATGCCGCAACTGGTCCAACCGTCACGGGCCCGCGTCGGCTGCCGGCGCCACGGCCTTCTTGAGCAGCTCGAGGCCCTGCTTCCCCACGTCCCTGCCCTTCTCCAGCGCGCGGGCCGGCGAGGCCTGCGAGGCCAGCGCGCGGCGGGTGCGCTCGAGCCACTGGAGCGGCGCCGCCACCTGCTTGCCCGTCTCCTCGCCCAGCAGCAGCACCAAGAGGCTTTCCACCCCGCCGGCCCGGCTCAAGAGCGCCTGGGCGAGGATGAAGGTGGCCCGCGTCTGGAGGAAGAGGGGAAGCCCCTTCTCCTGCGTGCGCATCGTCTGGGCGGCGGCCTGGAGCTCCTTGCGCGTGGCCTCGTCGAGGTGCGGGCTGCGCGCCAGCTTGTCCAGCTCGGCGGCGGACTCTTCGTAGCGGCCCCGGCGCGCGTGCACCAGCGCCCAGCCCCACTGCGTCAGCTCGTTGTCGAGGCCCAGCGCCTCGAGCTCGTCCAGGCCCTTCTCCAGGTCCAACGTGGACGCCTCGTCGCGCTTGAGGCCCATGCGGTTCCACGCGCGCACGAAGTACCCGGCGGCGCGCAGCCCGTGCATCATCTGCGTCGCGTCGGCGTGGGCGGTGGCCCAGCCCCCGAAGTCGGCGGGGGTGGTGCCTTCCATCGCGGTGACGTAGGCGCTCAGCTCCTCCTCGGCGGCGTAGTGGTACTCGGCGGCGCAGAAGGCGGCCCCGCGAAGCAGTTGCGCGGCCCAGCGCGCCTCCTTCGGCCAGCCCGGCTGCGGGGTGGCGCGGGCCAATTCGTAGAAGACGTACTCGGTGCTGCCGGGGACCCGGTTGCCCTTGTCCGCGGCGTCCACCAGAAACCAGAAGCCGGCCAGCCCCAGGTGCTCGAGCTGCGCGTCCCAGGGCGGAGGCAGGGGCGTCTTCAGCAGCACCTCCGCCAGCGGCTTGAATTCGTCCTCGTCGCGCGACTTCATCGTCTCGCGCGCGTCGTAGAGGGCCTTGAAGAGCCGCGCGTAGGTGGCCGCCTCGCGCAGCGCCTCCTCGGCGGTGGCGGGGTGGGCGGGCAGCGCCTGCGTCTCGGCCAGCACCAGCCACAGCGCGTCCACCGCGGCGGGCCGCTTCGGGTCGTCCTTCGCGCGAAGGGAGATTTTCACCAGCCGGTACGGCAGCAGGGAGAGTGAAGACTTGAGGCGCTCCTCCAGCTTCTCCCGCTCGCGCTGGGCCTTCCTCGCGTCGGACTCGCGGCAGGCGCAGGAGGAGACGGCCAGCGCCAGCACGCACGCCAGCGCGCGCCTCATCCCCGCCTCCGGAAGACGAACTCCAGCTCCTGCCCGGCGCGGTCAGAGAAGGAGTCGGGGGCGCGGGCCAGGCGCTCCACGTCGAAGCGCGGGCCGAAGCGGCGCCGCAGCTCCTCCTCGGAGGTGTCGAAGGGCGGGCCGCCGGGGCGTCCGTGCGCGTAGAAGAGGCCGAAGACGAGGCCGCCCGGCTTCAGCACCGCGTGCACCACCTCGACGTACTCGTCGCGGCGCGCGGGGTCGATGGCGCAGAAGCAGGTGTGCTCCAACACCGCGTCGAAGGTGACGGCGTGCGTGGTGCGCAGCGTGAAGAGGTCCTGGCGCAGCGCCTCCACGTCGAGGTGCAGGCGGGAGGCGGCGGCGCGGGTGGCCTCCACCGCGGAGGCGGCGAAGTCGACGGCGGTGGCCTCGAGGCCCCGGGCGGCCACCTCCAGCGCCTCGTGCCCGCGGCCGGCGCCCAGCACCACCACGTGGGAGTGCGCCGCCAGCAGGCCTTCCCCCAGCATGCGCGCGATGGGCGGGGCGCAGCGGCCCTTCTCCCAGCCCGTCTGCGCCGAGAGGTAGCGCTCTTCCCAGAAGCCGGAGTTGGACACGGTGGACATGCTGCCTGTCAGCTCCAGGTGATGCGGAACAGGCCGCCGGGGCGCTGCGCCGGGGCCTCCAGCACGTCCACCGTGCCGGTGACGCCCAGCAGCACCAGCGTCTCCTCCAGCACCCCGCGCCGGTAGTGGAGGATGATGTCGTTGGCGGCCGGGCCCACTCGCGGCATGAACTCCTCGCCCACCTGGGCGCGCAGGTGCACCTCCCTGGGTCCCACGTCCAGCACGTCGACCTCGATGTAGTTGGCGGCGGTGCGGAAGTTGCGGCCCATGCGCAGCAGCGTGCGCTTCACGCCAATCAACTTCGCGGTGGTGAGGGTGGCGAAGCCGATGGCCGTCTGCACGTAGCCCTTCATGAACTCCCGCCCCAGTTGGCGCTGGCGCTCGGCCTCCTCCAGCTCGGGGAAGAAGGCCCGCCCCATCAACCGCGCCGCGGCCAGCCAGGTGTTGAGCGGGTACGCCGCCTGAATGGCCTCCAGGTCCATCCCCAGGGCCTTGAGCTCGGCTCTGAGCTCCGGGGTGAAGCGCCTGGCGTAGGCCTTGCGGGTGCCCTCCACGGCGGTGGCGAACACCACGGGCTCGGCGGAGGTGACGGACATGAGCGCGCGTCAGTCTAACAAGTCGTCAGAGCTGGGCCTGCAGGTACTTCTTCTCTCCCAGCGCGCCATGGAGGTGGAGCTGCTGCTCCAGCCAGTCGAGGTGCTCCTCTTCGTCGACGAGCATCTCTTCGAGCAGCTCTCTGGAGCCCGCGTCCCCTGCGGCCTGCGCGCGCCCGATGGCGTCCTTCAGGTGGAGGATGGCGCGCGTCACCAGGGCCTGGTCGCGCTCGAGCTGCTCTTTGGCCGAAGACGGCACGGTGACGGGCCCCACGTCGGCGAGGTGCGGCACGCCCCCCAGCAGCAGGAGGCGGTGCAGAATCACCGCGGCGTGCGCGGTCTCTTCCTGCGCGTACGCCCGCTCCGCGTCGCGCAGCCGGGACAGCCCCCAGCGCTCGAACACCGCGCCCGCGAGGAGGTACTGCTTGTGCCCGGTGAGCTCGATTTGCAGGTAGCCGTCGAGGTCCTCGATGACGCGTCGGTCGCCTTGCATCGAGCCACGATGCCCGAGACCTCGCCGAGGTGGAAGCACCACCTTCCCACGGCTGCGCCGAGGCGTATGGTGCCTCGCGGACACGTCCTGCCCGAAGGAGCCCCCCATGTCTCTCGTCCTCTCGTCGGCCGACTTCGCCGATGGCCAGCCGATGCCGAAGGAGTTGACCTGCGAAGGCCAGGACAGCTCGCCGGCGCTCTCGTGGAAGGGCGTGCCGGCCGCCGCGAAGTCCCTGGCCCTCATCCTCGATGACCCCGACGCGCCGGACCCGAAGGCCCCCAAGAGGGTGTGGGTGCACTGGGTCCTCTACAACCTGCCGCCCTCGACGACGGGCCTGGCGAAGGGCGTCGTCGCGCTGCCCGCCGGCACGAAGGACGGCACCAACGACTGGCAGCGCACCGGCTACGGGGGGCCCTGCCCGCCCATCGGCCGGCACCGCTACTTCCACACCCTCTACGCGCTGGACACGGTGCTGCCGGACTTGCAGCAGCCCACCAAGGGGAAGCTGCTGGAGGCGATGGAGGGGCACGTGCTGGCCAGGGCCGTGCTGATGGGGACGTACCAGAAGGGCGCCTGAGGCAGGACCCCTGGTGCGGCCCGCGCCGCGGCGGTGAGGCCGGCCCTCACTCCTGCACGAAGCGGGTCACCAGCCCAGGCACCAGCTCCACCTCGTCGCCGTCGCGCAGGCGGAACTGCGGCAGGCTGCGCCCGTTGAGCCGCGGCTGGTAGAGGCCCGCGCGCAGCAGGGGCGACGACACCATCCACCCCGAGACGCCGTGGGAGAGGCGCACCGCGTCCTCGCGCACCGGCGGCGCCACGCCCAGCGCCCGCCACGCCCCGTCGGAGGCGCGGCGGAACACCACCGAGGTGCCCCCCTCCAGCACCATCGGCGACGCCTCGGTGACGCCCGACAGGCGCGCCTCGTCCCTCGCCGACACCCACTCCAGCCGCGCCCGCCCGGAGTGCTTCGCCAGCCGCGCCAGCGAGACGGGGGTGGTGGTGAGGCGAGGGCACACGGCCTTCGCCTCGTCCAGCGCGCGCTTCACCGCGCCGGCGTCCCAGGACGCGACGACGCCGAGGTCCAGGTGCTCCAGGGACGGATGGCCGCCTGCGCGGCGCAGGGCGCCCAGCACCACCTTCGCCTGCGCCTCCGCCTCGTGCACCTGGGGCGACTGCAGGCCCACCACCTCGACGCGGCGCACCCGGCGCAGGGCCTCGCACGAGGCCAGCACCTCGAACAGGTGGTTGTGGCCCAGCGAGCTGCCGCGCACCACCAACTCCCGGACGAAGCCGTTCTCCCACCGCGCGTCGATGAGGCCGTCCTGCACGTCCACCGCCAGCGGCCACAGCCAGCGCGCCGTCTCGTCCACCGACGGCGGGCCTTCCATGCGCTCGCCCAGCACGCCGCCGCGCTCCAGCAGCCAGTCGCGGTACACGCCCCAGCCGGCGGCGTCAGGCCCAGCGCCGAGCAGCAGCGCCTCCTGTGCCTCGTCGCGCGGGCCGGGCCACTCGTCCTCCACGTAGCGCAGCACCACGTCGTTCACCTTCACCACGTCGCCGGGGGCCAGGTGGCCCTGCGCGCCGCGCCGGCCGTTCCAGTGCGCCACCCAGGAAGGGCGGCCGGGCTCGAAGCGGAAGCGCTCTCCTTCCCGGGAGACGGTGGCCCAGGCGTTGACGTCCACCGGCAGGGGGCGAAACGCGAGGTGCTGCCCGTCGATGACGATGGCCAGGCCGGCGTCTTCGAGCGCGACCCGGCGCACGGCCACCTCGCGGCCCGCCGCTGCCTGCAGCACCTCGAGGAAGGGTGGCCCGCCGCGCGTCGTCATGCCGCGCAGAAGTCTACTGTGTGGCGAGGAACCAGAAGTTGGCGCTCCCGCGGGGCAGGTAGGCGACTCCGCCCAGCAGCGGCAGGTACTGCCAGCGCGTGTACACCCCGTTCACCGCGTCGGGTGGGCTGGGCCCGGTGGTGGGCTGCACCGTCACCACGTAGGTGCCGTCGACGCGGAGCACCTCGCCGCCGGTGGACGTCTTCACCAACAGCACGTCGTCGCCGGGGAGGAACTGCGCGCCCAGCTGCGCGTCGATGAGCGAGTCCGCGGCGGGGCCAGTGAAGGGGATGTCGCTGAGCGCGCCCGAGAAGGAGAGCTGCAGCCCCTGCCGCACCGGCACCCGGTAGAGGTTGCGCAGGAAGACGACGCGCCGGCGCACCGGGTCCACCACCGAGCCCGAGCTCGAGACGATGTCGTCGTTGGCGTAGGAGGGCACCGGGGCCAGGCTGGTCCACGTCGCGCTCGCCGCCGTCCACTTGCGGAACGCCCCCGCGAGGAACGTGTACACGTCGCCCGTCGTCGGGTCCTGCGCGTACGGCCGGTCGATGGCGTTGCCCTGGCTGGAGGCCCTGGCCCACGTGTCCGGCGGGTCCCAGTCGCCCGCGGTGAGGTCGAAGGCGTCCACGTTGTTGTTGTTGGAGTTGCCGTCGCCCCACACCGAGCCCGCCGAGAACTTGAAGAGGCGCCCGCGCGAGGGGACGGCGTGCAGCGCGTAATAGAGGTGCGTCGAGGACGGCCGCCCGTCGAGGTAGTACGGCTGGTTCATCACCACGGACGCGCCCGGCGTGGGCCCGCGCAAGAGCCGCCACTGCGGCGCGTCGGCCGAGAGGTCGATGTCGTACACCTCGTTGCCCGCCCAGTCCGCGTGGCCGCCCGCGCACGCGAGGTAGACGCGGTTGGTGGTGGCGTCCGCCGCCAGCCCATTCCAGGCGTCGATGCGCGCCGTGGGCCGCTCCAGCGCGCCGTTGAGCGGGTTGGTGACGGGGAGGGTGGTGATGGACGTGCCGGCAAGCTCCACCCACTGCCACGCCGCGAGGCCCCTTCGCCACGCGGGCACGCCGCCGTCGAAGGTGGACCCACCGCCGCCGCCGACGCCGCCCCCCGAGGCGCCGCCGCCCCCGCCGCCACTCCCGCCGCCACTCCCGCCTCCTCCGCCGGCGTCCGCGCCCCCGTCCTCTGGGCCCGCGTCGACGCCGCCACCCGCGCCGCCTCCGCTGCCGCCGTCGACGGGGCCCACCGTGCCCGTGCACGCGACGAGGCCCAGCACCACGAAAGCCACCCACACCCGGGTACTCATGGGCGCGCAGTCCACTCGCTCGCTCGCGCAGGCGCAACCGTCGCGACGCTGGTAAACGGGGGAAGATGACGCACCCACACCCGCCGGAGACGTTTGGGGCCCGCCTGGTGGAGACGTCGCTGGCCACCGAGCGCGTGCGGTTGATGACGTTCGAGCGCGAAGGTGGGCCCTTCCACTTCCGCGCCGGGCAGTGGGTGAACTTCCACTTCCCGCTGAAGGACGAGAAGGGCCACCCCCTCCATCGCGCGTACTCCATCGCCTCGGCGCCCGGCGGCACCTCGCGCTTCGAGCTGGCCATCACCCACGTCAACGCCGGGCCGGGCTCCGAGTTCCTGCACGCGATGAGGCCGGGCGAGGTGCTGGAGGCGCGCGGGCCCCAGGGCACCTTCCTGCGCCCGCTGGACGCGCCTGCGCCCGCGCTCTTCGTCGCCACCGGCACCGGGCTGGCCCCCTTCCGCGCCATGGTGCACGACGCCATCGCCGCCGGACGGAAGGAGCGGCTGTGGGTGCTGTTCGGCGTGCGCACCCCACAGGACGTCCTCTGGGAAGCGGAGCTGCGCGCGCTGGAGAAGGCCCACCCCTTCTTCCGCCTCGAGGTGACGCTGTCCCGCCCGCCGCCGGACTGGGGTGGAAGGCGGGGCCACGTGCAGGAGCACGTCCGCGCGCTGTGGGCGGAGCTGGCCGCGCTCGAGCCCGCGCCGGACGCGTGGATTTGCGGCGTGAAGAAGATGCTGCTGGAGGTTCGGGACGTGCTCCGCAAGGAGCTCGGCCTGCCTCGCGCGCGGGTGCACGCCGAGAGCTACGGGTAGGGCGGCGCCGGCGCTGACGCCGCGCTGGCTCGTCTACTGCGGCGGTGCCGCCACCCCGGAATCAGCGGCCTCGACGGACGCGCTGGGCAGCAGGCGCACAAAGGCCTGCACCGCGGCGAGGGTGGTGGTGGGGTCTTCCTCCTGAGGTACGTGGCCCAGGCCCTTGAAGCGCTGCAGCGTGCTCGAGGCGAGGTCCCGGTGAAACCAGTCGGCGTGCTCCGGCGGGATGAGCCGGTCCTCGTCCCCCCAGAGGATGAGGGTGGGCGCCGTCACGCGCCTCACGTCGGCGGCGTGGGCGCCGTGCACGGCCTGCTTGAAGCGCTGCGGCAAGGACGCGCGGTTGCCTTCGCGCAGGGTGAGCTCGAAGTAGCGGTCGACGAGCGCGTCGGTCACCTTCGACGGGTCGCCGTACACGTTGCGCACGCTGGCGGCGACGACGCGGCGGGGCAGCGTCTTGAGCAGCACGCGGTTGACGCCCGGCAGTTGCGCCAGGCGAAAGCCGATGGGCACCGACTGGGAGACGAGCGGGTAGCCCGCGGCGTCGACCAGCACCAGGCCCGCCACCCGCCCGGGGTGCGCCGCCGCGGTGGCCCAGGCGATTTCACCACCCAGGCTGTTGCCGGCCAGCACAAAGCGCCGCACGCCCAGGGCGTCCAGCACCGCGATGACGAAGCGGACGTACGCGGTGATGGTGTAGTCGCCGTCCGCCGCCGGGCCAGTGAGGCCGAAGCCGGGCAAGTCGAAGCGGATGACGCGGCGCTCCTTCGACAGCGTCGTCGCCCAGCCGTCCCAGGTGTGCAGGCTGGCGGAGGTGCCGTGGAGGAGGACGACGGGCGTCGCATCGTCGCGGGGGCCTTCGTCGCGCAGGTGTACGGACAGCCCGGCCACGTCGAGGAAGGTGGAGGGCGGTGGCGCCCAGCGCGCCTTGAGCGCCTCCACCGGGCGATCGGGCTCCCAGTACGCAAAGAGAAGGCCGGCGAAGGCCAGGGCGGCCAGCGCGACGAGGGCACAGGCGACGCGGAGGGCGCGCTTCATGGGGCGCGTTGTACCGGCCCCTCGTGCCGGTGGGGATCCTCCTTCCAGTGAATCGCCAGGAAGGGCGGCCGCTGCTCCCGCACCACCCAGATGGCCGTGCTGAAGAGGAGCGCGTCCAGCAGCATGAGCGGCAGCGCCACGCCGGTGATGGCCCGCGTCAGGACGGCGCCGGCCATCACCACCGCGAGGCCCATCGCCCCGTACGGCCGCGCCGAGGGGATGAGGACGAGCGTGGCGAAGAGGACCTCCGCCGCGCCCACCGCGACGACGGCCCAGGCCGGGAAGCCGAAGGCCTGAAACAGCTGCTCCTGCAGCGGCGCGCCCGCCAGCTTGCTCAACCCCGAGAGGAGAAAGACGCACCCGAGGAAGACGCCCGCCACCGTGAGCCGCCGCGCCAGGCGCTTCGTGTCGTCGAGGGCCATGGTGGCCTCCTTTTTACGAAGGGCCCCGGCCGCCGCGGCAGCGCGAGGCGTGTCCGTTGCGTAACGCCCAGGGGACGCGGCCGCACCTGCTAGAGCGCCGAACAGGTTGGCTCCCGTCGTGACATCGGCGATTTGCGTCGCATCCCGTCGTTGCTCCTCGGTCAGTTGCCCACCAGCAGCTTCCCTCGTCGCGCCTTGGTCTGCCCTGCTAGCCGTTGAGGTCAGCCCCGCCGGGGAGGGGGCGGCTGGTCTTCGGGCGTGTCGAGGTCGCGCGCCGCCGAGGGCATCGGCACCGGTGAAACCTGCGCGGCGTTGGCCCGAAGCCACGGCCCGGCGCCCCGCTCGTCCGCCACGGCGGCGAGGACCTTCAGCTTGTCCCCGGAGAAGCGCGCCGGCACCCCCAGCACACCCTCGTACTCCGCCGCCGCCACCTCCCCCGGTGCCTCGAGGAGCCGCCGGAGGTCCTCCGCCGTGACGAGGGGCTGGTCCACCAGCAGCACCAGCACGCCCCTCGCCCGCCCGGCCAGGTGAGCCACGCCCCGCTTGAGCGACGCACCTGGGCCGCGCGCCCAGTCCTCGCAGCGCACGAGCTCGACGGAAGGCAAGTCCGCCAGCGCCGGCGCCAGCGGCGCCGCCCCCTCGACGACGACGACGGGGAAGCAGCCGGCCTCGAGCGCGAGGCGCGCCGCGCGGTGGACGAGCGCCTCGCCTTCGAGGACGAGCAACTGCTTGGGCTGCCCCAGGCGCGAGGAACTCCCGGCGGCGAGGACGACGGCCGCGGCGGGGCGCGTCACCCGGGGCCTCGAAGGGGCGGCGCCTTCTCGAAGAAGGCGTGCACCTCGCTCACGATGGACAGCGCCACCGACGCCGGGCCTTCCCCGCCCAGCGGCAGGCCCACCGGCGCGCGGAGCCGCTCGCGGGAGAGGGACGCAGGAATCGACTGCAGCAGCTCCGCGGTGCGCTTGCGCGGCCCCAGCGCGCCGACGTACCCCGGCAGGGGCGAGGCCAGCACCGCCGACAGCACCTGCGTGTCGAAGACGAGGTGGTGGGACATGACGACGACGGCGCAGCCCGCCTCCAGCGGCAGCCGGGCGAGGGCGTCGGGGGCGAGGAGGTGCAGCGTCGCGCCGGGGAAGCGCGCGGCCGTCACGTGGGCCGAGCGCCAGTCCACCACGTGCACGTCCCAGCCCAGGGTGGACGCCATGGCGTGCACCGGCAGGGCGTCGTGGCCCGCGCCCACCACCACCAGCCGCGGCGGAGGCCTCAGCACCTGCGTCCAGCTCGCGCGCCCCGGCGGGGACAGCGTCACCGGCACCGCCTCGCGCCTCGTCACCACCACCTCCAGGGCGCGGGCCAACTCACTGTCGGCGCGGAAGGCCTCGAGCAGCACGTCCACCTCGCCGCCGCAGCCCAGGGCCACCTCGCCGTCCACCGAGGTGTCGTAGGTGCGCACCACCGCCTCGCCCGAGGAGGACACCAGCCACGCGGCGCGGCGCACCACGTCGGCCTCCAGGCACCCTCCGGAGATGCTGCCGGCCTGCCAGCCGGCCTGCGTCACCAGCATGCGCGCGCCGGGCCTGCGGTACGAGGAGCCCCGCGTCTCCAGCACCGTGGCCAGCACCGGCGTCTCGCCCTGCGCCCACGCCGCCTTCGCCGCGCGGTAGATGGCGGCCAGCTCATTCACACCGGCACCGCGTCCAGCGTGGGCTCGATGGCCGGAGGAATCGTCACGGACTGGAGCGCCGCGTCCACGTCCTTGAGGCCGTGCCCCGTCACCAGCACCACCACCTTCGCCGTGGCGGGCAGCGCGTCGGGGCCGGCCTGCAGCTTCTGAAGGCCCGCGTAGGCGGCCGCGGCGGCGGGCTCCGCGAAGACGCCCGAGGACGCCGCCAGCGCCCGCTGGGCCGACAGGAGCTCTTCGTCCGTGACGGTGAGGGACAGGCCCTTCGTCTCCTGCACCGCGCGCCGCGCCCAGTACGCGTTGGACGGGCACGACACCGAGATGGAGTCGGCCACCGTCGTGGGGGCCAGGGCGTTCTGGTACGCGCCCGTCCGGATGAAGCGGTGGACGGCGTCGCTTTTCTCGGCCTGGACGGCGATGAGGCGCGGCAGGCGCGGCAAGAGCCCCACCGCCACCAGGTCCGCGAAGCCCTTGTGCACGCCGGCGAGGATGACGCCGTCGCCCACCGAGACGAAGACGGCGTCGGGCGGCTCGAAGCCGAGCTGCTGGGCGACTTCCAGCGACACCGTCTTCTTCCCCTCGATGGTGAGGGGGTGGTACGCCGTGTTGCGGTTGAGGCCGCCGCGCTTCTGGGTGAAGGCCAGCGAGAGGGCGAAGGCGTCGTCGTAGGTGCCCTTCACCGGCACCAGCCGCGCGCCGTGCATCACCATCTGCACCAGCTTGGCTCGGGGCGCCTTCTCGGGGACGAAGATGAGCGCCTCCAGGCCCGCCGACGCGCACACCGCGGCCAGCGCCGACGCCGCGTTGCCGGTGGAGGCCGCCACCACGCGCGACTCGCCCAGGCGCAGGGCCTCGGCCACCACCAGGAAGGACGCGCGGTCCTTCAGGCTGCCCGAGGGGTTCTGCCCGTCATTCTTGAGGAAGAGCTGGCCCAGCTTCAGCGAGGCGGCGAGGCGCGGCGCGGCCAGGAGCGGCGTGTTCCCCACGGTGAGGGGCGGGAAGTGCCGGGGCTCGACCGCGGACAAGAGGCTCCAGTCGGGCCTCGTCTTGTCGATGCGGCCCTGGAGGGAAGCGGTGTCGAAGACGGCCTCCAGCACGCCCAGGAGGGGCATGCCCGGGCGCCAGGCCGCGCCGCACGCGGGGCACAGGTAGCGCACGTCGTCGCGGCCGTACTCCTTGCGGCAGTCGGTGCAGCGGTAGCGGAAGGTGCTCACGGGCTGACTGTACGCCGGGCGGGCGACGCCTTCACTTCCTCCAGGTGGCGAGGCGCAGCGGACCCAAGCCAGGGCGTCTTCGAAGCGGAGGCGCTTGGGCCGCAGCGCCGCTCCGGCCGCGCTGATTCGGTGGAAGGGCCGGCGCCGGCGAGGTCGTTGGTCTCTTTTTGGGCGCTTCCCGAGGGCCGACTCCCTATTCTCCGTCAGCCATGGCCCCTGTGAATGAAGCCGTCCTCGAGCGCGCGGCGAAGCTGTGCCGCGAGAAGCGCGTCGTGCTGCCCACGCTGAAGCAGATGCGCGAGCCGTCCTCCATCCCCGACAAGGTGAAGGCGAAGCTGAAGGGCGTGGGCCTCTGGGACGTGAACCCGATGAACCTCTTCCGCATCACCTGGAAGAATGACTTCGCGTCGGGCCAGTTCGGCGGCGTCAACTTCGTCGAGCTGCCGAAGCCCCTCACCGGCGTGGACGCGCGCGTCCTCGGGCTGGTGGGCAAGTACTTCCCCACCGGGGCGCACAAGGTGGGCGCGGCGTACGGGTGTCTGGTGCCGCGGCTGGTCACCGGGCAGTTCGACCCCACCACGCAGAAGGCGGTGTGGCCGTCGACGGGCAACTACTGCCGCGGCGGGGCGTTCGACTGCGCGCTGATGGGCGCCACCGCGGTGGCCATTCTGCCCGAGGGCATGTCGAAGGAGCGCTTCACCTGGCTCAAGGACATCGGCGCGGAGGTCATCGCCACGCCGGGCACCGAGTCGAACGTGAAGGAGATCTACGACAAGTGCTGGGAAATCCGCCGCACCCGCCCGCAGGACGTCATCTTCAACCAGTTCGAAGAGTTCGGTAACCCGTCGTGGCACTACCACGTCACCGGGCCCGCGCTGCTCGAGGCCTTCGACCAGGTGAAGGGGAAGAAGGGCCGCCTGGCGGGCTTCGTGTCGGCCACCGGCTCCGCCGGCACCATCGGCGCGGGCGACTTCTTGAAGAAGCACCACCCGGGCATGCTCATCGGCGCCAACGAGGCGCTGCAGTGCCCGACGCTGTTCAACAACGGCTTCGGCGACCACCGCATCGAAGGCATCGGCGACAAGCACGTCCCGTGGATTCACAACGTGCGCAACACCGACGCCGTCATCGCCATCGACGACGAAGACACCATGCGGCTGTTGCGGCTGTTCAACGAGCCGGCCGGGCAGGCGTGGCTGGGCAAGCAGGGCGTGCCGAAGGCGACGGTGGAGCAACTGCCGCTGCTGGGCATCAGCAGCATCTGCAACCTGCTGTCCGCGCTGAAGGTGGCGAAGTACTACGAGCTCGGCCCCGACGACGTGGTGGTCACCGTCTTCACCGACTCCGAGGCGCTGTACACCTCCCGCCTCGAGGAGCTGCGGCAGGAGCGCGGCGCGTACTCGGAAACCGACGCCGCGCGCGACCTCGACCGGCGGCTGCACGGGGTGAAGACGGACTACCTGCGGGAGCTGGGCTACCGCGACCGCAAGGCGCTGCACCACCTGAAGTACTTCACCTGGGTCGAGCAGCAGGGGAAGACGGCCGACGAGCTGCGCGCGCTGTGGAGCCCGGACTTCTGGGACGCGCGCTACGCCGAGGCGCTGGAGTGGGACGCGCTGATTGACTCCTTCAACGCACGGACTGGAGTGCTGGCGTCGCTCTGAAATCGCCCATGGCGCACCTCTCCCCGTACCCCTTCGGCCGCCTCGTCTCCCGCGTCCTGCGCGAGCTGGAGGGCGACGGCCCGGTGCTGGACCTGCCGCGCGCGAAGTTCGTCCACGGCCCGGGCGCGCGCGACTGGAGCGTCCCGTTGCACGGCCGGCAGGTCGGCGCGCCGCTGGGCCCTGCCGCCGGTCCCCACACCCAGTTGGCGCAGAACATCGTGCTGGGCTTCCTCGGCGGCTGCCGCGTCTTCGAGCTGAAGACGGTGCAGCTCCTGGACGAGCTGGTCATCCCCCGGCCGTGCATCGACCTGCGCACCGTGGGCTTCAACGTGGAGTGGAGCCAGGAGCTCAAGCTGGAGCAGTCGCTCGAGGAGTACGTGAAGGCCTCGATGCTGCTGGAAGTCCTGGTGGCCTCGGGGAAGCTGAAGCTGGAGAAGGGCTTCGAGCGCTTCGCCTTCGACTTGTCCGTCGGCTACGACTTGAAGGGCATTCAGCACGAGCGGGTGCAGGCCTTCATCACCGGGATGATGGACGCCTCCCGCGTCATCAATCGCCTGCGGAAGGAGATTCCGCAGCCGTGGGCGAAGTTCCGCGACCTCGACTTCCGCCTCTGCGTCTCGGACACGCTCACCCTGTCCACCTTCCACGGCTGCCCGCCCAACGAGATTGAAGCCATCACCCGCTACCTGATGGAGCACAACCACCTCCACTGCGTGGTGAAGCTGAACCCGACGCTGAACGGGCCGGCGGAGGCGCGGCGGCTGTTCCACGACGTGCTGGGCTACCGGTACAAAATCCCCGACTCGGCCTTCAGCAATGATCCCACCTTCCAGCAGGCGGTGGACCTGGTGGGCCGCCTCGAGGAGACGGCGAAGCAGACGGGCAAGTCCTTGGGGGTGAAGTTCTCCAACACCCTGGTGGTGGAGAACGAAGGCGACTTCCTGCCGAAGGCCGAGAAGTCCGCGTACCTGTCCGGCCAGCCCTTGCACGTGCTGGCGATGAACCTGGTGGCGAAGTTCCGCGGCGTCTTCGGGGACCGGCTGCCCGTGTCCTTCTCCGCCGGCATCGAGAAGCAGAACTTCCCCGACGCGGTGGCCCTGGGCCTGGTGCCGGTGACGGTGTGCAGCGACCTGTTGCGGCCCGGCGGCTACGGGCGGCTGTCCACCTACTTCGCCGAGCTCAACGCGCGGCTGGGCAAGGTGGGCGCAGCGACGCTGGACGACTTCGCGCTCAAGGCCTACGGCTCGGCCGAGGTGGCGCTGGACGCGGTGCCGGGGCTGGACGCGGCCAGCAAGCAGGGCTGCCTCGACGCGCTGAAGGGCGGAGGCGACCTGAAGGCCGCCGCCGGAGGACACTTCGCCGCCTGGGTGAGCGCCGCGCGGCTGGAGAACACCAGGCGCTACGTGGCCGGCCTCACGCAGAGTCCCAGGTACCTCGCCGCCAACAACGCAAAGCCCCCCAACAAGGTGGGCTCGAAGCTGGCGCTGTTCGACTGCCTCACCTGCGACAAGTGCGTGCCGGTGTGCCCCAACCACGCCAACTTCACCTACCCCCTGCCGAAGGTGGAGCTGCCGGTGGTGAAGCTGTCGCGCGGCGCGGACGGCGCCTGGGCAGCGAAGGCGCTGGGCACCTTGAAGGTGGAGAAGAAGTACCAGTTCGCCAACTACGCCGACTTCTGCAACGAGTGCGGCAACTGCGACGTCTTCTGCCCCGAGGACGGCGGGCCGTACGTCGTCAAGCCGCGCTTCTTTGCCAGCGAGGCGTCGTGGGCGAAGGAGCCGAGGGGCGACGGCTTTCTGCTCCTGCCCGACGGCACCACCCGCGGCCGCTTCCAGGGCAAGGAGTACGCGCTGTCGGCCGACGGCCGCTTCTCCGGGCTGGGCTTCGAGCTGGACGTGGACGACGCGAAGCCCGAGGCGCCGAAGGGCGGGCGCGTCGACGACGGCGTGGAGGTGGACTTGACGTACTTCCACATTCTGCGCTGGCTGGGGAAGGCGCTGCGCGAGGCGCCGCTCAACTACTTGAATGCTTAGAGCGGCGGGCTCTCGTGACTGGCCGGCCACCTTTCCTGGCCCAGCCCGGCGGCACCGCGGGGTGACGGCGCCGGGGCCGCACGGAAAGCCGGCGGAGCACCTCGGGTAGCCTCGCCCGTCATGCGCCCCGCTCTGCTCCTCCTGGCCTTCGCCGCCGTCGCCTTGTCCTGCAGCGGCTCCACGCCGTCCACGCCTCCCCCCAACTGCAGCGACGGCGGCGTCCCCTGCGGCCAGGTGTGCGCCGACCTCCAGTCGGACAACCAGCACTGCGGCGGGTGTGACAGCGCCTGCGCCTCGGGGACGCTGTGCACCACCGGCACCTGCCTCGCCCGCAACTGCGGAGAGCTGGCCTGTAGCACCAACCAGGTGTGCGTGGACGGGGTGTGCGCGGACCGGGCGTGCTTCGGCGTCAACTGTCCCACCGGCCAGGCCTGCGCGGGGGGGCTTTGCTACGAGCGCGCGTGCGCCACCCAGACGTGCGGCACCACCGAGGTGTGCGTCAACGGCGAGTGCGAGGAAGGCGCCTGCGTGGGCGTGTCCTGCCCGTCGGGCCTGGCGTGCTCGAAGGGCGCGTGCCTGGCCGACACCTGCAGCGACGGCCTCAAGTCGGGCGTGGAGACGGACGCGGACTGCGGCGGCGCGCTCTGCCAGCCGTGCGTGACGGGGCAGGCCTGCCAGGTGGCGGTGGACTGCGCGAGCAAGGTGTGCACCAACGGGCGGTGCGCCTCGCCGACGTGCAGCGACAGCGTGCGCAACGGCCAGGAGGGCGACGTGGACTGCGGCGGAGCGTGCGCCCTGTGCGAAGCCGGCCGCGCCTGCACCACCGCGTCCCAGTGCGACAGCGACAAGTGCGAGGGCGGGCGGTGCGCGGCCCCGTCCTGCACGGACAACGTGGCGAACGGCACCGAGACGGATCGCGACTGCGGCGGGGCGTGCCCGGCGTGCGGCGACGGCCTGTCCTGCGCCGCGCCTGGCGACTGCCAGTCCACGCGGTGCTCGGGCAACAAGTGCGTCAGCGCGGCGTGCACCAACGGGATGAAGGACGGCGCCGAGACGGACCAGGACTGCGGCGGCCCCTGCGCGGCCTGCGCCGACGGGCGAAGCTGCCTGGCGGGCAGCGACTGCAGCTCTGGAGTGTGCGGCGCGGCGATGCGGTGCCTGGCGCCCACCTGCGCGGACGGGGTGAAGAATGGCGTGGAGGTGGACACGGACTGCGGCGGCCCCTGCGCGGCCTGCGGCGTCGGGAAGAAGTGCCGGATGCACGACGACTGCCTCACCCGGAGCTGCCAGATGGGCGTGTGCTTCGCGCCGTCGTGCCTCGACGGGCTGCTCAACGGCCCGGAGTCGGACGTGGACTGCGGCGGCGGGGACGGCGGCTGCAACCCCTGCGGCACGGGGAAGATGTGCCGCGGCAACCCGGACTGTGTCTCTTCGCTGTGCGCGATGATGGCGTGCGCGCCGCCGCAGCACCTGCTGGCGCCGGTGGCCTTCACCACCGGCAACAACCCGCGGGGCGTGACGGTGGACGACATCGACGGGGACGGGCTCACCGACGTCGTCACCGCCAACTACGGGACCAACGACGTCACCGTCTTCTACCAGGACCTCGACGGCGGCCTGGCCAGCCCCTTCACCCTGCAGGTGACGACCAACGGCGTCATCAAGGGCCCCACCAGCGTGGCGGTGGGTGACTTGACGGGCGACGGCTTCAAGGACCTGGTGGTGCCCCGCACTCAGGCCCTGGCCGGCTCGAACTACCAGGACTGGGGCGGGTGCCGCATCTCGGTGCTGAAGGGGTTGGGCAACCGGCAGTTCCTCGGGGCGACGGACAGCACCTGGCTTCCGGAGCGAAGCGGCTGCGGGTACCAGGCGGCGATGGCGCGGCTCAACCCGGACACGCTGACGGACCTGGTGACTTCGGACGGCATCGATACGGTGTCGGGCGCGGGCATGCCCCGCAACACGGCGCCGGACCTCTTCGGGGGGCAGTCCTTCCTCTTCGCCACCGACGGAGGCTTCACCGTGCCCGGCACGTCGTTGGACGGCGCGGGCCCCTTCATCCAGGTGTCGGACGTGAACCTCGACGGGAGGCCAGACGTGGTGGGCCACACCCCGCGGCTGGGGGAGGTGCGCACCTTCCTCGGTGATGGCGCGGGCGGCTTCCAGGCGCCGCGCATCTTCGGCGTGGCGGCGGGCAACGGCGCGGTGGCGGTGGCGGACTTCAACAAGGACTTGAAGCCCGACGTCGCGGTGGCCGCGGAGACGGCCGGCGCAATAGGCGTAGCGCTGGGGGTGGGCGACGGCACCTTCGTGGCGCCCGCGTCCTTCCCGGTGGCGACGCCGGTGGGCCTGGCGGCGGCGGACATCGACGCGGACGGGAACATGGACCTGGTGGTGGGCACCACCGGCGTGGCGGTGCTGCTGGGCAACGGCGACGGCACCTTCGACGCGCCCATCGTCATGTACCCGTCGCTGGGGCGCATCTCGGTGATGGCGGTGGGCGACTTGAATGACGACGGGCGCACGGACCTCGCGGTGGTGTCCGGGGGCGGGCTGCGCGTGCTGTACAACGCGGGGCTGTAGCGGCGCTGAGGCGGCGAGCAATGCGGTGAGCGACCTCGGGTGCAGCAGGCGGGCTGCCACCAGCAGTGGGGAGTCCTGATCGCCTCGCGGCAGAGCCGTGGTCCCCCCGGCGAGAGGGGAGCGAAGCCCTGGTGCCCTGGTCACCGGGCCGTGGGGCAAAGGAGCTGTCGGTGAGGGGCAGGAGCGGCAGGCCCGTCGTCGGGCCCACCGCTTCCCGAAGCTGTTTCTTTTCCGAGATGCGGGGGGCGCGCCTTCAGCGCACGGGGTACACGGGCAGGTCCAGCTTCTCCTGCAGCTTCGCGTACTCCTTCTGCGCGGCGGGCGTGGCGCGGAAGCCGGCGCCGGTGAAGAGCCCGGCCCAGTTGCGGGCCAGCGCGTCCTTGTCCGCCGCGGTCATGCCGTCCTTCTCGGCCACCTTCACGGCCGCGCGCAGCTCGCCCACGCCCACCTTGTCGCCCGCGGTGGAGGTCTTCTTCAGCGCCTTCGAGAAGGCCGCGTTGATGGCCGCCACGTTGG
The DNA here is from genome assembly GCA_020846875.1 of Myxococcales bacterium. GTDB lineage: Bacteria > Myxococcota > Myxococcia > Myxococcales > Myxococcaceae > JADLDB01. The sequence continues at coordinate 54,881 of JADLDB010000128.1, read as the reverse complement.
ACTTGCTGGTGTCCTTCACGATGCGGAAGGCCACCGTGTCACCAAAGGCCCGCACCGCCTGGCGCTCCAGCCGGTAGCCGTTGGGCATCGCCTTCTCCAACTTCTCGAACGTGGCCCGCGGCGACTGCCCGCCCGACAACCCGATGGACACCGACTTCCCTTCGAACTCCAGCTTGAGGAACGAGGCGATGATGCCCCGGTTGCTGGCCACCCCGCTGACAGTGATGAGGCCACTGGGGCTCACCTGCGCGCGCTGGGCCGGGTCGTTCTCCATCAACTTCGGCACCACGACGTGCGGCGCGACGGGACGGCTGGCGGCTGCGACGGGGGCGTTGCGGCTGACGGTGGTGGGCATGGTGCGCTCCTGAAGGCGAGGGTACGGCGATGTAGGCGTTATCGCCACCCCTCCGCCTCAGTTGCGTGCTGCCCAACCCTTTAGAGGCAGGCCGTATTGTACGTGACGGTGAGCGTCTGGCCTGGGCCGGGCGTGGTGGTGGACGTGAACTTGATGCTGTTGGACGCGGAGTCATACGTCCAGTTGGCCGCGGGCACCGGCTGCCCATTCACCATCACCGAGATGGTCTGCCCCATCGACAGGTCCGGCACGTTGTTCAAGAAGAACTGCGTGCGGAACCCAAACGCGGTGCGCCCCAGGTTCTGCAGCGTCGTCGCCCAGTTGGAGTTGCAGATTTCATCCGTCACGCCCGACGTGTAGTTGGTGATGGCGCGGTAGCGCGCCACGTCGCCGCCGCCGTCGTAGGTGCAGCCCGAGGGCTCGGACGGCAAGAGCGGCCCAATCGTGCTGAAGGTGAACATCGACAGCCGGTTGAAGCCTTTCACGTTGATGAGCCGGTTCTGGTAGTAGCTGACCGGCTGCGGCGACTGGTCTCCCGCGTCGGAGATGATCACCACCGCCAGGTTGGCGTCCGTCCGCAGGAAGCCGGCGTTCTCGTTGGCGACCTTCGGCGGTGTCAGCGCCATCACCGACGTCTCCAGGCCCGCCTCGGTGCCGTTGCCGTCGATGCCCACGTTCGCCATCCGCGCGAACACCTGCGAGACGTTGGTCGTGGCCGGGGTGATGACGCGCGAGTTGGTGGGCCCGTCGAGGTACAGCTCGCCCGCCGGCGCCTTCGAGTTGCCCAGACACCCGAAGCCGGGCACGCACTCCTGCCGGGCCGTCGAGGTGGTGGTGATGCCGATGTGGTAGTCGACGTTGGCCGCCACCGCGTACTGGATGAAGGACGAGAAGTTCGCCGCCAGGCTGCTCTGTTTGTCCTGCATCGAGCCCGAGTCATCCACCACCAGCAGGATGTCTGCCTTCGGCGACTGGTCCTGCAGGAAGGTGTCCGTCTGCTGGCCGGTGGCGTCCCCGTTCCCCTGCAGCCCCACCAGGTAGGTGATGGACTGGCCGTTCTGAATCGCGTCGATGGCCAGCGCGCCCGTGTCAGCCCCGACGTCGATGGGCGCGTACTTCATCTGCAACTGAACCGGCGCCGCGCCCGGAGGCAGCGACAGCCCACCCGTCGGAATCATCGGCGTGACGACCCGGAAGAACTCTGGGCAGGGGTTGGTGCCCGCGCAGTTGGGCCCGCCCGGCGCCTGGCCGCCGGCCGCCGGCACCGAGAAGCCCATGATGGTCATCGTGGTGTTGCAGACGTTGTAGACGTTCAGCGTCCGCGGCGCCGAGTTGCACCCGGGCTTGGTGGTCCCGAAGTCCAGCGGGTCCGGGGTAATCGCCAGGCACGACGGGCCCACGGAGGTCCGCAAGGGCACGAGGCCCTGCGGGTTGGTCGGCGACGTCACGTTGAAGGTGAGCGCGCCGGTGAGCGTCACCAGCGTCGTCGGCGTCGCCCCCGTGGGCGCCACCCGCACCACCACGTTCCACGACTGGCCCGGCTGCAGCTCCTTCTCCACCACCGGCCCGCCCACCAGGCTGTACGCCAGGTCCGTCCCCGCCGAGAGGTCGATGCCCGACAGGTAGCAGACGTCCGTCTGCGCCTGGCCCAGGTTGGTGATGGTGATGGGCAGGTCCTTCGTCTGCCCCGGCGCCACCAGCCCGAAGTTGGCCATCGCCGGCTCCACCCGGTAGTTGCACGGCGGCAACTGCTGCGCGTCGGCGGTGACGGTGAGGCGCACCTCCGGCTCAGTGGAGTCGTTGGAGTAGATGATGAGCTCCGCTTCCTTCAGGCCCACCGACTTCGGGTTCAACGTCACCGAGAGGTCGACGAAGTTCTGCCCGGCGATGGCCTGCAGCCCGTTGGCCGGGTTGTAGGGGCTGCCCAGCGCCACCGTGAACTCGTCCTGCGCCGTCTGCGCATTCTTCGGCTGAAGCTCGAACAGCGGCAGCTCGCCCGGCGTGCCGTCCATCGCCACCCGCCCCAGGAAGAGCGCCGACGTCGGGTCCGGCATCGGCGGCCGCGTCCCCACGTTCTGCACGTTCACCTTCCGGGTGACCGAGAAGGACGAGGAGCCGGGGAAGTAGCCGACCCGCCCGAAGCCCAAGGTGGGCCGCGGCGTCACCTTGATCTTCGGCCCGCCGCCCGTGCACTTGAGCGTGATGGTCCCCATCGCCGCGCGGGTGAGCGGCGTCTTGAAGGTGAGCGTGGAGTCCCGCCGCCCCAGTTGGCTGGGGTTGCACGCCACCTTCAGCGGCGTGGTCGCCCCTCCGCCCGGCACCACGAACCTGGTGGCGTCTCCGCCCGGCGTCACCACCTGGTAGAAGTCCGCCGGCGAGCCGCTGGTCACCTCCGTCAGGGTGATGGGCACGTTGGACAGGTTGGTGAAGAGCACCTCGCGCACCGCCTCGTAGCCCGGGCTGACGAAGCCGTAGTTGAGCTCGGTGGGCGTCCAGGTGAGCACGTCGTCGCTGCCCTCGCCGGTGATGGTGACGGTCTGCTCCGGGCACTCGCCCGCGCCCTTCATCGTCACCTGCGCGGTGTACTGCCGCTTCTCGGTGGGGCTGAAGGTGAAGACCACCTCGGTGGTGGACATGGGGTTGACTGGCACGTTGCCCATCGGCGTGTTGGGCGCGAAGCCGAAGTTGGACGCGTCGGTGCCGGTGATGGCGCCCACCTGCCCGATGGCCGGCAGCGAGGTGGGATTCAAGTACGGCACCGCGTACGTCAGCGTCTCCCCCACCGGCACCTTGCCGAAGTCGATGGTGGTGGGCAGGTCGCAGCTGCCCTTCTCCCCCTGGCCGCGCAGGGTGATGACGGCGGTGGCGTCCTCCGGGCGCGCGCCTTCCGAGGTGAGCAGCAGCTTCACTTCCCAGTCGCCCTTCAGCCCGCGGGGCGTGAAGAACATGCGGTACTCCACCTGCCCCGACGGCTCGAGCTCGGCGGTGGTGAACTGCACCTCGAAGGCGTCGGTGTCGGCGGGCGCCGCGCCGATGGCCACCGAGTCACCCGTCGTGCGCTCCAGCTTCATCAGCGACAGCTTGCCGGCGCCGGAGTTGCGCACCGTCATGGTGAGCTCTTTCTTCTCGCCCACCAGCGCGTTGCCGAAGTCGTAGACGGCGTCGCGGCTGATGATGCGCTCGCCCTGCGCGTTGCGCCACACCACCCCCAACTCCCCCAGGCTCCGGTTGACGCCCGGGTTGCCGCGGCAGTCACAGCCGCTGACGGCGAGTGCGAGTACTCCGAGAACCAGCGCGCCTCGCGCGACGAACGAAGGCTTCATGTGGTGCATCTCCCCAACTGGAAACGGGAACGAGGGACGCGCACATTGGACCTGTGGGCAGGGGAGATCAACCCCCCTACACGCGCGCCAGCCACACGTCCGCGCCTACATCTCCCTACGCCCGGGGCTTGTTCCCGCCGGGCAGTGTGTGTAGACGCACCACCTTCAAAGGGCCGTGACAGACGACTTTCAGGCGCGGGAAAGCGCCCTCCGAGTCGGGGAGAAGCAAGGACATGACGCAGCAGGTTTCCAGGGCACTCGCGCTCGGCGCGTTGGTGGGTTTTCTCGTGGCGGCCTTTCCCGCCTGCGGTTCGCGTCCTCCCATTACCCGGTGCAACGCCAGCAACTGTGACGGCTGCTGCGACGAGACGGGCAGTTGTTTCAAGGGCATCTCCCGAGAGGCGTGCGGCGCGGCCGGCGCGTCCTGCGCTGTCTGCGCCACGGGGCAGACCTGCGACAAGTTGGACCCGCTCAAGGAGTTCGGCGGCAAGTGCGGCACCCCCGGCACCGGCGGCGGCTCGGGCGGGGGCACCGGCGGCGGCAGCGGTGGCGGCTCGGGAGGAGGCACCGGCGGCGGCAGCGGTGGCGGCTCGGGTGGCGGCGGCGGTGGCACCGGCGGCGGCGGCGGCGCGATGGGCTGCAACGCGACCAACTGCTCCAACGGCTGCTGCACGGCCTCGGGCACCTGTGTGACGCAGTTGACGCCGTCGCGCTGCGGCACCGGCGGCGCCCAGTGCGCGCCCTGCACCATGGGCAACACCTGCGTGTCCGGCACCTGCACTCCGTGCGCGGGCTGCGTGGACGTGTCCACCGGCAACTGCCTGGCGGGCAACACCAACATGTCCTGCGGCAGCCAGGGCGTCTTCTGCCAGATGTGCGACACCGGCACTGGGCAGAACTGCACCGGCGGCGCGTGCATGGGCGGCGGCACCTGCAGCGCGACCAACTGCGCCACCGGCTGCTGTGACGGGAACACCTGCGTGCAGCCGTCCATGTTCAGCAACGCGCGCTGCGGCGTGGGCGTGCCGGGCGGTGCGTGCCAGACCTGCCAGGGGGTCTCGGTGTGCGACCTCGACGCGGGCACCTGCGTGGGCGGCCAGGGCGGCGGCTTCGGCGGTGGCATCGGCGGCGGCGGCGGCGGCCTGCCCTTCGACGGCGGCCTGCCGGACCTCTGCTCGCTGCTGGGGACGCCCTGCACCGCGGGTCAGTGCTGCGACCTCATCTTCATCCTGCCGGCGTGCGTGAACAACGGTGAGGCCTGCTTCATGGGCGGCACCTGCGACGGCGCGGCGATGGCCTGCCAGTAAGCGCCCGCGGCTGAGGCTGACACCTCTTTCGGGCGGCGTGGCCATACTCGGCTGCGCCGCCCGTCGTGTTTTCGGAGCGCGAGTCACACCTTCGGCAGCGGGCCGCCCTTCGAGAGCGCCTCCACCCAGCGCAGCAGCGGCGCGGCGGCCTCCACGTCCTTCACCAGGCCGGCGACCAGCTTCTTCCCGTCCTCCAGCGAGGCCGCGGTGCGCTGGGGGAAGGAGAAGGCGAAGCCCTTCAACTTGAGCAGCGCGAGGCGCGGGTGCGCCTTGTCCACGCCGGGCGGCGGCCGCTTGAGGGACTCGTGGGCGGACACCTCGAAGCCCTTCGCCGTGAGCTTCTTCACCGCGGTGGCCAGCGGCGCGCCCGTCTTGTCCGCGAGGACGGCCTTGCGGAAGCGGGCCAACTCGTCGGGCTCCAGCACCCACCGGCCGGCGGCGACGTACACCTCTTCACCGAAGGAGCAATAGAAGCCGGTGGCCCACTCCGGGCTCTTTCCGGGGAAGAGGGGCAGCACCGCGGCCATGTGCGTCTTGAAGGGCGACTTGTCTTTGCTGAAGCGCACGTCGCGGTAGAGGCGGAACACCTTGGGCTTGGTCTGCTTCACCGAGGGGAAGGCGCGCTGGAAGCGCTGGTGCAGCTCGTCGAAGAGGGCCGTCATCGGCCGCTGCCAGAGCTCCTCGAAGTCGGCCTTGTGGGCCTTGAACCACTCGCGGTCCTGCAGCACCTTGAGCTGCCGGAAGAAGTTGACGCCGCCTCGGGGAAAGCCGTCGAAGGACATGGCGGGGCACTGTATGAGGCGCGCGTGCTGGCGACGACGCTGAAAGCGCTGGGGCTGCTGAAGGGGCGGGGCGCGGCGAAGCGCCTGGTGCGGCTCTGTCACGCCGGGCGGCTCGCCGGCGGGTTGTCGATTTCACTCCAGGCCACGCCGGACGAGGCGGTGGGGCCGCTGCTCCATGCGTTGGGAGGGAGCGCGGCGAAGCTGAAGCTGTTGGACGTGCGCACGGGGGCGCCGCCGGTGCTGGAGGTGGCGTGGCGCGAGGTGCACGAGAAGTGGGAGTGCGAGGGTGTGGAGGCGCTGGTGCACAACCTGAACGACCTCTTCCGTGCGGAGGCAGACGTGGGGGTGGTGGCGGTGCTGGGCGAGTGGGAGGACATGCTGCAGTTGTGGTGTCTGTCGAAAGGGCACGCGCGAGCGTTGCTCGACGGGCGTGTGCTGGACGAGGCACGCAACGCGGCGGTGCTGCGGCGGTTGCTCGAGCCCTGGGACGGGTGAGCATCCACGTGGGCCCCGAAAGTGTCGTCCTGACGACGTTTTCCGGGCCCAGGTGGACCTCGGGAGCCTTGGACCTTCCGGTGGGGAGTCGAGGGGCTGGTGGGCGCTCGCCGCGGCGTCGGTCCTCGACCGCGCGGCTACCGCTTCCTCGAGGCCCGCAGCTCGGTGCCTGAGGCGCTCAGCTGTCCAGGCGTCGCCGCGCGCGCAGCTCCCGGCGCACGTCCGTCTGGTCTCGCGGCGGCATCAACCGGCGGATGGCGGGGAAGACGATGGACTCCTCCATCTCGTGGTGCGCGGCGAGGCGGGCCGACAACGTCTGCACGGCGGTGTCCAGGGAGAAGCGCAGGGCATGGAGCCGCGACACGTCGCGGGCGATGGACTCACACAGGGTGGTGACCTGGGCGAGGTTGGCGTGGAGCTGGAAGTGCTCCTGCTTCATCCGCTCGAGCGCGGCGTCCACCACCACGTGCAGGCCGGCCAGCCGCGGGGCCAGCACCTCCTCTTCGTGGTGCATGTGGCGGGGGACGTCCTCCCCGAGAGTCGTCGCGATGGCGTGGGCCAGTTCGGCGGTGGCCTCGGTGGCGGACGCGGTGCCCAGGGACGCGGCCAGCTTCAGGGCGGTGCGAGCGCGCTGGTGTGCGGCGTGGAGCGCCTCGATGACGTCGAAGCTGCCGGTGCTGATTTCTCCCCCGACCATGCGGCGCGACCTACCCCGGCGCGGCGCGCGGCGCACGCGTGTCCTTCTGGCTGGAATCTTCCAGTCGTCCGAGCGCCCGGAGCGCCGGGGTGCCGCGGTGGAGGAGCTGGCGCCGGGGAGCAGCCGCCCGCGCTCCGCCGCGTCCGACGTCTCCCTGCACAAGAGCGGCGAGCACTCGCGCCGGCTGAGCGAGTCGGCCCTGCGCATCCCCGGCGGTTGGACGGCCACCCACCTCCGGGGCACGGCGTCGGCGCCGCGGGGGAATCGTCTCCACACCATGGGCACGGCCTGCCCACCGTGTGGAGGTGAACCAGGGACGGCCCTCGCGTGCCGTCAGGGCGCCGCGAGCGTGGTGCGAGCGTCGGGAGGGGCGGCGGGGGAAACGGCGCGGACGGTGAAGTGGGGCTGCGCGGCGATGGCGCGCTTCACGCTGCACTCGGACGCGACGCGCACCACGGCCTCGCGGTACTTCTCGGGGAAGCCGGCGGGCAGCTCGATGTCGATGTCCACCGCGGTCAGCACGCCCTCGGGCGAGTAGCTGGGGCGCTCCTTGAGGACGATGCCGTCGGTGGAGATGCCGCGCTTCGCGCAGAAGCCCTGCACGAAGATGCCGGCGCAGGTGCCGAGGGAGGCGAGGAAGAGGTTGAAGGGGGAGGGTGCGGTGTCTTCGCCGCCGTTGTCCTTCGGTTGGTCCGTGCGGACGACGTGCCCGCCGATGAGCGCGTCGACGCGCCGGCCGCCGGGGAGGGTCACCACAATCTCCGAAGTGGTCGCCATGATGTCCCCTCTGAGCCGGCGCGCCGCACCGGCGGTTCACGCAAAGTCTGCGTCGGCTGCACGCGGGCGATGACGGGCGGCTGAGATGGGGCTAGGAGGGAGGTGGATGTTCTCCCGCCGCGACCGCGTCGAGCTGTCCGTCCTGGGGCTGCTGGCCCTGGGCTGGGCGCTGGTCATCTCGCCGGTGCTGCACGCGGTGGAGCACTCCCACGGGCACGCGCACTCGCACGGCGCGCCCGCGCCACGGCCCGGGGCGCACGGTGAGGGCAGCGTCGAACATGGCAAGGCCGTCTTCCAGTCGGCACCTGCGATGCCCGTCCTGGTGGCGGTGTGGCAGCCACTCGAGCGCACGGAGTCGTTGGCGCCCGAGGCGCCGTCGCTCGCTTCGTCGTTCCGTCCTGAGCAGCCGCAGGGCCCGTAGGGCCTCCCTCTCTCCTGTCCCGGGAAAGCGGAAGTTCCTCGCAAGCCTTCGTGCGTTGACGCGGCCACGCTCGCGCTCGCGCACCCACCGCGCTGTCTCCTGGAGTCGCCGTGCGCGCAGGGCACGTCCTCGCGTTGTCTCTCCTGCTCCTGTGGGCGCGGCTGGCGTCTGCCCATGAGGAGCCCGAGGAGCTCGCCGACGCGGGCGTGGCTTCCCCTCTCCCTCGAGGGGGCCTTCCCTCGGACGCAGGCGCCGAGCCCGTCGACGTCGACGCCGGCACCTCGCTGGGCACCACCACCGTCCGAGGGGCGCGCGCGCCGCACTCCGCCTCCGAAGTCACCGTGCCGCAGGACGTGGTGCAGGCCGCGCCGAAGAGTGGAGCGACCGACCTCCTTCGCCTCGTCCCGGGCCTCGTCGCCAGCCAGCACAGCGGGGAAGGCAAAGCGCAGCAGCTCTTCCTGCGCGGCTTCGACGCGGTGCACGGCCAGGACGTGGAGCTCCTCGTCGCCGGCCTGCCGGTCAACGAAGTCTCCCACGTGCACGCGCTGGGCTACGCGGACGTCAACTGGCTCATCCCGGACGCGGTGCGCGAGGTGCGGGTGACGGAAGGCAGCTACCGCGCCTTCCAGGGCGACTTCGCGGTGGCGGGCACGGTGCAGTACGAGCTGGGCCTCGAGGAGCCCGGCCTCAGCGCGGCGGTGTCCTACGGCAGCTTCAACCGGCTGCGCCTCTTCGCCGGCGTCCGGCCCACCGAGGCACCGGAGACGTTCGCCGCGGTGGAGTACGTGCAGGGTGATGGCTTCGGGCCGCAGCGCGCCTTTGGTCGCGTCTCTCTCCTTGGCCAGGCGACGCTGAAGGTGGGCCCGGCCCGCTTGCGCGCGGTGCTGGGCAGCGCGGGCAGCCGCTTCGACTCGCCGGGGGTGGTGCGCCAGGACGCGGTGGACGCCGGCGCAGGCTTCTATGACGCGGTTGGACTCCGGCAGGGCGGCTCGGCGTCGCGGCACCAGCTCCTCCTCGGCCTGGAGCTGCCGCACGAGTCCGGCAAGACGACGCTGGAGGTGTACGGCGTGCTGTCGGACCTGCGCCTGAAGAACGACTTCACCGGCTTCCTCCAGCACCCGGAGGGCGACGGCCTCGAGCAGCAGCAGTCGAGCGGCCTGCTGGGCGCGCGCGCGTACCACCGGCGCCACTTCCACCCCTTCGACTCGCTGGTGACGCTGGAGCTGGGCCTCGGGGGGCGGCGCGACGGCCTTCACCAGTCGCAGCGCGGCTACCGCGAGGCCGACGGCTCGCCGTACCGGGACGACTTCTCCGCGGCCATCACCCAGACGGCGGTGAACGCGTGGACGGAGGTGGCGTGGCAGCCGGCGCAGTGGCGCTTCATGCTGGGCGGGCGCCTCGACGTGCTGCACTTCGAGGTGAAGGACGAGCTGGCCTTCGACGGGCAGGGCGCGACGCGCGCTGCGTTCGGCCCGCACTGGGCCTTGAAGGCCGGCGTGGAGCGCGCCCTGGGCGAGGCCTGGCGGCTGTTTCTCAACTACGGCGACGGCTTCCGCTCGCCTCAGGCCCGGAGCCTGTCCGACGGAGAGCGCGCGCCCTTCGTGCACGTGCGCGGGGCGGAGGTGGGGGCGTCCTTCCTGGAGTCGGTGGTGGACGTGCGCGCGGCGCTGTTCGGCAGTCACGTCGCCAACGACTTCTTCTTCGACCACACGGCAGGCACCACGGTGTACGTGGGCAGCACGCTGCGGGGCGGCGCGCAGGCCACGGTGTCGACGCGGCCGGTGGAAGGGCTCTTCCTCGCGGCGAGCCTCACCGGCGCGACCGCGCACGTCCTGGAGAGCGACTCGCTGCTCCCGTACTTCGCGCCGCTGGTGGGGCGGCTCGACGCCGGCTACGCGCGCGCCTTCCCGCTGTGGGGCCTCACCTGGACGCCGCGCCTCGGCACCGCCCTGACGCTCATCGGGCCGCGCCCGTTGCCCTACGACGAGTTCAGCCGCACCGTGTTCCTCTGGGACGTCCGCGCGGCGCTGCGGGTGGGCCGCGTGGAGCTGGTGCTGGACGTGCAGAACCTCCTCGGCTCCCAGTGGCGCGACGGGGAATTCGTCTTTCCTTCCGCCTGGGAAGCGTCAGCCCAACCCAGTCTGTTGCCGGCGCGGCACTTCACCGCCGGCGCGCCCCGCCAATTCGCGCTCACCCTGGAGGTGCACCTGTGAAGACGATGGTTGCTTTCGCCCTGGCATTGTCTGTCCTGTCCTGCGGAGGCACGGCCCGCACCCGCCGGACCTTTCCCCTGGTGGTGTCGAAGGAGAGCGCCGCGCTGGTGACGGACACCGGCTGGACGGTGACGCTCTCGTCAGCCACCGTGTCGCTCGCCTCGGCGCGCTTCTTCTCCGGTGAGGTGCCGGCGATTTCTCGCCGGTGGAGCCCCCTGGACCTCCTCGTCTCCACCGCCTGGGCGCACCCGGGCCACTACGTGCCAGGGGAGGCCCTGGGCGAGCTTCTGACGCCGCTGGACGTGGACCTGCTGGGCGGCGAGGTGACGTGGGGCACTACCAACGCCGTGACGGGGCCCTACGGCTCGATGCAACTGACGCTGGGCAGCGCGGGCCTACGCCTGGCCGGCACCGCCACCAAAGACACGCAGAGTGTGGCGTTTGACACGCTGGGCTTTGCGCCGCCGGGCCCCATCGAAGCCATCGCCTTCGCGCATGAGATGGACACGTCGGCGGGCCAGGTGCGGCTGACCTTCGACTTGAAGGCCATCGTCTCGCGGATGGACTTCGCGCAGGTGGGGACGGGGGCTGACCCGCTCGACCCGGCCAGCCCCTGCTTCAACGGCTTCGGACGAGGAGTGCAGGACTCCTCGGCGTACCACGCAGTCTGGGAGGCAAACCCATGAGGAAGCTTTGGTTGTTGAGCGCAGCGCTGTCGGCGGGCTGCGGGGGCGGGACGGGCTCGGTCGTCTTCACCACCTGGGGCGAGGAGTACATCGAGGACCGGATTCCGGCTGCCGCCGGCGCCGAGGTGGGCTTCGTGGACGGCTGGGAGTTGTCCTACTCCCGCTTCCTCGTGGTGCTGGGCGAGGTGACGCTGGCGAAGAAGACGGGCGAGGCGGGCCCGAAGCAGACGGTGGCGAAGGTGGTGGACCAACACAAGAAGGGTCCGGTGGAGCTCCTCGCCTTCGCCTCCGTGCCGGCGCAGAAGTGGGACAAGGTCAGCTACGCCATCGCCCCGGCGCCGCCCTCGGTGGAGGCCGCGGGCGCCATCGAGGCCGCCGACGTCGAGCGCATGAAGGCGGGCGGCTACTCCGTCTTCATCGAGGCCACCGCCTCGAAGGCCGCCGCCTCGAAGCACCTCGCCTGGGGCTTCACCACCGACACCCTCTACGACGAGTGCACCAACCACGACTTCGGTGAAGGCGTCACCGTGCCCACCGGCGGGCAGGAGGTGGTGCAGCTCACCATTCACGGAGACCACCTCTGGTACGACGACCTGGAGTCGCCCGACGCCAGGCTGCGCTTCGATGCCATCGCCGGCGCCGACGCCAACCAGGACGGCGAGGTGACGCTGGACGAGCTGGCCGCGGTGCAGCTCACCAGCCTGCCGCTCGGCCAGTACGGCACCGGCAGCGCGGGCAGCGTGAAGACGCTCAAGGACTTCGTCACCGCGCTCGGCCGCACCGTCGGCCACTTCCGCGGCGAGGGGGAGTGCGTGTCGAAGGCGCGCTGAGGGTTGCGGCCGGGCGCGTCGAGGTCTACGAGGGCGCGCGTGCGGCTCGCCCCCTCCTTCCTGGCGTTGATGCTCTGCGGCTGCCTCCCGTCGACGAAGCTGGGCTGGTACTCGAGCGCCAGCCTGCGCTCGGAAGGCAAGTGCTTCTGGAAGAACCTGCGCTGGCACGACAACGGCGTGCTGCTGGCCCCCGAGACGGGGCTGCCGATGGCGCGGGCGCGCTCGGTGTGGGGCAGCAAGGACGTCTGGCGCGGGGCGATGGTGACGGGCTCGTTGAAGAAGGCGGGCCCGTACTTCCTCTTCCAGGGTACCTGGCGGGGCGACGGCCTGGTGCTGGACGCGGACGTGGACGCCTCGGGCCAGCCCATCTTCGCGGCCTACGCCACGGCGCGGGCCGGCCGCGCGGGAATACTGCCGCGCGGCGCCGACGTGGTGGTGGTGGAGGCCCGGGAAGGCCACCTCGAGGTGATGCCCATCGACGAGGCGATGAAGGACTTCATGCCCTCCGAGCGCCCGGTGGCGGAGGTGGACTGCGAAGCGCTGACGCTCTACCCGCAGCGCGCGGACGCGCTGGAGTGGTCCGGCCTTCCGAAGGACGCGCCGCTGGCGCTGCTCGACGCAAAGGCGGCGCTGCCGGTGCACGAGGCGCCCGGCGGCGCGGTGGTGGGCGGCTTTCATGCCCGCGTAGAGCCTCTGTCTGTGCACCGCCTCGAGGCGCAGGGAGACTGGACGCGCATCGCCTTCGTGCACCAGAGCGGCGCGGTGTGGCATGGGTGGGTGCCGTCGGCGTCGGTGCGCGAGCCCGAGAAGAAGGACGGCACCAGCAACCTCTTCGGCTACGGCGGGCTGCTGGGCGGCCTGGCGGGCGAGGGCCAGAGCGCCTGGCTGGCCTGCGCGGTGGAGCAGAAGCTGTACGCCCGCGTGGGAGGGCGCGTGGTGCACGTGGGCCGGGTGGCGGCGGCGACGCCCTTCCGGCCCGGCACGCGAGAGGAGCGCTTCGTGCCGGTGGCCTTCCGAAGCAACTGGCTCGCCCCGGAGGAAGGCGTGGCCTTCCTGATGGACGCGGGCGCGGCCAACTGCGCGCCGTGGATTGCGCCGCCGGCGCCCGCGCCGAAGCCCGCCCTTCCCCAGACGCTGTGAAGCCACCCATGCCTGCCATCCTCGTGCACGGGGGCGCCGGCCCCACCTCTCCCGACGACGACGTGGCCGCGGCCGAAGCCGGCTGTCAGTCCGCAGCGAAAGCGGGCCACGCCGTCCTCTCGGAGGGCGGCAGCGCGCTGGACGCGGTGGAGGCCGCGGTGCGCGCGCTGGAGGACGACCCTCACTTCAATGCCGGCACCGGCAGCGTCCTCAACGCCGAAGGCGTCATCGAAATGGACGCCTCTCTCATGGACGGCACCACGCTGTCGGCGGGCGCGGTGGCCGGCGTGCGCACGGTGGCAAACCCCATTTCTCTCGCGCGCGCGGTGATGGAGCGCAGCCCGCACGTGCTGCTCGCCGGCCCCGGGGCTGACGCGTTTGCCCGCCGGCGCGGCTTCCCCGAGGTGGACCCGCAGTCCCTCGTCACGCCGCGCGCGCGCCGACGCTTCGAGGCCCGCCGGCAGGACACGCACGGCACGGTGGGCGCGGTGGCCGTGGACGCGCAGAGCCGGCTGGCGGCGGCCACCTCCACCGGCGGCACCAACGGCAAGCTGCCCGGCCGCGTGGGCGACACGCCCCTCATCGGCTGCGGCACCTGCGCCGACTCGCGCCTCGGCGCCGCGTCCGCCACCGGCGTGGGCGAGTACATCATCCGCCTCACGCTGACGCGGCGGCTGCTCGACCTCCTCGACCGCGGACAGGCCCCGGGCGTCGCGCTCGACGCCTGCCTCGCCGAGGTGGTGCGGCTGGGAGGCGAGGCCGGCCTCATCCTCGCGCTGCCCGACGGGCGCCTGGCCTGGGCCCGCAGCACCGCGCGCATGCCGGTGAGCTGGGTGACGTCGTCCGGCCAGGCCGGCGCTGCCTTCTCCGGCCCCCGCGCCGTGCTCCTCCCGTGAGAGGGCAATTCCTTGCATGCTGTTTGTGAAAGGATTACGCCGGCGCACACCTGGTGACTGGGTTGTCTTTCAATTGAAGGTTGGCGGCAAATCAACATAAACGCCCACGCGAATATGGGCATGACAGGAGCGGAAATGTCGGTCGACAAGGTGCTGCGGGACATGGTGCGCGACGAGGTGCAGCGGGCGATGGGGCCGATGGCGGCAGCCATCTCTGAGTTGCAGGCCCAGGGCGCCATCATCGCGCGGCTCGCGGGCGCCTTCGGCGGGGGAGCCTTCAAGCGCGGGCCGGGGCGGCCACCGAAGCTCCTCACGGCGGGCCGGCGCGGTCCCGGGCGGCCGGGGCGGAAGGCCGGTGAGGCGCGGCCGTGTGCGCTGAAGGGCTGCCGGCGGTCCGCGCGCAGCAAGGGGTATTGCTCCGCGCACTACCAGAAGTTCCGCATGCTGGCGAAGACGGACCGATTGCCGGCGGACTGGGTGGAGAACGCGGCGCCAGGCAGCGTGAAGAACCTGGTGCTGCCGCGCGGGCGCGCGGGGGCCAAGGCGCTCGCGGAGTCGCGGAAGAAGAAGTGAGGCGTCCTCCCGCCTCGACGAGAAGCAGGCTTTGCGCTGCGGCGGCTCCTGTCGCCCAGCGCGCCGCAGTTGGAACTCGCCCCCAACGGGGCGTCGTGGGCACGGGTTGGGCGCCCGAGCACGGAACCGAGGACCGGGAGTGCTCGGCCGAGTCCTTCCACGAAGTCGGCTGAACGAGCGGGCCGCGAAGGCTGGCCGCGCTGTGGTGTTCACCCCCCAGCACGCGCACCGACGCGAGCCCGGCCGGCGCAAGCGCGGTGCCGGGGGGCGCCTGTGACTCGCACCGTCGACTGCTTCCTCGACGCGTGCCGCGGCTGCGCTCAGGACGAGGTGAAGGGAGGGCCGCCTGACGGTGGCGCTGCGGCGCGGGCGCCGCGAAGGCGCCCGGGGCGGGACGACGAAGTGCTGGCCTCTCTCGCCGACGCACCCCGCGGCGCACCGAGGATGCTGGCCTGCTTCCCCTGTCCTGCTCTTCAGCCAACGGTCCGTGGCGCCGAAGCCGGTCAGGGGCACGCCCCGCGCGCGACCAGCTCGGCCGCGGTGCAGGCGAAGGCGCGCGGGCCGGTGAGGTGGCGAGGCGCCTTCGCCCGGAGCGCCGCGCGCACCGCCTCGGCGCGCACGCCGCGCCCGTCACACGCCGCGCGCAGCTCGCCCATCGCCCGCAGCGCCGCCGAGTGCAGGGCCATCTCGAGGCGGCTGTCCACTGAGGCGTGGGAGTCTCCGCTGGTCTCCAGCGCCAGGAAGGTGGGGCCGTCTTGCTGCCGCGCCAGCACCGGCGCCAGCACCCCGTCGGACAGGGCGGACGAGGGCAGGCAGCCGAAGGGCTTGAGCGAGAGGACCAGGTGCGTCGAGCGCGCCTGGGCCGCCGCCAGCGCGCGCCCGACCTCAAGGAAGCTGCTGCCCCCGCGCACCTCGGCCGGGTACCAGGGCGCCGCGAGCGCTCCGAGCCGCGCAGGCTCCTCGAGCGGCTCCTCCAGCCCGGCCGCGCGCGCCAGGAAGCGCCACGCCGCCCCCAGGCTGCGCACCGCCCGCGCCGCCGCGCGCCGCTCCTCGACGGCCTTCAGGGTGGCGCCCGAGCGCTGCCAGGCGATGGAGCGCAGCCAGTCCACCAGCCGCGGCGCGTCCACCTCCGCGCCCAGCTCGGCGAGGCGGCTGGCGATGGCGTAGCTCGGGTCCCCGTCCGTCAGCGTCGTCCACGGCTCGCCGACCAGCAGCACGCGCGGCAGCACCCGGTCGAAGCGCGTCGGCAGGGCCCGCGCCAGCGCGGCCACCTCGCGCAGCACCGGGCGTGGTTCCCGCCGCTCCTCGAAGGCGCTGGCCAGCGCCGCCGTGCCGTGGCTCAGGACCTGCGCAAGCGCCCCGGCGTCCTCGACGAAGGGGCGCAGGCGATGGCCAAGCGTCTCCAGCACGTCGCCCGCCACCAGCGCCAGCAGCAGGCCCCGGGTGGGCGTGGCGCGCGCGGCGCCTGCCGCCAGCGCCGGGACGAAGGCGAACTGGTCGAACAGCTCGACCTGGAGCTCCGCCAGGCCGGCGCCCTCCAGCACGCGGGCCCACTCGAGCGGGAAGGCGGCCAGCCGGCACGGCCCGCAGGACGCGGGGACGAGCCAGGCGTGGCGGCGCGCGAAGGCCGCCGGCCCCTCGGGCGCGGCGCGCGCGCGCTCGAGGACGGTCCCCACCGCGTACTGCGCCGGGTTGCACTGGCCGTGGTTGCCCAGCACTCGGGCGCGCGCGAGGCCCAGGTCCGTCGGAGGCGGCAGGCGCTCCGCGTCGAGCCCCGCGCCCCGAAGCGCCGCGACGGCCAGCGCGTCGCGGACTGCCCCCAGGCCGCCGAGCAGCACTCTCCGGGCCGTCACGCCCCCTCCCTGCCAGGCGCGGGGGGCGCCGTCGCCGGGCGCTCGCTTCCGCCTGTCCCGGTCCAGGCCGCCGTGCCGCTCTCCGCGCGCGTGACGTGCGCGGGCGCGGGCGACACCCGGGCGCCGGCGCCGCGCTCCCAGCGCTCGACGGCGTCGAGGAAGGTGCGCAGGCGCAGGCGCAGTGAGGCCACCGGCCGCGTCTCGTCGAGGTCGTGCAGCGCGAGGAAGGGCTTGCCGTCGCGCCCCCGCGCGGCCGCGGCCACGTGCCCGTACAGCGACGCGTCCTGGCCGCACTTGAAGCTGGACAGCTCCACGGCCACCAGCGCCGGGTGCCAGCCGACGAAGCGCGCCGCCGACATCCGCTCGCCGTCCCCGGAGTTGGTGAGGAAGGGCAGGTCGGACGCGTCGTGCGGGTTTCCGCAGCCCGCCGCGGCCACCAGGTCCTCCGAGTGGGGCAGGGCGCGCAGCGTCAGCGCGCTGCGGCCGAGCGCGGACAGCTCGCTGCCCAGCTCGTGGTGCAGGCCGGGGTCCGCGTGGTACGGGCGGCCAATCAGCACCACCGCGCAGCGGCCCTCGCGCTTCGCGGCGGTCAAGACGGAGAAGCCCAGCTCCTCGAGGCGGCGGTCCCAGGCGCGCTGCCCGGCGATGCCTTCGGCCAGCGCCGCGTCGTGCTCGCCGCGGGTGAGCGCCGGCATAACGGAGCACATCGACTCGAAGAGCGCCTCGCTCAGCGCTCGCTTCCGCGGCAGCACCAGCGCCGGCGTCAGCAGCCGCACGCCCTCGGGCAGCAGGCCCGTCGCGTCGGCGCCGAAGGCCACCTTCGTCACCAGCGGCGTGCCTGCGACGACGGGGCACGACGCGGTGTCGGCGCAGCCCTTGATGGACGTGACGGCGTGCGTGACGGCCGGAAAGAAGAGGATGTCGAAGGGGCGCTCGGCGCGGCGCGCCAGGAGGTCCGCCACGTGGGCCTGCGCCACCTTGGCCGGGTAGCAGGCGTCGGCGGTGCCCCGGCCCGCGGCGCGGCGCCACAGGGCCTCCGAGGTGAACTCCCCCAGCACCAGGTCCTCGCGCGCCACGCCCAGCGCCTCGAAGTAGTGGGTGAAGAGCGGCGCCGCGCGGTACTGGGCCAGCACCCGGGGGATGGCGATGCGCAGGCCCCGGCCCGCAGAGGAGACGACCTGCACCGCGCGGTGGCGCCGGAAGAGGCGGGTCGCCTCCAGGCGCACGAGGTTGACCCCGCGCGGAACGCGAGGGCCGGCCGTCGTCGGCTCTGCGGCGCCCCCGCCCGACGAAGAAGCAGACGCCCGTGACGCCCGCCCGCCCGCGCCCTCGGCCGACTCGCCGTCGCCCGGGATGGTCGCGGGCACGGCGCCAGAGTCCCCGGCGCGAGAGTCCCCGGCGCGAGAGTCCCCGGCGCCAGAGTCCCCGGCGCCAGAGTCCCCGGCGCGAGAGTCCCCGGCGCGAGAGTCCCCGGCGCGAGAGTCCCCGGCGCGAGAGTCCCCGGCGCCAGAGTCCCCGGCGCGAGAGTCCCCGGCGCGAGAGTCTCCGGCGCGAGAGTCCCCGGCGCGAGAGTCCCCGGCGCCAGAGTCCACGGCGCCAGAGTCCACGGCGCCAGAGTCCACGGCGGCTAGGGCCTCGACCGAGGGGACGAGTCCACCGCGCTCGCACGCATTCCCGGTCACCACCGCGCGCACCTCGTCTCCGCGCCGGGCGCTGACGACGGTGCGGGCGCAGTGGCTGGGGCAGAGGCGGCACCGCGTGTCGTCGCTGCTGACTGCGCTCACCTGCAGCGCCGTGGCGGCCTCCAGGCCAATGAAGCGTCCGCGCGTCCCTGCCGGACGCGCCTCTCGCGCCGCCAGCGCCGCGCCGATGGCGCCGGCCTCGCCCGCCCAGGGGTGGACGACGACCTCCACGCGCGGGTGCCGCTGCCGCAGGTAGTGGGCCTGCGCGGCCACGGCGGCGCGGTTGCGCTGCACCCCTCCGCTCAAGACGAAGACGGTGCCCAGCGCCTCCAGCGACGTCTCCCCGACGACGTTCTCCCAGATGTTCCGCGGCAGGACGTTCGTCATCCCCGCGAGGATGTCCGAGGGGCTGAGGCCGTCGCGCTGGGCCGTCACGCGCTCGGTGTCGAGGAAGACGGCGCAGCCCACGCTGAAGCGCGGCACGCGAAGGGCCCGCTCCGTTACCTCGGCGAGCTGCTCCAGGGGCACCCCGAGGGCGGCCGCCGTCGAGGCCAGCAAGGCGCCGTTGCCTGCCGCGCACTGGTGGGACAGCCGAAAGCTGCGCACGCCCAGCGCGTCCAGCATCAGCACCTTGATGTCCTGCCCGCCCACGTCGCACACCACGTCGGCCCGGGGCGCGAAGCGCCGCGCCGCGCGCGCGTGCGCCAGCGTCTCCACCTCCGCGCAGTCGGCTCCCAGCACCGGCCCGAGCAGGTCGCCTGCGTAGCCGGTGACGCCCAGCGCCTGCACGTCCGCGCCCTGCACCTGCGCGTGGAGTTCCTTCAGCACCGCAGCGGCGTCGGTGAAGACGTTGCCGGTGCTGGCGCGGTAGGCCGAGGCCACCACTGCGTCGCAAGCGTCCAGCGCCACCGCCTTCACCGTCGTCGAGCCCGCGTCCAGGCCCACCACCAGCGCAGCGCCCGGCTGCGCGCGCGCGGTGCGCCGGGGCGCGGCGACGGGGGCGCTGGCCGTCGCGCCGAGCCAGCCCGTGTCGTCGGGCGGAGGCGAGGGCGTCGTCACCGTCCGCAGCCGCGCTCGGCGCCCGCGGGCCTGCGCGATGTCCTCGAGGGCCTCGCGCGAGAGCGTCGCCCCCACGGCCGCGAAGAGCGCCGCGTCGGCGGGGACGACTACCGCGCCGGGCTCCACTCCATACTCGCGCCACCGCGCCTCGAGGTGCCGCCGCCACGCCGCCGCCAGCGCCGGGATGAAGGCGTTGGGCCCGCCCAGGAGGCACACCGGCCCGGGCAGCGGCCTGCCGCGCGCCAGCGCGACGAGGTTTTGCCGGACGATGGCGTCGAGCAGGGCGGCCAGCACCTGCTTTGCCGGGTGGCCCGCCTTCACCAGCGCCACCACGTCCGTCTCCGCGAAGACGCCGCAGCGCGCGGACACCACCGGCAGCGGCCCGTCCTTCACGGCGAGGGACGCCAGCGCGGCCTCATCGACGCCGAGGCGGAAGGCGATGCGGTCGATGACGGTGCCGGTGCCCGCGGCGCAGCGCTCGTTCATGTCCGTCGACAGCCCGCCCGCCGCGTCGAGGTGCAGCAGCTTCGCGTCCTGCCCGCCCAGTTCGATGATGGTGCGCACGCCGGGCACCGCCGCGCGCGCCGCGGTGGCCACCGCGTGCACCTCGTGGACGAACTCGGCGCCCAGGCGCTCGGCGATGGGCGCGCCCGCGGAGCCCGTCACCACCACCGCGGCCGGCCCCACGGCCCGGCGCGCGTCCTCCACCGCGGCCAGCGCCTCCTCCACCACGCGGCCCCGGTGCCGCCGGTAGGCGCGGAACGTCACGGCTCCGCCCGCCACCGCCGCGGCCTTCACCGTCGTCGAGCCGACGTCGAGGCCGACGCACACCTCGAGGGAGCGCTGGCTGTCCACGCGTGACACCTTTACCTCAGCGGGCACCTGGGTAGAACACGCCGAGTCCTGTGCGCCCGTGCCTCCACCCGTACGAAGTCCCGGAGGTCGGTCCGTTACTCTCATCAACCCACCGAGGCAGCCGCGGCGCGCTCGGCGGCGCGCAGGAGGAGGCCCAGGGCCCAGCCGGCGAGGCCCACGAGGACGATGGCGGCGGTGAGCTGGGGCGTGTCGCCGGCGACCTGCGCGCTGACGATGCGCGCGCCGACGCCGTGAGGTGCGCCCGCGACCATCTCGGTGACGGTGGCCACCACGATGGCCATCGCGGTGGACACGCGCAGGCCGACCAGCAGCGCGGGCAGCGACTCCCAGGGCTGGGTCCACGCGAGGCGGCGCCACCAGCCGGCGCCGGCCACCAGCAGCATCTCGGCGCGGACCGACCTCGGGGCGCGCACCGCGGTGGTGACGGCGACGGCCATGATGACGGCCACGCCCGCGGCGATGGTCGCCACCCGCGCCGACTCGCTGTAGCCCAACCCGAGGAGGAAGATGGGCAGCCACACCACCGGCGGAATGCTGCGCGCCACGTCCAGCACCGCCTCGAAGGCCGGCGCGGCGCGGGCGACGGCGGCGACCGCCAGGCCAGCGACGACGCCTGCCAGGGTGCCCAGCGCCAGCCCGACGGCGGCGCGTCCGAAGGTAGCGAGGAGGTCCAACCACAGCGTGGCGCCGGCCTCGCGCAGCGCGGTGAAGGTGGAGAGGGGGCCGGCGATGAGGGGCCGCCCGCCCACGGACGGAAGCGACGCCAGCCACCAGAAGAGCACCACACCCGCCAGCGCCAGCAGCGTCGACCAGGCCCTCGCCTTCCGGGGCGCGGGCGGAGGCGCCGCAGCCGTCTCGGCCAGGGGAGTCCCGGCGTCCGCGGGCGTCATCGCCTGCCTCGAGGCGGGACCGCGCAGCCGGGAAGCGGTGAGGTGTCCAGGTCGTCGCGTCTCTCGAAGCCCCCGAGGCAGGCAGGCGTGCTCCTCTCGGCGCGTGCGCCGGGCGTCGCGGCCGTGGGGCGAGGGCCGCGCGTCCCCAGGGCCCCCGCGCCAGTGTCCGGCTGCAGTGCGCCATCGGGGAGGAGGAGCGCCCGGACAGCCAGCGCCTGCGCGCCCGTGTCGCGCAGGGAGGCCGCGCCAGGCGGTGGCGCCCACGTTGCGCGACGGGAGGAAGGCGGTGCCGGCGTGGCGGTGACGGTGTGGTGGCGAGCGACTCCTCCACGCCTGGGCGTCCCCTTCACGTCATTGCGCGTGGCGGGCGTCAGGGCGCACCTCGCGCCGCCAGCGTGCCGTCGGTGAGCCTCAGGACGCTCGCGCCCAGCGCCTCCGCGTCGGTCATGTCGTGGGTGACGAGGATGAGGGCGCGCCCTCCGAGGGCCGAGGACATCTCGCGGCGCACGGCGGAGCGCGCCTCGGGGGCGAGGGCCGAGAAGGGCTCGTCGGCCAGCACCACCGGGCCCGGCGCCGTCAGCGCGCGGGCGATGGCCAGCGCCTGCTTCTCGCCGCCGGACAGCGAGCCGGCGCGGCGCTCCGGCGGCAGGTTGGGCGCCACCCGGCGCAGGTGCTCGCGGGCCACCTCCAACGCGTCACCCAGGCCTGCCACCAGGCGCGGCATGGCGGCGTTCTGCAGCACGCTGCGCCAGGGGAAGAGGCTGTCGGCCACCGCCTGCGGGACGTACCCGCTGCCCACCGGCGCCGCCTGCACCTCGCCGCCCGACGGGCGCTCGAGGCCCAACAGCAGGCGTAAGAGCGACGACTTCCCGGACCCGTTCTGGCCGACGAGGGCGACGCGCTCGCCTCGGGACACGGTCAGCGACACGTCATGAAGCACCGCCCCGTGCGCGCGCGCGAAGGCGACGTGCCGGGCCGCGGCGAGGGTCAAGGCGCCTTCCAGAGCACCTTGGCGCCGGGCACGTGCACGGTCTCTCGCGACAGCGCGGTGTCGAGGCTGGCCGCGTCCACGGCGGTCGACGGGAGGTAGCGCGTCTTGGCGTACTTCGAGACGAAGGGGCGCTCGGGTTCCCTGACGTAGTGGGCCATCGCCTCGCGGCCGACCTGCTCATCCTTGGCGATGAGCGCCACCGCCTCGTCCAGCGCGGCGACGAGCGCGGCAGCCACCTTCGGGCGCTTCGTCGCCAGCGCCTCCGACAGCGCGAAGGAGCCGAAGAAGAAGGGCGCCCCCAGGGCCCGCGGCACCTCGGCGCCTGCGCGCAGCGGCCGCGCCACGCCCCGGGCGACGGCCGCCGTGGCCATCGGGTCGCCCGTGAAGAGCGCGTCGATGCCGCCGCTGGCCAGCGAGTCCACCTGAAGGGGCGGCGCCAGGGGCGTGACGGTGACGTCCGCCAGGGTGAGGCCTTCCTTGGAGAGGATGGCTTCCAGCCAGCGCCGGTAGGCAATCGTCGGGAGGATGCCGATGTTCTTCCCCTTCAACGCGGCGACGGAGTCGAGGGTGCTGTCCGGCTTCACCAGGAAGAGCGAGAGCGGGTGCTCGTCGTCCTCTACCAGCGCCGTGGCGAGGCGAAGCGGCGGCGGCCCGCCTTCTCGGCTGAAGAGGATGGGCAGCGCCACGTAGCCGGCGGCGTCGAGGCGCCCCGCGGCGAGCTCGTCGCCGAAGGGCTGCGCGGTGTCGAAGCGCTTCAAATCCACGTCGAGGCCGTGCGCGGTGAACAGCCCCTTGTCCTGCGCCACGAAGACGGGCTGGCTGATGCGCAGGAGCGACACGCCCACCGTCACGCGCTCTCGCTCCGTCGTGGCGGGAGAGCGGGTGCACGCAGAGGTGGCGGCGGCTGCGAGGAGGGACATGGCGAGCCGAAGGCGGCGCATGGCGCGTGACCCTACGCGCTCAGCGGGAGTGGACGCTTGCCCTATATCAAGGCCCCGGGTGGCCGAGTAGGTCACCAGGCAGCCATGACGACTCACCCGACGCTGTATTACGTGCCGAAGACGCGGGCGACGCGCGCGCGCTGGTTGCTGGAGGAGTTAGGGGCGCCGCACCAGTTGGTCCGGCTCGACCCGTCGAAGGGCGAGACGAAGACGGACGCCCACACCCGCCGTCACCCCCTGCAGCACGTGCCGGTGCTGGAGTCCGCCGAGGGCGCCGTCTTCGAGTCCTGCGCCATCTGTCTGCACCTGGCGGCCGGCACGCCGCTGCTGCCGCCCGACGGCAGCTACGAGCGCGCGCTGGTGTACCAGTGGGTCTTCTTCGGCGTCACCGAGGTGGAGCAACTGCTGGGCAAGCTGGCGGGCGAGCGCCGCAAGGAGCCGGTCGACGCCGGGCGCGTGGAGAGCTTCACGAAGAAGCTGGCGCGCCCCCTGGCTGCGCTCGACGCCGCGCTCGCAGGACGCGACTGGCTGGTGGGCAACCGCTTCACCGTGGCGGACCTCGTCATCGGCGCGCTGCTCACCTGGGCCGAGCGGCTGGAGTTGCTCGCCGCGCTGCCCAACGCCCGCGCCTTCTCCCAGCGGGTGAAGGCCCGCCCCGCCTACCAGAAGGCCATGGCCGACTGAGAGCGCCCGAGGGGGGCCTCCTCCACGCGCGGCAGCGGACGTGCCATGAAGTCCTCGTGCGTCTGGCAGCCCTGGCTCTCGGCCTGGCCCTCGGGGGGTGTCCCTCCGGGAGCCGGCCGTGCGGCGAGGAGGACGCCTCGGCCGAGCGCTGCGCGGCGCGGCCCGGGGCTGCCGCCCGCTGTGAGGCGGCGTCCTGTGCCTGGGCCTGCCTCCCCGGCCGGCTGGACTGTGACGGCGACCTCGGCCTGCCCGAGGGGAATGGCTGCGAGGTGGACACCTCGAGCGACGCCGCGCACTGCGGCGCGTGTGGGCGCGCGTGCGGCGCGCTGCCCGGAGTGGCTTCGCGCTGCGTGGAGGGGAGCTGCGCCTTCGCGTGCGCCGAGGGGCGCGGCGACTGCGACGGCGACCTCGCGGGGCCGGGCAGCAACGGGTGTGAGACGCCCGTCTCGTCGAGCGCGCTCCACTGCGGGGAGTGTTTTCACCCGTGCGAGACGAGCTGCAGCGCCGGCCTGTGCAGCGGCGAGACGCCGCGCTGCGCGCTCTTCGCGGACGTCGCGACGCGCCCCACGACGACGGCGCTGGCGACCGACGGCGCGCGCTTTGCGCTCGTCTTCAACGACTTCGTCGGAGGAGGACTGTGGCTCGCGGGCGTCGACGCGCGCGCGCGCCCCGCCACGACGCCGCGGCGCCTCGCGTCCGTCCGCTCGCACGACCGCTTCGCCGTCGCCTGGGACGGCGCAAGCTTCGTCGTCGCGTGGACGGACACGCTCAACGGCCCGTGGGTCTGGCTGCAGCGCTTCACCGGCCCGCAACTCTCGCCCGTGGCCAGCGCGGAGCGCCTCGTGCTGCCGGCGATGCCCTGGGGCCTCGCGCTCTCTGGCCGCGCCGGCGCGCTGTTGCTGTGGACCGTCACCTCGAGCGACGGAAGAGAGAACCAGGTCGCGCTCCTCACGCCGGCCCCTGCCTTTCGGGCGGTGACGTTGGCCGACACCGCGAACCACGTGCTGGGCCTCGCGGGCGTGCCCGGAGGCTGGCTCGCGCTGTACCCGGCCGAGGACGGCGACGCGGGCGTGCGCGCGCCTCGCGTCCAGGTCCTCGAGGCCGACGGGACGCCGCGCGGCGCGCCGCTGTCCCTGCCCTTCGACGCGGCCGCACCGCTGACGCCGCGGCTGTGTACGTTGGGTGACGCGGCGCTGCTGCTTGGCGTAGCTGACGCTGGCACGGCGGCCCTGGCGCTCGATGCGGATGGTGGCGCCGCGGGCGGCGTCGAGCGCGTGGACCCGCCCGCGACGTTGGGGCTGGGCCTCGCCGGCCATGGCACCGGCGCGACGGCGCTGCTCGTCAGCGGTACGCCCACGGCGCTCGCTGCGTGGGTGAGGCCGCTCGATGCGCGAGGCGCGCCCAGGGGACCGGCGACGCTGGTGGCGACCCTGCCGAGCATGCGCGGCGCCTCGCTGGCAGCGACTGAGGTGGGTACGCTGGTCGCGTGGGTGCGGCCGCGCTTCGGCGTCGAGGAGGCCGCCGTCGAGGTGGCCTTCGTCGATGGGGCCGGAGCCGTGTGGCGCGCCTGTCCTTGAGGCGTGCGGGGGCGCGTGCGCGCCGCGCTTCGACCTCGAGGTGGCTTCGTCGATGAGGCCGAGGTCGCGCGGCTGCGTGGCCGTCGAGGCGCGGACAGGAGCGCGTGGAGGCGTCGCTTTGGCGTCGGGGAGGCTGCCGTTGAGGGGAGAGGCCGGAGTCGTGTCGCGCGTCTGCCGTTGAGGCGTGGACAGGCCACGCCTCGTCGCGGAGCTGGCCTTCGTTGATGAAGCCGGAGTCGCGTGGCGCGCCCGTCCTCGGAGCGCGGAGGAGGTGCGCGCGCTTCGCTCTTCAGCGCCATTGACCCCGGAGATCGCCTGAGCAGAGCACGCCTCGCTGGTCCCTTGCCCGGATCTCGTCGTCGCTCGTCGGTCACGGGCCGCTCCCTCCTCGCTTCTCGACCTCCGGGCAACGTCCTGCGCGATCCATGCTCTACCCAGGTGAACTCCGGGGTTAGGCGCGGCGGCGGCGCGCGAGCAGGAGGCCGAGAGCCGCCAGCACGGCGAGGCCCAACCCGCTGCCGCTCGCCGCGCACCCGCACGGCTTCACCTTCACCGGCTCCGTGCCGGCATCAGGGACTCCGGGCCCGCCCGCGTCCTTCTGGCCGCTGCCAGCGTCCACCCCCGCGTCGGACGCGACGGTGCCGCCGTCGGTGCCCGCGTCGGTGCCCCCGTCGACGCCCCCGTCGGTGCCCGGGTCCACCCGCGTCTGGTACGTCTCGGCCCACGGCAGGCAGGTGTTCTCGTTGCACCCGCCCGCCAGCAACAGCCGCCCGTCCTCGAGCAGCGCCGACGCCATGTAGCCGCGGTTCACCGAGAGGTTGCCCGTCGTCACCCAGGTGTCGGTGGTGGGCTCATACAGCTCCGACGCGCGGGTGCAGGAGCCGGTGGTGAAGCAGCCGCCCGCCACGAGGACCTGCCCGTTGGAGAGCGCCGCCGCGGAGTGATGGTGCCGCGCGCCAGCCATCGGCGCCACGGCGCGGGAGGTGCCGAGCGCGACCGCCCAGCGCTCCGCGCTCTGCAGGGTGGGCACGCAGTTCGCCACCGCGCAGCCGCCCGCGAAGAGCACGTCACCCCCGGGCAGCAGCGTGGCCGTGTGGCCGGACCTCGGCGAGACGAGCGCGCCGGTGGGCGTCCACGCGCCGCTGGCGGGGTCGAAGAGCTCCGCGCTGGCCAGCACCGCCTGACAGTCGAGGGTTGAGCAGCCCCCCGCGACCAGCACTCGCCCGTCGGAAAGCAGCGTCGCCGTGTGCAGCCCGCGCGGCGTGCCCAGCGCGCCGACGGTGCGCCAGGAATTCGTCCCGGGCTCGTAGATCGCCGCGTCCCCGAAGCAGCCGCCGCTGTCGCACCCGCCCACCACCAGCACGCGGCCGTCAGGAAACTTCGTCGCCGTGGCCCAGGCCCGCGAAGGCGGCAGCGCCGGCGCCGCGCTCCAGGTCTCCTGCGCCGGCGTGTAGAGCTCGCTCGAGTCAGTCATCGCGGTGCAGCGCGGCGTGGTGCACCCGCCGGTGACGAGCACGCGGCCGTCGTCGAGCCGCGCGCCCGAGTAGCCAAAGCGCGGCTGCTGCAGGGTGCCGACGTCGCGCCACGTCCCGGCCGAAGGTGAATACAGCTCGGTGCGGTTGAGCACCACGGAGCACGCCGGCATGCCGATGCCGTTGGGACAGACGACCAGCGTGCAGCCCGCGGGCGCCAGCACGTCACCAGAGCCCAGGGTGTAGGCCTCGTACGAGAAGCGCTCCCACACCATGCGGCCGGTGGTGGTCCAGTCCGGGTCGATGAGGACCGGGAAGGCGAGGCCCGCGAGGGAGAAGGAGACGGTCAGCACGTCGCCAGAGAGGCTCACCTCGCCGTCGCGCCGCGCGTCCTTCGAGTCGCGCACGAAAGGGGGGCGGGCGCGCAGCCGGGCGACACCGGAAGCGTCGAGCAGCTCGAGGATGTTGGCCGCCATGCGGACGCGCGCCACCGCGGGGCCGAAGGTGAGTCTGTAGCGCAGCGTGCGCCGCGCCTCGGGGGCGACGACGTAGACGTACTCGTCGAGGTGTGTCGGCGTCGCCTTGTAGAGGACGTCTCCGCCCGGCAGCGCGCCCGGGTACACGATGACGCCGTCGCTCACCTGCGCGGGCACGGGGCGGGCGCCCAGCGGCGTCGAGCGCACCCAGAAGCCGTCGTGCCCGTCGAGGCCGACCTGGGTGAAGCCGTCGGCGCGCAGCGGCAGCCGCACGTCGAGGCGCTGGCCCGCCGTGTCCTGTCGCAGCACCTTCGGGTGGGTGATGGTGTTCCAGTCAGGCACCAGCCCGCCGTCGCGCTCGTCGTAGCGAATGCCGGAGACGATGCGGAACCAGCCGCGCGACTTGGGGAATTGCTGCTGGACGAGGGACAGCACGGCGGGGCGATCGCCGCCCGGGGGCGCTTCCACCGGCGTCGCGCTGGTGCCGGCGAGCACCAGGCCCAGCAGCACCGCCTCAGTCATTCCTGGCGCCATTGCGGACCCACTCCCCGAGGAGCTCGACGGCCCGGACGGGCGCGCCGGTGACGGGGTGCGTGAGGAGCGGCCCGTCGGTGAAGGCGCCGTTCCGGTCGAAGGGCATGCCGGGCGGCATGCGCTCGTCGCGCAGGCGCCGCTTGAGAATCGAGTCGTCCCAGTCGAAGTCACCCTGGCCCGGGGCGCTCTCGCCCAGAATGGAGACGCCGGGAGGCTGGGTGCGGCTGCGGGCGCCCGTCATCAAGCCCGCGTAGTCGCGCAGGCGCAGCTCACTGGAGGCGCGCGGCGTGCTCTGGAAGTGGCAGAAGTCGCACGACGGCGCGCCGGCGAACCAGACGTTCTGCCGGGTGAAGAGGGGCAGCACGTCGGCGGCGAAGGTGGCGCTGCCCTGCGGGGAGACGGCGAAGGGCTGCGTCTCGGGGGCGCCCGCGGCGACCCAGGCGCCGATGAGCTCGACGGCGGTGGTGGTGCCTCCGTCGACGGCCACCGCCGGGCCATCTCGCCCCGCGTTCTGCACCGAGAAGGGCCCCTCGGGCGGCATGCGGTGCTCGCGCAGCCTGCGCCGCAGGATGGAGCGGTCCCAGTCGAAGTCCTTCGCGCCGACGCGCGACTCGCCGAGCACCGAGCGCACCTTCGCGGGCTCGGTGAAGCCCCACGCGCCGGCGAGCAACCCGGAGTAGGAGGCGAGCTCGAGCTCTGCGCCCGAGTTGTCGTTGCCCGAGAAGTGGCACGAGTCGCAGGACGGCGCGCCGGGGTACCAGAGGTCGGCCTGGCGGAAGAGCGGCTCGATGTCGCGCGCGTAGCTGATGGCCGGGTAGCGCCGCGTCCCGCGGACCAGCACGGCCACGAAGCCGGTGGCGTTTCCCGAGGAGCTGGTGGCGGTGACGAAGGTGGTGCCGGCGGCGACGCCGGTGACGACGCCGCTCTCGACGGTGGCGACGGCCGGGTTGGTCACCGCCCAGGTGACGGCTTCCTCAGGCACGGCGCGCGCGGTGATGAGGGCCGTCGCGCCGGGCTCGACCTCCAGCGCAGGAGGCGAGAGCACCAGCGAGGGCGCCCTTGCCCCTGGCGCCCCCGGCTCGCCTTGGTCCCCTTGCGGCCCCGCCGGGCCCGTGCAGGCGAACAAGAGGACAGACACGAGGAGGAGCGCGCGCATACCGCTGAGTTAGTCGAAGGCGATGACGGACTGATTTGATGCGCGTCAAACCCTCCCTTGCAAGGGGGTTGTCGGTGTGTCGAAGCCGAAGGGCGCCATGCCGCTGCGGCTCGAAGCTGAGTCCTCGGCAAGCTCGATGTCGGGCGTCGCCAGCGACGCGTTGGTGTGGCTGCGCGCCCCTGGCCTTTCCGTGGCGTCAGTCGCCCGCGAGACGCTTGCGCGACGGGGTGATTCCGATTCTGGTTCCGCCATGCCGCCTCCGCCGCCCAAGAAGCCTGCGCTGCCTCCTGCTCGCCCACCTTCGGCTCCTGCGCGGCCGGTCGCGCCCGCGGCGCCCTCCCGTCCCCCCGCCGCGGCTCCTCTCTCCCGCCCTGCGTCCGTCCGCCCGCCGCCCTCCAGCGCGCGGCCCACCAACCCGGCCCGCCCCAACCCGTCTCCGAAGAAGGAGGCCTTCATCGGCCACGACGCCGCCACCATGATGGACGAAGGCAGCTTCGAGGAGCTGGAGGCGAAGTACGCGCCGAAGGGTGCCACGAACACCTCGCCCGTCCACGCGGCGGGTGAAGACGGCGACGATGAAGTGCGCGCCGCCGCAGACGACGACTCCAGCGAGGACGACTCCAACTCCGTCTTCAAGGAGGACGCCGACTCGGAGGCGGAAGACTCCGGCGACGAGGACTTGAGCGACGAGGAGGAGGACTCCGACGCCTCCGGCGACGACGAAGACGGCTTCCCCGAGGAGGACGAGGACGACGACGCCGGTAGGGCGCAGGAGACCGGCCCTTCCGGCCGCCCGGTGGACCGCGACGGCGTGGAGTGGGACTACGTCACCCCCGAAGGCATGGGCTTCAACGACGACATGGACGAGGACGCCATGACGTTCGAGAAGAACGGCAAGACGTACTTCAAGCCGGACTGGGGCCCGTGGAAGGCGCGCGACTGGGTGGGCTACTGGAAGAAGACGTTCGACATCGAGGCCGCGCAGGAGAAGGGCGACAAGGCGCACCTCGCCGCCATCAAGAAGCACGGCCTGCGCAACCGAAACCACTTGAAGCGCGTGCGCGAGACCTTCATGCGCCACTACGCGAAGGACCCGGAGTTCACCAACGCGGCCCTCATCGCCCGCCAGGAGCAGACGCGCGACAAGCTGAAGGACGCGCTCGAGCCGGGAATGCTGGACCCCATCGAAGGCGTGTCGCTGCAACTGTGGGCGGCCATCAACGCGCAGCGCCTGTCCCTCCAGCCCGCCGACTTCGTCAAGCTGCTGGCGAAGCACAAGGTGGACGAGGCGCGCTTCGCGAAGGCCGACGAAGGCTGGCAGGCGCGCATGTCGGACCAGTCCAACCCCGACGCGGCCATGGCCATCGCCACCGAGTACGGCAAGGCCTTCGCCGGCGCGGGCGCGGGGCAGTTCGGCGCGTCGGCCCAGGCGGCCTCGGGTTCGATGGGCGTCAACGACAAGGTGGCGGGGAAGAACGTGAAGGGCGCCGAGCCGATGTCCTTCGAGCGCTACGTCGAGGTGATGACCGCGCAGTCCTGCTGGGCCGAGCAGGGCAAGGACGTCAACCAGTTGCTCTCGAAGGTGTTCAAGATGAACGCCGTCGACTGGTCCAACGCCTCTGCGTACTGGTCCCAGAAGATGTCCACCGACATCGAGTTGATGACGACGAAGTTCCCCGCGCTGCAGGCGAAGTACACGCAGAAGTACTCCGCCGGGCAGGCCGACGCCGACGACGACCTCGAGGTGTGAGGTGTCCGCCGAGGCCTTCCTCCGCGCGTGGGGCGCCCTCACCGGCGACCTCTCCTCCCTCGTCGACACCGCGCTGGCCGTCGAGCCTCCCGGCGGCTGCGACGAGGCCTGGGCCGCCTGGCTCTCCCGCTGCGGGGTGGCGCCGTTGGACGACGACGAGCGCCTCGCCGACTTCTCCCGCGCCGCGCAGACGAAGGGGGCGCCGCTCTCGGAGGTGCGCGCCTGCCTGGACGCGCTGGCCCGGGAAGCCACCGCCCGCCTCGCCCCGCTGCACACCGGCCTCACCCCGCCCCAGGCCGCGCTGGTGGACGAGAGCCTGGCGCAGCTGTCCTCCACCGCCCTCGAGTCCTACCGGGTGAAGGCCACCGAGAAGAAGAGGCGCATGTTCGGCCACGCGAAGCAGGCGGCGGCGCAGCACCGGTACTCCCAGCAGGCCGCCGCGAAGGGCTACGTGCTGGGCTGTGGGGCCTGCGGGGCGCCGCGGCTGTCCGACTCCTTCACCTGCGCCTTCTGCGGCGGGACGCTCTGACATGGCGTCCCTCGACGCAGTGACGCAGCGGTGGAAGGCGTTCCTCGGCAAGGTGGAGGCTCGGCTCGGGGAGATTGAAGCGGAGGCGAAGGAAGGCCTCGCGGACATCATCGCCACCGAGGTCATCGACCCGGCGCCGCTGTCCGGCGCGCTGCAGGAGTTGAAGGCCCGCTTCCGCGCGCTGACGAAGAAGGTGGACCAGGCGTGGGACGACACCATCTCTCCCGAGCTGGACAAGCTGGAGGACGTGCCTTCCCGCGAGGTGGACGGACTGCGGCGGCAGGGCGACGCGCTGCGCCGGCGCATTGCCCAACTGGACGAGGCGCTCGAGGCGTGGGCCCAGCGCGAGGCCGCCACGCGCCTCAAGGCCCTGGCCGAAGAGGAGTTGGCGCAGCGCCACCTCACCTGCGCGAAGTGCGGCGCGCCGCTGCCCGAGCCACCGTCGCTGCACCGCCCGGAGAACGTCACCTGCGCCCACTGCCAGGCGCTCAACACCGTGCGGCCCGGCCAGGCGATGGCCATGTACTTCGCGGGCGGCGCGCTGGCGGCGAAGGCCCGGGCGTCGGCGCAGGGCAGCAAGCAGGCCCTGGCGGCGGCCGAGCGGCGCTTCAATTCCCGCCGCCACCCCTCGCGGGAAGACGCGCAGGCGCTCACCGCGGCGCTCGACGCGCACTGGCGGGAGGTGTGCCTCGCCAGGGGCAGGGAGACGCCGGGCTGGACGGAGGCGCGCCTCGAGGGCGAGGTGCAGGTGAAGGTGTCGCAGGCGATGAAGCCCCGCGAGGAGCGCGAGGCCCACCGGTGGGACGCGGTGTCCTTCGCCCTGGGGCGGGCCGCCGCGGGGGACGAGAAGGGCCTCGCCGGGTGGCTCACCGGTGACGGCGGCGACCTGGGCTTCGGCAGCGACGAGTTGTTGGAGATGACGGCCGAGCGCGACGACGCCCGTGCGCTGGACACGGCGCTGTCCGTCTCCTGGCAGCGCGACGCGCCGGACGAACCGAAGGCAGCCTGGACGAAGGAGCGCCGCGAGGACCTGCGCCGTCTCCTCCGCCGGGAAGGCTGACGGCCGCGCGGGTGGTGCCCGCCGGGAGGAGCCGGAGGGGGCGCTGGCGGGCTGACTCACGGCACCCGGGCGCTCACCACCGGCACCTGCCACACCGCGTAGTCGCGGGTGTGCCGCAGGGTGTGAATCATCTCGTCGAAGTGGGCCCGGGCACCCTCCGCAGAGAAGCGGGTGTGCTGGCCCAGTGCCTCCACGTAGCCGTCGCGCCACGCCTCCCAGATGCGGGCGAAGGTGTCCCGCGGGACGCGCAGCGTGTCCACCACCACGTAGTCGACGCGCACCTCGGCGAGGCCCAGCGCCTCGAGGAGCGGCACCACGTGACGGCCGATGTGGAGGTCCGTGCCCGTGGCCGCGCCGAACTCCACCGGCCCGTGGCGCCAGAAGTCGTCGGGCTCCAGCTTCCCGCGGGGAAAGTGCATCATCCCGTAGTCCTCGGCGATGAGGTGCAGCCACCCGCCGGCGCGGGTGACGCGCACCAACTCGGCCAGCGCCGCCTGGGCCCGCGGAATGGCCTGCAGCACGTGCCGGCAGGCGACCAGGTCGAAGCTGCGCGCGCTCAAGCCGAGCTGGAAGAGGCTGCGGTTCTCGAAGCGGGCCCTGGCGCCGAAGGCCGCGCAGCGCCGGCGAGCCCGGTCCAGCGAGCTGTCCAGCACGTCGACGCCCAGCACCTCGACGCCGGGGAAGGCCTCCAGCACCCGCGCGGTGAACTCCCCGGTGCCACAGCCGGCGTCCAGCACGCGCGCGCCGGGCCGTAGGCCGTAGCGGGCCAGCAGCGGCGCCTCCTGCGGCCAGATGGCGTCGGCCTGCGCCGCCAGCGTGCGCACCATGCTCTCGTCCGCCATCTGCGCGGCCTGGGGGTTGAGCTCTGAAGTCATGGCAGCCGCCGCGCACCATAACGGGCACCGCACCGCCGCGCTTCACCGCCGATGAGCAGGGCGTCCGATGATGGCGCTGACGTCGACGACACGCGTCTCTCCACCGGTGTGTCCCCCGCCCGGAATTTCCGTCTCTTCAGTCAGCGTCCCCAGCTTCGTCAACGGGCACGCCCCCGTGCTTCACTCACGAGGCGAACCAGCCAATGCAGGACGAGCCAGGTGCGCGCTACGGCCAGATGTACGACCAGAGCTCCTTGCCCTGCGCTCCGTTGCTCGCCGACAAGAAGAGCCGGTCCGTCCCCGCGCCGAGGATCCGTTCGACGCCGTCGCCCGCGAGGTTCGTCTCCCCCACGAGCGTGGTGCCCGCGACGGTGCCGTCGGTGACCCAGAGCTCGCCGCCGTGCGCGAGATCCTGCAGGACGAAGTAGAGCTTCCCGCCGGCGGGGGTGAGATCCCAGACGCCGAGCCGCTCAATCGTGGCGCCGTAGTGCAGCGGCGAAGACGACGCGGTCGCGAGCTTGAGCGTGCCGGCCACGGTTCCGTCCGTGACCCAGAGCTCGTTGCCGTCGGAGTTGACGTTGTTCGTCGCGGTGAAGAAGAGCAGTGAACCGACGGACGCGAAGTGCGCAGGAGATCTGCTCCCCTGCGCGCCCAGGTCCACCACCTGCGTCGTGCCGGAGGCGGTGCCGTCGGTGGAGAAGAGGCCGCGCTGCGAGCCCGGGGTCACCGCGCTGAAGTAGATGCGCCCGTTGTGAACGTAGAGCCCCCTCGGATCGGACGCGTTCTGGACCGAGCCGCCGGAGCTGCCGGGGTAGAGGTCGACCAACATGGACGTGCCGGCCTGGGTGAGGTCGCTCACCAGCAGCTCGCGCCCGGCGGAGGTCCAGTAGCCGGAGAAGAAGACCTTCGCGTTGAAAGAGACGATGTCCCGCACGCCGCCGGTGTAGCCGGTGTTGAACGGCTCCGCGTAGGCGAGCCCGCTCGTCGTCCCGTCGCTCGCCCACAGCTCCTGACGTCCCAGGCTCCCGTCCGTCACCGCGAACGCGACCTTGTTTCCGTGCGCCACCAGTCCGTACGGGATCGGCGCGTTGTTGTAGGGCGTGGGGTCCACGAGCGAGCGCGTGCCAGCCACGGTGCCGTCCGAACCCCAGAGCGTGTACTCGTTCGCGCTGTCGTGGCCGACGAAGAAGAGCGTGTTGCCGACGACGGTGAGGTAGTGCGAGCCCACGCATTGGGTGGTGACGCGCGAGGTGCTCTGGAGCGTCCCGGTGGTCTGGAAGAGCTCGTTGCAGCCGTTCAGGTTGGCCTGAAAGTAGAGCTTGTTGCCGAAGACCGTGAAGCCCTCGGGATCGCTGCTCGCGGTGCCGCTGATGCCGGTGTGGATGTTCCGGACGAGCGCCGTGCCCACGGTCGTGCCGTCGCTCTTCCAGAGCTCGCGGCCGGTCGCATAGACGTCGGCGCTGAAGTAGGCGTTGCCCTCGAAGAAGCCGAAGCCCTTCGGTGCGCTCGCGTCCGTCCCCGTCGCGAGGTCGGCGACCTGGTAGAGGCGGACGCCACAGTGGTTGCTCACCCCGCCGCCGCCGCACGCGAGCGCGCCGGCGCAGCTCCCGCACGGGACCTGCGTGCCGCAGCCGTTGTCGACCTGACCGCACTCCGCGCCCAGCGTCGTGCAGACGTCGGGAGTGGGTACGCACGGCTGGTTGCCGAGGCCGAGGCCATCGACGGTGTCGATGGGGAGCACCAGCCACTGCGACGTCGCCGCATCGCTGCCGGCCGAGACAGGCCAGTTGGTCGTGGGCGTCGTCGCGGTGGGCTTCCGTCGAAGGGTGTGGTTCACGGTCGCGTCCGCCACGCCCGCCGCCGCGAACGCGGTGCCGGGATCCGCGCCGGCTTGCCCGACGGAGTCGATGAGACCGAAGCTGCCGGTCCCGGCCCTGGCAGCGAGGCCGACGGCGTCGTCGCCGTTGAACTGGAGCACCGCGCTCGGCGTCACCAGATCTGCCTTCGCGAGCACCGTCGCGTCCGCCTGGCTGTTCACGACGACGTACGTGTCTCCCGCGGCGAGGGTTCCGGAGAGCGAGAGCACCTGCTCGGGCCAACTGCCGCCGTTGGCGATCTGCCAGAGCTGGTAGTCCGCGAGGTCGATGGGCGCGGAGGTCGGGTTGAGGATCTCGAGCGCCTTGTTGTTGCCCGAGCCCTCCACGTACTCGCTGATGATCGCGACGCCGCCGTCCGCTCCAGCGCCACCGCCACCACCGCCACCGCCACCGCCACCACCGCCACCACCGCCTCCGCCGCCACCGCCGCCACCGCCACCACCGCCTCCGCCGCCACCGCTGCCGCCACCACCACCACCGCCACCGCCACCGCCGCCACCACCGCCACCGACTCCTCCGCCACCGACTCCTCCGCCACCGACTCCTCCGCCACCGCCACCGCCACCGCCACCGACTCCTCCGCCACCGACTCCTCCGCCGCCGACTCCTCCGCCGCCGACTCCTCCGCCTCCTCCATCGAAGCTGTCGGGCGTTCCGGAGCAGGCGACGAACATCGAGATGAGGACGAGCCCCGCCACACAGAGCCGGGGGGTCATGCGCGTGCTGCCTGCGGTGGTGGTGTGCACGGGCGCATAAACGTCGCGACTGGGCAGACCGTCAAGCTCTCGTCCCGAGTGCGCAACCCGGTTGAGACAGAGTGCGCACTCATTTCACGCCGCCTTCCAGGGTCGGCACACTCGGCGCGACGCGCTTCAGCCGCCGGTGAGCTAACGTCGATGGCCCTTCACCAGGAGGAAGCCTTGATCAAGCCGGCCCGACTGCCGTTGAGTCCATCGAAGATGTCCGGAGCGACCGCGAGAGCTGGCGCCAAGAAGGGCCAGGCACCCTTGGCGCAAGCGTTCGGCAACGAGTTCAGCTCGGGCAAGGGGAGTGCCCTGCGGAAGCGGGCGCTTGCCGTCACCGGCGCGAAACTCGACCAGCCCGCCATCGTGAGTGCCCTGAAGGCTCCACCGTCGGGCAACCCGGCGGGTGACGTGGTGCAGGGCTGGAATAACTCGTGCGGAGCCAACGCGGTGCTGGCGCTGCAGGCGGCGGTGGATCCCACGTTCGCGGCGCAGCTCGCCGCCATGACGCCCGAGGAACGCGTCCAGTACGAGGCCGCGGTGATGCAGTCGGACCCGGCCAATCAGTTCGCGCTGGGCGAGTACACGGCCCGACCCATCCTGGCGGGCTGGGGGCGGGACATGATGGCGCGGCAGGTGTCCGACCGCTTCGGTGGTGAGGCAGAAGTCATCAACGTCGAGGACCGACAGCACGGCGTCAACGAGCTGCTGCGCCTGCTGGAGGAGGGGAAGCCGGTGGCCATCGGCCTCACCAACCACTGGTTGTCAGCGACCGAGGTGCGCGGACAGAGCCCCGACGCCGAGATTCTCGTTCACGACTCGTGGACCGGGACGACGGCGTGGGTCTCGGAGGCGGACCTGCGCGACCGGGCCGGTATGAACTGGGTGGCGAACTACTTCCCCGGCACGGACTCCCCCGGAAACCTCGTGACGCTGGTCGCCCCGGGCGAACCCAGCCTGGATGCCAGCTCGACCTTCCGCGCGAACGAGGGGTAGGAAGCGCAGCCTTCGGCTTCGAAGGCCTGCGCGAGGGGTTACGTCGCGCCAGGCGGCTTCGCGGCCTCGGGCCCGGGCGGCACCACCTTCGGCGCCCGCCGCCACAGCCCGCCGTGCGCGAAGGCCTTCCACCCCCACTTGAGCCACGACAGCAGGGCCAGCGCCATCCACAGGCTCCACGCCAGCATCGCGCCCCGGTACAGCAGCATGGGCACCGAGAAGACCCACGCGGTGGGGAAGGTGGTGTCGGTGCGGTCCTGGAACCAGCGCAACTGCGACGCCGAGCTGCCGTTGCCCGACACCTGCATCTCGGGCAGACCCAGCAGCCCTTCGTACACGCTGACGCCGAGGATGATGAGGGCCACGCCCGTCACGCCCACCAGCGCCAACTGCCGCAGGTTGAACCAGCCCACCGACAGCTCCGGCTGCTTGTTGCGCCAGCCGAGGAAGAGGAGCCACGCGAAGACGAAGGCGATGGCCGCCATCGGCACCTGCGAGAGCCCCAGCGCGAGGAGCAGCCACTGCCGCGTGGACAAGGGCGTCCACCCGATGCGGCCCAGCCCCAGGGACACCGCCAGCAGCACCAGCAGGAAGCTCCAGAAGAGGACCGCCGGCCCCAGCCCCGGCCCGCGGACGAACAGCACCCAGCGGTCCTGCGGCAGCCGCACCTCGATGTCCGCATTCACCGCGGGCGTGCCCACGTCCAGCGCCGGCGTGCGCCAGGAGGTGGACAGCCCGGACGGCTCCCTCCACGACAGCACCACCGACTGGCCGCCCGGCACCAGCGGAATGGCGACGACGCGCCCTTCCTGGCGAATCGGCTGCGTCAGGCCGCTGATGGTGACGGACTGCAGTTGCGCGCCGTCCGGCAGGGTGAAGGGGTGCAGGCCGCCGCGCGAGGTGCGGAAGTTGGCGGTGAAGGTGACGTCGGTGGCGCGCGCGCCGGGGGACACCACCAACGAGGACTGGTCGATGGTCAACGTCTGGCCGGGCAGGGCCTCGGGGCGGGCCACCTCCACTGTCACCGTCTCGCCGGGCCAGGGCCGCCACTCCGGCAGCCGCACCCCCGACGCGTCCTGCTGGTGCACCACGGGGATGCCGCCGAAGGTGACGTGCCACACCGGGGAGACGTCGAGGCGCCACACCTCCACCCAGCTCAAGCCGGTGGGGGCCCTCAAGGTGAGCGGCGCCTTCGCCTCCAGCACGCTGCTCCACACCACCTCGGTGGCCGCCGCGCCCATGTTGACGAGGGCCTTGCCGCCCTGCACGCGCACGTCGCTGGACGTCACCGACTCGCCGGCCAGCAAGGGCACCTCCAGCACTACCGCGTTGCCGGTGGGCGTCACCCGCTGCACCTTCGTCTCCACCGTCCAGGCGAGGCCCAGCACCAGGGTGCGCTCCACGCGCACGAAGGACGGCAGCGTGCCCACCTGCAGCGACGCGCCCGCGCCCTTGTCGTTGGTGTCCTTGCGGGACAACTGGAGGTTGTCGTCGGCCACCCCGTCCTCGTGCAGGCCGTCCAGCGTCCAGCCGTCCAGCTTCGCCTCCACCCGGTAGCTGCGCAGCGGCAGCGCCACCTGCACCACGTCGCGCGGCGGCAGCGGGCCTTCCAGTTGCACCTGGTGGGCGCCCGCGGGCACCGCCAGCCACAGCGAGCCGTCCGGCTGACGCCTCAAGCCTGCGGTGGGCCGTCCATCCAGAAGCACCGTCTCCGGCACCCACTGCTGCGCGCTGCCGGGCAGGGGCACCGCCGTCTGCGCGCCGGCCAGCACCTCGAGGCGCATCCGCAGCGCCTTCGGCGAGGCCTCCAGCAGAAGCTTCGGGCTGGAGGCGCAGGTGGGGGCGCACTCCGGCTTCTCCAGCAGCCGCGCGCGCAACTGCAGGAGGACGTCGGCGGGCGGCACCTCGTCCGGCGCGGCCTTCTCCTGCGCCAGCGCCTGCGAGGAGCCCAACGCCAGCGCCAGCGCCAGCATCGCCGCGGCGGCCTTCGGCGCGGTGCGCGCCCACTTCTTCAGCGCGTCAGGCCAGAAGCTGCCCGGGAAGCCGAGGACGCAGAGGAGGAGGAGCGCCAACAGCCCCACCCTCAGGAAGGCCAGCACCAGGTTGGCGGCGGGCCCGAGGAAGAAGAAGGACAGTTGTTGGTCGCGCTGCACCGGCCCGGAGAAGGTGATGCTGACCGGCGTCCAGTCCCAGCGGGGCAGGCCCGGGCCCGTCTGCACCATCGCGTTCTTGTCGTAGTCGCGCACGTTGAAGCTGCGCTTGGCCTTGCCCGCGAGGGCCTGCTGCTGCATCGGCTTCTGGGGCGCCTTCTTCGCGGGAGAGGACGGGAAGAAGCCGCTGCCCGCGTAGTCCTCCTCGGCTTCCTTCCCTTCCCGGTCCCAGCCCTCGCCGGAGGAGCGCGCGTACTGCATCGCGTTCTCCGAGGAGTACTCGCTCCAGGACATCACCCCGCCCAGCGCGCGGGGCTGAGCCAGCGCCGGGTACATGCCCTGCCGCACGTGCTGCACCGAGAAGGCCACGGTGAGGACGATGAGGGCGCCCCACGCCGCCACCCGCGCCACGGTGAGGAGCGACTTGAGCTTCCCCAGCGGCAGCACGCGGAAGAGCGCCTCGCAGGCCAGCACCACCAGCCACGCGTACTGGGGCACGTCCTCCTCCTGCCAGGACAGGCCCAGCGTCACCAGCGCCAGCACGCCCCAGGGCAGGCCGAACAGCCGCGCCAGGGCCACCGCGATGATGAGGACGAGGAAGAGGTCGAAGAGCGTCCAGCGCTGGAACCAGGTGTCGGGCACGTCGTCGGCGCCGCCGGCCGAGATGAGGCGCCACCCGGGCGGCAACTGCAGGGTGGTGTGCACGCTGTTGAAGTCCGCGTCCCAGGAGACGGCGGAGAGGTGGCCGATGGAGCCCACGAGGCGGCTGTCGGCCTCCAGGGCCAGCGCGCCCTGCCGCAGCTCCACGCCGGCCTTCGCGCCCTGGGTGAGGCGGGTGATGGACTGGTCCGCGCCCGAGGCCACTACGCGGCCCAATTCGGTGCCCGGCTGCACCTCGAGGCGCCAGCTCCGGTGCAGTTGCCCGTTGATGCGGTCATTGACGGTGTAGCCGCCGCCGTTGAAGTCCAGCCACAGGGTGCGCTGGAGGTTGAGGACGTCGGGCGCGGGCTCGCTGTCGCCGCGGCGGCGCTCCGTCAGCTTCATCTCGTCGGTGGGGCCCATGGCCCAGGCCGGGAAGCCGCGCCACTCGGACGGCAGCGTCGTCTGCGAGGGGTCGACGGCGGAGACGCCCTCCACCAGCACCTGCCGCAGCGAGGGCCGCGCGTCGAACACCCACACCTCGTCGCCTTCCATCCACGGGCCGTCCGCGGCCGGGCGCTTCAAGGACGCCACCGGCCCTTCCGAGCGCGCCTCCAGCTCCACCAGCCAGGTGCCGGGCCGGACCTGCAGGCGCAACCGGCCGTCGGGCTCCACCCGCACCGGCACACCGCTGAGGAGGGACATGGGCACGAAGCCGGCCGGCAGCGCGCGGCCCAGCAGCACCTCGCGGCTCTTCCCCGACACCTTGAGGGTGAGGCGGGTGGTGAGGTGCAGGGGAATCTCGTCGGTGACGCGGCGGTGCACGTCGAGCTCGATGCGGTCCGTCTCAGCCTGGGTGGCCTCGCGCTGGAGGAAGACGCGCCCCTCGCCGTCGCGGTTGGGCAGCGCCACCTCCGCGCCCTTCACGGTGAGAGAGAGGAGGCCGGTGTCGGGAGGAATCTGCAGCGCCTCGGGCAGCGAGTCCCAGGCGAAGGTGCCGGTGACGGTGTGTTCCCCAGCGGGCAGCAGCACCGCGGGCCGGCCGGACTCGGGGTTGGGGACGACGACGGCGGGCCTCCCGTCCACCTGCACGCCCTGGGGCCAGCGGCGCGCCTCGCCGGGCAGGGGCAGCCACGCCTCGCGGTACACTTGAAAGGACTGGGTGAAGCGGCCGCCCTTCTCGTCGAGGGTCAGGGCGAGGCGGCCGGGCCAGGCGCAGGCGCGCTCGTCGCCGCCGTGGAGGAAGGGGCAGGCGGCGTCCTTCGCGTCGTGCAGCACCCAGGCGGCCCAGTCGCGCAATTCGGCGGGCAGCTCCTCCGGCCTGGGAGGCGCGGCGAGGGACGAGGCGGACGCGAAGACGACGACGGCGCACAGCATGGCACGCATGAAGAGCCCCCGAGGCGGCGAGAAGTGCGCCCGCAACTGTCGCGCGTTTCGACCCGACGCGCAGCAACGCCGAGCCGCCCGCGGATGTTTCTGGGCCCGCAGGCCCGCAAGCGGGGCCGCGTGCTACTTCCGCTTCTTCGGCTTCTTTCCCTTCTTCGCGGGGGGCGGCGCGGGCTCGGGCTCCGGGGCTGGCTCAGGAGCGGCCTCCACGGGCGGCGCTTCGGCTGGCAACTCGAGGGACGGAGGGTCGCGGTCCATTCCTCCCGCGGCCTGGACCGCCTGCGCGTCCGGCCCGGTGGCCGGCAGCGGCTGCGCGTGGGCGTGCACCTTCGCGGCGTCGGGGGCCTTGAGCGCGAACTTCTCCGCTTCGCGCGCCGACATGTAGCGCAGCTTCACCCAGGTCCACGGGGGCGTCTCGTGGCGCGCGCCGCGCACCTCGGGCGGCAGAGGGGCCCAGCCGACGTGCCCGTCACCCGTGCGCCACTCCACCCAGGCGGGGCCCCACGTCTCGGCGGGGTCGGGCCACCACAGCCACCCCAGGTCATCGGCGGAGAACCAGCGGCCGGTGTGGAACACCCACTGGCCCCAGTACCACTTCGACTCGAACACCCAGCCGTCCTTGCCGTACACCCAGCCGCCGCCGGTGACGTAGGGCATGAAGGCCTGCCCCACCTCGGTGGCGTGCGGGTGCCACACCTTTCCCCAGGGGGCGACGACAATCCACTCGCCGTGCTTGCGCAGCTCGGCGCGCACGTCCACCCTGGGCGGCTCGACGGGCGGCGGCTCCTTCGCGCACGACG
The DNA here is from genome assembly GCA_020846875.1 of Myxococcales bacterium. GTDB lineage: Bacteria > Myxococcota > Myxococcia > Myxococcales > Myxococcaceae > JADLDB01. The sequence goes on along the minus strand of JADLDB010000128.1, from coordinate 13,390 downwards.
CCAGCAGCACCGCGACGCCGACACCGAGAGCGGCCTTCGAGAGCGCAGTCATCCCGCGAAGTGTCGCACAGGCCGGGCGCTACGGCTCCACCGACAGCACGCCGCGGCGCAAGAGCTCCGCCAGGGCGGAGGTGACGTCGTCCGCCTCCAGCGCCACCCCGGCGGCGAGCGCGTCGAAGCTGGTGGGCGCCTGCCGCACGCCCTCCAGCACCTTGAGCTCGCCCGGCGTGGCGAGCCGCGCGAAGAGCTGCGCCAGCTCCTCGTTGAAGTAGAGGCGCCCGGGGTCCTGAAGGGCGCGCGCCAGCAGCCGGGCGTGGTCCTTGCGCAGCCCGTCGCACACCACGTCCACCACGTCGTACAGCCAGGGCGCGGCGGGCGACACCTTCACCTCGGCGAAGACGAAGCGGCCTTCGCCGCGGCTGCTCACGATGGCCTCCACCGCCACCGGGCCCGTCACCCGCAGGCTGCCCGTCTGCGCCACCGCCTCGAGGAACTGCCCCTTGGCCACCGTCACCTCGTAGCGGCCGAGCGCGTCCTCCAGCTCCAGGCGCCCGGCGCAGTCCAATTCGGCCAGCGCGCGCAGCAGCCACACCGGGCCCACCGCGCGCAGCTCCACCTTCGTCTCGCGGCAGGCCTCGAGGCTGCTCCAGGTGGCGACGCGGGGGCCTGACAGCAGCGCGGCCGCAGAGAGCAGCTCCTTCGCCCGGCCCGACTTCTTCAGGTAGGCGCGGGCACCGGCGCGGGCGGCCTTGAGCGTGTCCACCTCGTCGTCGTGCGCGGACAGCACCAGCACCGCCGACTCGCGGGCCACCACGTCCTCGCGCAGTTGCCGCAAGAGGCCCCAGCCGTCGAGGCGCGGGAGGCCCAGGTCCACCACGATGAGGTCGAAGGACTTCGCGAGCGCCTTCTGCAGCCCCTCCACGCCGTCCGCCGCGCTCGTCACCTGGTAGCCGGCGGTGGCCAGCCGCCGCGACACCAGCTCTCGCACCGAGGCCTCGTCCTCCACCCCCAGCACGGTGGTGCGGCCGCCCGGCCGGGGCAGCGCGCGGGCGAGCGGCTCGGTGCTGGTGCCGTCCACCCAGCGCACCGGGGCGTCGTCCAGCTCCAGCATCTGGTCCACGGCGGGCACGCCTTCCAGCGGGCCGAAGCGGGCGTCGCGCAGCTCTCCGGCGACGAAGGAGGCGCGCGCCTCGAAGGGCGTGTCCGGGTAGATGACGACGGTGCCTTCCAGGCCGGAGCGGCGAGCGAAGGCGAGGAGGCGGGTGCGGGGGCCGGCCGTCTGCACCAGCGTCTCGGTGCACTCGTCCAGCAGCGTCTTCACCCGCGGGGCGGGGTCGCGCGACCACGGCAGGCGCCACACCTCGACCACGCCCACCCGCAGCCAGCGGAGGATGTTGGGCACCGACACGTCTTCCAGCGCGGCCACCACCGGCACCGAGAAGGTGGCGCCCGAGGAGCGCAGCTTGAGCATCGCCTGCCGCCCGGAGCCGCGCGGGTACGTCTCGCCCAGCACCAGCAACTCGGGCCGCCACGCCAGCACCTGCTCGTGGAGTTGGTCGATGGTGGCCTCCGCCCGCACCGCGTAGCCGCAGCGCTCGAAGCGCCCCACCAGGTCCCTTCGCAGGGCGTCCTCGGCGATGGCCACGAAGACGCGCCGCTGGAGGTCCAGGGTGGGGATTTCGCCGGTGCGGGAGTCGTCGGAGGCCATGGCGCGCGCGCCTTCTCACCCGTCCCGGCCCCTCAAGTCAAAGCCGGCGAGCGCCAAGCGAAGGTGAGCCTCGCGCGGACTCGTGGCAGGCCGGTGTAGATTCCCGCGGATGAGTCGCCGACTGTTGGGCTTAGGCGTGGTGCTGCTCGTGTCCGCCGCGTGCTCTCCGAGGCCCGTGGACGAGTGTGACGCCGGGGCGTGCGGCGGCGGCGCGGGCGGCGGAGCTGCAGACGCTGGCGGCGGCACGGGTGGAGGCGGAGGCGGTGAAGACGCGGGCGGCGGCGCGGGCGGCGGAGGCGGCGACGCTGACGCAGGCACAGACGCAGGCACGGGCGACGCGGGGTGTGGTGGTCCGTCGCGGCTGGCCATCGTGTCCGCACCTCAGGCGCTGGAGACGCAGGCCTGCTCCGGGCCGGTGCGCGTCCAACTCCAGGACGGCTGCGGCCTGCCCGTCGTCGCGGCGAGCGCGGTGCCCCTGGGCCTCACCTCGTCGGCGGCGTCCAGCCGGCTCTTCCAGGAAGGCGCCTGCCTCACCACGCCCGCGCAGTGGGCCATCTCCGCAGGCTCCAGCGAGCGCAGCGTACACGTCATGGACTCGGCGCCGGGCACGCCGACGTTGACCGTCACCTCCACGGGCCTCGCCACCGCCACGCAGGTCCTCACCTTCACCTGCCCCGCCACGCAGAAGGCTTGCGCGGACAGGTGCGTCGACCCTTCGGGTTGCTGCGGCGACGGCGACTGCGTGGACGCGGGCCTGCCCTGGGTGTGCAACGCGAGCAGCGTCTGCGAGCCGCCGCCGTGCACCGGCTTTCCCGCCAACTGCACCACCTGGGACGACCGCACCGCGCCCGGCGCCAGCCGCACCGTCACCTTCAACGGCTCCGGCTACACGCCGAAGTGCATCCGGGTGACGACGACGCAAGACGTCACCTTCTCCGGCAGCTTCGTCCTCCACCCGCTGCAGCAGACCTGCGGTCCGAGCGACCGGAACATGGGCACCACCTTCGGCACGACGAAGGCGGTGCGCTTCCCCGGCTTCGGCACCTACGGCTACCGCTGCGCCAACCACCCCGCCTTCGAGCAGGGCGCGGTGCGGGTGCCCTGAGGCTGCGCCCGAGCAGCGCGGAGTCGAGCGGCTTTCACCTGGAGCCGCCGCCGCAGCGCGCCGGTCGCCCTATTCACGCCAGGAGACGTTCAGGTCGTAGTTGAAGAGGTCCAGCGAGGTGATGGAGACGCGCACCTCGTGGCCTCCCGACGCCTCCACGGCGGCCTGCACCGCGGCGGCGTTGGACGGCGCGGGAGAGAACTCGCGCCGGCAGCGGAAGGTGCAGCGGCCGGGCTCGGGGAAGACGACGGTGCGCTCGCCGAAGGTGAAGACGGTGCCGATGGCCCACGGCATGCCGATGAGCATCGTCCGCGGCGACGGATGAAAGGTGGCCAGGAAGGCGCGCCCCAGCACGCTGCCAAGGTAGCTGGTGGTGGCGAGGCGGCCGAACTCCCGCAGGCAGGAGTCGACGCCCCCCAAGCGCGGCGCGAGCTCGTCGACGACGGTGAGGCCCACCTGCACCATGCGCGCGTACGGGTAGTTCCAGAAGTCGAAGATGCGCACCTCGCCCATCGCCTCCAGCGCCCGGCGTCTCAGCGCGTCCCCGCCGAGCTGCTGAAACATCGACAGGTAGCGGTTGACGAAGAGCCCTTTGAGCGTGTCGGTGCGCTGGAGGCGCGCGAGGCGGGCGGCGCTGTCCGCGCGGAATTGCGCGAGGTCCACTTCAAGTGAGTCCAAGCTCCCGGAAGTGTACCGCTCTCCAGCGGACGCCGGGCGAGCAGCTTGCCGTGGCCGCTGCGCAGGCGCAGTATCCATCGTGAAGCGCCAACGCGGGGGAGCCAGCATGCGCCACTCGGCTGCCACATGGTTCGTCGTGCTGCTGTTGGGCTCGGCGTGCGGAGGAGGAGGTAACGGCACCGGTGGAGGCGGCGGCGCCGTCGGCGGCGGCGGCGGCTCCGTCGGCGGCGGTGGCGGGGGCTCCGTCGGCGGCGGTGGCGGGGGCTCCGTCGGCGGCGGTGGCGGCTCCGTCGGCGGCGGGGGCGGCTCCGTCGGCGGGGGCGGGGGCTCCGTCGGCGGCGGTGGGGGCTCCGTCGGCGGCGGTGGCGGCTCCGTCGGCGGTGGCGGGGGCTCCGGCGGTGGCGGCTGTCAGCCTGCCTGCGCAGGGCGCACCTGCGGAGACGACGGCTGTGGCGGCACCTGCGGCACCTGCACCTCAACGCAGCAGTGCGTGAACGGCCAGTGTCAGTGTCTGCCTGAGTCCGACGCGGCCTTCTGCCAGCGGGCCCAGCGGGCGTGCGACAGCCTGACGGCGGTGGACAACTGCGGGGTGACGCGGACGGTGTCGTGCGGGGCGTGCACCGCGCCGCAGACTTGCGGTGGCGCAGGCGTGCCCGGCCAGTGTGGCTGTACCCCCCAGTGCGCAGGGAAGGCCTGTGGCCCCGACGGGTGCGGAGGCCAGTGCGGCACCTGCCCCGCCAACTCCGCGTGCGCGGCCAACCAACTGCAGTGCGATTGCGTCAACGGGACGTGGCCCAACCCGCAGGGCACGGCCTGCGTGGCGTTGGGCACGGCCGTGGGGCCGGCGCAGGGCTACCCCATCAACGGGTACTGCGTGGGCGGCCGCTACTGGATGGTGCCGGACCAACAGCACGGACTGCAGGTGTGGGACTGCGCTCCCGGCATCTGCCGGCCGGATGGAAACGGAGGTGCCTCGGGGAGCTGCACCTGTGGGAGCCAAGGCACCGCGCTGCCGACCCTGGGCCTCGAGGGCCTCTGCCTTCCGCAGAACTCGCTACCAGCAGGCTTCGCGGACCGCGAGGTGTTGTTCAGTTGCTTCGCCGGCAACATCTACTACGAGAACTGCAAGTACCGGACGGGCCAGGCGACCGGCGTGTGCCAGACGCTCATCTCGGCCTTCGGCAACCAGAGCAACTGCTACTGCAACGTGTGCGTGCGCTACGACCTCAACACGCGGCAGTGTCTGCCCGCGTGCTACGGCTCCTTGCCCACCTGCGCCACCGGCCCCAACGGCACGTACAGTTGTTTCTGAAGGGCCGACGCGCTGCGGCTTCAGGCGCGGCAGCCACCCTGGCGCTCGGCGGCAGTGAGGAGGAGCAAGACGAAGGGCCCGGCCACGCCTCGACGCTGCCTGAGGCTCGGCACGGTGCGCAGACGGTAAGCGCGCTCAGTCCTTCGGAGGCGTCGTCACGCCCACCACCTCGGCCAGCCGCCCCTCGGCCGCCAGCAGCTCCACCTTCCGCAGCTGCATCTGCGCGCGCGCCTGCGCCGCCGCCGACGCCGCGAGGAAGCGCCGGCTGTCGATTTCCGACACCTCGAGGCCGGTGGAGAAGCCCACCTGAAACGCCGCCTCCGCCTGCTTCTGCGCGCGCGTGGCCAGCCGCTGGGTGGCCTCGGCCTGCTCCAGCGCCACCTGCGCGGTGAGGAGGTTCGTCTTCGCCGAGTACCAATTGGCCCGCGCCCTCGCCCGCGCCCCCTCCAGCTTCGCGCGGAACTCCACCGTCTTGGCGTCATTCTCGCGCCGGTTCACGTCGCGCACGCCGCGGTCGTACAGCTGCCACTGCGCCGCGATGATGCCGTCGAAAATCCAGTTGGTGTTCACGAAGCCCTTGTTCGAGTTGTAGCTGCCCTTGGCCTGGGCCACGACGCTGGGCATCCACGAGAGGCGGTCGAAGGTGTTGAAGCGCTCCTGGCTCTTGAGCGCCATCGCCGACGCCTGCACCGAGTACACCTTCTCCCACGGCTGGCTGGCTTCGTCGGCGGGCGTGACGTCGTACTGCGTCGGCCGGCCTTCCAGCGGGCGCACCGGCTCGCCCACCATCGTCTCCAGCAACATCAACAGCGCCACCCGCTGCCCGGCGATGTTCGCCAGCGTGGCGCGCGACTGGGACAGTTCCTGCTGCGCCCGCAGCACCGCGATGTCCGTCGCCGTCCCTAACTGCACCTGCGCGGCGGCGTCCTTCTCGCGCTTCTGCGCGATGGCCTCGGCTTCCTTCGCGGCGGCGGCGATTTCCCCCAGGCCCTCGATGCCCAGGTACACCTTCGTCACCGCGAGCAGAATCTGCTCCCGCGCCTCCAGCGCCCCGAGGTTGGCCGCCTCCTCCGCCTCCTCCGCGGCCGGCAACAGGAAGAGCTGCGGCGTGAAGAGGACCTGCTGCAGCACCAGCGAGCCGAAGAGGGAGTTGGCCGCCTGGATTTCCATGACGGCGGGCGCCTCGGCGAGGCCGGCCAGCGTCTGCGCCTTCAGCTCCGGGGGCATGTTGGAGAACGTCGTCAGCGCAGAGAGCAGCTGCGTCTGGCCGGACTGGTCGAACACCGCCGGCGCCGAGGTGTAGACGTACGAGGCGCTCAGCGTCAGGTCCGGCAGAATCGACGAGTAGACGAGCGACGCCTTCGCAGACACCTGCGCGGCGGTGGCGCGCGCGGCGGCGAGGTCCGGGTTCTTCTTCTCCGCCAGCAGCAGCGCCTCCTTCAGCAGCACCGGGCGCCGGGCGGCCAGGGCGGCGGCGTCCATGTCGGTGGCGGCGTTGACAGGCAACAGCGGCGCCGGCGGCTCGGCCCACGCGGCCTGGGACAGCACGACGGCCAGGGCCAGGGCGGCGCCCACCTTCAGCGGCTTCGGCATGACGGGTCTCCTCACGGGCTCTCTCTCTGGGGTGCCTCAGGCGCGCTCGGGTACGTGTCCCCGCGCGGCCTGGGCCGGAGGCGACGGCGCCGGCGCGGCTTCCTCGTGGCCCGTCTCCAGCTCGTCGGCGGCGTCGGGGGTGGCGGCGGGCGGCCCGCCGTCCTGCCTGCCGATGCGCAGCGACTTCGGCGTCAGCTTCTCGAAGGTGGCGAACACCAGCGGCACCACCAGCAGGGTGAGGAAGGTGCTGGTGATGACGCCGCCGATGACGGCCAGCGCCATGGGCGCGCGGAACTCGAAGCCCTGCCCGCGGCCGAGGGCGGTAGGCACCATGCCGATGGCCATCGCCGCGCTCGTCATCAGAATCGGCCGCAGGCGCCGCGGGCCGGCCTTGAGCAACGCCGTGTCGAGGTCGTCGCCGGCGCGCAGGTTCTGCAGCGCCTGGTCGACGAGGAGAATGGCATTCTTGGTGACGAGCCCCATCAACAGGATGAGGCCAATCATCGCGCCCATGGTGATGGAGAAGCCCGTCACCACCAGCGCCAACAGCGCGCCCACCAGGGCCAGCGGCACCGACACCATGATGGTGAAGGGGTGCTTGAAGGACTCGAACTGGCTGGCCAGCACCATGTAGACGAAGACGAAGGCCAGCAGGAAGACGAGCGCGAAGGCGTCGTTCTGCTCGGCCAGCACCTTCATCTGCCCGTCGTAGAAGAGGGTGTACCCCGGCGGCAGCGGCGCGGCCTTCAGCTCGGCCTTCACCCGCGACGCCAGCGCCCCCAGCGACGCGCCCGGGCCCGGAGAGGCGACAATCATCACCCGCCGCTGCCGGTCGAAGTGCTCGATGACGCTGGGCGCCTCGCGCACCTCCACGTTGGCCACCGCGCCCACCGGCCGCACGCCGGCGGGGGTGAAGACGTCCAACTGCTTCAGGGCCTCGGGGGTGCCGCGGTCCTCTTCGGCCAGGCGCACCACGATGTCCGTCTCCACGCTGCCCTGCCGCAGCTTGCCCACCGTCTGGCCGTTCATCGCCAGGCGCAGTTGCATGCCCAGCATGGCGCTGGTGAGGCCGGTGTCCTGCGCGCGGGTGCGGTCGATTTCCACCGCCAGCTCGGGCCGCGGCGGGTTGGCCACCACCCGCACGTCGGTGGCCATCGCCTCGCCGTCCTCGTTCTTGAGGCCCTTCAGCAGGGCGCCGACGCGCTCCGACTCGGACTTCAGCACCGCGAAGTCGGGGCCCATCACGTAGAGCATCATCGGGAAGAAGTCGCCCATGCCCTCGATGGCCGGCGGGTCGATGAGCGACACCTGCGTGGCCGGCAGGGTGGACAGCTTCTCGCGGGCCACCTCTTTGAGCTGGGGAATTCCCAGGGCCCGCTTGGCCCGGGGTTTGGTCAGCACCCGCAGCCGCACGGTGTTGACGTCGCCGCCGAAGCCGTTGGGGTCCGCGCCGATGAGCGCGTACACGTCGGTGACGTCGGGGATGGGTGACAAGAGCGCCTCGGCCTGCTTCGCGCGCTCCTCGGACTGGGTGAGGCTCGAGCCTTCGGGCAGCTTCAACTCGACGATGAACTGCCCGCGGTCCTCCGGCGTCATGAAGTCGTTGCCCAGGCCGCTGGCCGCGAAGAAGGACGCGCCGATGACGGCCAGGGTGAGGCCCGCCGTCTTCCACGGGTGCTTGAGCGTCCACCCCAGCACGCGCTCGTACCAGCGCTCGGTGTCCTCGAAGGAGCGCCGCAGCGCCTTCGCCACCCGGTTCTCCTTCTCCTCGTCGCCCAGGCCCCGCTGCTTCGACAGCCGGCTGGACAGCATGGGGTCCAGGGTGAAGCTGATGAACATCGAGATGAGGACGGCCGCGGAGATGGTGAAGCCGAACTGCTTGAAGAACTGCCCCACGATGCCGGGCATGAAGGCCACCGGCACGAAGACGGCCACCAGCGAGAGGGTGGTGGCCAGCACCGCCAGGAAGACGTCGCGCGTGCCGCGGCTGGCGGCGTCCTTCGGGCTCTCGCCTTCCTCCAGCCGGTGGGTGATGGCCTCGCGCACCACCACCGCGTCGTCGATGAGCAGGCCGATGGCCAGCGACAGCGACAGCAGCGTCATCTGGTTCAGCGTGTAGCCCAGCACGTACATCACGAAGAAGGTGCCGATGACGGACGTGGGCAGCGCCAGCGAGCTGATGAAGGTGCCGCGGAGGTCGAGGAGGAAGAGGAGGATGATGACCACCGCCATCAGCCCGCCGAAGATGAGCGCGACCCACACCTCCTTCGCGTTCTCCTCGATGATGGTGGACGAGTCGATGAGGATGGACGCGCCGAAGCCGTGGCCCATCGCCTCGGACAGGCCCGCCATCTTCGCCTTCACGCCCTTCGCCACCTCCACCGTGTTGGAGCCGGGCTGCTTCACCACCTCGACGATGACCGCGTCCTTGCCGTTGAGGCGCGCCACGGTGCGCCGGTCCGCCACGCCGTCGGTGACGGTGGCCACCTCGCGCAAGAGCACCTGCGAGCCGGTGACGGGGTTGCGCGCCACCGGCAGGTTCTCCAGTTGCTCCACCGTCTCGAACTGCCCCAGCGCGCGCACGGTCAGCTCGTTGGGCCCCAGGTCGAGGCGCCCCGCGGGCACGTCCAGGTTCTCCATGCCGATGCGCTCGGCCAACTGCCCCGGCGCCACCCCCGCCGCCTTGGCCTGGTCGGTGTCCACGTCGACGCGGATTTCCCGGGTGTCCCCGCCCACCGTGCGCACCGCCGCCACGCCTTCCAGTTGCGAGAGCGCGGGCTCCAGCCGGTCCTTGATGAGCTGCTTGAGCTCGGTGGACGGCAGCTCGGCGTTGACCGCGTAGGTGAGGACCGGCGCGGCGCCCAGGTCGATTTTCGACACCCTCGGCAGCTCGGCTTCCCGGGGCAGTTGCCCCTGCACGCCGGCCACCTTGTCGCGCACCTCGTCGAGGGCGCGGTCCAGCGGCACCGTCAGCTTGAACTGCACGAAGACGATGCCCACGTTCTCCCGCGAGAAGGACATGATGGTGTCCACCCCGTTGATGGCCGCCGCCGCGTCCTCGATGGGCTTGACCACCTGCTGCTCAATCTCCCCCGGGCCCGCGCCCCGGTAGACGGTGGTGATGGCCACGAAGGGAAACGACACGTCGGGGAAGAGGTCCGTGCCCAGCCGGGTGAGGCCGAGCAGCCCCAGCACCAGCAACAACACCGACATCATCGTCGTGAAGACGGGCCGCTTGATGGACAGGTCCGAGAGCGTCATGGGCGCTTAGCGCTGCGTCACCTTGGTGCCCTCGACCAGCGTCGAGGGGTACTCCACCACCTGCTTCACCGGCTCCTCAGGCACCACCGTCACCTGGGCGGAGGTGCGCTCCAGCACCGTCACCTTCACCCGCTTCAGCTTCCCCCCTGCGTCCACCACGAAGACGTGCGCGCCGCCCATCATCCCCAGCGCGGTGGGAGGGATGAGGACGGCGCTCTTCTCCCCGCCCACCGACAGCGTCAGCTTCGCCAGGGTGTTGGCTACGAAGCGGCCGTCGGCGTTGGGCACCAGCACCTCCACCGGGACGCGGCGCGTCTGCGGATCCGCCGAGGGCAGCACCACCTTGATGATGGCGTCGTCCACCTTCGCGTCGCTGCCCACCGCCTCCACCTTCACCCGCTGGCCCGCCGCCACCTGGGACTTGTACTTCTCCGAGATGGTCGCCTTCAGGATGAGCGGGTCGAGCTGCATGATGATGTAGACGGGCGTGCCCGGGCCCACCATGCCGCCCACGTTGTCGGGCGCGTCGATGACGGTGCCGGCGAACAGCGCCCTGAGGTGGTGCCGCCGCTGCCCCGCCTTCGCCTGTGCCAGCCCGGCCTTCGCCTGCGCCACCTGCGCCGCCGAGGCCTTGGCCTGCGTCTCCGCCTGGCGCGACTGCACGTCGGACACGCTGCCCTCGGCTTTCAGCTTCTCGTTGCGGCCCGCCACGTCCTGGGCCAGCGCCGCCGCCGCCTCCGCCGCCGCCAGCCCCGCCTCGGCCTGCGCCACCTGCGCGTCGATGATTTCGGTGTCCAGGCTACCCAGCGCCTGGCCGGCCTTCACCTGGTCCCCCTTGCTGACCCGCGACGCGGCCAGCCGCCCACCCACCTCGAAGCCCAGCGGCAACAGCTTGGACGGCCCCAGTTGCCCGGTGACCTCCTCGGTGGCGCTGGACTGCACGGGCTTCGCGGCCACCAGGCGGACCTTCGGCGCGGTGATGGGTCCATCGGCCGCGGCGGCCCACGCGGAGGCGAGGAAGACGGCGAGGGCGAGGTGCTTCACGGGTGGCTCCTTCGGCTGCCCCGGGCGGCCCGGGGGGGCGCGCGGCGGGGCGAGGCCGCGAACGGCGATGACCTGGTGGCGCGGGTGTGCGGGCGGGGGGCGGTCCCTTCCGCGAGCAGCTTCTGCAGGGCGGTCAGCCAGACGTCGAAGTCGGGCTTCTCCTCGAGCGACGACAGGCGCCGCGCCACCAGCAGGTAGGTGCCCACCAGCAACAGCCCCACCGCCTCGCCGGGGATGTCGTCGCGCATCAGCTTGACGGCCTTGAGCGCCTCGCACTCCTCCTGCACGCGCACCACCTCGCGGTCGATGATGCGCCACATCACCCCGTCGAACGCGGTGCCCTGGCTGCCCGACAGCAGCACGTCGACGACGTCGCGCCACCGCCACAAGAGCTCGAGCAGCTTCTGATCCTCGCGGGTGTGCAGCGACCGCAGCGCGCGCACGAAGGCCGAGCCCGGCTTCAAGTCCTTGGGCTTCACCGAGCCGTGCCGCGCGAGGAAGTCCTGGGTGTGGCGCTCGCGCACCGTCCGCAGCTCCTCGAGCTCGGCTTCCACCTCGCTCACCAACTCCCGGAACAGGCCTTCCTTCGAGTCGAAGTGCAGGTAGAAGGCGCCCTTCGACAGCCCGCAGGCGTGGGTGATGTCTTCGATGCGCGCCTTCTGGATGCCGCTCTTCACGAATTCGCGGCGAGCCGCGCTGCGCAGCGCCTCGTGCGCGTGGGGATCTGCTGGCCTGGCCATGTGCTGGGGGAACGTCCTTCCTGGCTGACGCTCGTTACTAACCCACGGGTCAGTTCCAAAAAACTCGTTTCTGAACCGCGGGTCAGAAAATCCGCTGCTGGCCGCCAGAAGCAGGGAAGCCGCGCGGAATCCCAGGCGAAAAGTTGCCCGGCCGGCCGGTGGAACTACCTTGTCCCACATGCGGAAGACGCTCCTGGGCTCATGTGGCGTGCTGTGCCTGTTGGCGGTGGGCTGTGGCCCGGAGGCGGTGGACGACGTGCCGCGCTGCCTGTCGGTGACGGAGCCCTCGGGCGGGCCGGGGTTGGTGACTCAGCAGCCGTCGAAGGTGTCGCTGTTGTTCAAGGTGGACACCTGCGGGGGCGAGCCGGTGGCGGGCCTCGACGCGTCGCACTTCACGCTGACCGAGGACGGGCGGAAGGTGAGCGCCTTCGAGTCGCAGGTGCGGGTGCAGCCGAAGGGGGAGCGCTTCGTGATGGACTCGCTGGTGCTGCTGGACCTGTCGGGCAGCCTGCTGCGCTCCGGCGACTTCAGCGCGCTGCAGGCGGCGGCCAAGCGCTACGTCTCGGCGGTGCTGGCGCAGGGGCCTTCGCAGCGGGTGGCGGTGATGACCTTCGACGGGCGGCCCTCGCCCACGCTGGTGGTGGACTTCACGGCCGACGAGGCGCAGGTGCTGGCCGGCCTCGACTCGCTGGCCGCGCCGGAGTGCCGGGCGAGCGCCGACTGCGCCGGCTTCAGGGACCGCCGGACGTGCGCCGGCTGGCGCTGCGTGGACGACTCCACCAACCTCAACGGCGCGCTGGTGGAAGGACTCACCGCGCTGGCTTCGCGCCTCTCGCTCACCGACGTGGCCTGGCGCGACGCGGCGCTGGTGCTCTTCACCGACGGCACGGACCAGGCCTCGCGGGTGCTGCCGGCGAGCGCGGTGGAGGCGGTGCGCAGCTCGAAGGCCCACGTCTTCACCGTGGGGCTGGGCGGGGAGGTGGACGAGGTGGCGCTCAGGGCCTACGGGCGCGACGGCTACTTCCCGGTGGCGCGCTCGAGCGAGCTCGACGCCGCCTTCGCCTCCATCGCTTCGCGGGTCAATGGGCTGGCCAATCGCTTCTACCTGCTCGAGTACTGCAGCCCGAAGCGCGGCGGGAAGCACGTGCTCAAGGTGCTGGCGACCGTGCCGGTGGATCAGGGGCCGGCGCTCGTCGGTGGGCTGTCGCGCGAGTTCGACGCCGACGGCTTCGGCAGCGGCTGCGAGCTGTAAGGCCGATTTTCCGGCCTCGGCGGGCGCTGGCCGGCCCTCGGTGAAAAAAAGGCGATCACGCTCGCGCTCGTAACGTGCGGTGCCGCTTTCGCTTCTGCCGGGCGGTGGATCACGGGGAATGGAAGCCCTTGCGCGGGCGCTCTTCGTTGATCACGCTAGCTGCTCAAGCCACGAGGTGATGATGAAGACCAACGACATGAAGGCGAACGACGAAGGCCGGCTGCAGCAGTTCCAGGTGATGATGGATCAGCTGACGGCGATGCAGGCCCGGTACAAGGGCGTGCGCGGCGAGCTGCTCGCGAAGGTGCGCGAGGAGCTGATGCGGCTCCGGCCCGGCCCCAACGGCGGCCCCGGCGGCGGGGTGAAGGTGGAGCGCGAAGACAGGAGTGCCCCGCCCGCGCCGGCCAGCTCGCCGCCGTCGGCGTCGGTGCACCAACTGCCCACCGCCCGCGCCAGCGCCCAGGGCCCGCTGCAGATGCTGCCGTCCTGCCGGCTGTGCGGCCGGGGGATGAAGCTGAGCAGCGAAGGCCTGCTGGTCTGCGCCAAGGGGCACACCCGGCACGTCGCCTGACCCCGGAGTTCACCTGGGTAGAGCATGGATCGCGCAGGACGTTGCCCGGAGGTCGAGAAGCGAGGAGGGAGCGGGCTGGTGGGCCCGTGACCGACGAGCGACGACGAGATCCGGGCAAGGGACCAG
>JADLDB010000127.1 GCA_020846875.1 Myxococcales bacterium | reverse complement strand
GACCGATCATCGGCCTGGCGTTGGGCGGCGTCGCGCTGGTGGCGATCCTCACCTGGGCGCTCTGGCCGGGCTCTCCGTCCGGTGTCGACGAGCCGGCCCCCCTGCCGAAGCCGCCTCCCGCGCTCTCAGTCGATCCGGTGAACGCGAAGACCGAGCGCGCGACCGGAAACCTGCCACCCGAGGTAGATCCCACCCCACCCGACACGCCTCCGCAGCCCCCCACCGTCGTCGTCCCGGTGCCTTCCGTCTCACCCACGCCCTCGGCCGACGCTGGTGCCGCCGTAGCCAAGGCCGTCGAGCCACGCCCCCCGGCGCTGGACGCCGGACCTTCCGCGAAGGCCGACCCACACTCGCAGAAGGCCTTGCTGGCGCGGATCAAGGACCTGGAGCGGCAATTGGGTTCCCCCCGCGACTCCTTGGCGGCGGCTTTCCTCAACGACTTCAAGGCCGACCTCAAGGCGAAGCCGTCAGCGGCCGAGCGGCGGAGGATCGCCGAGGATCTCGACGAGTGGGAGTCGAAGTTCCTCAAAGCGCGGTAGGCTTGAGTCCGCTGGGGAGGGCCGGCCGTAGGAGCCCCGGCAGTGCCTGCCGCCACCGGAGCGTCGTGCTGCGTTCGACTTCTTACTTCCTGCTCGGTGCGGCGCTCGCCCTGAGCTCCGTCTTGGTGGGTTGCCTCGAGGATCTCTCGGGCTCCAGGTGCAACCCGGGGGGCGTGTGCGGTGCGGGGTACCTCTGCGATCGCCCGGCTGATCGCTGCGTCACCCAGTGCGCCGCGCCCCTCGTCGCGTGCGCCCAGACCTTCTGTGCGGAGCGCTGCGACGACCTCGACGGCGGAGTCGGCGGTGGAGCGGGCGGCGGAGTCGGCGGTGGAACGGGCGGCGGAGTCGGCGGTGGAACAGGCGGCGGCTCGGACGGCGGCTGCACACCCGGCCTGTTCTCGACCGACTCCCGCAGCCCGGCCCAGGTCAGCTCGGTTCGATCGGCCTTCCCCTGGACAAACCTCTCGGCGGTCTCCATGCCGGACTCCACCTACGCCTCCACCCGGGTCCTGCGCCCCGGCGACCTCTCCGAGCGCCTGGTGGTCCGGAACCTGGGCTTCATGATCCGGTCCGATGCGCTGATCGTCGGCATCAGCGTGCGGGTGCGCCGCCATGGGTCCGCCGCCGGGATCCGGGATCACCTCGTGCGGCTGCTGCGCCCCGGCTCCGGGCCGATCCCCGCCACTCCGACCACCTGGCCGACCAACCCAGGCGCAGAGGTCACCTACGGCGGCGATCTCTGGGGTACCACCTGGACTCCAGCGCAGATCACTGACCCCGCGTTCGGCTTCGAGCTCGCCGTGCTCAACAGCGCCGCCTCCACCGAAGCTCAGCCCTTCGTCGACTTCGTCGAGATCGCCGTCCAATACACGTTCGTCGGCGCGACGGTCGGGCCGATGATGGCCGGCAGCTCGGTAAGCACCTACAAGAACGGTGGCACCGAGGCCTGGGCGAACCCCACCGCCGCGATTGCCGAAGGCGCACCTTGGAGCTCGACGACGCTGAGCCCTGGGGAGACCTCCGAGTGGCTCTACCTGTCGAGCTTCTCGGCGATAGGCGTGCCGGGGACCACGGTCTCCGGCGTGCTGGTGGAGGTGAAGCGACGGGCAAGCGCCAACGGCTCCGCCGCTCTGCGAGACGAAACGATCCAGCTTTTGCCCGGGGGGACCAGCATGGGTGACAACAAGGCCCGCGCTGACCCCTGGACCTCCGCTGACAGTTGGGTCGCCTACGGAGGACCTACCGACGACTGGAACGTCCCCTGGTCCAGCGTGCCCGCCCCTCAGGGCTCCCTCGACCTGGCGATCGCGGTGACCTCCCCCACAGGAGCGGTGACCGCCGAGGTCGACGCGGCCCGGATCACGGTCTTCTATGACTTCACCACCTCGACGCAGACACGGAGCGCCACCGCCACGTCAGAGGGCAGCTCCCGGGCCTGGGGAAACCTGGCCGGAGCGCGCGTCGCGCTCGACTCGAGCCTGGCCACCACCCCGCCCCTCGGCGACGATCAATCCGACCACCTCGTCGCGACCGACTTCGGCTTCTCCGTTCCCGGCGACGTCACGATCCAGGGAGTCGAGCTGAAGGTGGCCCGCCGCTCGAGCGCCACCACCGGAGTCCTGGTCGACTCCCGCGTGGGGCTGGTCGTCGGCGGGGCCCTGTCGGGTGCCAACCGCGCGCAGTCGACCACGGCGTGGACGCCCTCGCTCACCGACATCACCTACGGGGACCCTGCAGATCTGTTCGGCCTTGGCAGCACCCTCACCCCCGCGGAGGTGAACTCCGCCGGCTTCGGCGCCTCCCTCGCCGTGCGGAACGGGCCGACGCCCGGCTTCGACGGCGCGCAGGTCGACGCGATCCAGCTCAAGGTCCACTACTCCTGCCCATGAAGCCCCACGCGCTCCTCCTCCTCGCCCTCCTCGCCTCCGCGGGTCAAGCTGCGGATCGCCCCACCCGGGTCATCTTCACCGACACCACGGCTCGCGACGACAAATCGAAGGACGCGGCCGCGATCGTCAGCAGTCAGGTCGCCAGAGAGTTGGCGCGCTCCGGCCGCGAGGTGGTGACGACCCGCGATCTCTCCGCCAGGGGGCAGTCGCCGGCGTCGCCAGGGGCCTGCCCCTCCTCCGAGTGTCAGCGGGCGGCCGCGGCCGTGCGCGCCGACTTCGTCCTGGTGGCGTCCGTGTCGAAGCTGGGCCGGCGCTTCGGGATCGAGCTCAGGCTGGTCGATCCTGCCGCCGGGAAGATCCTCGCCGAGCGCGCCGAGGTCGCCACCACGGAGAAGGAGCTCGCCTCCGCTGTCCAGACGGCCTTCGCCGCGCTCTTCAAGGACGTGCCGGTGCGCCTCGCCGACGCCCTCACCGGCCTCAAATCGGCGCCTCCCCCCGACGTGCCCACGGAGCGGCCGGTCCCCCTCCCTGCGCCGGAGCTCCCCCCACAGATCTCGACCTCCTCGCCGTCGCGGCTCCCGGGCTTTCTCACCGCCGGGGCTGGTGCGGCCGTCAGCGTGGTGGGCCTGGTGCTGGTGACGACGTCGCTGTCCTTCAACCAGGCCAAGCGAGAGCTCACCTTCGATGAAGCGCAGGCCGCCCGCAGCGGCGCTCAGGCGCAGCTGATCATCGGCTACAGCTTGATCGGCGCTGGCCTGGCGGGGGTCGGCCTGGGCCTGTGGTGGGCGCTCTCGCCGCCGAAGGTGCAGGCGGCCGTCGTTCCCCTGCCCGGAGGCGCCGCCCTGTCCTTCGCTGGGAGCTTCTAAGAAACGCGTCAGGGCGCCAGCGGCAGCGAGCCCACGTCGACGCCCTTGAGCTCCAGCGTCTTGCCCGAGTCGATGGTGACGGACAGCAGCCGGCTCTTCGAGTCGCCGTCCACCAGCCGCAGCTTGTGCACGCCCACGTCCATCGGCACCTTCACCAGCGGCGTCGAGCCGAGCGAGGTGTTGTCGAGGAAGACGGCCGCCGACGACGGGTTCAGCGTGCGCAGCGTCATGTAGCCCACGTCCGCGGCCTTGGCGGACCTCGAGTCTCGCACCACCTCCACCTCGCCCGGCGTCTTCGAGTCCCCGCCCTTCTTCGTCGCCTTCGACTTCTCCTGCTTGGCCGCCACCAGCGCCTTGAGCTCGTCGATCTGCGCCTGGAGATCAGTGATCTTCTTGGTGTTGGCCTCACCGGTGGCCTTGCCCATCCTGGCTTCGATCTTCAGTTGCCGCTGCTCCTCTTCCAGCGCGTTGAGCTGCTGCAGTTGGGCCTGGATCTCCTCGAGCATCTTCTGGCGCTCGGGATCGCTGGCCGCCGCCTCCATCTCTTCCTGGCGGAGCTTCTCGGCGGCGAGCTGGGCCTGCTGCTTCTCCTTCTCGATGAGCCAGGAAGGCTTCACGCCCGAAGGAGTCCCGGGATCGGCGGCGATCGGCTTGGGCCCGGTGTCGACGACGACGGGCTCCTCCGTCTCGGCCTTGAGCCAGTGCCTGGCCTGCTCCTTGAGCGGCCCGAAGGCCACCGCCCAGCCGGCCCCCGCCAACACCAGCAGCACGCCCAGCACCGCGAGGAGCCCCCCCAGGCCACCCTTCTTCGTCCCCGGAGGCACCGTGTCCTCCGGGCTCTGCGCGGCGGCAGCGACGCGATCAGGCGGAGGTGACGGCGGCTTGCTCGGCCGCTTCGTCCCGGGGGGCAGCGTCTGATCGCCTGCGTCCGCCTCGTCCTCGCGCCGCTTCGACGCCACCGGCGGCAGCGATGATCTCGAAGCCGCCCTCGGCAGGCTGCGCGACGACTTCGCCCCGGGCCCCACGGTGGGCAGCCCGCGCACCGATTGGCCCGACCTGGAGGTGCTGCCGGAGCCGACCTTGGGCAGTCGCTGGCTGGACGCGGCGGAGCGGGGAGGCGGCCCAGCGGGCCGGGGCGTCGCGGAGGACCTCACCGGCGCGCCTCCCGTCTTCTTCTTCCCGGTGCCGTCCGACGGCTCCTCGGTGGTGGCCAGGCCCTGCACTGCGCGGCTGATGCTGGCCACGTCGCGGCCCTCGTTGGCGAGGTCGAGGAGCGATCGCGTCAGGGCGATCTTGTCCTCGAAGAGCTGGTTCATCACCTCCGCAACCTGCTCGTCGTCGTACAGCTCCGGGCAGGCCTGCTGGATCGCCCGGGCCAGCTCCTTGCCGGTGGCGAAGCGGGCGTTGCGGTCCTTCTCGAGCCCTTTGAGCACCACGTCGGACAGTTGCTGCGACACGCCGGGGTTCACCCCCACCAGGGGCGGCGCCGGGCCGTCGACGATCTTCATCATCATCGCGGCGTCGGTGGGCGCGGTGAACAGGCGCACCCCCGCGAGCAGCTCGTGCAGCATGGTGGCCGCGGCGAAGAGATCGGTGCGCCCGTCCAGCGGCTCATTCTTCACCTGCTCGGGCGACATGTACCCGCTGGTGCCCTTGACGATGCCCACCTGCGTGCGGTTCAGCCGGCCCTTCGCCTTGGCGATCCCGTAGTCGATCACCTTCACCTGGCCGCCGTAGGTGACCATGACGTTCTTGGGGCTCACGTCCCGGTGGACGACGGGCATCTTGTGCCCGGTCGGATCGGTGAAGGCGTGGGCGTAGTGCAGGCCCAGGCAGGTGTCGTGCACCACGCGGCAGGCGAAGCCCACCGGAATGATCACCTCGCGCTTGGCGGCACGCTTGACCACCTGCTCCAGGTTCTGCCCGGCGATGAACTCCATCGCCAGGTACAGCTCGTGGGACTGCTCGTCTTCCCCGAGATCGAAGACCTGCCCGATGTTGGCGTGGTTGAAGGCCGCGGTGATCCGCGCCTCGTCGAGGAACATCTTCACGAAGGACTCGTCGGCCTTCACGTCGGGGAGGATCTGCTTGAGCGCGACGAACTTCTTGAAGCCGCCGGGGCCGGGCAGGAAGGCGAGGAAGAGCTCGGCCATGCCGCCCACGGACAGGCGGGTGAGGATCTCGTACTTCCCGACCTTCCGGCCGCGATCGAACTCTGACGCACTCCCCGTGGCCATGGGACGGGCAGCCTACCACGCCTCCGCTCGATTCCCCGGCACCCTTAAGGGGGGCCTTGCCGCCAGAAGATCCACGGGCGCAGCGCGGTGAAGTCGCAGCGGGTGGAGGCGTAGGAGCCCGACGACACGTTGAGGAAGCGGTACCGCCCGGCGGAGAGCTCCAGATCGCCCTGCTGCCCCGGATCCAGCGCGAGCGTCTTCCCTTCCGAGGAGAATGTTGCCGCGGTGAACAGCAGCTTGCCGCAGCCATCGGTGCGGCAGCCGATGATGTCTCCGGAGTGCCCCACCGTGACGGGCGCCAGCTCGGTGGCGTCCAGCAGCGGCTCGCCGAAGCGCATGTCCGCCGCCAACAGGAGGTGCCCGCTGACGGCGTCGCGAATGGTGAAGGCACGGCCGGGGCGGGGCTGGCCGTCGTCCACCACCAGCACCGTCACCTGCGCGCCCGTCTGGAGCGGCGCACCGGCCGGCGTGGGCAGCGTCATGCTGAGCGTCGCGGTCAAGGTCTCCGAGGTGGCCGCGTCGACGCGAGAGAGGTGCAGCTCGAGCCGCTCCGCCGTGTAGAGGAAGGAGGTGAGCGTGCCGGTGCCGGTGAAGGCGTTGCCGGTGGCCCGCGGGACCTGCGTGAAGAAGCCCATGTTCTCCGGTGAGGGGATGAGCAGGTACCACTCAGGGAAGCCGTTGGGCGGGCAGCCGCTGGTGCACGATCCCCCAAGGCACAGCCCACCCAACGCCAGGCACTGGGCGTTGGACTCGCAGGCCGCGCCACGCCCCGGGCCGATCTCGACCACCCCGTCGCGGGGCTCGAACTTCTTCGTCACGCACGTCTGCGACACCTTCGGCAGTTGACCGGCCCCCACGCCGCCGTCCTCGAAGGCAACGCCCAGCGGCGGCTGCGCGGAGAAGCACAGCTCAAGGGTGAAGGGCTCGTTGAGGGGCGCGTTCACCTGCGAGAGGCACGTCCCGTCCCCGCAGCTGGTCAGCCCCGCCACCTGCACCACGCCGTCCCAGACGCGCTCCGCGGACTCCCCGCCGCCGATCCGGCGGATCAAGTCCTGGCCGATCGCCGGGCAGGTGCACGACGAGTCGCACGCGCGATCGCATTGGCGGCACTCGCACGCGAGATCGTCGAACGGGTAGAGCGTGCCCCCCACGTCGCGCTGGAGCGTGAGGCCCAGGGTGCCTCGGGTGAGGTCGACGTAGATCGGATCGACCCCCGCGTTCACCACCCGCAGCGTCACCGGCGACGGGGTCTGCGGGCTGCAGCGACACCCGGGGAGCGCCGCGGCTCCGCAGAGGACCACCGCCGTGAGCAACATTCCGCGCATGTAGGGCACCGGTGTCGTAGGCATCTGGCTCTTCGCGCGCAACTGGCTGAAGAAATAGGCTCGGTTGCGCGTTGCTCCCAATGCTTGCATAGCAGAGGCCACCTCCCCCATTGTGAACTCCGGAAGATGACGCCCAGGCCCTTCATCGCGTGTGCGCTGTTGCTGCTGTCCGGGTGCGATCGGGTCGGCCGTGAGAACCAGCGCCCCAGCGCGGTGCCTGAGGTGGCCCCGCCGCGGCTGTCCACCGTGGAGTTGGAGCCCCCGCGCCTCGAGCGCGCGCGCACCGGGCGGGTGAAGATCGTCGATCCCCCGCGGGTGGATTCGATCCAGGTGGACCTGCTCAAGCAGTCCGACGGGGTCGTCGACATCCTGTGGGTGATCGACGACTCCGGCTCGATGACCAACGAGCGCAGGGTGCTGGTGTCGAACTTCGCGCGCTTCATCCAGGAGCTGCTCGCGCTGCGCGTCGACTTCCAGATGGGGGTGACGTCGATCGTCTTCGCGGACAACGGGCGGCTGCGCGGGACCGTGAAGATCTTGAGGAACGCCACGCCCGACGCCGGGGTGGTGTTCGAAGAGAACACCAGCTTCCCCGACACGCGCGCGCGCTGGGAGCAGGGCCTGCGGATGACGCAGTTCGCCCTGTCCTCGCCGAACACCGATCCAGGCGGACCCAACGCCGGCTTCCTGCGGCCGAACGCGGCGCTGGCGATCATCGCCGTCACCAGCGAAGACGACTCCAGCTTCGGCACCACCGACTACTACGCGCGCGCCTTCCGCGGCCTGAAGGGCAAGGGCAACGAGAACCTGGTCACCTTCTCGGTGATCGGCGGAACGGTGCCCAACGGGTGCATTCCCCCCGGGGAATCGGGGTTCTACGGCAGCCTGGCCGAGCCCGCCTTCCGCTACGCCGAGGTGGCGGCCAAGACGGGCGGCGTGGTGGGGAGCATTTGCGACGCCAGCTTCGAGCAGACGCTGCTGCGCATCGCCCAGGCGCTCAACACCCTCAAGCGCGTCTTCCCCCTCACCCTGAAGCCGATCGCCAACAGCGTGCAGGTGACGGTGCTCGACGGGATGACCTCCATCGTCGTCCCGAATGATCCGGTGAGCGGTTTCCAGTACCGCGTCGACACCAACAGCGTCGTCTTCCTGGGCACCTTCGTCCCACCGCCCGGCAGCACGGTGCGGATCACCTACGCCTACTCAAAAGAATGAGCGCCCTTCGTCCATGGGCCCTCGTGCCCTTCCTGCTCTTCGCCGCCGGGTGCTCCCGCACGGCGCTCTTCGGGGACTGCCCCAACGGCTACGGCCGGCCGGACGGCGGCGCGTGCATGTGCACCACCGACGAGGGGTGCCCCGAGGACTACCGCTGCGAGGAACACGTCTGCCAGTGCCGCGGCGACAAGTGCTGCCCCGCGGGGTACTCCTACTCCACGGACTCGCAGACGTGCGTGTGCAGCTCCTCGGAGTGCTGCCCCGTTGATCACCGCTGGCTGGCCGACGCGGGTCGCTGCGTCTGTGGCCTCGAGATGGAGGACGGGGGCGTCTCAGAGGACGGGGGGACGATCATCCGCCCCGTGAACTGCTGCCCCGAAGGCTTCGTCTTCTCCCTCGAGTCCCAGCGCTGTGAGTGCGCCGGTGACGCGTGCTGCCCGAAAGGCCACGTGTGGCTGGAAGGTGGATCCCCGGCTGACGGTGGCGCGTCCCTCGACGGAGGGCTGTGCGCCTGCGCCTCGGACGACTGCTGCCCGGTGGACTTCCGCTTCGATCCGATCGCGAAGGACTGCGTGTGCGCGAAGACGGAGTGCTGCCCGGCCAACCACGTCTACGAGCCGGCGCTGGCCGCGTGCGTGTGCATGGGGGACTCCTGCTGCCCGCCCGGCTTCCAGAAGGGCATGGACAACCGGTGCGTGTGCATCAGCAACGCGTCCTGCGCGGCCAACCAGTTCTGCGATCCCGTCTCGGGCGGCTGCCGGTGCCTCAACAACTCGGGCTGCCCGGCGAACAACTTCTGCAACGCGCTGGGCTTCTGCCAGTCCTTCGCCTCGTGCACGTCCAACCTCGACTGCCCGGCCGCGACCTTCTGCGACATCACCAGCGCGAAGTGCATTCCGCTGGGGCCGTGCACCCTGGACGAGCACTGCGCGATGAGCGAGGTGTGCAGCGCGCTCACGCTGACCTGCCGGGCCGGCTGCCGCAGCGACGGTGACTGCTCGCCGAAGAACTCCTGCGTCAACGGGCTGTGCAGCTTCTTCTGCCGCGACAACACCTTCTGCCCGGCCAACCAGTTCTGCAACAAGCTGACCGGCACCTGCGCGCCGCAGCCCAACCGGGTGGACTGCAGCACCTGCGCCTCGCAGCTCGAGTGCGGGAACAGCTCCGTGGCCCGGTGCCTGTCCTTCGTCACCGAGGGCCAGCAGAACACCTTCTGCGGCCAGATCTGCCTCACCGACGACGACTGCCCGGGGGGCTTCGACTGCGGCGGGGTGATCTTCTCCTGCCGCAACGGCGGCTTCTGCGAGGCCGACAACGGCGAGGCGATGACCTGCACCGCGTACCAGGTGGAGAACGAGACCGGTGATCAGTTCTTCTGCGCGGACTCCACCGGCCTGCCGCACCAGTACTTCAAGGCCTGCGCGCCGCGCTCCGGCTTCTGCCCGGCGATCGCCGCGCCCTGAAGGTCAGCTTCCCTTGAGCAAGAGCCCGCGCCGGTAGAGCTCCTGCGCGGACCACCCGGACCGCCTGGCAACCTCGGTGGACAGCGACTTGAGGCGCTCGCCCCGGCCGAGGCCCGACTCGAGCGCCGACAGCACCTCTTCTTCCGTCCAGCGAGCCTCCCCCGTCCGCCCCTCCACCAGCACCACCACCTCGCCCTTCACCTCCGCCTCTCCGAAGCGCGCCAGGAGCTCGCTCAGCGTCCCACGGACGAGCTCCTCGTGCACCTTGGTCAGCTCCCGTGCCACGCACGCCCGGCGATCGCCCAGCGCGTCCAACAGCCGCCCCAGCGTCTCCTCCACCCGCTTCGGCGACTCGTACAGCACCAGCGTGGCGGACAGGCCGGCCACCTCCTCCAGCATCGCGCGCGCCTCGGACTGTTGCCGCGGCAGAAAACCCAGGAAATGGAAGCGCCCTGTCGGCAGCCCCGACGCCGAGAGGGCCGCGATCAGCGCGGTGGGCCCCGGCACTGGCACCACGTCTGCGCCCGCCGCCAGCGCCTCGGCCACCAGCTTCTCCCCTGGATCCGAGATCCCCGGGCTGCCCGCGTCCGTCACCAGCGCAACGTCCTCGCCCTGGGACAGGCGCGCCACCAGCGCGTGCGCCCGCGCCCCCTCCGCGAAGGCAGGCAGGCTGACCGTGGGCGTGCCCACACCGAACCTCTCCAGCAAGACGCGCGAGTGGCGGGTGTCCTCGCAGGCCACCACCTGGACCGCCTTCAGCACCTCCACCGCGCGCGGCGACAGATCGCCCAGGTTCCCGATGGGCGTGGCGACGAGGTAGAGGCGGCCCGGCATGCCGGCTCCCCTACTCCGGGCGCGCCCGCCTCACCAGAGCGCCTCGAAGGCGTCTTCGATCACCTCCACGTGGCCTTCCCGCCCGCGCCCCACCACCGAGGCCACGTCGAAGCGGATCACCCGCTGGAAGAGGCGGTGCCGCTGGCAGTACTCGGTGGCCGCCAGGAACACCTTGCGCTGCTTGGACCGGGACACCGACTGCGACGGATCGCCCCAGGTGCCGGTGGAGCGCATGCGCACCTCTACGAAGGCCAGCACCCCCTCCCTCTCGGCCACCACGTCCAGCTCGCCGTAGCGGCAGTTCACGTTGCGATCCCGCACCTGCCAGCCCTCGCGCTCCAGGTGCTCCACCACCAGTTGCTCCGCGCCGGAGCCAAAAGCCCGGCGATCGATCTCACCTGTCATCCGTCTCCTCCCCGCTGGCGCTTCTCTGATCAGCGCGAGGCGCACTCTCTCACAAGGGTCTGACATCCCCTGGCGCGGGGCGGCGTTAGAGCGCCGATCAGGTTGGCGGACCGAGTGACGTCGGTGAGCGGCGAGCAGACCGAGGCGCGACGAGGGAAGCTGCTGGTGGGCAGCTGACCGAGGAGCAACGACGGGATGCGACGCAAATCGCCGATGTCACGACGGGAGCTAACCTGTTCGGCGCTCTAGACGGCGAAGACGGTGTCGGCGGCGGACGGCGCCTGGGCCGCACCGGTGACGTGGAGGACCTGCGTCAACGTGCCGATGTGCTTGAGCATTCTTCCGAAGAGCGGCTGCTTCGGTGCGTCGATCACCCCGGAGAAGCCGTCTTCGATCAGGATGGGCAGGCGCATCTGCACGCTGTACTTCTCCAGTAGCGTCAGCCGGACGCTCAAGTACAAGAGGTCCAGGTCCTTGCCCGGCAGCTCGCTCGCGGGGAGCGCCCTGCCGGGAGCCTGGACGGTGGCGTGACCTTCCTTGTCCACGTCAATCCCGTGGTAGCGCCGGTCGCTCAACGCCGAGAAGTACTGCACCGAGCGATCGCGCATCGCGCTCCACAGGGTGGCCACGTCGGTGGCGAACAGATCGGTCCCGAGCAGCAGCATGGGAGGGAGCGGATCCTCGAAGCCGACCGCGCCGGTGTCGACGGCCTGGAAGCCCTCGGTTACCTCTGCCGCAGGAGCCGGAGCCGACGAGCCCTTGAGGCGCGCCAGATCTCTCTCGATCTCCCGCACTTCGCGCACGTACCCCCCGGAGAGGCCCTGCAGCTTCCCGTTGACCTCCTCCATCTCGGCCTTGAGCCGCTGCAGCTCGTCGCCCAGACGCTCCGTGTCTGGATCGGTCTCCAGCTCGGCGAACTCCAGCTCCAGCGCCGCCACCTGAGGCTTGAGCGACTCTCGCCTGGCCATCAGCGTGTAGAACTCGTCGGGCGTGACGACGGCCGTCTTCTCGAAGGCCGTCTGCACGACGTTGTTGGCGAGGGAGAACTCGTCGTTGAGCCTCTTCTCGCGCACGGCGAAGACCTCGGACTTGGCGGCCTCGCGGCTCAGGTGCTGGAGATCCTCGACGAAGCGCAGGGCCAGCAGCGTGGCGAAGGTGAAGAGGGGTACCGACAGCAGCGCCAGCCAGCGCAAGCTCCCTTCCAGGAAGGCCGGCCCCACGAGCAGCCCCAGCCCGATCAACACGCAGAAGACGAAGCGCTGATCCCGGTACAGGGGCATCACGAAGACCCCCGAGGTGGACAGGGCCTGCTCGCGCTCGGTGAGCAGCTTGGCCATCGCGTCGGAATGGCGCTTCTTCTCGTCCGGGTAGCGGCGGACCCGCTCGATGATGTCCTCTGGCAGGCCCAGGTTCTCCGCGGAAGGCGCCGCCGCCAGCTCCGCCCGCGCCGCGTCCAGCCTGGCCTTGAGCTCGGCCACCTGCTTGTAGCGCTCCTCCACCTTGAAGAGGTCTGCCTGCAGCCCGTCGTGGCGGAACTGCAGTTGCGCGGCGTCCTTCGCCGTCACCAGCTCCTTCTCCAACTGGGCGATGCGATCGCGCGTCTGGGCGTCGTCGCTGCTCGACAGCCCGTACTGATCGAACGCCGACTGCAGCTGAGGCTTGCCCTTCGCCGTGACGGCCATCTTCACCGTCTTCGCTTCCCTCGGGCGGCGGCTGGGCAGTTGCCCGGCGGTGAAGGTGAAGAGCTGCTCGAAGGTGGTGCGGGCCGGAAAGCCCACCTGGGCCCGGAGGAGCTGCCCCATCTCGGAGGCGTCCTGGGTGGCCACCTCGAACTGGTTGGTGGCCCTGTTCAGCTTGTGGAGGCCGCCGGCGCCGCCCAGATCCCTGACGATCCGCCACACCTCGTTGTCCTTGCCCTGCACGGACAGGCCCGCGCGGCCCTGCCTGGTGCCCGGCGCGAGGAAGGCCGCGTCACCGCCGCGCCCGTCGGGGTAGCACAGGGCCAGCACCAGGCCGGCCAGCGGCGCGGGGATCTCGGTGGGGCTCTTCAGCCCGATGTAGCCTGGCTTGAGGGCGACGCGGATGGACGGCGAGAACGCTCGCACGCCCTGCGCCGCCAGCTCGAGGAGCACCATCGCCCGGCGAGACTAGCTCGCCTGCGCCGCGTCCGCCGCACCCGCGTTGTCGTCCTCTTGATCGAGGCGGGCGGCCTTGCCCTTCAGGCTGCGGAGGTAGAAGAGGCGGCTGCGACGCACGGCGCCGCGCGACACCACCTCGATCGACTCGTAGCGGGGCGAGTGCAGGGGGAAGATGCGCTCCACGCCCACGCCGAAGGACATCTTGCGGACGGTGAAGCTCGCGTCGGCCCCGCCGCGCGTCTTGCGGATGACCACGCCTTCGAAGGCCTGGGTGCGCTCCTTCTCGCCTTCCTTCACCTTCCACCACACCCGCACGCTGTCCCCGGCACGGAAGTCGACCACATCCTTGCGCTTGTTGCGGGAGTCCACGAACTCGATGGCGCTGGCACGCATGATCCTGCTCTCCAATTCCCTGGTTACAGAAAGAGCGGCGCACCTACCAGACCGCCCCCGGAGGCGCAAGCACCCCGCTTGACGGGGGCGCCTCCCTGCCGGTAAGGCCCGCCCGCGTTCTCTCGCCACGAGGACTTCGGGGCCCACCATCGGGGTGGGATGCCGGGGAATCAAGGCGTGGGGCGTGGGCGACCGCGCGCCCTCCTTCACGAAGTCTCGCGCGGACGAAAGACACACGTCATGTCGATCATC
This sequence comes from Myxococcales bacterium, assembly GCA_020846875.1. Taxonomy (GTDB): domain Bacteria; phylum Myxococcota; class Myxococcia; order Myxococcales; family Myxococcaceae; genus JADLDB01. The sequence continues at coordinate 14,685 of JADLDB010000127.1, read as the reverse complement.
AGCTCGACCCTCGAGGCGAAGTCCCGCAACGGCTCCGGCAAGGGCTCGGCCGGCCGCACCCGCGCGGAGGGCCTGGTGCCCGCCATCGTCTACGGGCCGCACCTCGAGAAGCCGATCAGCATCGCGGTGGACGCGAAGGGCCTCAAGACGGCCATCGCCACCCCCAAGAAGCTGAACACCGTGCTGGGCCTCAAGGTGGACGGCAAGCAGCACATGGTGATGGTGAAGGACTACCAGCTCGATCCCGTGTCGCGGGAGCTGCTGCACGCGGACTTCATCGACGTGGTGGAGAACGAGCCGGTCAAGGTGAAGGTGCCCATGGTGCTGACCGGCAAGTCCATCGGCGTGACGGAGGGCGGGATCCTCACCCAGCAGCGCCGTGAGCTCGAGGTGTGGTCGCTGCCCGGCTCGATCCCGCTGCAGATCGAGTACGACGTGACGAACATGAAGATCGGCGCCTCGGTGCACATCAACGACCTCAAGCTGCCGCAGGGCATCACCGTGAAGACGAACGTCAACTACACCATCGCGGTCGTGCAGGCGCCGGAAGTCGAGAAGGTGGTCGAGCCGGTGGCGGCGGCGGCGGTCCCGGGTGCTCCGGGCGCGGCTCCTGGCGCTCCGGGTACCCCTGCGGCGGGCGCGGCTCCGGCGGAAGGCGCGAAGCCCGGCGAGGCGGCCAAGGCCGGCGACAAGGCGGCGGCCCCGGCCAAGGGTGCTCCGGCCAAGAAGTAGCCGGTCGCCTCCCGTGGCCGTCGTATCGAACGCCGTGCCGGCTCGTTCCGGCACGGCGTCTTCGTTGGTGGAGGATCTCTCGACGTGAAGATCATCTGCGGGCTGGGCAACCCCGGGCGCGAGTACGAGCGGCACCGGCACAACATCGGCTTCATGGTGGTGGACGCGCTGTCGGCGCGGTGGAAGGCGCCCTTCACCAGCCGGAAGTTCGACGCGGAGCTCGCCACGGCGCAGGTGGCCGGCCAGAAGGTGCTGCTGCTCAAGCCGCAGACGTTCATGAACCTGTCGGGCACCTCGCTGGGTGGGGCGGCGCGCTTCTTCAAGGTGGGTCCGGACGACGTGCTGGTGGTGCACGACGAGCTGGATCTGCCGTTCGGCCAACTGCAGCTCAAGTCCGGCGGCGGCTCGGGCGGACACAACGGGCTCAACTCCATTCGCGAGTCCTGGGGCGAAGAGAAGTACGGGCGCCTGCGCTTCGGCATCGGCAAGCCCGCTGGCGTCAACGCGAAGGAGCGCGTGGTGGGGCACGTGCTGGGCGATTTTTCGCGCGAAGAAGGCCAGCAGCTCGCCGAGCTGATCGCGCGCGCCTGCGACGGCGCCGAGGCGTGGGTGAAGCACGGCCTGCAGAAGGCCATGAACGGCTTCAACCGCAAGGCCGCCGCGCCGCCCCCTGTGAAGGAAGGGTGACGTCGCGGGTCGGCTACCCGGTCAGGGCCGCCGTTGACGTCGAGGCGCGCGGGGGCTACTTGCTCCCCCGCAACCGGGGAGTCCCGCAGTCGAGGGGGCTGAGAGGGCCTGGACGGCCGACCCGCCGAACCTGATCCGGCTCACACCGGCGGAGGGAGAGACATGACGAAGGCTCCGAAGCGCCTGTCGGTAGACGAGGCGGCGCTGGCCCGCATCACCCGCACCCCGTTCATGCAGTCCTCGAAGGTGTACGTGGGGGGCGTGCGGTACCCCGAGCTCCGCGTGCCGATGCGGGAGATCACCCTCTCGCCGACGAAGCACGCCGACGGCCGCAGCACCGAGAACCCCGCGCTGACCGTCTACGACACGTCGGGGCCGTACTCCGACCCGACGGTGGAGCTCGACTTGAAGCGCGGGCTGCCGCCGGTCCGCGAGGGGTGGATCGCCAGGCACAAGGACCTCGAGCAGCTGTCCGGCCCCTCGAGCGGCTACGGGCGCGAGCGCCTCGCAGACGCGCGCCTCGAGAAGCTGCGCTTCCACGGGCGGACGAAGCCGTACCGGGCGAAAGCGGGCCGCGCAGTGACGCAGCTTTCGGCGGCGCGACGGGGCGAGGTAACCCCCGAGATGGAGTACGTCGCCATCCGCGAGAACCAGAAGCGCGAGGCGGCGTACGCCGGGCAGCACGCGGGTGAGGGCTACGGCGCGGCGATCCCGAAGGAGATCTCTCCTGAATTCGTTCGCGACGAGGTGGCGCTGGGCCGGGCGATCATCCCGGCGAACATCAACCACCTGGAGCTGGAGCCGATGATCATCGGCCGCAACTTCCTGGTGAAGGTGAACGCGAACCTGGGGAACTCGGCGGTGACGTCCTCCATCGAGGAGGAGGTCGAGAAGATGGTGTGGGCGATCCGCTGGGGCGCCGACACGGTGATGGATCTGTCCACCGGCCTCAACATCCACGAGACGCGGGAGTGGATCCTGCGGAACAGCCCGGTGCCGATCGGCACGGTGCCCATCTACCAGGCGCTGGAGAAGGTGGGCGGCAAGGCCGAGGAGCTGACCTGGGAGCTCTTCCGCGACACGATCGTCGAGCAGGCCGAGCAGGGGGTGGACTACTTCACCATCCACGCCGGGGTGCGGCTGCCCTACGTGCCGCTGACGGCGAAGCGGGTGACGGGGATCGTCTCGCGGGGCGGATCGATCCTCGCGCGCTGGTGCCTGGCGCACCACCGGGAGAACTTCCTGTACACCCACTTCGAAGAGCTCTGCGAGCTCATGAAGGCGTACGACGTGTCCTTCTCGTTGGGCGACGGGCTGCGGCCGGGGAGCATCGCCGACGCCAACGACGAGGCGCAGATGGCGGAGCTGGCCACGCTGGGCGAGCTGACGAAGGTGGCGTGGAAACACGACGTGCAGGTGATGATCGAGGGCCCCGGGCACGTGCCGATGCAGCGGATCCGCGAGAACATGACGGAGCAGCTCAGGCTCTGCCACGAGGCGCCCTTCTACACCCTGGGGCCGCTCACCACCGACATCGCCCCGGGGTACGATCACATCACCTCAGGCATCGGCGCGGCGCTGATCGGTTGGTTCGGCACGGCCATGCTCTGCTACGTGACACCCAAGGAGCACCTGGGGCTGCCGGACAGGGACGACGTGCGCGAGGGCGTGGTGACGTACAAGATCGCGGCGCACGCGGCGGACCTGGCCAAAGGGCACCCCGGGGCGCAGCAGCGGGACAACGCGCTGTCGAAGGCGCGCTTCGAGTTCCGGTGGATGGATCAGTTCGCCTTGTCGCTCGATCCTGAGAAGGCGAAGGAGTTCCACGACGAGACGTTGCCGGCGGACGGGGCGAAGACGGCGCACTTCTGCTCGATGTGCGGGCCGCACTTCTGCTCGATGAAGATCACCGGCGACGTACGGGAAATGGAGGCGGGGATGGCGGAGAAGTCGCAGGAGTTCCTCGCCGGCGGCGGGCAACTGTACGGCGTGGCGAAGGAAGGATAGGCAGGCGGCGTGAAGTCGGAGCCCTTCTCGGTGGTCGTCCACGCGGAGCGGCGGATCCTCGAGGTCCGCTACCCGACGCGGCCGACGATGGAGGCGTTCGGCGCCTACGAGGCCGAGGTGCGGCGGGCGATCGAGGGGCTGGCGAAGGGTGGAGAGTGGGACTGCCTGGTGGATCAAACGGCGCTCAAGGCGCTGCCGCCCGAGTTCCCGCCGTTGATCGCGAAGCTGAACACGTGGGCGCGCGGGAAAGGCATGCGGCGCACGGCGCGGGTGCTGTCGGACTCGGCGATCGGCGAGCTGCAGACGGTGCGCATCCTCAAGGACGCCGGCGTGAAGGACATCGGGTCGGCGTTCAAGGATCGCGACAGCGGTTGGGCCTGGCTCACCGGGAAGTAGCTCACTGCAGCGAATCGCGCGGTGCTTCCTCGTCGTGAATCGGACTGTCTTCGGGCACCTCCCCCAGCCCGAACGCGCCCTCGAGCACGCGCTCGAGCCGCTCGGCGTCCTCGCGCTGCTCCTCGGTGATGAACGCAGCGAGCACCTCGCGGAGCACCTGGGCCTTTCCGGTGAGGGGGACGAAGTCGACGGTGAGGCACCACCGCCCGTCGCCCTGCTCGAGGAGTGAGACGCCCTTCACGGAGCCGAAGGTGACGACGAGGGTGCGGGGGCGGCCGATGAAGGGGGTGACGAAGTCGAGGCGGAGGCTGTTGGTGGCGAAGTTGGCGACGAAGCGGCGCTGGCGGCGATCGATGCGATCGAGCCAGACGGTGGCCCAGAGTCCCAGGGCGCCGAGGACGGCGCAGGCGACGATGGCCGGAATGGGTGCAGAGGCGAGCAACAGCCCCAGGGCCACCACGAGGGCGCTGACGCCGCCGAGCCACGCACCGGTGGGCCAGAGGCTCCTGGGGACGTGGGGCGTCTCGCCGATCAACATCGACGGCTCGTAGCGCAAGGAGATGTCGCCCAGGCGGGTGGGCGCGGGGTGCGCGGCGAGCGAGTCGGCGAAGCGGGCCATGCGGACGAGGCGATTCTAGCCGCGCGCTTCAGGCCTGCTGGTGACCTCAGTCAGGCCGAATGCTGGGGATCTGAACGCGCGTGGGCGTGTCGGGCCCCTGGGGCTCGGTGAGGGACCGGAGGAGGCGCAGCGCCATCTCACGCCCGGTCCCCTCCTCCGTGCGTTTGGACAACTGGCGCTTCCGCATGGCCGTGAGGCCCAGGCTGGCGCCGTTTCCACCGGCCTCCACCTCGACGGACAGCGACAGGCCGGACGAGGCGGTCCGCGTCGTCGTCACCTCCGCCTTCTCAATGGCGCTCGCCGCGGTGAGGACGTCGTGCCGCGCGAGCGCGCTGGCGGTCTCGAGCAGGAACCAGGGCTGCCCCTCGAGCTTGAACTCCAGCTCGGAGCCCGACTCGCCGAAGGCCCCGCTCTTCTTCGCCTCGAGCGTGACCGTCATTGCCGCGGGTGCCTCGGGAGCGGACGCCTGGGCGTCCTTGAGCGACTGGCCCTGCGCGATCTTCGTGCGGCGCTCGATTTCCACGCCCACGGAGACTCCGACGGCCTTCCCGAACTCGGCGGTGAAGGGCCCTGCCTCCCAGGAGTTGGACTTCCCCAGCGAAGCCTCGAACTGGAGCGCGGTCCTGGAGATGAGCGTCGTCGGCTGGCCCTTCTCGAACTCCACCCGGAAGGTGGTGGCTGCATCACCGGACAGCTCCGCGGCGCCGGTCTTCTCGTTGCCGAATAGACCGTGCCCGGCATCCTCCTCCAGCCCCAGCTTGGCCGCCGCCTGGCCGGCGATCTCGATGGCCGAAACGGCGCAGACGAGGTGAGCGATTTCCCCTGTCCTCGCTGGGGCAAGCGCCGCGAAGCGAATGGGGTTGGTGTTGGCCTCGAAGAGCAGCTCAGCCGCTTTCGCCGCTTCGTCAGCCGACTTGAACTTGAACTCGACCTTGCCCCCTGCCCCGAGCTCGAACTCGCCGACGGCGGCCGCGGCTTTCGGCAGCTTCGCCGAGGCCGACAGCTTCGCCAGGAGCGCCGCGTCCGCAGAGACGGTGAAGCCCTTTCCGTCTTCGTCCCGCGACACCTCGACGCCGACCGAGACCTCCGGTCCCACCGAGGCTTTCGTGCCCTCCGCGCCCACGCCGATCTTCGCGCCTCCATTGGCGGACAGCGTGTACGAGTCGCCCGGCCGCAGCTGATGGACGGACGAGTCGATGTCGGTGACGGCGAGGTAGCGGTGGACGAAGGCTTCGGCGTGTCGCAGCTCCCGGCCAAGGAACCCGTCGCGCCACGCCAGCAGTGGGTGCTGCTTGATGTCCAGCGGGCCGCCCTGGTCTCCGGGCTCGGTCAGCTTGAGGGCGGGGTACTGCTTGGCGATGGCGAGGTTGATGTCGTGAGCCAGCGCCTGCAGGGACTGCGGCAGCTTCTTATGGACCGCAATGAGGCACGGCGCACCTTCCACCGGTTTACCGGCTTCGCCGCCGGCAGAGGCCCACTGGAAGAGGCCCGAGGAGGACAACATTCGCGTGAGGTCGAGGAGCTGCTCGGGGGAGAGCTTGCTCACCATATTGTCCAGCAGGCCGGCGCTCTCGAGGTGGGCCAGGGCCCGATCCAGCTCGTCTGGTCGCAGCCAGCCGAGGGCCGCCATCGCCTTCTTCACGTCCTCGTCGGAGACGTACCCCGAGAGGACGTCGCTGGCGGTGTCGACGGCGTCGGCGATGCGATCGTTCGCGTCCCGCGCGCGCACGCCCGGGCTCTTCGCCTCGTCGTGCTCCACCTGGGTGCTGGGCACTTCGCTGCGAGACGCCTGCGTCTGGGCGGCGCGCGCCAGTGCCGTGCTGCCTTCGATGGGCTCGGGCTCGACGCCGGGGCCTCCGAGATCGCGCAGGCCGGGAGACGGAGAGCTGACGGGAGGAGCCATGGTGTTTTCCTCAGTGCGGTAGGAGGTGGTGAGCCACGTGCCGGACTGAGCAGGAGCAGCGCCTGCCCTCGTCAGTCGTGATTCCGCCTACTTCTGCTTCAACGTCAGTCCACGTGCCGCGACCTGCGTCCGAGTCGTCCGTCGTGCGACAGAAGCTGACGTTCAACGCGCGAAGGCCCTGATTCCCACCAGGAGAATCAGGGCCTTCTTGCTGAGCGGCGGAAGGGATTCGAACCCTCGACCCCGAGCTTGGGAAGCTCGTGCTCTACCAACTGAGCTACCACCGCGTGCGACGAGCCGTGGAATAGCACGACTGGGCGGACCCGACGCAACAGCCTCGTGGGCGCTGACCGTCAGGACCGCGGGAGAGGCGCCGTCGACGAGCCAGTTGACACGTTGGGCCGGACAGCATACTTCCGCGCCCGCTTCAAACGGCCCTGTCGTCTAGTGGCCTAGGACGGTGCCCTCTCACGGCATAAACCCGGGTTCGAATCCCGGCAGGGTCACAAAGCCTGCTCGTCCTGCAGGTAGCAAGAAGCCCCGGAGTCATCCTCCGGGGCTTTTTCTTTTCTGGTCTTCCTGCTGCTCAACGCTTGGCGGTGAGGACCGGCGCCTCGATCGACTGCACCGGGGCCTTCTTCACCTTCGCCGGGGGGTTGGTGGCCATCGCGAACTCGCCGAAGCCCAACAGGGTGCCCGCGGCGAGAGACATCCAGACAGCGACGGCGAGAGAGGGGAGGACGAAGAACTTGAGGGCGTGCATGGGCGGCTCCGGGGGGTTGGGATTCGGTTCAGGGTTGCGAGACGAGGGCCTTCTGAGCAGGCCCGGTGCCAGCCATAAGTGGCTGATGGGTCAGGCTTCAGGGGGGTGCCAGAGCATCCGCAGGCAGGGACGGCGGTCCCGCTCTGCTAGACGGCGGACGCGAGCACGCGGCCCGTCCGCCTGATCTTCAGCTTCCGCACCCCAGAAGCCCTCGCGGTGCTGCGCCGGTACGTGGACAACGACGACCTGGTGATCGGCGGCCAGTCCGGCTCGGAGCGGGTGCTGGAGTCCTCCCGCCGCGGCCACGACGTGGAGGCGATCATCCGCGCGGTGCGCCTGTGCGAGGAAGGCGGCTTCCGCGCCAACGTCGACTTCATCTTGGGCCTGCCCGGGGAGACGAGGGAAGACGTGCAGGCCACCGCGACGCTGATGAAGCGTCTGGTGGAGCTCGGCGCCCGGGTGCACGGGCACACCTTCATGCCGCTGCCGGGGACTCCGTTCCGCGACGCAGCCCCGGGTACCATCGACGACGCGACCCGGGCCGACCTCGATCGCCTCGCCTCGGAGCAGCGCCTCTACGGCCACTGGAAGGCCCAGCTGCGCACGGCCCGGGAGCTGGCGCGACGGAGGGATGAGCGCCGGTAGGGCTGCCCCTCTCCCCACGGGAGAAGGGGTGGATAGGTCACGGGACGAGCAGCTCTTCCACCCAGGCGTTCCCCATCAGCCGGAAGTGCACGCGCCGGTGCGGCGGTCCCACGGTCAGCCAGTCCACCTCGGTGACCTCCACCGACACCACGCAGAACTCCGCCGGCGGAGCCTCGGGGAGCTCCACGTGGTGCGGCGCGACGAAGCCGCGACCCGGAGGCGGTCCGAGGAAGGCAGCGCGATCGGCCTCATTGAGGCCCGTCCACAACTGCGCTCGCGTCATCGCCCACTGCCCGGTCGCGTAGCCGTTGTGCACCTCGGCCTTCCCGGTGAAGCGGAACTGCTCGCGGGTGTGCGCGTACCAGGCCAGCACGGAGATGCGGTGGTTCTCCGCCAGGTGCTCGGCCTTCTGGGAGCGCAGATCCGTCACGAAGAAGAGCGCCCCCTGCCCCGTCACCCCCCGCAGGATCACCGTGCGGATCGCCGGCGTCCCCTCGGGCGACACGGTCGCCACCTGCACCCGGTTGTTCGGATCGTTCCGGGCCATCGCGGCCTCGAAGGCGTCGAGCCAGCTCCTCACGACGTGAGGATGATGCGCGGCCCCGAGAGCGCCTGCCTCAGCAGGGCGATGGCGGGCTCGGACGCGGCCTCCGCTTCGGTCAAGCGCCGCACGTAGAGGTCCTTGCCCTCCGCCACCAGCTTCTTGAGGTCGCTCAGCAGCGTGAGCGCCGCGTCCAGCATCATCTTCGCCTCGGCTTCACCCTGCTTCTGCTCCACCGGGCCCGCCTTCTCCGCCAACGACGCGCCGAAGCGGGTGATCGCCTCGCGGGTCTTCTGCGGATCAAAAGCAGCCAGGGGCGCGACGATCGCGTCCGTCGTCACCTTGATGAGGCGCAGCTGCGGCACGCCCTCGAAGGCGGGATCGGGCAGGGACAGCTTCGCCGCCGGGAACGCGTTGAGCAGCCCCTCCTCCTCGGGCGAGGGGAACTGGTGCGGCACCACGTCGAGGAAGAGGAAGAGCGGATCGATGCCCTTCTTCGCCGCGGCCAACTCCTCCTCGTCCAGATCCGGGAAGCTGGCGGGCGCGCCGGTGAAGAGCAGCGGCATCACCATGTCGCTCCAGAACTCCTCGGCGGCGGCGCCGGTGCTGCCCGCGGCCCCGAAGAGCAGACCCATCGTCTCCACCACCCGCGGCGCGCGCGGCACCTGCTCGAGCAGCGCCTTCCCCGGCTCCAGGCGCGAGACGGCTGTCACCAACTGGGCCTCGAGCTGCTTCTTCGCCTCCGGGGGTAGCTTCACCGCGCGGCTCAGCGCGTCGCGGAGATCCGCCCCCACCTTCGGCGGCTGGCTGCCCCAGACCTGCTTCGTCTTCACCGGATCGAGCGCGACCAATTGCACGAAGCCGGGATCGAACAAGCGCATGTAGTCTTCGGGCGACAGCCGTAAGGGCGCGCCGCCCCCCGCGCCGAACTTCACCTGCCCCAGCGTGCTGCGGATCTCCTTCTGCACCTCGTCCAGCTTCTCCAGGCGCCCCATTCGCAGCGAGTCCACCACCGCCCCGAAGGGGGACAGCATGATCAACGCCTCCGGGAAGCCCAGGGACGCGCCCTCGGGCGTCTCCCGATGGGGGAACCAGAAGGCCTGGTGCTCGGCGTGGAGGCGCTCGCCGAGGACGGCGGCCAGGCCCAGCGCGATCACCTGGTGCTCCGGCTGCTGCACCTTGAACGGCCCGCCCAGCAGCTTGATCACCGCCTTCTCGAGGTCTGCCCAGCCGGTCTTCAAGAGGTCGAGCTTCTTCCCTTCCACCTGCTCGAGGACGGCGTCGAGCTGGGCGTAGGCGGCTTCGAGCTGCGGCGGCATGGGCATCGGCATGGCTGTTCGCTCGTAGCATGCGCCCCCGGGATGCGCGATGGTTCCCGGCCGTGAGACTGTCCGCCGCCGTGGCGCTCTCGGCCCTCGCCGCCTCCTGCGCCACGTTCTCCCCCCGCTTCGATCAAGACGTCGCCACCACCTTCGCGCAGGACGAGATGCGCCGGCTGGAGACGAGGAACGTCGAGCTCTACTACCCGGCGGAAGGAAAGGACGCGGCGCTGCGGGTGCTGGCCCGCGCCGAGGAGTGCCTGACCGAGCTGCGCTCCCGCCAGACCACCACCCGCGAGCGGGACAAGGCGCTCCTGTTCCTCACCTCGGCCAACTACAACAACGCGTACGTCTCGGGCCTCTACGGAGGCGAGCCCCTGCACTCGCTCAACCCCCTGTCCGCCAGCGCGGAGATCTTCCACTGGTACGGCCTGTCCGGCGCGGACGTGGGCGACATCGCCTGCCACGAGATGTTCCACTTCGTGCACTTCGAGCAGGTGGAGAACGTGTGGCGCGGGGTGAACTACGCCTTCGGCCCCCTCGTCTCGAGCCAAGTGTTCCTCGAGCGCTGGTTCACCGAGGGCGCGGCGCAGTTCTACGAAGGACGCCTCCACCGCGCCGTGGGCCGCCCACACAGCCCGCTGTACCGCGGCGCCTTCGACAGCTTCGTGGCCAGCAAAGGTGGGCTGGGCGGCGGGGACTTGAGCATCTACCAGCGCGAGCTGTCGCCCTTCTCCGGCGCGTACCTCACCGGGCTGTTCTTCGTGGAGTGGCTGGCGGCGACGTACGGCGAAGACAAGCTGTGGCAAGTCATGGACGTGCAGGGGCGCAGCTTCCTGGTGCCCTTCGGGACCACGCTGCGCTTCTGGTCCGTCTACGGGTACGAGCTGGGCGATCTGCTGGACCAGTTCGAGGCCCACCTGCAGGAGACGCTGCTCAGGCGCGAACGGCCGCCGGGCCAGGTGGTGGTGCGGCCGGCGATCGGACAGATGGCGCGGCTGGCGGCGCACCCGGCGAGCGGCGTGATGGCGATGGTGACCGCCGGGAACGAGGAGGTGCCCATGCTGCGGATCCTCGAGCGCGACGGGACGGTGCGCGTGGCCCGCAAGCTGGTGCGGCTCACCACCGATCGCGATTGGATCCTCGTCGGCCCCGGCGTGATGAGCGGCATGTCCTTCACCGCGGACGGCCGCTGGCTGTTTCTGGTGAATGACGATCTCATCGAGCGTGGCGACACGCGCTCCCAGGTGTGGAAGGTGGACGCGCAGACGGGTGAGACGGTGCAGGTGTGGCAGCAGGTCGGCCGCACCATGGGCGGCAGCGTGGACGCCGACGGGAAGCGGTACGTCACCGTGGACTTCCCCGCCGGGCGATCGCGGATCGTCGAGATCGACCTTCGCACCGGCGCGCAGACGACGCTGGTGGAGCCGCCCGCCGCAGTCGCCGTGTCCTCGCCGCAGTGGAGCCCCGCCCATCGCCGGCTGGCGTTCTCGCGCCTGGATCAGCGCGGGTGGAACCTGGTGCTGCGCGAGGAAGATGGCACCCTCAAGGACCTCACGGCGGACGGGGCGTTCAACTACGGCGCGAGGTGGAGCGATGAGTCGCACCTCGTCTTCGCCAGGACCGCGGGGAAGTACCTGCAGGTCCACCGGATGGACGTGGACTCGGGAGAGATCGAGAAGCTGACGGAGGCGCCGTATGGGGTGATTGATCCCGCGCCCGCCGGGGACCGCGTCGCCTTCGTCAATCGTGACGGCTCTCAGTGGTCGCTGGACCAATCGCCGCTCCCCGCTCCCCAGGCGCCGGTCGCCCCCTCACCCCAGCCCGCCCCGCCGATGGGGGAGCCGGAGGGCGGTCCTGGCTGGTATGAGCCGCCTGCGCCCGAGGTGCTCGAGGACGAGCCGTACTCGTCGCTCGATCACGTCTTCTACCCGCAGCTCCGCGCCCCCGGCGTCGCCGGCGTCAGCATCAACTTCTCCAACCCGGCCGCCTCGTCCGCCACCCTGACCGCCGCCATCGCCGGCCGCGATCGCCTGGCCCGCCACAACTGGGTCATCAACGGCGCGCTCACCGTCCCCACGCTGGAGAACTTCGTCTCGGCCAGCTACCGGAACCTGACCCTCGCCCCGTGGTTCATCTCGGCCTACGCCGGCCGCGAGGGCTACCCCGAGACCTCCACCACGTCCGCCGAGGCCTACTGGTCCGGCGGGCTCACCACCGGCCGCGCCGTCTTCACCACGCCCGTCTCCCTCGGCTTCCGCACCGAGATCTGGCAGCCCCAGGGCGCGCCGGTGGGCAAGTACTTCGGCCCCTGGTTCTCCGTGTCCTACGGCGCGGGCGAGTCCACCGGGTACGGCGGCACCCAGCGCCTGCTGGCGATGGCCTTCGATCTCTCGGGCTACCCGCGCGCCTTCGGCAGCGATCGCGATCTGCTCGACGTGGACGCCGAGGTCGACCTGGCCTTCCCCCTGCCCTTCTCGAAGCGCCACAACTTCATCTTCTCCATCGCCGGGCGCGCGCTCCCGGGTGCGCCCGAAGGGACCCTGCGCGTGGGCGGCGTGGCGCGCGGCATCACCCTGTGGAACACCAGCAGCGGCAGCGGGTCCTCGGGCACGCGGCCCGAGCTCTTCCTGCCCGGCGCCTTCGTGGAGACGGTCCGCGGCTACGACGATTACTCGGTCCGCGCCACGGCCGCCGGCATCGCCCACGCGCGCTACCGCTACAGCTTCATCATCGACAAGGGCTTCACCTCCACCGTGTACGTCCTGCCGTCGGCCTTCTTCCGGCAGGTGGACGTCGAGCTCTTCGGCTCGGCGGCGGCCACCAACAACCCGTCGGCCACCTGGCTGCGCGCGGCGGGCGCGGCGGTGGCGGTGCGGACGTCCTTTGGCGGCTCCTTCCCGCTGTCGCTGAGCTACCAGTTCGCGTGGCGCTTCGACTTCGGGCGGGGGCCACTGCACGTCGTGTCCCTGTCCTTTGACTAGCAGGCCCTTCGCGGCGCTAGGCTGCGCCGCACCATGGCCTCCCTCCAATTCCTCGGCGCAGCAGGGACAGTCACCGGATCCCGCTTTCTCCTCGAACACGACGGCCAGCGGATCCTGATCGACTGCGGGCTGTTCCAGGGGAAGAGGGAGCTGCGGCAGCTCAACTGGGAACCTTCCCCCGTCGACGCGAAGACGATCCACGCGGTGGTGCTGACCCACGCGCACATCGATCACACCGGCGGGCTGCCTCGGCTGGTGAAGGAAGGCTTCAAGGGCCCGGTGTACTGCACCAGCGGCACGCGGGATCTCTGCGGGCTCTTGCTGCCGGACTCGGCGCGGCTGCAGGAAGAAGAGGCGGCCTTCGCCAACAAGCACCGGTACTCCCGGCACAGCCCCGCCCTGCCCCTCTACGGCGAGGAGGACGCCTTCGCCGCGCTCAAGCAGTTCGAGTCCTTCACCTACGATCGCCCCCGGAAGGTGGCGCCGGGCATCACCCTCACCTTCCGCCGGGCCGGGCACATCCTGGGCAGCGCGATCTGCGTCTTCGAGCTCGAGTCCACCCGGCAGCGTGTCGTCTTCACCGGCGATCTCGGGCGGTACAACGCGCCGATCCTCCGCGATCCGGACGCGGTGCCCAGCGCCACCACGCTGATCTCCGAGTGCACCTACGGCGACCGCGAGCACGGCCAGCAGGATCCGATGGGTGAGCTGGCCGCGGCGGTCAACACCACGGTGAAGCGCGGGGGCGTGCTGGTGATCCCCGCCTTCGCGGTGGGCCGCACCCAGGAGCTCCTCTACCGCCTGGGCCTGCTGGAGCGGGAGCAGAAGATCCCCATCCTCCCGGTGTTCATCGACTCACCCATGGCCTGCGACGCCACGCCCATCTACCTGGCGCACACCTACGAGCACGACGCGGACATGCGGCGGTACATGGAAGAGGGCCTCTCGCCGAGGCGCCCCCAGGGCCCGCGCTTCGTCACCTCGGCGAAGGAGTCCAAGACGCTCAACGCCATGAAGGGCCCGGCGATCATCATCTCTGCCTCGGGCATGGCCACCGGCGGGCGGATCCTCCACCACCTGAAGCACCGGCTGCCGGATCCGAAGAACACCATCCTCTTCGTCGGCTACCAGTCAGAAGGCACCCGCGGGCGCCGGCTCCTCGACGGCGAGGCGCAGGTGAAGATCCACGGCTCCTTCGTGGACGTGAAGGCGACGATCATGAAGGTGTCCGGCTTCTCGGCGCACGCCGATTGGACCGAGCTGCTCAAGTGGATGGAAGGCTTCACCACCCCGCCGAAGCAGGTGCTGCTGGTGCACGGCGAGCCCAGCGGCCTGGAGGCGATGCGCAAGCGGGTGGCGGACAAGGGCTGGCCTGTCGCCGTACCGACTCGGCTCCAGACGGTGGAGCTCGTGAAGCCGTGACGCAGCCGGTGTAGAGTCGTCTCACCCATGCGCCGCCTCCTCCTCCCTCTGGTCCTCGCCGTCACCTGCCTCGCAGGCCCTGCTGCGCTCGCCGGCAGCAAGAACAAGGTGCAGGACTACCAGGAGACGGAGATGACCGACGAGGAGCGCCAGGCCGCGCAGAGCCGTGGCCGGCACCGCGTGTCCTCATGGCAGGAAGCCACCGAGCTCCCCCAGGCCGACCGCCCCTTCCCCTGGATGGCCGTGGGCCTGGGCGTAGGCCTGTTGGCGATCGCCGCGCCGTTCGCCTGGGGCGCGTACAAGCGCACCTCCCAGGAGCTCAAGGACGCCGACGCCTTCGGAGCCCAACCCCGCCGGACCCGCACCAAAGGTTGAGTGTAGGTTTCGCTCGCCCACGGAAAATCAGTGTGTTTCCGTGGTGTTAACTCCAGTTCACATCTTGCGCGCGCTCAAGCGGCTTCCGCATGATTCAGGTCATGCGCTGGCTCACCTCGCTGTTGCTGCTTCTCGTCGCCGGCTGTGAGGGATCGTTCATGGGGTCCTCTGGCGCGCCGTTGCCGCCGGATGCGCCCTCGCTGACGCCGATCACCCCGGAGCAGACGAAGCCGATCGTCACCGCGTGCACCGAGACAGCCACGCCGGGCACAGCGCCGCTGCGCCGCTTGTC